>JBNAAJ010000008.1:0-72346 GCA_049631145.1 Porticoccaceae bacterium
CATCTCTGCCTGCACTCTCAGCACCTGATCGTTGGCCGTTGCCACCTCGGCCCTTAGCTGTTGTGTTTCAGACTGCTGCTCTTGCTCCGCTGCCTCGGCATCCATCTCATCCATAAGCTCAGCTTCGATCTCAGCATTTACCTCATCCAGCTTGGCCTCACCATTGTCTCCGGCTGGGGATGTCTGTGGTTCATCATTTGCTGCGGTATTTTCATCATTGTTGGTTTCGTCTGACACGCCAACTCCTCACTTTTTGTTCATTGGATTGATCCTGGGGATCGTTATATTTACTCTGGTTCTAGATATGGGGACAAACTATTGAGTTTCAAGCGATTGCGTAACAGCAATCTGTTCTGTATAAACCTAGGGTAAATAACTGGTGACTAAAGACATTGCTACTATCTATCAATATCAATAACTATACGCTGGTGGAAACGCTGGAAATCGAATTTTCCGGTGGCACTACTGCCATAACAGGGGAAACCGGTGCCGGTAAATCACTGGTGCTCGATGCATTGGGCATGGCGCTGGGCGACCGCGCTGATACCGGCACCATTCGTCATGGTAAGGACCGCGCAGAAATCACAGCCACCTATGATATTCAGGGTCTTAAAGACGCCAATCAGTGGCTGGAAAACAACGACTTTAGTACCGATGATCAATGTATTCTGCGTCGCATCTACACCGTGGAGGGACGCTCAAGGGGCTATATCAATGGGCAAAGTTGCACTATGCAGCAACTGCAACAACTGGGCGAGATGCTCACGGATATTCACAGTCAACATGAACATCAATCTCTGCTGCGACGTGAGACTCACCGCACATTATTAGATGATTATTGCGCTGCTACTGATCTGGCTAATCAGGTCAGTGAGGATTATCGCGCATGGTATGCAACGCACAAAAAGCTCAGCGATCTGATGACGCGCTCTGATGAACTTATAGCTCGCAAAGATCTGCTCAGCTTTCAGGTTAATGAGCTACAGCAGCTCGATCTTGACCCCCGCTCACTCAGCACATTAGAAATTGAACAGCAGACTCTGGCTAACGCCGAGCAGATCATGCAGGAGAGTCAAAGTGTTTTAGCTATCTGCGACCAAAATGAGGGCTTTAATGTTCGAGATGGTCTCAACCGTGCATTGTCCACGCTAGCAAACTTAAAACATAAACCGCAAGCACTGACGAATGCTGAGGATCTATTGCAGAGCGGTTTAATACAGATTGAAGAGGCGACACGTGAAATTGAGAGTCATATTGATCGTTTCGAGGCTGACCCCCAAAGACTGCAGCAAGTGGAGGAGCAGTTAGCAGTGATTTTTCAGCTAGCCCGTAAGCATCGAGTCAATGCCGACCAACTGGCTGAAACACTCACCATTTTGGAGTCCGAACTACAAAGTTTACAAGATGGCGGCGAGAGTATTGAAGCCTTGCAACAGCAATCAAATCAGCTAGCATCGGTGTATCAAGCCTCTGCCCAGAAATTGAGCGCTGTCCGTGAACAAGGGTCACAAGCCATGGCCGCTGAGATCAATCAACAGTTGCAAAAACTTAGCATGGAAGGGGCAGAATTAATAGTGCAACTCAACCCCATCGCTACAGGCGAGTACCGTGCCAATGGCTTAGAAGAAATAGAATTTGTGATTGCCACCAACCCTGGTCAACCGCATAAGCCACTGGCCAAGATTGCCTCTGGCGGTGAACTATCCCGCGTTAGCTTGGCTATTCAGGTGGTGGCTGCCAGTCATTCTGAAATCCCCACACTGGTATTTGATGAAGTGGATGTTGGTATTGGCGGCAGCACCGCCGATATTGTTGGACAACTACTCAAAACATTGGGTGATCGTGGCCAGGTTATCAGTGTAACCCACCAACCTCAGGTAGCGGCGCATGCCCACCATCATTATCGCGCCAGTAAGATTGTCGAGGCTAATAGCGCTGAATCACTTATGGTGGCCTTGGATCGGCAACAGCGTGTGGATGAACTAGCCCGCATGCTGGGCGGTGCGCAAGTAACCGATCAAACGCTTTCCCATGCGTCTGAGTTGCTCTCGCTGGCGTCTTCCTAGAAATAGCTCAATATTGATCTGGTTCTAGTGCCAGCTCCTAAGTTTACAGCAGGCAAAAAAAATCCCCGTCTGCCAAAGCAAGCGGGGATTTTTTTGTCAGACGGCCAATTAGGCTTCTGGCGCCTGTTCTTCAGTCGACTCTGAGGTCGCAGGAGCTTCTGGGGCAGTGCCCTCCTCCAACTGAGCTTCCTTTATCGACAGTTTTACTCGGCCGCGGTTGTCAATTTCCAATACCTTAACGCGCACATCTTGTCCTTCGCTAAGATAATCAGTCACTTTGGCAACACGCTCTTGAGCAATCTGGCTAATATGTACCAATCCATCTGTACCAGGCATAAAGTTAACAAAGGCACCAAAGTCTACAATACGTACAACCTTACCATCATAGATAGTGCCAGGCTCTGGGTCAGCCACAATCGCAGTGATCGCATCCATTGCCGATTGCAGCCCATCATTGTCTTCTGAGTAGATCTTAACTGCGCCATCATCGGTGATATCAATGGTCGAATTGTGCTCTTCACAGAGTGAACGAATGGTTGCACCGCCTTTACCAATTACATCGCGAATCTTATCTGGGTCAATTTGCATAGTGCCCATGCGCGGCGCAGATTCTGCAACCTCATCACGGCCTTTAGCAATCACTTTATTCATCTCGCCAAGAATATGCAGACGCGCTTCTAGTGCCTGTTCTAGAGCGATTTCCATAATCTCTTCAGTAATTCCTTCAATTTTGATATCCATCTGCAAGGCAGTGATACCAGCGGCGGTACCCGCCACTTTAAAGTCCATATCACCGAGGTGATCTTCATCACCAAGGATATCAGTCAATACCGCGTAGCCCTCATCCTCTTTAACCAGACCCATGGCAATACCGGCAACAGGTGCTTTAAGCGGAACACCGGCATCCATCAAGGCCAGACTTGAGCCACAGACCGAAGCCATTGAACTGGAACCATTAGACTCGGTAATTTCTGATACTACGCGCATGGCGTAGGGAAAATCATCCTGAGAAGGCAGCACAGCATTAATACCGCGGCGAGCTAAACGACCATGACCGACCTCACGCCGACTGGTAAAACCGAGACGACCACATTCACCTACCGAGTAGGGAGGAAAGTTGTAGTGCAACATAAAGGGATCGTCTTTGCGCCCCTCTAGTGCATCAATCATCTGTGCGTCACGGGTTGAACCCAGAGTAGCGGCGACAATTGCCTGTGTTTCACCTCGGGTAAACAATGAAGAACCATGCACCTTATCGAGGATACCTACCTCTACATTGATAGCACGGACTTTTTTGGTATCTCGCCCATCAATTCGTGGCTCACCACGAATAATTCGGCCACGAACGATATTTTTCTCGAGCTTTTTAAAGGCATCTTTGATGTCTTCTTCGGAGTGACCGTCTTCGCTGGCCAACGCTTCAGTGGCACGCTCACGAAGCGCGTTCACAGAGCTAACGCGCTCCTGTTTGTCGACCACTTGATAAGCCGCATCCAGATCCGCGCCAACAGCACTCTTAAGAGCCTCTTTTAGCGCAACATCCTCTTCCTCAGCCTGCCAATCCCAACGCGGCTTACCCGCTTCAGCAGCCAGTTCTTCAATTACGCTGATCACCGTTTGCATTTCTTGATGGGCAAATAATACACCACCCAGCATAGTATCCTCTGACAGTTCGCTCGCTTCAGATTCAACCATTAAAACAGCGTCCTTAGTACCAGCCACAACCATATCTAATGAAGAGCCTTCCAACTCACTGTAGGTGGGGTTTAATAGATAACCTTGCGCTTCGGTATAACCGACACGAGCACCGCCTACTGGTCCATTAAATGGAATTCCTGAAATCGATAAAGCTGCGGAGGTACCAATCATTGCAGCAATATCAGGGTCAATGTCTTTCTCAGCCGACATAACGGTACAAACAACCTGTACTTCGTTTTTAAAGCCGTTAGGGAAAAGTGGGCGGATAGGACGGTCGATTAAGCGCGAGGTCAATGTCTCTTTCTCATTGGGACGACCTTCACGTTTGAAAAAACCACCGGGAATCTTGCCTGCGGCATAAGCCTTCTCAATGTAGTGAACGCCCAATGGAAAAAAGTCCATGCCTGCTTTTGCTTCACGGGCTCCAACCACCGTACAGAGTACTGAGGTGTTATCGATTGAACATAAAACGGCGCCTGTTGCCTGACGGGCAATACGGCCGGTTTCTAACGTTACGGTATGATTACCGTATTGAAATTTCTTAATTAAAGGAGTCATATTTTTACCTTTGTTTTTACCAATTAGCGCCTTGTCTGCCCGCCCTGTGCGCTGCTCGGGTTACTTATAGCTACCAACTGGGGTAGCCATAAGTAACTCGATCAGCATAATTAGGGTCAAAGCATAGGGGCGATTAAATTATGTGTTCTGCAATGTTACTGCGGCTCCACTGTTCCTTTTTAAGGAGAGGGAGCCGCACCGAGAACACTTATCGACGTAAACCAAGCTTCTTAATTAGCGCGGAATAACGCTCAGCATTCTTACTCTTTAAATAATCGAGCAATTTGCGACGTTGGTTAACCATACGAATGAGACCACGACGTGAATGGTGGTCTTTTTTATGATCACCAAAATGATCCTGTAGCTTGTTGATATTTACGGTTAGCAGGGCAACCTGGACTTCCGGTGAACCTGTGTCATTTTCACAGGTAGCATGTTCAGAAACGATTGCTGCTTTTTCTTCTGCACTTAGTGCCATAATACTTTCTCCAATATGCGGGTTAGTTACATTCGGGTTGCCCGCGCATATTTACAGGAAACCTAGGTTATGTTTATCGGCAGTTATGTCTCAACTACCAGTCTTTTCGGGGCTAATTTGCCTTCTTCGGTCACAGTCGCAACACCCAAAAACGCGCCACCCTCACGAAAGACGCGCACTATATCTCCTTCTTGGCCATTGCGAAAGGCCTGTGTTGATATTACTTCCTGTCCCATCTGGAAGTATTGCGCCACAATATCGGTTAATTCCACCGCCATGCGATCTGCCACAGCAATATCCATGGGTTTAAGTAAGTGATCGAGATCAGCAGGTTGACAGGTATCCCGTAACACCTCCAAATCCGATAACCTCATGGTTTGCGCATCAGTAAAAGGCCCCGCAATATGCCGATGTAGCGCACTGACGTGGGCGCCACAGCCTAGAACTTGACCAAGATCTTCCGCCAGACTGCGTACATAGGTGCCTTTGCTAACATGCAGTTCAACATCTAATTCAGCGCGTTGACCGGGGCGAAAATCTAGAATCTCATAATTAAACACAGTAATGTCCCGCGCCTCTCGCTCTACCTCTATGCCCTGCCGTGCCAACTTATACAGTGGCTGGCCATTGACCTTTAAAGCTGAGTACATTGAAGGAACTTGCTTAATAGTGCCACGGAACTCATCTATCGCTGTCTCTATTTGTTGTCGAGTCAGACCAGACGAATCGGTCTGTGAAATGCTATTACCGTCACAGTCACCGGTTTCAGTGGCTATACCTAGTGTAAAAGTACTGCGGTAGTGCTTATCGGAATCCAATAAAAACTGGCTAAACTTGGTTGCCTCACCCAAACAAATAGGCAACACCCCCGTCGCCAATGGGTCTAGTGCACCAGTATGACCAGCTTTATTAGCGTTGAAGAGATTTTTTACCCGCTGCAATGCTTGGTTAGACGTTAGATCCAATGGTTTATTCAGCAGGAAAATGCCATTGACGGAACGACCGCGGTTGCGTCTGCGAGCCAAATTTACTGTTCCTCGCCTTCAGCACTAGCAACAGAGGTCTCTTTTGACACTGCTAGATCAATCAACGCGGACAGATGCTGACCGCGCCGACCACTCTCATCGTAAGAAAATTGTAATTTAGGGGTGATACGCAGCTTAATACTACCTGCCAGAAGCTTACGCAGATAACCAGAGGCACCATTCAGTGCCTCCAGTGCCGCATCGATATCCTTTTGACTTCGTTCACCAACAAAGCTCACAAACACTTTGGCGTAGGCTAGATCACGACTGATTTCAACATCGGTCACACTCAGCATACCCACTCTGGGGTCGCGGATATTATCGCGTATCAGTACTGCCAACTCCTGCTGTACAGCATCTGATACTCGTTCAGCTCTGGTAAATTCTCTTGGCATCTAGTGACTAACCCGCACTACAACGAACGCTGAACCTGTGTGACATCATAAACTTCAATCAGATCACCCGCTTTAACGTCATTGTAGTCCTTAACACCAATACCGCATTCCATGCCATTGCGAACATCTGCAGCTTCGTCTTTAAAACGTCGTAGCGATTCCAACTCGCCCTGATAGATAACTACATCGTCGCGTAGCACTCGGATCGGTTTATTGCGATAAACAGTACCCTCAACCACCATACAGCCGGCAATAGCACCAAACTTGGGTGAACGGAATACATCGCGCACTTCAGCAATACCAACAATCTCTTCCTTGGTCTCCGGCGCCAACATACCAGATAGGGCCTGCTTAACTTCGTCGAGAAGGTTATAGATCACGCTGTAATAACGTACTTCGATTTCTTCTTTCTCAGCCAGAGCACGGGCAGACCCGCCAGCACGGACATTAAACCCGAGGACAATCGCACCCGTAGTCAACGCCAAATTAATATCAGATTCAGTGATACCACCGACGCCAGAGGCAACAATATCTACCGCTACCTCATCTGTAGCAAAGTCGTTTAATGCGCTATTGATCGCTTCCAGGGACCCACGCACGTCAGTCTTAACAATCAGATTAAGCTTATTAACCTGCTCAGTACCCATATCGGAAAACATATTTTCTAGTTTCGCAGCCTGCTGACGAGACATACGCTCGTGACGCGCTTTAGTGGCGCGAAGTTCAGCAATTTCCTTAGCTTTACGCTCATCGGCAACGACAAAGAATTCATCGCCAGCATTGGGGGCTTCATCAAGCCCGAGTATTTCCACGGGAATAGAAGGACCTGCCTCCATGGTCGGCTTTTTAGCCTCATCAGTCATCGCGCGAATCTTACCTACAGACTCTCCAGCTAACATAAAGTCACCTTTACGCAAGGTACCCAACTGCACCAATGCGGTAGCCACCACACCACGACCTTTATCGACACGTGACTCGACAATCACACCACGTGCCGGAACATCTGCTGGTGCAGTTAATTCCAACAGTTCAGACTGCAATAACACCGCTTCAAGAAGCTCGTCGATGCCCTCACCAGAATGGGCGGACACTTTAATAAACTGAGTATCACCACCCCATTCCTCTGGGATAACGTCTTTAGCCGCCAATTCGGTGGTAACACGCTCTGGGTCAGCGCCCTCTTTATCCATCTTATTAATCGCAATAACAATGGGCACACCCGCGGCGCGCGCATGCTGAATTGCCTCTTCCGTCTGCGGCATCACACCATCGTCAGCGGCCACAACCAGAATAACAACATCAGTACTCTGAGCTCCTCGTGCACGCATAGCGGTAAAAGCGGCGTGTCCAGGCGTATCCAAAAATGTGATCATGCCCTTAGGTGTATTCACATGGTAAGCACCGATATGCTGTGTAATACCGCCAGCTTCGCCGGAGGCAACATGCGACTCTCTAATATAATCCAGCAATGAGGTCTTACCATGATCAACATGGCCCATCACTGTCACAATCGGTGCTCTGGGGGACTCACCTCCCTCAGACTCGAGAGTTTCAAATTGCTTAGCCAATTCGTCTTCAACCGTCTCGTCTTTGGCTGCAACAGGGGTATGACCCAACTCTTCAACGACAAGGAATGCTGTTTCCTGATCGATCACTTGATTGATATTGGCCATAACACCTAATTTCATCAACTCTTTGATCACAGTACCTGATTTGATTGCCATCCTTTGGGCCAGATCACCGACACTAAGCTCCTCGGGGATTGCAACTTCTAACACCTTTTTCTCAACAGGGCGCTGGAAAGTGTGCTTATTATCGACCTTTAGAGCGACAGAGCTTGAGCGTAAGCGACCCGGTCTGCTACGGTCGTCCAATCCCTCATCCAACTGCAGCCGCCCCTTCTTTTTACCACCTTTGCCAAGTGATTTCTTAACCCCCTTCTTGCTGGGCTTATCTTCGTCATCATCGACAGACTTATCATGACGACGACCTCGCTCGTGAACCGGCTCGGCGGCGGGCGCTACTTTAGTTGGCTTGGCAGCTTTCTTCGCTTCGCCACTCTCTAGTGCCGAGGCCGCCTCTGCTGCCTTGCGAGCCTCTTCTTCAAGTTTAGCTTTAGCTGCTTCCTCTGCCGCAGCCTTAGCTTCAACCTCTGCTTTACGACGGTTTTGAATTGCGTTTTGACGTTTTTCTTCAATATCGTCAATACCGGAGCTCTTGACCGCAGTGCGCTCAGCCTTGGTTTCTTCCGCTGGCGTTTCTTCTGCCGCTTCTTCTGCAGCCTGCTGCGCCGCGGCGGCCTCTTGTTCTAAACGCGCTCTTTCTTCAGCCTCAGCTATCGCTTGTGACTCCAGCTCTTCATCGCTACGTTTTACATAGGTGCGTTTTTTACGCACCTCGATATTAACCGTTTTACGATTACCCGACTTTAAGGTGCTGACCGTTTTACGTCGTAGTGTAATTTTCTTTGGCTCACCCGACACTTCTCCATGCAGACCCTTCAAATAAGCCAGCAGCGTTTGTTTCTCTTCATCAGAGACAGTCGCATCAGCAGAGTTATGGTTAAGGCCGGCCTCTTTCATTTGCATTAGCAAACGATCGACGGAGGCACCTACGGATTTTGCTAATTCACTTACTGTAACTTCAGCCATTATTTTTCCTCTATTACCGCTCGATTAATTATTCACCCTGCTCTTCAGCAAACCAGGGTGCACGAGCAGTCATAATTAGCGCTGCTGCTTTGTCTTCATCCATACCATCGATATCCATCAGATCATCAACAGCCTGTTCGGCTAGATCTTCCATACTGACAATGCCTTTTGCAGTTAACTTGTAGGCCAGCGCAGAATCCATGCCATCCATTGTCAACAGATCTTCAGCAGGCTCTGTTTTAGTCAGCTCTTCTTCACTGCTTAACGCCATGGTTAACAGTGCATCTTTAGCGCGAGCACGCAGTTCCTCAGCGATATCCTCATCAAAACCTTCAATAGCACTCATTTCCTCTAGCGGGACGTAGGCCACTTCCTCTAGGCTGGTAAACCCTTCTTCAACTAGCACCACGGCAACATCTTCATCGACATCCAGCGCAGTCATCAAGCTCTCAACAAATGTTGATGACTCGGCTTCCTGCTTCTGCTGAGCATCTTCGAGCGTCATAACATTGATATTCCAACCGGTAAGTTCGGAGGCAAGACGCACATTTTGCCCGCCTTTACCAATCGCCTGAGCGAGATTTTCCTCATTTACCGCAACATCCATGGAATTGGCATCTTCATCAACAACAATTGATTCAACCTCGGCTGGCGCCATAGCATTGATCACCAACTGAGCGGGATTATCATCCCACAAGACAATATCCACGCGCTCATCATCTAGATCATTGGAAACAGCCTGAACGCGCGCTCCGCGCATACCAACACAGGCGCCAACAGGATCGATGCGAGCATCTTTACTTTTCACCGCAATTTTAGCGCGTTGACCCGGATCACGAGCGGCACCCTTGATTTCGATAATACCTTCAGCAATTTCTGGCACTTCGATCTGAAATAACTGGGTAAGCATTTCAGGGGCAGCGCGAGATACCAGTAACTGTGGCCCTCGCGTCTCTTCGCGAATAGCCGTTAAAATAACTCGGGTGCGGTCATTAATACGGAAAATTTCTCGTCCAACCAACTCTTCACGAGGAAGCATACCCTCGGCATTATCACCAAAATCAACCACAATATGATCACGAGTAACTTTTTTAACGGTACCGCTTAGCAATTCGCCAACCCGATGACGGAAACGATTTATTATCAGCTCCCTCTCGGCGTCTTTAACGCGCTGAACAATCACTTGCTTGGCGGTTTGCGCGGCAATACGCCCAAACGCAATATTTTCAACAACCTCTTCAAAGGTATCTCCCACTTTTAGCGTAGGATCCTTCTCAGCCGCTTCTTCGGTGGTAAATTGAGTACCGAGTTCTGCCAACACGTCGTCAGCGACCACATCCCAGAAACGGAAAGACTCATAGTCGCCTGTCTCGCGATCAATAACCACACGAATGTTAGCGCCCTCTTCATAGCGCTTCTTCGTGGCCATAGCTAATGCCTGTTCAATTGCCTCAAAGATAATACCCCGGTCCACACCTTTCTCATTGGAAACCGCCTCAGCAACCATTAATATTTCTTTACTCATCGTTCAAACTCCACATGCCTCAAAAGCGAGGAACCACGTTAGCCTTCTCTATACCTTCAACCGGAAACAGAAACTCATGATCTGCTACCACCAAAACAATTTCGTCATCATCGACCCCTGATAGCCGACCTTTAAAATTGCGTCGTCCCTCATAGGGGAATCGCAATCGCAACGAAATATCTTCGCCTATAAATTGCTCGTACTGACTGAGCTCGTACAAAGGTCTATCCATACCGGGCGAAGATACTTCCAAAATATATTCGCCATTAATTGCATCTTCGACATCTAACACAGCGCTGGCCTGACGACTTACTCGCTCACAGTCATCGACACCAATACCGTTTTCCGCGTGGTCGATATACAGACGCAATAATTTGGTCCTACCACCAGTCTGCAACTCAATACCCCATAGCTCACAGCCCAGCGCCTCAACCACTGGCCCCAGCAACTGTTTTAACTCGCTATTGGCCACCGCCATGGTATCTCCTACAAACAAAAAATGGGCCCAAGGCCCATTTATCAACATCTAAAGAAAAGCCCCAAAATGGGGCTCCTCGTTTTGCGCCGGACCCGACGCGAATTTTCATAGCAGCTTCGCCTGACTCAACGTTACAACTCAGGCAACTCCATACTCTGCTAGCTAAGGTAACTCAGAGACAATAAAGCGTCTCACTGCCCATTAACTTCCAATTTGTATCAGTCAATTTTATAAGTGGCCACAATACATAAGCCTCTAAAAAATTGGTAGCGGGAGCTGGATTTGAACCAACGACCTTCGGGTTATGAGCCCGACGAGCTACCAGACTGCTCCATCCCGCACCGACACAACGATTTATTCGTTAAACCGCCCCATTAAAGGGGACGCGCATTATAGGTAGAGGGCCCTGTAAGGTCAACAACGCAGAGGCAAACAAGCGGGTTTTATTTGCGACTGGCAACAATACAATCATAAGCGGTCTGAATTTCCTGAGTACGCTCTGTCGCCAACTTAACCATATCCTCCGGCATACCCTGCCCAATAAGCTTATCAGGATGATTCTCACTGATTAATTTGCGGTAGGCGCGTTTGACTTGAGCATCTGTACTTGTCGCCTTCACACCCAAAGCCTTATATGCCGACTCCAATTCAGACTGTGTCGCTGAGCCCTGAGCTCGACCACCGGCACCTCTAAATTGTGCCTGCGCCTTGACCATCTCAATAAACTTTTCAAATAGTGCGGCTGAAAAACCTAAATGCTTGGCTACCTTTTGCAGTACAGCCTGCTCTGCAGGGTGCAGCTCACCATCAGCCATGGCCAGAGAAATAAGATAATTGAGTAGGGATTGTTTGAGATTATTATGCCGCCCACAGACAGCAATAAAGTCTGCCATGCTCTGATCTATAGAGAAATCAGCTTTAGCCCCAGCCTTAAAAAGCTCGATAGCCTCGCGACGATTGGCCGCAGTTAGGCCCATATTACCCATCAATGCTTCAGCCTGAGCAATTTCTATCTTGGATATTCGACCATCAGCTTTTGCTAAATGACCCAGCGTACTGAACACTGTGTTAAAAAATGTTGCCTGTATACGCTGTCGCTGTTCAGCAGACATTGGATTTAATAGACCACCTAAACCCCTATCAAACTGATGACCGACAAACACACCCAATAGCGCGGTGAAAAGACCACCCACCCCAAAGCCAATCAACCCACCGATAATTTTACCTGCATTCAAATCCCTTGCTCCCTAGCAATGTCTGCCGCCTGCTGACGCAGTATAAACTTCTGTACCTTGCCTGTGGAAGTTTTCGCAATACGCGCGAACACAAACTGACGCGGCACTTTAAAATGAGCCATATGTTGTCTACACCAATCGACCAAGTCATGTGTCGCTACCTCAGCATTGTCGACTATCTCAACGAAGGCACAGGGCGTTTCGCCCCACTTTGAATGAGGCATAGCCACAACAGCGGCGGTCGCTACTTGCGGATGTTTGTGTAAAACCTCTTCAATTTCGATGGATGAAATATTTTCTCCACCAGAGATAATAATATCTTTAGAGCGATCTTTTAATTGAATATAGCCATCGGGATGCACCACGCCAAGATCTCCAGAATGGAACCAGCCTCCCTGAAACGCCTCCTCAGTGGCTGATGCATTCTTTAGATAACCTTTCATCACCACATTGCCACGAAACATTACCTCGCCCAATGTTTCCCCATCTCTCGGCACTGGCAACATCGTTTCGGGATCCAGCACATCGAGCCCTTCAAGCGCGTGATAACGCACACCCTGACGCGCCTTTAGTGATGCTTGCCGCTCGGTCGCAAGTTGGTTCCAGTCACGATGCCAATCATTCACCACTGCTGGACCATAGACTTCTGTGAGACCGTAGAGGTGGGTGACCGTAAATCCCGCCTCACGCATCTCTGAAAGCACAGATTCGGGTGGTGGAGCCGCTGCGGTAAAGAATTGCACAGGATGCGGCAGTGCATGTTTGTGTTTCTGCTCTGCTGCCAAAATAGTCGACATTACCACCGGTGCTCCACAGAGGTGGGTAACATGATAATCAGCCAGTGCCGACCAAATCGCTTCAGCACGCACCTCCCGTAAACAAATGTGCGTACCTGTGACGGCGGACAGCGTCCACGGAAAGCACCAACCATTACAGTGAAACATTGGCAGCGTCCAGAGATACACCGCATGTTTGGGTATCGACGCAGTAATAGCATTACCTTGAGCGAGGAGACAGGCACCACGGTGATGATAAACCACACCTTTGGGATCGCCGGTCGTACCTGACGTGTAGTTAACCGCAATAGCATCCCACTCATCCAACGGCATCAACCAATCGAAGTCAGCATCGCCAGTGGCCAAAAGCTCCTCATAATCATAACTTCCAAAGAGGTCAGCCTGTTGCGCACAGTTCGGATCGCTGTAATCAATAACTAAAGGCTTCACTTGGGTCACTGCAAGAGCAGCACCAGCTACCTCGGAAAACTCACTATCGACAATCAAAACTTGACTTTCAGCATGGTCTAACTGGAAGGCAATAACCGCAGCATCCAAGCGCGTATTTATCGAATGTAATACAGCGCCGCACATAGGAACTGCATAATGGGCTTCCAGCATCGCCGGCGTATTAGCCAACAGCACTGAAACAGTATCGCCACGACCAATACCGCGACAAGCCAAGACTGACGCCAGCTGGCGACAACGGCGATAAAAATCTCTGTAACTTAGTTGCAGATCACCATAAATCACCGCGATATGATCTGGAAAGACCGCGGCCGCACGCTCAAGAAAGGTTAACGGCGTTAGCGGTTGGTAATTTGCCTGTCGCTGGCTGAGGCCACGATCATAAATAGTAGGCATAAAAAGACACTACTTGTCTTGCCAAATCGGCGCGCGTTTTTCAACAAAGGCATTAATACCCTCTTCAGCATCCTGTTTTAGCATATTGTCGACCATTACTTGCGAGGCAAAAGCATAGGCGTCTGAGAGAGGCATTTCGGCTTGCTGATAAAATGCCCGCTTGCCTACTGCCACCGTCATCATCGACTTACTAGCAATCTTGGCGGCCATTGCCATGCAATGTTCAGTCAACTTGCCCGCATCGAAGTACTGATTGATTAAACCGATTTGCTCCGCCTTTTGCGCGTCGATCATATCTCCAGTTAACAGCATCTCCATCGCATGCTTATTAGACAGATTGCGTGATAAAGCGACCATCGGTGTAGAGCAAAAAAGGCCTATATTGACTCCGGGAGTGGCAAACCGCGCCGAATCAGCCGCCACCGCAAGATCGCAACTGGCCACCAACTGGCAACCTGCCGCGGTGGCCACACCGGCAATCTCTGCAATCACGGGCTTGGGATGACTGACAATAAGCTGCATGACCGACGCACAGGCATCGAACAAACGCTCAAAATAGGCTTGCCCATTATCGCTATCCGCGCGAGCGGCCGAAATTTCCTTTAGATCATGACCTGCACAAAATGCGGGACCTACGGCAGCAAGCACAATAACCCTGACCGTCGAATCGCCCGCGGCACGGGTAAAGGCTTCAGATAGCTGCGCCAGCATTGCCTCAGACAAGGCATTACGGCGCTTCTGATCATTCAGTGTTAGCCGCAAAATACCATCAGACATTTGCGCTAGTAAAATACCGCTCGATTTCTGACTGGCCATCGTCGTATCTCCTATCTTGAATCCTGTGGTATAAAAATGTGGTAAAAAATATATCTAGATAATCGCTATATCTCTACACCAGTCCAATAGGGTTGCTTCAACTCTATTTTTGGGCAGCGATTCATCACCACTTTGATGCCCGCCGCCTCTGCTAATTGCGCCGCTTGCGGATTAATAATATCAAGCTGCATCCAAACCACCTTAACCCCGATAGTTATGGCCTCCTTGGTGACCACCAGCGCTGCTTCTGAAGAGCGAAAAATATCAACCATATCAACGGGCTTTTCGATCATAGCTAATGACTCATAGCAATACTGCCCTAAGATAGTGTTGCCCGCCTCATAGGGGTTCACTGGAATAACGCAGTAACCTGCGCTTAGCAATGCCTCCATGCACCTGTAACTATCCCGCTGAGGCCGCGCACTAGCACCCACCAAGGCAATTGTTTTGACCTCAGTGAGTATTTGTTTAAGGTAGCTATCAGGGTAAAATGCGTGATTAATGCTGACACCTCTTGGATGGTTTACTTTTTTTATTACCCTGCGCTCGTTAATTGTTTTTTAGGATCATAAAATGGCTTGGGTACAACCCTAACAGAGCGCCGGCCAAAGGGGGTAACAATCTCTGCCTCAGTGCCCTCAGCACTAAAATCGATGCTTACAATAGCCAATGCAATATTGGCTTGCAATCGCGGCGAATAAATAGCCGAGGTGACACAGCCAATCTGTTCACAACCAACAACAATAGGCCAAAATTCATTATTGGCACCATTCAATGGCTCACCATCAATTTCTATACCCACCTGCTTACGACTCACACCCTGCTCGGCAATCTTAATCAGTGCAGCTTTGCCAATAAAATCAGCGTCCATCTCTAGATCAACAAGCCGATCCAAGCCCAACTCAAATGGATTGGTGTGACTATCCATATCGGCATGATAGGACAGCATACCGGCTTCGATTCGGCGAATCGCCGACGTATGCCCAGGTTGCAAGCCAAATGGCTGACCCGCTTGCATAATGCGCTCCCATAATTCATCCCCGCGGCTACCGTCGCGAAGATAAATCTCATAGCCCAACTCACTGGACCAACCGGTACGAGAGATAATGAGCGGCATGCCATCCAAGTCAAATTCAGCAAACCAATAATAGCGCAGGGAATTTATAGCATCACCAAAGAGGCATTGCATAATCTCACCGGACTTTGGCCCCTGAAGTTGCAGCGGTGAAACATCGGGCTCACAAATCTCCACATCCAAGCCAGAACTGATCGCCACCCCTTGCGCCCACAGCAATATATCGCTGTCTGCCAATGACAACCAAAAATGGTTTTCGCCTAGGCGCAATAAAATAGGGTCATTAAGAATACCGCCACTAGCATTGGTGATAAGTACATATTTACACTGCCCAACAGCACAGGTAGAAAGATTACGCGGCGTCAACATCTGCACAAATACAGCTGCATCTGGGCCGGTAATTTCAACCTGTCTTTCCACTGCGACGTCACTTAATGTAGCGGTATTGATCAGATTCCAAAAATTCTGCTCCGGATCGCCAAAATCTCTGGGAATATACATATGGTTGTACACGGAAAAGTTCTCTGCACCCCAGCGCAAGGTAGCATCAAAATAAGGTGACTTGCGAATTTGTGTACCAAAACCAAAACCTTTTGACTTAGTCAGTTTCTTGTCAGTATTCATCGTAATTACTCAAAATAATCGCCGCTCAAATTTCCGGCAGTGTGCTCCTTGTTCGATCTATGCATTTATTAAATCACGACAACAATATATGGCCCCGCGACAGCGTAACTCTTCATAGGATCATTATTAAAGTGACTTAAAAATACTCAATTGGGAAGTCAATCAACATCGATCTTGATGTGGTTGTTGCATTATTTTGCTCTTAGTTATATCTATCGGAGCAAAAAAATCAACGGATACCTGAGGCGACTACTTATTGCAGGCCTTACTATCTCATTGGTTGCCTGTGGCGGCGGGAGCGATCAATCTCTATGGAAATGCTGAGAACGATAGTGGCTTTTTTTCAAGTAGGTAGCAATTGTAAAAAAATACATTTAGCTACTTAAAGACGTTCAAGTAACCCAATACACTGAATCAAATATGGTGCCCAAGGCCGGACTTGAACCGGCACGGCTTTCGCCACTACCCCCTCAAGATAGCGTGTCTACCAATTCCACCACTTGGGCATATTTCATCAGGATTAAGTCACTGTTATTCAGGAAGCTCTGAAGTATCTTGCGAAGGTAGCTCGTCTGCTTCTTCCAAGACAGGTATATCAGTGTCCTCTAGCTGATCAGCTATTGATTGCAACTCAGGCAGTAAGGCCTCATCAATAACAGTACTATTTTTAGCCACCAGAGCCAGACTGACACTGGTAACAAAGAAGATGGTGGCTAAAATCGCTGTCATTTTGCTGAAGAAGTTCCAGCCACCGCCACTGCCAAATACCGTTTGCGAGGCACCGGAACCAAAAGAGGCCCCTGCTTCCGCACCCTTACCCTGTTGGATTAAAACCAAGCCGATCAGGGCCACGGCAACCACAAAGTGAAATACTAATATAAATTGTTCCATTACGCTTGCTCGATCAATTGTTGTGCAATAGTTAAAAAGTCATCGGCCTTCAGCGAGGCACCACCCACCAGTCCACCATTAATATCCTGTTGGGCAAATAAGTCCGCTGCATTACTTGCATTAACACTGCCACCATACAGCAGGGTTGTCTCAACCCCTTGTCCACCAAGTTGTGCTCTGATGGCACTGTGTACTTGCTGCGCTTGTTCTGGGCTTGCTGTTTCACCCGTTCCTATAGCCCAAACCGGCTCATAAGCGATCACAGCCGAACACAGATTACTCAGTGACACTAGCTCGCTCACCGCTTCTATCTGCTGTGCCACAACATTCAGTGTCTGACTATTCTGCCGCTGTTGCAGTGTTTCTCCAACACAGAGGATAGGTGTTAACCCCATCTGCTGTGCTGCTTTAAATTTTTCCGCCACTATTTGATTGCTTTCGCCAAACAGTGCTCGCCGCTCAGAGTGCCCCACCAATACATATTTGCAGCCTAAATCGGCCAACATAGACGCCGATATTTCACCGGTATAAGCGCCGACATCATGCTGGCATAGGTTTTGCGCACCAATTGCAATAGCGGAACTCTGGGCCGAATTCATCACCTGCGTCAGATGCACATAGGGCGGGAAAACAACCATCTCGGCAACTGCTTGACCACTCCATTGCGCCGCCAACTGACCGACAATTGCGCTAGCCGCCTCAACCGTACCATGCATTTTCCAGTTGCCCGCTATTAACGGTTTGGCCATCCTGATAACTCCTTAGTAGGGGGCTGTTATCGCGGGCGTGAATCCTAACTGACTAACAGTGAATATACAACTAGGAAGCGGCTCTTTCGCCCATAAACCATCAACCAACCTGCTCTTCAACTACCTTGGCAATATCCGCCACCAAACTGTCGACTAGCTGCTGGTCATCAGCCTCCACCATCACGCGGATAAGCGGCTCTGTACCTGAAGCGCGTAGTAACACGCGCCCACGATCACCCAACTGTTTTTCAGCGCTGGTGACGACACTATTGATCGCTTTATTACTGCTGATATCTACGTTTTTCGCGATGCGCACATTAACCATGGTCTGAGGAAATTTAGTCATACCTTGTTTAAGTCGGTCTAACGGCTGTTGGCTCTCAGTTAACGCCAAAATAACCTGCAGGGCGGCAACAATGCCGTCACCAGTACTATTAAGATCACTGCACAGCACATGCCCAGACGCCTCACCACCCAAAGCCCAACCATTGGCTTTCATGGCCTCCACCACATAACGATCACCCACTTTAGTTCGCTCAAAGGGGATATCTAGTTCCTTGAGTGCCAACTCAAGACCCAGATTGGTCATTAATGTACCTGCAACACCATTACAGTTACCTGTCGCTCTGCGATATTGGGCAATCACGTAAATCAGTTCGTCACCATCGACAATGACTCCGTTGGCATCGACAAACAATACGCGATCGCCATCTCCGTCAAAGGCAATACCAAGGTCGGCCTGTTGTTCAATAACGGCCTGCTGCAAGCCATCCATATGGGTGGAACCGCACTGATCATTGATATTAAAACCATTGGGCATGTTACCCATCGTAATCACAGTTGCACCCAATTCTTTAAATACTCTGGGGCCGGCGTGATAGGTAGCGCCATGGGCACAATCGACTACTACTTTTAGTCCACTGAGATCATAGCCAGCTGGCAGGGTGCCTTTACAGAACTCGATGTAACGCCCAGTGGCATCACTGAGTCGACGCGCCTTACCCAAACTGTGTGAACCATTGGTGACCAATGGCTGATCCATCAAGGCCTCTATTTCAAGCTCAACATCATCGGGTAGTTTATAACCATCAGCGGCAAAAAATTTGATGCCATTATCTTCCACTGGATTGTGCGAGGCGCTGATCACAATGCCCGCAGCCGCTCGGAAAGTTCTAGTAAGGTAGGCAATTGCCGGCGTTGGCATGGGACCAAGCATATCGACATCGACACCTGCCGCAATCAATCCCGCCTCAAGGGCTGATTCAAACATATAGCCCGACACGCGAGTGTCTTTGCCGATCAAAACGCGTTTTTTACCCTGAGTGTGGCGGGTCAGTACAGTGCCCGCAGCCCAACCCAGTTTAAGTACAAAGTCAGCGGTTACCGGATACTCGCCCACCTTGCCGCGAATACCGTCCGTACCAAAATATTTTCTTGTCATAAATTATTTATCATTTTCAAAATTCTGTATATGTTGCCAAGTGCGCAGTGCCTGTAACGTTTCCTTTACATCATGCACTCGCAGTATCAGCGACCCTTGCACAGACTGCACAGTCTGTGCCGCTAAGAGCGCCATGGTAACACTTCCGATTAATCTTTCCTCTATGCTTGAATCAAGTATTTGTCCAATCATAGATTTGCGCGATACACCCACCAGCACTGGATTGCCCATCTTAGCTAGACTACCTAACCCACTAAATAGTTCAAGATTGTGCTCTAGCGTTTTACCAAAGCCAAAACCGGGATCCAATAGTATCTGATCTGCATTGATGCCAGCTGCAAGACATACTTGTCTGCGTTGCTGTAAGAAATCGTTAACCTCAGTTACAACCTCCTTATACTGTGGATTGCTTTGCATACTGTCCGGTTGATTCTGCATATGCATCAAACACACCGGTAACCCACTGGCTGCCGCAGCGGCCAACGCGCCCTCTCTCTGTAGCGCCCGAACATCGTTAATCAGATGAGCACCTGCGGCGGCCACTTGATTAATAACTTCGGCGGTACTGGTATCTACAGAGACAATAGTATCAAAACGACTAGTGACTGCTTCAACAATGGGTACCACTCGCTCTAATTCTTGCCCGCAGCTTATAGGCTCGGCACCTGGTCTGGTCGACTCGCCACCTATATCAATAATATCTGCGCCAGCCTCCAACATAGCGTCAACTGCTACCAGAGTTTTGCTAAGGTCAAGTCGGCCAGAAGAATAGAGCGCACCACCATCAGAAAATGAATCCGGTGTGATATTAACAATACCCATCACCGCTGGACGATTGAGGTCGAGAGTTTTTCCACCACAGTTTAGTTGTCTCATAAACAAAAAAACCTCGAAGCTTCTTAGGCTTCGAGGCTTGGTAAGCTGGCTTGTATTAAAATTTAGATATCCTCAACAGGCCCGCCAATAGGGCCCTCTCCTTTGGCATCCTGAGTTGGGCTAGCGCTACCGCCTGGCTTATTATCAGAATCGTCATCCCACTGCTTAGGTGGCCGTACTTTACGCCTACTCATAAGGTCATCAACCTGATCGGCATCGATGGTTTCAAACTCGATCAACGCATCTTTCATCGCCTCGAGAATATCACGATTTTCTTCGAGCAATTTTGTTGCGGTACTGTAGGCCTGATTGAGGATATTGCGCACCTCTTGGTCAATCTCTCGCGAGGTATCCTCTGAGTAGTGGGTGTTACCGCCACCAGGCGCCTGTGACTCATCTTCTCCGTAGAGAATTGGACCCATCTTTTCATTCAGTCCCCACTTAGTCACCATATTGCGCGCCATTTGTGTCGCTCGCTCAATATCATTGGAGGCTCCTGTGGTCACACCATCGATCCCTCCTACCAATTCCTCGGCAATACGCCCACCAAATAGACTACACAATTGACTATTGAGTTGACGGAGATTCATGCTGTAGCGGTCTTCCTCGGGCAGATACTGAGTCACACCCAGGGCACGACCGCGCGGAATAATAGTGACCTTATGAACGGGATCATGCTCTGGTACCAACCGGCCGATAATGGCATGACCTGCCTCATGGTAAGCGGTATTAATCTTTTCTTTCTCCGACATCACCATCGAGCGCCTTTCAGCACCCATCATAATTTTGTCACGGGCTTTCTCGAACTCTTCCATCGTCACCACACGACGATTGCCTCGCGCCGAAAACAGAGCCGCTTCGTTGACTAAATTCGCTAGATCAGCGCCACTAAAACCAGGTGTTCCGCGAGCCAAGATCGCCAGCTCTACAGACTCATCGAGAGGCACTTTGCGCGCGTGAACTTTAAGGATCTGCTCGCGACCACGGATATCTGGCAAGCCAACATAAACTTGACGGTCAAAACGACCGGGACGCAATAGTGCTTTGTCCAATACATCTGGCCTGTTGGTTGCGGCAATTACAATCACGCCTTCGGTGCCCTCAAAACCATCCATCTCAACGAGTAATTGGTTTAATGTTTGTTCACGCTCATCATTGCCGCCACCATAGCCACCGCCACGGTGCCGCCCTACAGCATCAATTTCATCGATAAAAATGATACAGGGCGCCTGCTTTTTGGCCTGCTCAAACATATCTCGTACGCGGGAAGCACCCACACCAACAAACATTTCAACAAAGTCAGAACCCGAAATAGAGAAAAACGGCACTTTGGCTTCACCGGCTATCGCCTTAGCTAGCAGCGTTTTACCTGTACCTGGGGGACCAACCATTAAAACGCCCTTGGGGATGCGACCGCCCAACCGTTGGAATTTGCTCGGGTCACTCAAGAACTCTACTAACTCACCCACATCTTCTTTGGCCTCATCGACACCAGCTACGTCGGCAAAGGTAGTGTTTATCTGGTCTCCGGTTAGGAGCTTGGCCTTACTCTTACCAAAGCTCATTGGCCCGCCTTTACCGCCACCGCCGCCTTGCATCTGACGCATAAAGAAAATGAAAATAGCGAGAATCAGTAGTATTGGGAACGCTGCAACTAGCAACTGGGATATCAGGCTCGGGGTTTCGGGCTCTTTGCCTTGAACATCAACATTGTGATTGATTAAGTCACCCATCAGGCCTGGGTCTTGAACATTGGGGCGCACCGTTCGAAATTTACTACCATCGCGACGCTCACCTTCGATAATCAAGCCATCAATGGAGACTTTAGCCACACGGTCATTCTGAACTTCCATAACAAATTCGGAATAACCTAAGCTGTTATCCGCAGGCTGCGGCGTAAAACTGTTAAAAACGGACATTAGAATGGCCGCCAAGATCACCCAGACAATGAGATTTTTCACCAAATCGTTCAAAAAATATTCCTCTCTATCGACCCTTCAAGCCTTTTGCTACCAAATACACCTCTCTGGATTTCGCTCTAGAGGCATCTGGTTTCTTTAAGCTCACACTATTAAACACAGATCTTACATTGCGCACAAACTGATCAAAACCCTCACCCTGAAATAATTTGGCAATAAAAACACCTTCTGCCCGCATTACCTTGGTGGTTAAGTCAATGGCCAATTCTGCCAAATACATCATCGCAGGCTGATCAACGGCCTTCGCTCCTGTTAAATTGGGGGCCATATCAGAAATTACAAGGTCTACTGGGCGATTTCCTACCGCCGTTAACAAGGTTTCAAAAGTGGCATCCTCAGTAAAGTCGCCTTGGATAAACTGTACGCCGGCTATCGGATCCATGGGTAAAATATCTACGGCGTGGACATTTCCGTCATGGCCTACTAGCCTTGCTGCCACCTGCGACCAGCCGCCGGGTGCTGAACCTAAATCTACGACGGTCATCCCAGAGCGGATCAAGCGCTCCTTTTCAACAATTTCCAGTAATTTATAACTCGCTCGTGACCGATAGCCATCCCTCTGCGATCGCAACACATAGGGGTCTTTAACATGTTGCTTAATCCAACTGCGATTTTTAGATTTCGTCATGCTGTCATTTTCGCTAAAATGGCTGAATTATTTAAAAGGCCGGCTATTATGACAAGTTCCAATGAAGATAAAAAACATTTACGACGATTGGGACATAATCTTAAACCGGTGGTCACTATTGCGGCTAAAGGTCTTAATGAGAACGTTGGCGCTGAACTCGACCGCGCGCTCAGCGATCACGAGCTAATTAAGGTAAAGTTGGCCGTTGGAGATCGTTTGGCCAAGAAAGCAATCAGCGATGAACTATGCCAGAAATACAATGCTGAGCTAGTGCAATCAATCGGACATATCTTGCTTCTCTATCGCAAGGCAGAATCGCCTAATCCTAAGTTATCCAATTTACTCCGCCAATAGGGCAGAAGAGGAAATGCCCATGGTTAGCGCAATATGCGATAATGAATGCTCATTTAAGGGGGCAACCCGTTTTGGATAAGCGACAAATTGACTGGATTTTTAATTTCATTGGCAAGCCGGTTTTAACCGGCCTTTTTGTCGCTCTCTTGTTAATGGCCTTTTTCCCTCAATTTCGCGGGTCTAACGATTGGTTTAGCGCGCCCTTCAATATAGAACCTACCGCCACTGCCGATTGGAATGGACCGGTATCCTACGCTTCAGCGGTAAACCGCGCCGCCCCGTCTGTGGTGAATATTTATACCCAAAAAGTACGCCGTGGCAGCAGTAATCCCTTATTAAATGATCCGTTCTTCCGGCGCTTTTTTAACTATCCGCAACAGCGCCTACAGAGCTCGCTAGGGTCAGGTATTATCATGCGCCCTGACGGCTATATCATGACCAATTATCATGTGGTTAACGATGTCGATGGGATAGTAGTGCTTCTCTATGATGGTCGTGACGTGCCTGCGACTATCGTCGGAACAGACCCTGACAATGATCTGGCCGTACTTAAAATCGATGTCGATCAATTACAATCGATCGCCATTGGTAATCCTCTCGAGGCGAGAATTGGCGATGTAGTGCTGGCAATTGGCAATCCCTACGGGCTGGGTCAGACAGTGACTCAAGGTATCATCAGTGCCACAGGGCGTAATGGCCTTGGCCTCAACACCTTTGAAAACTTCATTCAAACCGATGCTGATATCAACCCAGGCAACTCTGGTGGTGCCTTGGTTGATGTCTATGGCAATTTATTG
The DNA here is from genome assembly GCA_049631145.1 of Porticoccaceae bacterium. Classification (GTDB taxonomy): domain Bacteria; phylum Pseudomonadota; class Gammaproteobacteria; order Pseudomonadales; family Porticoccaceae; genus HTCC2207. The sequence goes on from JBNAAJ010000008.1 coordinate 23,980, forward strand.
GGTATCAATACAGCAAAAATCGATCGAAATGGCGCTACAGGAATGAGCTTTGCTATTCCTGCTACTGCAGCGGAAAAAGTGCTCAATGATATTATTCAGTATGGTCACGTGGTGCGTGGCTGGCTGGGTATGACAGCAAGCCCCATCACGCCGGCTATGGCTAGGCAACTTAATCTTGCTACAACTAGCGGCTTATTGGTCAATGGCGTCTATAATACCGGCCCTTCCCACAAGGCTAAGATCATGCCGGGCGATATTGTTACCAAAATCGATGGCATCTCAGTGACAGACCGCCAGAGCACAGCCAACCAAATTGCTGATGTTGCACCAGGGCAGAGTATTGAACTTGAAATACTGAGAGGAATTGACACCATCACAGTGACCGCGATTGCGGGAACGCGCCCAACCAACGCTCAGTAATAGAGGCGTTTCAGGCTAAAATAGCCTCAAGACTATCCACTAACAATTGGTTGTCTTGATCGGTGCCCACCGTGATACGTATAAATTGGTCGATTCTAGGTTGTTGAAAATGTCTTACTATCAACCCCTGCTGACGCAACTGGGAAGCGATAACCGCCGCCGATTTGTCGCTGTGCCGGACGAAAATAAAATTGGCTGCCGACGGCAAAACCTCGAAGTTCAGAGCCTGCAATTGCTCAACCAGCATATCACGACTTTTTATAACCTGAGCACATGTTTGCTGAAAATAGCTCTCATCATTAAATGAGGCCGTAGCCGCAGCAATTTGCAGGTGCCCTAGAGGGTAGGAGTTAAAGCTGTTCTTGACTCGATCAAGACCTTCTATTAACGATGCATTACCCATGGCGTAACCAATTCGCAGACCGGCCAGAGAGCGAGACTTTGATAGCGTATGAACAACCAATACATTATCAAATCTATTGATCAGCCCGACGGCACTTTGACCACCAAAATCAATATAAGCCTCATCAACAACAACCACTGAATCTCTGTTGGCCAGAAGCAACTGTTCAATATCATCAAGTGCCAGCAATTTACCCGTCGGCGCATTGGGATTCGGAAAAATAATGCCACCATTGGCCCGCTGGTAGTCCCTTACGTCAATACTAAAGTCCTCAGTCAGCGGTACTTTTTCAAACTCAATGTCGTAGAGTTGGCAAAATACCGGATAAAAACTGTAGGTAATATCGGGAAAAAATATTGGCTTGTCCTGCTTTAGCAAACCATTGAAGATATGCGCCAATACCTCATCCGAGCCGTTGCCAACAAAGATTTGATTTTGTTCAAGCTGATAATAGTCTGCGATCGCTTGTTTAAGGGTTTCAGCATGCGGTGGCGGGTAGAGACGCAAATCATCATTGATCGCCTGCTGCATCGCCTGCAACACCTTGGAGGATGGCCCGTAGGGGTTCTCGTTGGTATTTAATTTAGTGAGATTATTAATTTTTGGCTGTTCCCCTGGGGTATAGGGTTGCAGCGTTGTCACAAACTCACTCCAGTACCTGCTCATATCAATGCTTTCTCAGTCATACTACTTTTTAATACGGTATTCTGCGGAGCGCGCGTGAGCGGTCAGTGATTCACCACGCCCCAATACCGAGGCTACCTTACCCAACTCTGAAGCGCCCTGTTCAGAGCAATAAATCAATGAACTGCGCTTTTGAAAATCATAGACGCCCAGCGGCGACGAAAATCTTGATGTCGCGGAGGTCGGTAGCACATGGTTAGGTCCTGCACAGTAATCACCCAGCGCTTCCGCAGTGTGGCGACCCATAAAGATGGCACCGGCATGACGAATTTTTGGCAACCAAGCCTCTGAATCTGCAACAGACAGCTCCAAATGCTCAGGCGCTATCTGATTACACAACACTATCGCCTCATCGGCATCAGCCACTTTTATCAAGGCACCACGGTTTGCCAATGACTGTGCAATAATGTCACGGCGCTCCATCTGTGGGAGTAATTTCTCCATGCTGCGATAAACTGCATTTAAATAGTCATCATCCCAAGCAATCAAGATGGCTTGCGCATCTTCATCGTGCTCAGCTTGAGAGAATAGATCCATCGCAATCCAGTCTGGATCAGTCTGACCATCACAAATTACCAAAATCTCACTGGGACCCGCCACCATATCTAGCCCCACTGAACCAAATACCATGCGCTTTGCGGTGGCCACATAAATATTGCCAGGCCCAACAATTTTATCGACCTTGGGCACAGTTTCTGTACCAAAAGCCAGCGCTGCAACAGCTTGGGCACCCCCCAGAGTGAATACTTTATCGACCCCTGCAATGGCCGCAGCGGCTAAGACGATAGGATTAAGCTCATCATCAGGTGCGGGCACCGTCATTATCACCTCACTGACACCGGCTACACGAGCAGGAATACAGTTCATCAACACGGATGAGGGATAGCTTGCCTTACCACCAGGCACGTAAATACCAACACGGTCTAACGGCGTCACCTGCTGTCCCAACACAGTGCCATCGGCCTCTTGATACTGCCAGGACTCCTGCAATTGGTGGCTATGATAACTGCGAATACGGTCTGCAGCGGTCTGCAACGCGGCCTTTGTAGCAGGATCAATCGCCTCTAATGACGCCTGCAATCGATCGCACGGCAAGGCAATTTGCTCCATACTTTGGCAGTTACGACGATCAAATTGATTACTGTATTCAATCAACGCGCTATCACCGCGAGCCCTGACCTGCTGCAGTATCTCCGCAACCCTCGCCTCAACATCGGCATTAGAAACCATTTCCCAAGCAATCAACCGATGTAAAGCTGGAGAAAAATCTGCATCCGCGGTGTCAAGCCGACTGATTTTTAAGTTACTCATACAGTATTGGCCACAGCCTCTTCAAGCGCATCAACAATCGCCTGAATTTCAGTGTATTTGGTTTTCATTGCTGCTTTATTAACGATCACCCTTGAACTGATCTCGGCAATTTCCTCCCGCGCCTCTAGACCATTAGCTTTTAATGTGTTGCCGGTATCAACAATATCGACAATTTCATGAGCCAGACCCAATATAGGGGCGATTTCCATAGCGCCATAGAGCTTGATTAGATCTGCTTGCCTGCCTTGTTCAGCATAAAATTGACGCGCCACATTAATATACTTTGTGGCCACTCGCAGACGGCCAGTTTGAGGCGGTGCACCCACTGGCACCGCAGTCATCAGCTTGCACCGGGCAATACCCAAATCCAACGGTTCATAATAACCATCACCCTGATGCTCCAGTAGACCATCTTTACCGGCAACGCCGATATCCGCGGCACCAAACTGCACATAAGTGGGCACATCAGAACCTCGCAGGATCAGTAATCTAACCCCTTGATGATTGGTTGCGAATACCAATTTTCGACTGGTGGCTATATCTTCTGCTGGCACAATGCCCGCAGCCTCTAATAGCGGTAACGTCTCTTTTAAAATGCGACCCTTAGTTAGGGCTAGCGTAACCTGTGTCATAGCAAATCATTCAATCTCTGAGCGCGTGAATTAAGTCGATACTTGTCTGCACGTTAACTGGGCACTCGCTTAATTTTACAGCCCAACTGCTGCAATTTTTCTTCAATACATTCATAACCGCGATCAATATGGTAAATACGATCAACAACGGTTTCACCTTCAGCCACCATACCAGCAATAACTAATGCGGCCGAGGCGCGCAAATCGGACGCCATTACCGGCGCACTTTTTAATTTCTCAACACCAGTGACTATTGCCGTATTGCCCTCGACAACAATACTGGCACCCATTCGGTTGAGCTCTTGGACCTGCATAAGACGATTCTCAAAAATAGTCTCAGTTATCATCCCCGATCCCTCGGCCACCGCATTCACAGCAGTTAACTGCGCTTGCATATCCGTCGGAAAGGCTGGATACGGTGCCGTTTTAAGATTGATCGCCTTGGGCCGCTTGCCTTGCATATCCAATTCAATCCAATCATCCCCTTGATTGATCAAGGCCCCCGTCTCCTCAAGCTTGAGCAGCACAGCCTCTAAGGCGGAAGGATCGGTCCGCGTGCATTTTACTTTACCCCCCGTAGCCGCCGCCGCTGCCAAGTAAGTGCCAGTTTCTATACGATCTGGCATTACTTTGTAATAACCGCCCTGCAGTTTTTCAACACCATTGATGGTTAGCGTATTGGACCCCGCCCCCTGCACATCAGCACCCCAGGCATTCATACAGTTGGCTAGATCAACAATTTCCGGTTCGCGAGCAGCATTCTCAATGACTGTAGTACCCTCTGCCAGTGCCGCCGCCATCATTAAATTTTCCGTAGCACCCACCGACACCATGTCCATCAATATATGAGCACCTTTTAAGCGCCCTTCAGAACGTGCTCGAATATAGCCATCGTCAACCTGTATGGTCGCTCCCATGGCCTCTAACCCTCGCAGATGCAGATCAACCGGGCGACTACCAATGGCACAACCGCCAGGAAATGACACATTCGCCTCACCATATCGTGCCAGCATAGGACCTAGCACCAAAATAGAGGCGCGCATGGTTTTCACTAGCTCATAGGGTGCGGTTAAACTATCAAGCGTTGATGTGTCCACCTCGAGACGCATTTTCTCATCAATACTGACGGTGACACCCAGAGCACCTAACAGCTCAATGGTGGTAGTAACATCCTGCAAATGGGGCAAATTAGCAATAGTGACCATACCTTCAGACAGCAACGCTGCAGACAATATTGGTAAGGCCGCATTCTTGGAGCCGGAAATCCACACTTCACCGCGTAGCACCACACCCCCTTGAATGATTAGTTTATCCATTGGATAACCTCAGAGTTTATATATCAAGCCGCAGGGGCGTTAGCCTCGATCAGCCCACTCTTGATGAGTGAACGTTTTCATATTGACGGCATGAATTTCGCCTGAGGAAATTTGTTTATTTAGCGCAGCATAAATTTGCTGTTGCCGCTGAACCGGTCGCTTACCCTCAAATAAGTCGCCGATAGCGACAATATTAAAGTGTCCGCCCTCGGTTTCGACCTGAAACTGACAATCGGGAAGAGCGGCTTCAAGTAGCGCTTTTACATCATTGGAATTCATTTAATCACTCTTTTATCGAAAAATACTTGGTTACTCAGAGGACCAGTTAGCAATAACAGTGTCGATATCACCATTGGCTTTTTGAGCCGCACTGACAAATTGGCTTTGGAAAACATTGCGCATATTAATACCGTTAATAACCACGTTTATCGCCTTCCACTTACCCGTTTTTTTGCTTAGTGCCATCGAGTACTCCATTGGATAGACAGCGCCGGCTGCTTGAATTTCCTGCTTTACCGAGACTCGACGTTGACCAGGTTTGAGTTGAGATTTATTGACTAGCACAATCTCTTCATCACCATAACCAATCAGCCCGCGCCCATAAGTCTCTAGCAAGCCCGCACGAAACTTCAGGCTAAACCCTTGGCGCTGCTCAGCAGTAGCAGTTTTTGCATAGGGACCCATGACCTTTTTGGCGATGTAATTGAAGTCGATATGCTGCTCTAGCAGATTATTCAGTGCCGCAAAATATGCTTGCTCATTGGCTGGATATCCCTCAGCATAATCCGCAATCACTATTAGTAGATCAACAGTAACCTGCTCAATCTGCTGGAACGGACCTTTCTCTCCGGCAGTGACATCTTCCGCATAGGCCATCTGGCTCACACAGATTAAAATACCGATCATGCTACCCAACAGGGTGTTTCCTATTCTTCCCATCATTATGCTCTCTGCTTAGAGTTCTATCTCAAGACATTGCATTGAAATTAGCGCGCTTCGCTACTGACATCTGCGACCGCGCACTATACCATTCCCGCTCTACTGAATAAACACAGCCGGAGACTATATGTCCGTGATCTTTCTCCCCATTCTAGCCCTTTTTGCCGGCATTTTGGGCCTGCTATGGGGTGCAGACAGATTTGTTGCCGGCAGTGCTAGCGCTGCACGCTATCTCGGTATCTCCCCAATGGTGATTGGCCTAACCGTGGTCTCAGTGGGTACCTCTGCACCAGAGATTATTGTGTCCATTAATGCCGCGTTAAGAGAGGCAGGGCAACTGGCTGTCGGTAACGCACTGGGTTCAAATCTGGCCAATATTGGCCTAGTCCTCGGCATCACTGCTTTGATCGCGCCAATTCCAGTTAACAAACAGCTGTTGCGAGAGGAAAGCCCAGTTTTATTACTGATTACAGCACTGGCTGGATTATGCCTCTACAATGGTTACCTCGGCCGTGGCGAAAGTATCGGCCTAGCCCTGCTAGTGATACCGCTGCTGATACTGGTGGTGAAATACAAAAAAAAGCACCCTAACCCTGACCTTATTGATGACAGCGAAGCACTTCCAGAACTACCCATGCCCCATGCGGCCCTATGGTTTGCTATCGGTCTAGCAGTACTGCTGGGAAGTGCTGAAATTACCGTATGGGGGGCCAAATCTATCGCTACCTATGCCGGCATCAGTGAACTTATTATTGGACTTACGGTGGTAGCGATTGGCACTAGTCTGCCGGAGTTAGCAGCATCGGTTATCAGCGCACTGCGCGGCCAGCATGATATCGCTCTTGGAAATGTCTTTGGTTCGAATCTGTTTAACCTCATGCTGGTTATGACTTCAGCCGGTGCTATCGCACCCATTGCCTTGGGTTCGGAGGTCTTTTACCGCGACTTCCTCGCTATGGCTGCTATGACATTACTGATGGTGATTTTGGCTGCTATCGCGCTACGTAGTCGTTCGGGGAGAATATCCAAAGCTATGGGCTTACTTTTGTTAGCTGGCTATGGTTATTACTATATGCTTTTGTGGCCGGCCATTGCGCTCGCCTGACTACCATTACTCCAAGGTGCTTTTGCTCTATAATAGCGTCGTTTAGGGGTCGACAGGCGAATTTACACTATGACAACAAGTAATTTTATTAAGGCTGGCCTGCGCACCGTGGAAATGGAGGCGCTTGCCGTAGGGCAACTAGCACCCTGTATCAACGGTGATTTTGAGCGTGCCTGCGAGACCATACTTGCTTGTAAGGGCCGCGTCGTTGTTACCGGCATGGGCAAATCCGGCCATATAGGTAATAAAATCGCTGCCACTCTGGCCAGCACAGGCACTCCCGCTTTTTTTGTCCACCCCGGTGAAGCCAGTCATGGTGATCTGGGCATGATCACTAAGACTGATGTGGTTATAGCCATTTCCAATTCCGGCTCTACCGCTGAGGTCGTCACTCTACTGCCATTGATCAAGCGATTGGGCATACCGCTGATTAGCATGACCGGTGACCCACAATCAGAGCTGGCACAAGCGGCCTGCGCTAATCTCGATATCAGCGTTACTACCGAGGCATGTCCTTTAAATCTGGCGCCAACGACTAGCACAACTGTTACCTTAGTGATGGGAGATGCCCTAGCTATCGCATTACTCGAATCTCGAGGCTTTAGTGCAGAAGACTTTGCATTCTCGCATCCGGGCGGTGCCTTGGGTCGCAAATTATTATTGCGAGTCTGCGATATTATGCACGGCGACGGGGAAGTACCGAAGGTCACTGCGGAGCAACCACTGCAAGATGCATTACTGGAAATGACCAATAAAGGCTTCGGCATGACCACGGTTGTCGACAGTAATAACAAGTTATTAGGCGTATTTACCGACGGTGACTTACGCCGCGCTATAGATCAACAGGTCAATCTTGGCTCTGCACGTATGGATCAAGTGATGTCCGCCAATCCAAAGACTATCAGTGACCATGTCCTCGCTGTCGAGGCTTTAACCCTGATGGAGAGTGCTAGTATCACCGCACTGATTGTGGAAGACCATAATCAACATCCCATTGGTGTCTTGCATATGCATGATATTTTGCGCGCAGGAGTAGTGTAATGAACAGCACTATTCCACCCGCAATTGTTGCGGCGGCAAAAAAAATCAAACTGTTATTACTCGATGTGGATGGTGTACTCACCGACGGTAAGCTCTACTACGGCAATAGCGGCGAAGAAATGAAAGCGTTTAATATTCAGGATGGATTGGGTATCAAGCTGTTGCAAAAAGGTGGTGTGCAAGTCGGTATTATCACCGGGCGAATGTCCAAATTACTGCAGCGTCGTGCCGATGAGCTGGGTATAGACCCACTAATTCAAGGGCGTGAAGACAAACTTACAGCCCTCAATGAACTGCTGCAAAATATGCACATCAATATGGATGAAATTGCTTTTATGGGTGATGACTTGCCAGATCTCGCCGTAATGCGTCGCGCAGGTTTGGGCATCACACCCGCCAATGGCAGTAGCACTAACGCTAAGCTGGCCGATTGGCAAACTACTAGGGGCGGCGGTCAAGGCGCTGTTCGCGAAGTAGCTGAAATGATTCTTGAGGCTCAGGGCAAATTGCAAACCTTACTGGCCGACTATCAATGATTAAGCAGACACTGCTAATCTCTGGTTTATTGATTATCGTTGGTGGTTTTTTACTGATTTGGGATAGCCCACCCCAAGCCTTTATGCGTAAACAAACTGGCCAGGTTGACAAGGTCCCTGTGGCCGACAGCTATATGACTGAAATTAGTAGCCTTAAGTTTTCACGGACCGGAAAGCAACAATTTGTATTGACCTCGCCAAGAGCAGAGTTTTTTACTAAAAAGTCAGAGCTTACTTTGAGCCAACCTAATATTGTTTCCAGTGAAATCAATAACAATCAACTCAGCCTCAAAGCGCATATGGGGATCCTCTCTAATAATGGCGAATTGGTGTCGCTGCAAAGAGACGTCATCGCGGTTAAAGAGGCTCCTCAAGGACAAACGGTTTTAAATACAGAAGACTTGGCTTATCGACCAGCCAGTAATACAGCGACTAACTCCGGACCCTTTAAACTCAATACACCAGAGGTTAAACTCTCGGGCTCCGGCTTGGACGCTAATTTCACTAACGAAATATTTATTATTAACTCTAAGGTCCGCGCTATTCATGAGCCACGTTAAAACATTATTGGTAGCGATAATGCTAATGGCATCACTGAGTGCTCAGGGGTTACCTGAGGATAGCAACCAGCCTATTAAGATAGAATCCGACTCCGCCGAAAGCAATCAGACTACTGGACTCACTGAATACAGTGGCAATGTGGTAATTCGTCAGGGCTCAATGGCAATTAACGCCGATAAAGTCACCATCTACTACGCTGAGGGCAAAGTGAATCGTATTTTGTCCATCGGCAGGCCCGCGAGTTTTAAGCATCAACCGCAAGCCGATGAGAGCGCTGTGGTTGCCGATGGTGAAATTATTGACTACGTGCTTACCGAAGACACTGTCAATTTACAAAAAAGCGCGTCTCTGGAACGCAATGGTAGCTTGGTAACCGGAGATATGATTTTTTATGATATAAAAAATGGTACTTGGAAAGCCAGTGGCAATAATCGTGGCAGTAAAAAACGTATCCAACTAGTAATACCAGCCTCAAATCAGGAAGATTCAGAACAAAGCCAGTCAGAGGATACAGATTGATGGCCATTTTAGAAGCCAAAAACCTTGCAAAATCCTACGCTAAACGTCCCGTAGTAAAGGACGTCTCCCTATCCGTTAAACAAGGAGAGATCGTTGGATTGTTGGGCCCCAACGGTGCAGGTAAAACAACCTGTTTCTATATGATTATCGGTCTGGTCGGTCAAGATGGCGGCAGCGTAACCATTGATGAGTCAGATATCACCGCTCTGCCTATGCACGGCCGCGCCCAACGGGGGCTGGGCTACCTTCCTCAAGAGCCCTCTATATTCAGAAAACTGAGCGTGGAAAATAATATTCTGGCTATTTTGGAAACACGTGCTGAGCTCACTCGGCAAGAGCGCAATCAGCGCCTTGAAGAGTTGATGCACGAGTTTCATATCTCACATTTGGCTAAAAATATCGGCATGAGTCTCTCTGGCGGTGAAAGACGGCGCGTTGAAATTGCCCGCGCACTGGCCGCTGACCCCCAATTTATTCTTCTAGACGAACCTTTTGCCGGTGTTGACCCAATTTCAGTTAACGATATTAAAGCTATCATCCGCCACCTGCGCGACAAAGGTATCGGCGTACTCATAACAGACCATAATGTGCGCGAAACCCTCGATATTTGCGAGCATGCTTATATTATTGGCGAGGGTCATGTTATCGCTGAAGGAACTACGGAACATATCCTCAATGATGCCAAAGTGCGAAAAACCTACCTCGGAGAGCACTTTACACTTTAATAATGGCTTTATTAGCAAATACGGCATTGCCAGCCACCGCAACTCGGCACTAAAATTGCATCTGGTTTATCTCGTAACGAACTCAGTTTATGCGCCCAGGTCTCCAGCTCAAGATCAGCCAACAGCTGACCATGACACCGCAATTACAACAGGCTATCCGACTGTTGCAGTTGTCGACCCTCGAATTGCGCCAAGAAGTTATTGAGCAACTTTACAATAATCCATTACTGGAAATGGACGAGGAAAATAGCCGTCCAATTTCTGATAAAGAGGAAGATAGCAGCAATAACCTCAGTGACAATGATGTTGATTTCAATAGTGATGACCCCAGCCATCATCAAGCCGCCGCTGATGCTACTGAACAAACAGTGACTGATGCCGAAGCGGATCGTTTGTGGGAGCAAAATAATTCACAGGAACTGGCGGTAGACGCCAGCTGGGATGAAGTCTATAGCGGCCCAAGCACCACTAGTGGCACTGGAGCCGAGGTTAATATAGAGCAGGTATATCAGGTCACCGAGTCACTGCAAGATCATCTTCACTGGCAACTCAATTTAACCCCGCTATCAGATCGAGATCGCGAAATCGCTGAAGCCTTGATAGATGCAATTGATGACAATGGCCTGCTTAATGACGACTTGCGAGAGATCACAACGCATATAGAGCCGATCGATCCAGAGGATCAATTAGAGGATGATGAGTTGCTTGCCGTATTGCATCGGCTACAGCAATTTGACCCTCCCGGCATATTTGGTCGCAATATCCAAGAATGCCTACTTATTCAGCTAAATCAACTAGATCCAGAGACAGCCTATTTGGAGCAGGCGAAATGCTTGGTTGATGATTTTCTCGACGATATCGCATCCATCGATCTCAACCGTTTAAGTAAAAAAACCCAATACAACCATGATGAGTTACAGCAGGCACTGTTATTAGTTCGCAGCCTTAATCCCCGCCCAGGCGATGCTTTGGCAACAAATGATGCGGAGTATATTGTGCCAGATGTCTACGTTGAAAAAGTCTCTGGGCGTTGGCAGGTAAAGTTAAATGACAGCAACACCCCCAAACTGCGAATTAATGATACCTATAGCAACATGATCAATCGCTCTGATAATAGCGAGGAAAACCAATTCTTAAAAAATAACTTAGCTGAAGCGCGATGGTTTTTGCGCAGTCTTGAAAGCCGCAATGAGACTCTGATGCGGGTCGCCATTACTATCATTGATTTACAGCAGGGGTTTCTTGATCATGGCCCCGTGGCGATGAAACCAATGGTCCTATCCGATATTGCCACCAAATTGGATTTACATGAATCAACCATATCTCGCGTAACCACAAGTAAATATCTGGCCACCCCTCAGGGTATTTTCGAGCTAAAATATTTCTTTTCTAGTCATGTTGGCACCTCTGGTGGGGGGGAGTGTTCATCCACCGCCGTTTGCGCTATCCTAAAAGAAATGATTAGTGCCGAACAACCCGCCAAGCCATTAAGCGACAATAAGCTTACCTCCCTTTTGGAAGAACAGGGAATCCAAGTTGCTCGGCGGACCGTGGCCAAATACCGCGAGAGCATGGGAATTCCTTCATCAAGCCAGAGAAAACGATTCGAAAATGCCAAGTAACAGGAGAAGTGTATGCAAATGACCATCAGTGGACACCATTTAGATCTCACCGACCCAATCCGCAACTACGTCACCACCAAACTTTCTAAACTAGAAAGGCACTACGAACAAATCACTAGCACCGCCGTTATACTCACCGTCGATAAATTAGTGCAAAAAGCTGAAGCGACGGTTCATGTTACCGGTGCCGAACTTTTTGCTATTGCCGAGCATGAAGACATGTATGCTGCGATTGATGCGTTAACAGACAAGTTAGATCGTCAAATTATAAAATACAAAGAGAAACATCGAGGCCATTAGTCTTTTTCATGAAAATCAGTGATGTTCTCAGTCCAGCGATGACGCTGTGTGATTTGCCCGGTGCCAGTAAAAAGCGGGTATTGGAAAATTTATCCGCCTTAATAACCGAGCAACTGGGCGGTGATGCCGAGCAAACTGACCAACTATTTCATAGTCTCGTTGCACGTGAAAGACTCGGCAGCACTGGTATTGGGGAAGGCGTTGCTATTCCCCACTGCCGTGCCTCCGGCTTTAGGCGTATCTACGGCTGCCTCATTAAGCTAGAAAAATCTATTGATTTCGATGCTCAGGATGATCAGCCTGTCGATCTAATTTTTGCTCTTGTGGTACCCGAGGAAAAAAATGATGAACATCTAGCCACGCTGGCCCGAATTGCCGCACTAATGCAAGACGAACAGTCCCGTGAATCACTGCGACAGTGCAGCAGTAACGAGGAGCTTTACGCTGCAGCTACTGCACTAGAGCGAGCCAATTAATTATGCGTTTAGTAGTTATTAGCGGCCGTTCAGGCTCAGGCAAAACCTCAGCGCTTAATATCCTAGAAGATGTTGGTTTTACCTGTATTGACAATCTACCAGCAAGCCTACTGCCTGCATTAATCCATCAATTAAAGGAAGATTCCAGCGCCAAAGAGATCAGCCTCGCGGTTGGCATAGATGCGCGAAATCTAGTCGGCGATCTCAGCCAAATACCCAAAATTCTTGCCGATATTGAAGATAGTGGTGTCGCTGTCGATGTTATTTTTCTTCAGGCTCGGCACAATGATCTTCTGCGTCGCTACAGCGAAACAAGGCGCAAACACCCTTTAAGCACTGAATCTATCGGCCTAAAACAGGCCGTTGAACTTGAAAAGGATATTCTCAAGCCAATTGCCGATATCTCTGATCGCACCATTGATACCTCTGGCCTGTCATTACACCAATTACGAGACCTGATAAAAAGCACTGTCGTCCCTCATAAGCAGGAAAGCATGTCGATCCTGTTCGAAAGTTTTGGTTTTAAGCGCGGTGTGCCCAGTGACTCTGATTTTGTTTTTGATGTGCGCTGTCTGCCTAACCCCTACTGGAAGATTGAACTGCGCACCCAGACCGGCAATGATGATGCAGTGATTGAGTTTCTTGAATCGCAAGTTGACGTTGCCTCTATGTTGGCCGATATTATTGGTTTCTTGACTCGGTGGATCCCGAAGTTCCAAGATAACAACCGCAGTTATATGACCATTTCGATTGGTTGCACCGGCGGTCAACACCGCTCGGTTTATCTAGCCAATAGGCTCTATGAGCATTTTTCTCAGCAGCATCCTCTTGTCAAAGTGGTGCACAAAGAGCTACCCAGCTAATGGCAAGGGGTCAGTGTCTATGATTCGCTGCCAATTACCCATTATCAATAAATTGGGTTTGCATGCCCGGGCGGCAACTAAGCTTGCTGCTGCCTCGGGGCGTTACGCATGTACTGTTCGAACGGGTAAAACGGAGCCACTGGTAGACGCTAAAAGTATTATGTCGCTTATGCTATTGGCTGCTACCCAAGGAACTGAATTAATTTTTGAGTTTGATGGCGCTGACGAGCAAGCCGCCTGCAATGAAATAACCGAGCTATTAGCCGATTATTTTGGCGAAGGCGAATAAATCCAACTCAGGTAGCAAAGGTCGATATAACGCTATCCGTAGACCACTTAGGCCGCTAAAATGGAGTAGAACGCTCACTTTGGTTTTAATAAGGGAATAGACCAATGACCGAGATCAAAAATACTAATCTATTGGCAACATTGGGCAGTGCTATCGATTCAGTTACATTGAATCAGGTGCGTCATATTCTCAACAATCTCTCGCCGCCAGATGTCGCGCATCAACTGGAAACCGCACCACCAAAATTTCGTCATATTCTATGGGAGTTGGTCGATCCAGAAATCTCAGGTGAAGTAATCCATGAGTTATCTGACGATATCCAGCTTGAATTCCTCAATGAAATGGATAGCGCAGAGGTCGCATCCCTCACCGAAGGACTAGACGTCGATGATGTCGTCGATATTCTGCAGCAACTGCCCGATCAAATGATTCCGGAAGTGTTGCAAGCTATGTCTGTGCAGGACAGGCAACGGGTAGAGTCGGTTCTTACCTACGACGAGGAGACTGCCGGTGGATTGATGGACACGGAAATCATCACCGTGAGAGCTGATATCACTGTCGATGTAGTGTTGCGCTATTTACGTCGCTTTGAGGAAATACCTGATCTTACCGACAACTTATTTGTGGTTAGCCGCAATGATATTTTCCTCGGCAATTTAGCACTGGGCAGTCTATTGACATCGAGCCCCATGACCAGAGTACGAGAAGTCATGGATACTGAAATACAGGCAATCCATGTCGATCTTACAGACTCAGATGTAGCGCAAATTTTCCAGCGACAGGATCTCGTCTCAGCCCCGGTAGTCGATGATAATAATCGTTTACTCGGACGTATCACCATCGATGATGTGGTCGATGTTATTGTTGAAGACGCTGATCATTCACTATTGGCTATGGCCGGTCTGAGTGATACTGAGGATACCTTTTCATCTATTACCCGCACGGCACCCCGACGTGCTGTCTGGCTTGGCGTTAATCTAGTCACCGCTATTATCGCCTCCAGCGCTATTAGCCTATTTGAAGGTACCTTAGACAAGGTCGTGGCACTGGCCATATTAATGCCTATCGTCGCTAGCATGGGTGGGGTCGCCGGCAGCCAGACATTAACTGTGGTGATCCGAGGTATGGCGCTTGGTCAGGTAGAACGCAGTAATCTTTCATGGTTACTAAGCAAGGAATTTAGCGTTGGCGCTCTCAATGGTATGCTCTACGCTCTGGTAGTCGGCGCAGTGGTCTCACTGTGGTTTCAAGATCCGCTCATGGCACTAATTATCGGTGCTGCTATGGCCATAAATTTAATTGCCGCGGCCATTACCGGCACCTTACTGCCGGTAATATTGCGAGCAGTCAATATTGACCCAGCACTAGCCGGCACCGTTATCCTCACCACAGTGACCGATATTGTGGGGTTTGTATCGTTCCTTGGCCTCGCCACGGTATATTTATCATGATAGATACAGAAATAGATCCGCCCGAATGGGATGGTCCAAGTAAATCTCAACTCAAACGCGACAGTCAGGCGCTACAAGATATGGGCGCCCAGTTAGTTGATATGCCCGAGGGCAAACTACAGAAATTTGACCTTCCAGAAAACCTGCGCGACGCAATCTATGAGGCCCGACGGTTAAAGAGCCGAGAAGCCAAGCGACGTCATCTACAGTATATCGGCAAGTTGATGCGCACCATTGATACCGACTCAATCATTCATACCCTAGAGAAGATGGACCATCAGTCGCAGACCTATCGCCAGCATTTTGCGCAACTAGAAAACTGGCGAGATCGATTGATAAACCAAGGTTCACCGGCAATTGAAGACTTTATTCAGCAGTATCCACAGGCCGACCGTCAACAGCTGCGTAACTTGCAGAGGCAGGCCAATCGAGAGAGGGAGATCAACAAGCCGCCAGCAGCAGCGCGCAAGTTATTTGCCTACTTACGAGAGATAACCGACTCATAGTCAGTTAAAGCCTTCGATGCTTAGCCACAGGCATTTCAGCTCTCAGACGCTCGATACTATCGAGATCAATCTCCGCCATAACAACGCCAACACCATCGTCCATTGACGATAGGATATTACCCCAGGGATCGATAATACAGCTACCGCCCCAGAGTCCGCGACGCTGATTATCTCGATCAACCAGATTGGCACCAATCACAAAAACTTGATTTTCAATAGCGCGAGCACGCAATAACACCTGCCAGTGATCTTTACCTGTGGCAGATGTGAATGCCGCCGGCACAGATATAATTTGCGCGTCTAATTTAGCCAACTGTCGATAGAGTTCAGCAAAACGCAGATCATAACAGACCGTCATACCCAGCATGGCCAGATCGGTAGGCACAGCAATAACCCGCTCACCCGCAGTAAAGTCGTCCGATTCTCTATAGCGTCTGGTTTGACCATCGGTGGTTAAATCAACATCAAACAAATGAATTTTGTCGTAGTAGCTAACAATTTCACCCTGTGGATTAAGTAGATAACACCGAGCGCTGGGCTTGGAGTTAGCCCCCGCCACTGGCACAGTGCCTGCAACCAACCAGAGACCCAGTTTTAACGCCTGCTCTCTAAGAAATTGGCGCGCTGGCCCTTGATCCTCTGACTCAGCAAGACCAGCCTGCACTAAATCACCCTGCCCATAGTAGGCAAAATTTTCTGGCAAAACAGCCAGTTGAGCACCCGCACCAGCTGCTCGAGCAAGTAATTCCGCCGCATTGTGTAAATTAGCGTCGACAGATGACTGTGGTTTTAACTGCAGCGCTGCAACGCTAATACTCATAACAGGTCCCGCTATCTATTATTCTGCCGTTGGCTCGGCAATCCTCTGCTCTGACACCGTCTCTGTTGGTGTCTCTTCAACCACCTGCGCTTTTAACTCTTCAGCAAAGATTTTATCCACCGCAACAGTAATATCATCCCAAGGCCCCGTGACGTCGTAGCTAATACTCGACAGTCGATCAACCTGCTTTTCAACCAGTTTGCTGGTTACAAAAACACCTGCAGCGGCAGGCAAACCACCCACTAAAGCCGCTACCCAAGGTAGGTTAGTCGCTACCGGTAGCGTCGCCACTAGTCGGGTATCCACCGTCTCATTAACCAAATCAAAATCGCCTGCCATGCTCATGCGACCTGAGGGCATATTCATCTTTAATGGATCGCGCAAACTAGCGACCCCATCCTCAAAGTGCAGTGTGCCAGCAAGTTCATTAAAGGCGAGGTTTTGCCCAACCACATCTGAAAAATCTAATTGTAGGCGGCGTAGCCAATTAGCAAAGTTAAATAAGCTCACCAGTTTCAGTACGCCGTTAGCGCCACCAGCTGACTTGTAAAAACTGCC
This sequence comes from Porticoccaceae bacterium, assembly GCA_049631145.1. Lineage (GTDB taxonomy): Bacteria > Pseudomonadota > Gammaproteobacteria > Pseudomonadales > Porticoccaceae > HTCC2207. The sequence continues at coordinate 41,057 of JBNAAJ010000008.1, forward strand.
ATCGGCTAACTCAATCTGAAAATCACCGCGGATATTATCTCGACTGAAGAGCCAGGGTTTCTCTTGCCAGGACAGATCAAATACTAATCTTCCTGACTTACTATCAAGTACCTTATCAATATCGAAGCGATCAAACATATCACCAAGGTTGCCTACCCCCACAGGACCTACCAAGCGACTATTATGTACTGCACCATCAAAACTCCAGAAAAACTCAGTCGCTGGCTGGTCATTGAATAAGCCAGGGCGGAGACCGAGCAACTCACCTTTTATATTGTTAAAAGCGGCGCCAGACACCTCAGGGCGCAAATCAAATGCGATGGAACCCCAATTCTTATCACCAATAGACAGTTGATCAATGGATAGGTCTAATGCAAAAAATGTGCGTGGATCCATCGATTGCTGACCTACTTTTTGCTCAAGCAAGTCATTTGGCAGGCTTAAGCGCGAAAGATTTATCATAGGCACCTTTTGACGACCCGTGTCTAGCACTAGCAGTCCATCGGCGAGATCAGTGGCGAAAAGTATTTCGGTAGAATCATCCACCAATGTTACTTTAGCGTTGACATCATTTACGCGGAACGTTGCCAAATCAAGATAATCGAAATTAAGATCAAAAACAGGGCTTAACTTCTGCCGTTTCTGACCGTCTTTACCCTGAGAAAAAAGCGCTACTACAGGCGCCCATTGCGGCCATTCAGCGGTAGGTACATAAGCGGCAATGATTAACTCGTCGTCCTGAACAGCAATATCTGTACGATCATAGCTGACTAACCCCTGAGATAGAGCACCTCCAGAAAAATACAGATCGGCATTCAGTTTTTCACCATACTGCGCTTTAATTTGATGCAAGGCGGGATTGAAAGAAACACTGATTTCCATCGCTCGCTGTTCCGCAGCAGATAGAGCCAATGGTTGAGGTAAGCGCACTTCGTTGCCCTGCAATTGGCTAACAACATCTAATGTAACTGATTTGCCGCTTGCAACAGGCGGAATACTTAAGAGCCCCTCAATCGCCATATTACCGATCAGTACCTCAGCCCAAGGGAAGGCAACTAATTGACTGAGACTGCTTGGCTCAAGGTCAGCCTTAAGCGCAAGTTTTTGCTCACCATTGGCTTTATATAACCTCGCTGTCAGAGGTCGTTGCCAAAAGGTTCCGCTGATATTGTTTGATTGCAATCCATGCAAAACAGAAAAATGTACATCACCGTTGATATCCACTACCGAGATAGGTGAATCCGGTATCGCTAATTCAACATCACTCAACGCAGTAGTAATACTGTACTTGGTCTTTACCGAATCAGTGTTTGAGCGTTTAACCATCGGGATCTGTAGGCGCATTTCTGTAGTAGCGGTTCCAGAAAACTCCCATTCTGCCAAGGGACCAATACTTTTACTTACTGGAGACTGAGCCAAAAAACTAATACTTTCAGATAGCCCACCGACCAAACGGCTATCGACAAATAACTGTCGCTGACTTGGGGCTGCTGTACTATCGTAAGTTGCCCGAGCGGAGATAATATTATTGCCTCCCAGACTTCCGGCACTTGCCGTGGACTCGACGTAGCCATCATCCACCAACACCAGCGTATCCAGATCACGTAAGCCTGGCCAATCCGGGTGATAATCAATATTAGTATTCTCGGCTCGCATCAGTATCTGAGTAGTTCTTGCGCGAACATCATTGCGCGGTGGCCCATGACGATAGGCCATGGCAAATTCTTTTACATCCGCGGCAACCACAGCAGTCTCAATCCATTTACGCAATGCTGCTGGAGTCTTTAAAGGAAGATACTGTTTGCTTAATCGAGCATCGAGATTATGGCCGCCAATAACCAAATCAACCTCTGGAACAAGCCCTTTATTTAATTGCTGCTCTACCGAAAACATAATATGGCTAGTCCCCGCATCGACCGTTGTCTTAACCGGCTCACTCTCTAAGGTCAGAGTTTTACTCTCGGCATGCCAGTCTAAATAAACAGTACCTTCAGCGCTTTCCACATGGAGATAGTCGCTGTACGCCTTGGGAAAATAAACATCAAATCCATTCTTATCATCTAGATGAAAAAGACCGGTTTTCTCCTGCAGCTCAATATAACCATCCATGCTTTTAACCGCTGGAGCACCTTTATAGGCTTGCGTATTAATCGCTTGCAAATTAGCTGAAGCATAATAGCCTGTCTGGTTATGGCCCAAAGTAAGTGCATTAAGTCGCCCCTCAGGCCTTACCTCATCGAGAAAAGTCAGCAACGTTTCAGTTGGCAAACGAGTTTGGCGCAGTAGATCGGTAAGAAATGTAAGATCGACGTGATTGACTGAGATATCAAAGTCGCGCCACTCAGAACCAAGGCGTTGATTAAACACTAAATCCAATGGTTTAATTTTTGTTTTAGACCAAGATACATTGAAGTCCTGTAATCTCAACCCCCAGTCTGAACTAGGCGTAAACCATCCAGTAATTTCAGTGCTAATATTTTCCAGTGGCGGCACTTCAGCCAACCAATTGAGTGGTACCTCAGACACAACTAGCTCGCCTTCAAAATCCAATCCGCCACCGGGGTGGATATCGAACCACAGCTGACCACTAGATTTAGCCTCAAGCTCCTGTAAGTTGGCGAATAATTGAGGCAATAAAGACTTTAATAGCGCTAATGCAGGTTGAGATAAGTTGAGATCAGACAGACGCAAATAACCATCGGCATGAAATGACGCAAGGTCTGCAGGATCACCAAAACCTTCTAGCAACAAGTAGGCTGGAACATCTTGATCTGACAGTCGCAGCGATAATTCAGCACGATGGAAATCTGAATCATTTTCCAATCTCACATCATTACTATGCACCTGTATTTGCTTGCCTGAGAAAAACTGTAGATTAGCGACAACAGACTGTATATGAATCAAACGGCTATAAAAAAGCGGGTCTAAAATAAGCGTCAAATCAGCTTGGGACTTCCCCTCAAAACCTTTAATACTCCAATTACCGTAGCGATCCTCTACCGCATCAAAAGTTAACTGATCAATACTAAACTCGCGCCAAATTGGCGATCGGAATCTAAGACTATTAAAAACATCGAGATTGGCACGACCATGATCTAGAGAAATAGCGACGCCTGTGTCTTCGGTAATAACCTCGACCTTATCGACCTCCAAGATCGGAACTAATCTGGGCCATTCGCCTCGCAACGGTCCCAATCTGACTTCCATATCTATATTTTCGGCAATTAACGTCTGTAGAGTTGGACGCAACTGATCAATACCGCCAATGGTCTGACGCCCAATCACAATCAAAATAACCATCCCAATAATCAATAACGCAATCAATCGCCAAAACCAACGGTTGGCGATATGCATTATTTTTGTGGGCAAATGATTCATAGATTAAACCGGAATAATATCAAAGTGATCGCGCGCAAAAAGATCCTCTGCGCGAAACTGAATGGTACAGTCAATAAATGTCTCCAAATCAGCTACTTGAGCAGAGTCCTCATCCAACAATCGCTCAATAACCGCCGAACAGGCCAACACTCGCAATTGCTCACATTCATAGGCACGGGCAACTCTCAGTATTTCACGCAACACTTCGTAGCTAACGGTCTCCGCTGACTTTATCGTGCCCCCGCCATCGCAGGTCGGGCAGTCCTCACAGAGAACGCGACCCAAGCTTTCACTGGTGCGCTTACGCGTAACCTGCACTAATCCCAGTTCGGTTACACCCGATATTGCGGTCTTCGCGCGATCCCGATCCAGAGCTTTTTCAAAACTGCGCAATACCTGTCGCTGATGCTCCGCACTCTGCATATCAATAAAATCGACAATAATAATGCCACCCAAGTTTCGCATACGCAGTTGCCTAGCAACGGCGACCGCCGCCTCTAGATTGGTTTTGTAAATAGTCTCCTCAAGATTGCGGTGACCAACAAAACTCCCTGTATTAACATCAACGGTCGTCATCGCCTCAGTCTGGTCTATCACCAGATGACCGCCAGATTTTAATGATACCGATCGCTGCAACGCCTTAGCTATCTCACCCTCAATACCATGCAGGAAGAATAACGGACGTTCACCTGGATAGTGCTCAATTAAATTGGCGATTTCAGGACTAAATTTACTGGCAAAATGATTTAGTTTCTCCAACACTTCCCGCGAATCCACGAGGATTTTTTCTACCTCGTCGCTAGCCATATCTCGTAATGCTCGCTTATAGAGCGGCAATTCCTCATAAATACAGCAGGGCCCTTTAAGTTGAGATTGGCTCGATTCAACATGCTGCCACAATCGCTGCAGATACCGCATATCCGACCGCAATGCAGCAGCTGAGACACCATCCGCAACCGTCCGCACAATAAAACCTCCTGCTCCGTGCAATTCAGTCTCTGTCGCAGCAGTCTCAATAATATCTTTGAGGCGCTCGCGCTCCTGCTCATCTTCAATGCGCTGAGATATACCGTTGTGATCATTTTTATCCATATAAACTAAATAGCGAGAAGCCAGTGACAGCTGTGTAGTGAGTCGCGCACCCTTACTGCTTATGGGATCCTTAATAACCTGAACCAAAATTTCCTGTCCCGTACGCAATAGCTGCTGAATATCCGAGATTGCGCCTTGCTCAGTGTGCGGCTGATACAAGTCATCCACATGCAAAAATGCCGTCCGCTCTTCACCAATATCCAGAAAAGCCGCCTGCATACCCGGCAATATGCGGACCACAATAGCTTTATAGATATTGCCAACCAGACCACGTTTCTGACTGCGCTCTATGGAAATTTCTTGCGGCACACCGTTTTCTACCACCGCTACGCGAGTCTCGACGGGCGTAATATTGATAAGAATTTCTCGGCTCATATTATGTTTGCCATAAGATAACTTCTGTTGTCATTACAACATTAACAGGACAGCTCAAGCGTCCTGCCAAATGGGGATAGCAAACTGCTTTAATAGCATTTCAGTTTCAGCAATTGGCAAACCCACAACGCCACTATAACTGCCCTCAAGGTGAGCCACAAAAATCGCGCCAAAACCCTGTATGGCATACCCACCCGCCTTACCTAGCGGCTCTCCAGTCTGCCAGTAATTATCACAGTCCTGCGCAGTAATTTGGCGAAACCTCACCAGAGACTCAGACAATAGCATACTGCGATTAATCCCATTATCCACAGCTACCGCAGACAATACGCTATGTGTTTTATCCGATAGTGCCAGTAGCATTCTACGAGCATCGGAACGGTCAATAGGTTGCCCAAAAACCTGCCCATTGCAGACCACCGCAGTATCAGCACCTAAAACAGCTATCCCCAGTTGCTGATCTATACGTCCCGCCGCGGCTTTCTCCAGCGCCATACGCGTCACATAGTCAACGGCAGATTCTTGCTGCCGTTGACTCTCGTTAATATTAGCGGGAGCGACAGTAAACTTTACTCCAATCTGAGCAAGCAGAGCCGCACGACGTGGAGAGGCAGAGGCAAGAATTAAATCTGAGTCTGACAAAATAATTTCCTAGCAAGCAGCTGGTAAACTAGCGATAGGTGGAATTTAAAATGGCTACAAATTTATCTACCAAAACCCATACAATCGCACTGGTCAGACCCAAAACGGGGACATGCGCAAAATCTACAGGCATATCTCTAATCGAGAACAATGCGGCCTCCACCAGGCCGGTAAACATCACCAGAATAAAGATCAATACCGCACGGTGAAAATAGGAAAAATAGGTCAACCAACGGCTCAATAAATTAGCAATTGCACCGCAAGCAGCAAACACTAAAACATAATGACCCAGACCTGTACGAAATACGGTATCCGCCAATAACCCAACAAATGCCGCAAAACCAATACCAAAATACGCAGGCTTATAGAGGATCCAAGCAACGGTAACCAGCATCAAGAAGTTCGGCCGCCAAAGGATCCAGTCGCCAGATACCGGGATAAGTTGAAAAATAATGGCGACTATCAATGAGATAATAACCGGACTTGACATGTTACTGGGGTTCACCGAGCACTCCCATCGATGGCACTGGTGTCAGAGGTAAACACTAATAGCAGATGTCGACTGCGATCGAGCTGAGCTGAAGGGTCGACTTCCACATCGACAAAGGTCTCACCGAGGCCTTGCTCGATAGTCGAAACAGTGCCCACAGGGTAACCCGCTGGAAAACGCCCGCCGAGACCAGAACTCACCAATTGATCACCAATAACAATATCTGCAGTCGGTGATACATATCTTAGCCTCATACGATTATAGTCAGAGCTACCTTCGACAATTGAGCGCACACCATTACGCAATACTTGCACCGGAAGAGCATGGGAACTATCAGTAATTAGCATAGCGACGCTATGACCACCATAAACAGAGATAATCTGCCCCATAAGACCATCAGCGTCGAGAAGCGGCTGACCGACATAGACACCATCATCAAGGCCTCGATCGATTGTCACAGTGTGACTATACGGGCTGGGAGAGACGCCAATAACATCCGTTACCAACACACTATCCATCAAGAGCTCTGTTGCGTTAAGCAACTGGCGTAACCGCATATTTTCTGCCGCTAGCTCGGACATGCGCTGTAACTGGCCACGATGGATCAGACTCTCTTGTTTGAGTCGCGTATTCTCTTGTTCGATAATAGTGCGGGAGGTCACGTTGAGCTGACCCCATTCCTGAACACGACTGGGGATGTTGGTAATCCAGTAAAGTGGCCGCACCAAATTATCAGCCACACGATAAATCGACGACAACCAAGACGTCCCGTTATCCAGAAACATTAAGCCAAAGGCAACAAGACTGACAAGAAACATCTTGCGCAACGGAGAGGACGACTTGGCAAATACATTTTTCATAAGCCCAATCCACAGTGCCAGCTGTTACCATAACAGCTAGCAACTACTCAGCATTAGTGAGTTAGTGTATCCATGCCTCTATTGTCCATCATCTCAAGTGCCTCACCGCCCCCTCGAGCCACACAGGTAAGCGGTTCCTCAGACAGAATCACCGGCAAGCCCGTTTCATGGGTCAATAAACGATCGAGATCCCTTAAGAGAGCACCGCCACCGGTCAAGACAACACCTGTTTCAGCAATATCAGACGCCAATTCTGGTGGCGACTGCTCTAGCACCCGTTTAACCGCCTGCACAATGCCCGCAAGCGGCTCCTGTAAAGCTTCCAATATCTCATCACTGGTCAGGGTAAAGCTTTTCGGCACACCCTCCGCCAGATTGCGACCGCGCACATCAATCTCTCTTACTTCTTTCGCCAAATAGGCCGCACCAATCTCCATCTTAATGCGCTCAGCAGTCGTGTCACCAATAACACTGCCGTACTTACGACGCACAAAGTTAACGATAGCCTCATCAAACCGATCACCGCCAATACGCACAGAATCAGAAAATACCACGCCATTAAGTGACAAGATTGCAATTTCAGTGGTACCACCACCAATGTCGACAACCATTGAGCCCACCGCCTCTTCAACTGGAAGACCTGCACCGATTGCAGCAGCCATCGGCTCTTCGATTAGGAACACCTCTCGCGCACCAGCACTGTAGGCTGACTCCTTAATAGCCCGCTTTTCAACTTCTGTCGCCATACAGGGAACGCAAATAAGCACTCTAGGACTGGGAGGGACCAAGCTTTTCGAATGTACTTTTTTGATAAAGTGCTGGAGCATTTTCTCAGTTACCTGAAAATCGGCAATAACACCATCCTTCAGCGGACGAATCGCGGTGATATTACCGGGCGTGCGGCCCAACATACGCTTGGCATCAACACCGACCGCCTCAACAATTTTTTGACCCAAATGCTGGCGGATAGCAACCACCGATGGCTCGTTTAAAACAATGCCTTTTTCGCGGACATAAATAAGTGTGTTTGCAGTCCCTAGATCGATTGACAGATCGCTAGAGAAAAAACCGCGTAATTTTTTGAATAACATTGACTTGTAGTCCTCAACCACTGCCCGCCACACTTTAGGCGCAGACAGATAAAATTAACGTTTTATGATTTACCTTGCTCAGTTACACAACTGCAACAAAAGCACTGTTTTTAAATGTTGAGGCGAATTCTAGCCGATCTTTAGCAAAAGATCCCACTACTGTGTAAAAAAAGCTTAAAACAATGCAAAAACACCGAAAATAGGGGATTTTAGCGGTTTTACCCCCTAACTTAGGTTAACTAAAGGTTGATAATACAGTGTTTAGTTGTGAAAATTGCGGCGCTGAAAACATTCGCACTACAGCCAATCCAGAGATCTAAAAATGAGCATAGAACGGCAAGAAATCGAAAAGCTAGCAACATTAGCCCGTATTGCTATAGACGATAGTACCATCAGTGAAGTAAGCGAGCGCCTTAGTAGTGTTTTATCCTTAGTCGACCAACTGCAGGCTGCCGATACTAACGGTGTCCCCGCAATGTCACATCCCATGCAGGCCATCCAGCGTCTGCGAAAAGATGAGGTTACTGAGCTCAACCAGCGCGAAGCACTTCAAACCGTGGCACCTGATACTGAAAACGGCCTTTTTTTAGTGCCAAAAGTCATCGAATAAAAGCGATCCACTACTATGCACAACCTCACCATTGCCGAGCTTATTCGTGATCTGCAAAGCAAACAATTCTCTAGTGTTGAATTGACTCAGCACTTTCTGGCGCGCATCGCCGAACTGGACCCGCAGTACAACGCTGTGATAACAGTCACGGCCGAAGAGGCATTGAAAGCGGCGGCGGCGGCCGACCAGCGGCTGGCAGCAGGCAATGCGCCAGCCCTGTGTGGGGTACCCATTGTGCATAAGGATATCTTCTGCACCCAGGGTATTCGCACCAGCTGTGGTTCAAAAATGTTGGATAACTTTATCCCTCCCTACAACGCAACAGTGGTGGAAAATTTTCAACAAGCCGGTGCCGTTGTTTTGGGCAAAACCAATATGGATGAGTTTGCCATGGGCTCCTCCAATGAAACGAGCTTCTACGGGTCAGTACGAAACCCTTGGAGCACCGACTGTGTCCCCGGAGGTTCTTCCGGAGGCTCCGCTGCCGCCATCGCCGCGCGCTTGGCGCCAGGCGCAACCGCCACAGATACTGGCGGCTCTATTCGTCAACCCGCCGCTCTATGCGGTATTACCGGCTTAAAACCGACTTATGGCCGAGTCTCACGCTGGGGCATGATTGCCTTCGCCTCCAGTCTCGATCAAGGCGGCCCTATGGCTCGTACTGCAGAAGACTGCGCCATCATGCTGAGTTGCATGGCCAGTTTCGACAACAAAGACTCCACCTGTATAGATAGAGAAGTGCCAGACTATAGCAGCAGTTTAGAGAATAGCGTCAAAGGGCTAAAAATCGGTGTGCCAGCTGAATATTTTTCCGAGGGATTAAACCCAGGCACCGAGCGCGCAGTGCGTGCCGCCCTCGCGGAATTGGAAGCACAGGGCGCAGAACTAGTCGATATAAGCTTGCCTAACACCGGCCTATCGGTGCCAGCGTATTATGTTATTGCTCCAGCCGAGGCCTCAGCCAACCTATCTCGCTTTGATGGTGTTAAATATGGCTATCGCTGCGACCAGCCGACCGACCTGCAAGACCTCTACACCCGCACTAGAGCCGAAGGTTTCGGAGAAGAGGTGCAGCGTCGCATTCTGATTGGCACCTACTGTCTATCAGCCGGTTATTACGACGCTTACTATGGCAAAGCCCAGCAAGTGCGCCAACTTATTCAACAGGACTTCGAAAAAGCATTTCAGCAGGTCGATGTTATTATGGGCCCAACCTGTCCCTCACCCGCCTTTAAATTTGGCTCCAAAGGGGATGACCCAGTGGCGATGTACCTAGAAGATATTTACACCATCGCCACCAACCTCGCGGGACTTCCCGGTATGTCACTACCCTGCGGTATGGTGGATAACAAGCCCGTAGGCTTGCAGATTATCGGTAACTACTTCGACGAAGCACGCATGTTAAATATTGCCCACCAGTACCAGTGTCATACCGACTGGCACAAACAAGCACCGGAGGGCATCCAATGAGCTGGGACACCGTGATCGGTCTGGAAGTGCATGTGCAGCTGGCGACCAAAACAAAAATTTTTTCCGGCGCCAGCACCGCTTTTGGCGCCGAACCCAATACTCAGGCTTGCGCCATTGATCTAGCAATGCCAGGTACATTGCCCGTACTCAACCAACAGGCCGTGAACTATGCCGTGATGTTTGGTCTGGCCATTGATGCAGAAATTGGCAAAGAGTCAGCCTTTGAGCGCAAAAACTATTTCTATCCCGACTTACCTAAAGGCTACCAAACCACCCAGCTAGAAAAACCCATTGTCGGGCGCGGTAATGTCGAAATTCAGCTCGCCGATGGTAGCACCAAAATAGTGCGCATACACCATGCCCATCTAGAGGAAGATGCCGGAAAATCGTTACATGAAGGGGATTTTCGTCACGGTGTTTCTGGTATTGATTTAAATCGTGCTGGCACACCACTTATTGAGATTGTCTCAGAGCCCGATATGAGCAATGCCGAGGAAGCCGTGGCCTTTGCCCGAAAATTACACAGCATTGTTACCTCAATTGGTATCTGTGATGGCGAGATGTCTCAAGGCAGTATGCGTTTTGATGTCAATGTCTCAGTCAAACCTAAAGGTAGCGAGACCCTCGGCACTAGAACTGAAACCAAAAACCTCAATTCTTTCAAATTTATGGAAGAAGCTATTACCAAAGAAGTTGAGCGCCAAATCGACCTTATTGAAGATGGCGGCACCGTGGTTCAGGAAACTCGCTTGTACAATGGTGACACGAAAGTTTCTCGCTCGATGCGCAGTAAAGAAGAAGCCAACGACTATCGCTACTTCCCCTGTCCTGATTTATTACCCGTTATTGTCAGCGATGAAACCATAGATGAACTGCGCCGCAATCTACCAGAGCTGCCAGATGCCCGCCGCAGACGCTTTATTGAGCAATATGGACTGTCAGATTACGATGCCGGTGTGCTTAGCGCCGATGCAACTATGGCAGCCTACTTCGAAACGGCAACCGAACAGTCTGGCAATGCTAAACTAACAGCCAACTGGACCATGGGTGAGCTTAGCGCAAGACTCAACAATGAAGACCTATCAGTGACCAATAGCCCTGTTAATGCCGAACAATTAGGTGGCTTAATCATCAGAATTGCCGACAACAGCATCAGCGGCAAAATGGCCAAACAAGTATTTGATGGCATATGGGCCGGCGAAGGTGACGCAGACCACATTATTGAACAGCGCGGGTTAAAGCAAGTATCTGACAGTGGCGCACTGGAACAGCTCGTTGCCGATGTTCTCGCCGCCAATCAAGCTATGGTCGACGACTACATTAACAGCGATGAAACCAAGCGCAAGAAAAAACTCGGTGGCTTTATGGGACAGATTATGAAGGCCTCAAAAGGCCAAGCTAACCCCCAACAGGTCAATCAAATTTTAGCTAACAAACTAAATGAACTGCTGTAAAACTTAGGAAAACTATGTCACTTAAGAAAGATAAACAGAAAGTCCTCGGTGAAGTATTCGATGACGAGCGAGTAAAAAGCTTTTTAGACTATCAGCCCCCAGTCGGTGTCAACAGAGACTTCCACTTGCTGGAAAAAGCCTACCGCGGTATGAATATTGATAACTTTGCCACTTTCTTAAGCTTCTTTGTAGAGGCGGGTCACGACATAGATGCCACCAATCCAGAGGGACATACTCTGGCGCAAATTGCTCAGCAACATGGTCATGGCGCAGACTATGTCAATGCACTCAATGCTGCGACGGTGTCTACAACAAGTTAACCAGCCCTATCTTTAGATAAGTTGTCTTTTTATTCGGATTCCTGTTATAAAACGGGAGTCATATCACCAATAATAAAAAGGATTATCATATGAACTTTCTAAATAACTTGTTGGACGGCCGTGAGGATCAGTCTTACGCCCTATTGCGTATTGTCACCGGTTTTTTGTTTATCTGGCATGGCACCCAAAAGCTGTTTAATTTTCCTCAGGACTTCCCCTATCCACTCAATCCCCTGATGTACACTGCCGGCACCATCGAATTAGTAGGTGGCGCTCTGGTTATGATCGGACTATTTACCCGACCTGCAGCATTTATTTGCAGTGGCACCATGGCAGTAGCCTACTGGATGGTGCATGGAATGAAAGATGTATTTCCCCTGCTTAACGGTGGCGAACTCGCCGCATTTTTCTGCTTTGCATTCTTGTTTATCGCAGTACGTGGCGCCGGTATCTGGAGCTTGGATAAATAATCGACCCACTCAGGATTATTTAGGCAAGGACGCCTTAACATTAGCCCTTTCAATCTGCTGTTCCGATGGCACAGGAAATAACAACACAAAAGCGGTGTAATGACCTAGCTCTGAATGGCAATAAATATCACCCCCCAAGGCCATCATAGTGCGCTTGCAATAGGATAGTCCCAGACCAGTGCCACCCTGTTTGTCGGCGCTGTAAAAGTCATCAAAGAGTTTGGGAATAATATCAGCGGCAATACCCGGACCTGTATCACGCACCTCAACTTGATTACCAGTCACTGAAATAACAATTGCCGCATCGGGCAGAGCTTTTACATACCACAGCGCGTTTTTAATCAGGTTGTACAGCACGTACTTGAGCATCACCGGATTGGCCATTATTTTAAAGTCCCCACCCGTAACAGAAACTTTATTAGTATGCTCCGCCTCGATATAGGCGAAATCTGCCACACTTTCCACCACTAAATCGCGCGCTGACAGTAATGAAAAGCTATCACAATCAATCGGTTTATCCTTAATTGCATCCATAGTTATATCAATGACCTGTAGGCCATTTTTAATAACTCTATAAGCATTTTTAATGTAACCATTGCTAGTGAGATCAGGAGTCTGCATCTGCACCAGCTGTAAACTGCCATGAATCTGTGCCAGAGGGTTGCGCATCTCATGCGCGATAGAGCCTGCCAAGGATTGTTTTAGTTTAATTCTTAATTGACGATCTATTTTGTGCCGATGGCTTGCCAAAGTACAAGCTACTAGTACAAAAATATAGCTGGGAATGTACTCGAACTGAAAATAGGTAAATGAAATAGAACCATCATTGATAACTATTAGGATATACGCAAGAAAGAAACCCAGAATTATCATTGAACTGACAAGTAGCCAATCGTAAACCACGATAATCAGCAATGATAGCGCCGCCATAAATGACATTGCCCAGACCACAGAAAACTCATTCTTTAAAAGCATAAAACTGAAAAAGAAAGGTAAACCAATGAAGATCGTGATTAAAAAATATATGGAAAAAAAACTTTTATATTTATATAAGAACTTCTCGTAAAAGAGCCACGGAGTGTGAAGAATACTACAAAACAGGCGCAGCCAAATATTTTCATAGGGTTGCGGACACCAATAGTTCCAAATAAAGAAATACAAAGGAAAACCAACTGAGCCCAACAGGCCAATAAAAACTAAATTGCTTTCCGCATAATCCAGAACAGTTAACAATCTTTGCTGAATATCCATAATCATGTGGCCAGATCTATATTTCTCGGTAGCAAGCTCTTCGTTAACTTAAACTAAGGAGGTATCTACATCATCAAACGGCAGTAACAGTCATGAGCCAACAATTAGTAATCATATGAAGGGACACCATATGACGAATTTACAAGTTATTTCAAACCTCAGAGTACCCAAGTATAGGACACTAAAACACGGAGGATTCTATTCTGTAGACTCTTCACCCAACTTTATTCAAAAAAAATTGGACATATATGGGCAGACGATATCATCCAGCAAAAAAACCGGAAAACCTTTAGTGTTGGGGAAAGTACCTACAGCTGATGCGCTCATGCTACAGAGTAACGATTATCTTAGTCTTTCAAGACATCCAAGTATTACCAAAGCACAAATCACCAGTTTGCAGCACAATGAAAACGCTGCGGTTATGTCAGCAGTTTTTTTCCATGAGGATTCACCAAAAGGTGTATTTGAATCTAAGATATCTGACTATGTAGGTTATGAAAAAGCAATATTAACTCAATCTGGATGGATGGCAAATGTTGGACTTATGCAGGTAATAGCAGATAAGAATACTAATATTTACATTGATTTTTTCGCCCATATGTCGCTGTGGGAAGGTATCAGAACCTGTGGTGCCAGAGCTATACCATTTAGACATAACAATCCAAATTCGCTAGAAAGTCTTATCAAAAAAAATGGACAAGGCATTATAGTGGTCGATTCTATTTACAGCACAAATGGCGACCTTTGCCCTCTTATTGATGTGGTAGATTTGGCCACTCAATATGGGTGTGCACTGGTAGTTGATGAGTCACACTCACTGGGCACTCATGGCCCTAGAGGGTCGGGGCTAGTTGCGGAACTTGGGCTGACAGACCAGGTTCATTTCATCACTGCAAGTCTTGCCAAAACTTTTGCATCGAGGGCAGGTATTGTTTTTTGCTCAGAACCTGTGGCTCAGTGCTTACCGTATGTTGCTTATCCAATGATTTTTAGCTCAACTCTTTTACCTTATGAGATCGTTGGTCTAACCGCTACTCTGGACCTGATATCAAAGAGCAACAAACGAAGAAAAAAACTGCATAGGAATGCGGCATATATTAGAGAAGGTCTAACCAAACTGGGCTACGCAATTGCTAGTATGTCTCATATTGTGTCTTTAGAGGGAGGTGAAGAAAGTGCAACTGAGCAGATTCGCGATGCGCTAGAGGCAAGAAAGATATTTGGCTCAGTATTTTGTGCCCCAGCTACCCCAAAAAATCGCTCTCTGCTACGCTTTTCGTTAAATAGCAATTTATCTTCAACTGAACTTGACTATATCTTGTCAGCCTGCAGTGACATTCGAGACTCTATCCGTTCAAAGTAATTAGTACAACTAAAAATAAGATCTACTTAACTGGCATTAATAGTCGTACCTTTGTCTAATTAAATACAGATTTAAGATGATTTGATTCGATAATATCTATCACAGTATTAGTTTTCGCAAGTCGTAAAGAAAACACCTTATCCGTGTAGCTTTGACATCCTGCATTTCAGTCTAGCATCTATTTTGCGCATCTGATGCAAACAAAGTTCAGATTAGACCGTTACTGTGAGATGTAAACTTATCACTCGAGGTGACAGTCAATAAATAAAATGCTCCAATAGCATTCGATAGTACGTTCATTTGGAGATAGCTATGCAGGTGTCCCCCTTCGAAAACTGCGGTGCGGTGGTGAGTGGTTTGCAACTGGCCAGCATAACCGATGATGAATTAGATAAATTGCGCACTCTGTTTGCCGAGCATGGCCTGCTGTTTTTCCGCGACCAAGTGTTACCGCCTGAAGAGCATTTGCGCTTTGCCCGTCGTTTTGGCGACATAGTGGTGAATAAGTTCTTTAAAACCACAGCAGAGCACCCAGAGATAGCTGAAGTACGCAAAGAGAAAACCCAACAAACCAATATTGGTGGCGGCTGGCACACTGATCACTCCTACGATGATGAACCCGCCTTGGGCAGTATCCTTGTCGCACGGACATTACCAATAACAGGCGGTAATACTCGCTTTGCTGATTTGGCCGCGGCCTATGATGCCCTGCCAGACGATCTCAAAAAACGTATTGAGGGGCTCTATGCAGTGCACTCCAATAAGCACCTCTATGGTGAGAATGGCCTTTATCGTATTACTGATTTAGCGGAACAGTTGGGTGGTATGGATCGAGTTGGTGACGCTACCCATCCTGTGGTAATTCGTCATCCGCAAAGTGGGCGCAAAGTACTCTATGTTAATCCAGGTCACACCATACAGTTTCAAGATTGGGAATTTGCCGATAGTCGCGAACTGTTAGATGAACTCTATGCTCATGTTACTCAGCCTCAGTTTACCTGCAGTTTTAACTGGCAGCCGGGCTCGGTGACCTTTTGGGATAACCGCCGCACTTGGCATATGGCTGATAATGACTATCAGGGCCAGCAACGACTAATGCATCGTATTACCCTCGCTGGTGCGGCACTTACCGCCGCATAAATCTCTTGCAGATGCGGTTTACTATCACCAACAACATAATGTCTGCGATAATCTAGCAATGCCTGCAATGCGTAAAAAATCTGACTTGCCCAATAAAATCTGTCCTATTTGTGAGCGGCCCTTTACTTGGCGTAAAAAGTGGGCCAAGGTCTGGGATGAGGTGCGTTACTGCTCAGTGCGCTGTAAATCCACTGCTAAAAAACAATAAGCCTAATCCCTATGTCTCTATCTTATAACACCGACGTCTTAATCATTGGTGCTGGCCTTGCTGGCCTGAGTGCCGCTAATAAGCTACAGCAAGCTGGGCTTAATGTCTTGGTTGTTGATAAAGGCCGAGGTATCGGGGGTCGCCTAGCGAGTCGGCGAATAGATGATGCTACCTTCGACCATGGCGCACAGTTTTTTACCGCCAGAGAGGCATCATTTAGGGCAACCGTTGAGCGCTGGATTGAGGCGGGCGTTGCACAGGAGTGGTACAGCAGTTACCCAGGCCAGCCCAATGGTCATCCAAGATACCGTGGTGTGCCTACAATGAATGCTGTAGCAAAATATCTGGCCAAGGATATTGATATTATCCACGCCACCAGTGTCACGCGTGTTGGCCAACAGAGCAATGGATGGATAGCTCAGTTAGATAATAACCAAACGGTCAGTGCCAGTGCGATGCTGCTCACTGCACCAGTGCCGCAGACCATCGATTTACTTGCAACAGGTGATATTGTTATTCCTGCCGACAAACAGGCGCGCCTCAAGCGTATTCAATACGAGAGCTGTATTGCCGTATTAGCTATTCTCGACGGCCCAACAGTAATAGCGCCACCAGGTGCTCTAGCAATAGAGCAGGGCCCTATTGCTTGGATTAGTGATAACCAACAAAAAGGGTTATCGACGGTTCCTGCGGTCACTATTCATGCCAGCGGTGACTACAGTGCCACACACTTGGATGATGACCGCATGGCAATTGGCCAACAGCTTATTGATGCTGCAGGTGCCTATCTGGGCAACGCCAAGGTAACGCAATATCAGGTCCATGGTTGGCGCTACAGTAAACCCAGTGTCGTTGACGATGCACCCTATTTACTATTGAGCGAGACAACAGACCTACCGCCATTGGCTGTAGCTGGCGACGCCTTTGCGGGCCCGCGGTTTGAAGGTGCGGTGCAGTCAGGCTGGGCTGCGGCTAAAGCACTTCTCAGCGTTAACTAAAACGTCTTCTTTAGCACTGAGTAGTCATTATTAGCCTGTGACATCAGTGTAAATCAGCTGAATAATCTAGCCTAACTGCTGTGAGACTAACAAATCAGTGGAGCTATTGGTGCACCAATAGCCATAACAAAAATACTTAAGAGGGCGAACCCATGGCACTTACAGAACAACAACTCAGAGTACAGTTGGCAGCCTGCTACAGAATCTTCGACTATATCGGTTGGAGTGAGATGATATTTAATCACATAACCGCGAAGGTGCCGGGTGACCAAGAGCATTTTTTAATCAATCCCTATGGCCTTCACTACAGCGAAGTCAAGGCATCTAATCTGGTCAAGGTCGATATCGACGGCAATATTTTCGAACCAACCGACTATGCCGTTAATCCGGCAGGTATTGTGATTCATACGGCTATTCATGCCGCGCGTCCAGATGTTCACTGTATTGCTCATACTCACACCAACGCGGGTATGGCAGTGGCCTGCACGCAAGAGGGGTTGCGCCATGATAATTTCTACTCAGCGCTATTACATAATCGTATCGCCTACCATGACTTTGAGGGCATTACAGTGATGGATGACGAAAAACCTCGGTTGATTGCCAATATGGGGGACAAGAGCCTGATGATTTTGCGCAACCATGGTTTATTGGCTTGTGGTCGCACCATTCCAGAAGCTTTCTTAAATCTATGGGGTATGGAGCGAGCCTGTGAAGTACAGGTGGCAACTGACTCTACCGGACGGCCAAGTATCCCAGTAAGCGAAGATATTTTAGCCAAGTCGGAACAACTCATGGCTATGCAGGCCATGGGTGGTCCAGCGGGCGAACTGGAATTTAGTGCGCTCACTCGTTTGATTGAGAAAATTGATCCCTCTTACAAAGACTGACGGAGCATTAGCGCAATAAAAAACGCCCCTCGTTTGGGGCGTTTTTTATGATTTCGGGGCAGACATTTTATTTAGCTCATTAAATCCCGCGAGATAATCAGCTTCATAATCTCATTACTGCCGCCATAGATACGCTGCACTCTGGAGTCAGCAAAGGCGCGACAAACGGGGTATTCCCACATATAGCCCCAACCGCCATGCAATTGCAGACACTCGTCGGCGACTTTACATTGCAGATCGGTGGTCAACAATTTAAGTTTCGATGCGGTAACAGTATCTAACTTATCTTCCAGTAATAGTTCGGTGCAACGGTCAAGAAACACCTCTGCCGCCGACACTTCGGTGGCTAGTTCCGCCAATTTAAATTGCGTGTTCTGAAAAGATGCCACCGTGGTGCCAAAGGCTTTGCGTTCTTTGGTGTAGTCGATGGTGGCCTCCAATACTGCTTGCGCATTGGCTACAGCTCCTACCGCAATAGAGAGCCGCTCCTGAGGTAAATCTTGCATCAGATAGATAAAGCCACGCCCTTCCTCACCAAGCAAATTTTCTTTTGGCACGCGCACGTCCTGAAAAAATAACTCGGAGGTATCCTGAGCTTTTAAACCCAACTTATGCAGGTTTTTACCTTTACTAAAACCCGGTAGATCCGACTCTACCAAAAACAGGCTGATACCTTTAGAACCTGCACTACTATCGGTTTTGGCGACGACAATCACCAATCCCGCTTTTTGGCCGTTGGTAATAAACGTTTTTGAACCGTTGAGAATATAATGATCTCCGTCCAATACTGCGGTAGTTTTAGTGCCCTGCAGATCAGACCCTGCACCGGGCTCAGTCATGGCAATCGCGGTAATAAGTTCGCCGGTGATGCAGCGTGGCAAATATTTCTGCTTCTGCTGTTCATTGCCATAGCGGACGATATAGGGAACAGAGATATCATTGTGCAACGTCCAACCCAGACCAGTACAACCAGAACGGCCGATCTCTTCATTAACAATGCAATTGTAGAGAAAGTCGGTGCCAACACCGCCGTACTCCTCGGGTACCATGGGGCAGAGAAAGCCTTGCTCACCCGCTTTAAGCCAAATGTCGTCACTCACCATGCCATCTTTTTCCCACTGCTCATGATGAGGCATGGCCTCCGCTTCTAAAAATTTACGCAAGCTATCGCGGAACATATCATGGTCGGAGTCGTATAGTGTTCTTGGGATCATAATGGATATCTCTACTGTATTTTTGCGGCGAATTATATCAGTGAAAAATGGTACCAAGATTGCCTTTACAGATCAGTCGATTTTGCGACAAGGCAACTGAATTCAGTGACCTATGAGTACCCAGTAGCAAATGCTGTTTACACGCCAACTAGAATAAATACGAGTATGCCCAAGCCAATAGTCCAGTACACAGAGCCAGTTTTATACGCCACCACGATGGCCATTAATGCACCCCATAAATAGGGATTATCAGTAGCTAAATCAAACTGTTGTTCATGCACTAGTAAGATCGGTGCAGTGATCGCAGTTAATACAGCAGGGCCACTGTAGCTGAGTAGATGCTTTACATTTGGACCAAGACGAATAGGTAACCGACCGTCGAGGAATAGATAACGCGTGGTAAAGGTAATGCACGTCAATAATAAAATTGTTACCAGCGTCATGGATACACCCTTAATAGTTTGGCGCTACCATAGCCTGCCAGCATGGCCAATAATGCCGCGCATACTAGACCCAACTCAATCTGCCACAGACTAAATAGCACCCCTGTAACAGCGGCGACCACGACAGCAATCAGACTGGGAAGAGATTTGATCTCAGGCACCACTAGGGCAATAAAAGTGGCGGCAATGGCAAAGTCTAACCCCAGTGTCGTTAAGTCAGGTAGGGAGGATCCCGCGACAATGCCGGCAAATGTCCACAGATTCCACGCTAAATAAAAACTCCCCCCTGCACCCAGCGCGTAGTAGAGTCTAAATCTGGTTTGATAAGCCCGGCGATGACTGGATAGGGCGAACAATTCATCCGTTAATAAAAACCCTAAGCCTACTCGCCAGCGCAGTGGCTGTGGACTCAGTCTGTCACGCAAGCTAAGGCCGTAGAGAAAATGACGCGAGCTAATTACCAATGCACTGAATAATATGGTCAGTAATGGCGCGTTATCTGCAATCAATTCCACGGTCACAATCTGCACTGCACCACCAAAAATAATCGCGGAAAACAGCTGTGCCTCAAGCCAGCTAAAGCCCCGCTGCACCGCAAGGGAACCAAATAGAATACCCCAGGGCAACACCGCCAAACTCAGAGGCAACATATCGATCGCACCCTTTTTGACCGCCGCTAGCAATGCTCGCTGTCGATAATTATCTATCATCAGACAAAACGACGGATCAACGCACGGGGTAGTACATCTACTAACATGGCAACGAAGCGCCAACGCTTTGTAACAAACACATGATTCTTCTTTTTATTAATCGCCGTCACCATCTGCGCTGTGGCTTTCTCCACCGAGGCCATCCACGGCGGCTGACCCTGCACCATCGGTGTTTCAACAAAACCAGGCTCAACCGTGGTCACAGTAATCGGCAACTTGGATCGTAGAGCCCGAGAGCGCATACCCTCAAGATAATTAGACACATAGGCTTTGCTGGCGTTATAGGTGAGAGAGATACCACCAGATAAATGCGACGCAACAGATGAAACCCCCACCAAGTGACCGCTGCCCCGAGCCACAAAATGATTCATCGACGTCAGCGACATGGCAGTAAAACCACGCACATTGACATCTATCATCTGTCGCTCTACTTCCCAATCCAATAGGCGCTCCATACTGCCGACGCCAGAATTAACAACAATCAGCTCAACATCACCCATTTTCTCAATCAGACCGGTTAAATCGGCCTGAGCTTGCTCGGCGTTAGCAATATCCGTTTTCTGCACAAAATGTTGGCCGGGTAAACTATCGGCCAATTTATTTAAGCAACCATCACGACGTGCCATCAGCCCTAGCTGGTAACCTTGTGCCGCTAATTGCACCGCCAATTCCCAACCAATCCCTGAACTGGCGCCAATAATAATACCCTGCTTCATATGATTTTCCCCAATAGTAATATTGTCTTATTCAGCGTAACCCTCAAGTAACGCCTGCTTTTCCAACCAGCTTTCCTCTAGCGCTGATAATACCTTTTTTAGCTCAGCCTGCTCGGCAATAACCGTCTTTAAATGTTGCTTATTTTGTTCATCGTAAATAGTCGCATCAGCCAATTGGTGCTCAATGCCATTCAGTAATATTTGTTGCTTATCCATCTTAGTTTCAATCGCTTTTATCTCTTTCTTCAGCGGTGCCACTTTTTTGCGACTTTCAGCAGCCTGCTGTCGCGCCAACTTTTTATCAACCGCCGGCTCTTCAACCGGGTACTCAGAGACATCCATCTCGCGAGAAAACTGTTTTAACCAGTCTTGGTAATCATTTAAATCACCCTTAAATTCCTCTACTCGCCCCTCAGCAACTAAGAAAAACTGATCCACTGTATTACGCAGTAAATGACGATCGTGGGATATCACCACCAGCGCCCCCTCATAACTTTGCAATGCCATGGTTAGTGCATGACGCATTTCCAAGTCTAAATGGTTAGTCGGCTCGTCTAGTAAGAGTAAATTGGGTCTCTGCCAAACAATGATAGCCAGCGCTAAGCGAGCTTTTTCACCTCCAGAAAAATCCACAATGGGATCAAGAGCTTTATCATTGTGAAAGTCAAAGCCGCCTAAGAAATTTCTTATCTCCTGATCAGTCGCCATTGGACTGATACGTTGTAGATGCAGCAACGGGCTAGCCTGTAGATCTAAAACCTCCAATTGATGCTGGGCAAAATAACCGATTTTGACACTGTCACCATAAACCCGAACACCAGACAGCAATGGAAGATCACCGGTAAGACTGGTGATTAGCGTTGACTTACCCGCACCATTAGGCCCCAATAAACCCAGTCGACTACCTGGTTGTAAATCAATATTTACCTGCGAAAGCACAGTTTCTTCACCGTATCCAAGATTGGCCTGACTCAGATTAGCCAATGCACTATAAGCTTTTTCCGGCGCGGAGAAATTAAAATAAAATGGTGAATCAATATGTGCTGGCGCGATATCTTCCATGCGCTCCAGCTCCTTGATGCGACTCTGTGCCTGTTTAGCCTTCGATGCTTTGTAGCGAAAACGGGCCACAAATGCCTCGACGTCTTTACGACGCTTTTGTTGCTTTGCAAAGCTCGCTTGCTGCAGTGCCAGCCGCTCGGCACGCACGCGCTCAAAGGACGAGTAATTACCCTTATAAGCCACAGTCTGCTGTCGCTCAATATGCACAATGCGTTCAACCACATTATCGATAAAATCTCGATCATGGGAAATAATCAATAAAGTACCAGAGTAAGCTTTTAACCATTGCTCTAGCCATACGGTGGCATCTAAATCTAAATGATTAGTTGGTTCATCAAGCAATAACAAATCGGAGGGTCGCATTAACGCTTGCGCCAAATTTAAACGAATGCGCCAGCCACCTGAGAAGCTACTGACCGGCTGATTAATTTCCGTTTGATGAAAACCCAGTCCATGAAGTAATTGTTCCGCGCGGTAGCGCGCATCAAAACCACTGATAGCGTCCATTTTTTCATACTCGACGGCCAAGCGATTATTGTCCTCAATAGCCAACGCTTGCTCAATGGCACGTTCAATTTGCCGCAATTCGGAATCACCATCTAGCACAAATTCCAGCGCACTTTTATCAGAACTGGCTAACTCCTGCGCCATATGCGCAATACGCCAGTCCTTGGGAATAAATAAATCCCCAGCATCAGGCGATAAACTGCCAAGCAATAATTTAAATAGACTCGATTTACCGCAACCATTGGCACCAATAATACCGATATGTTGTCCTGGGTGGATAACCAGCTGTGCTTGGTTAAGCAGCACCTTGGTTCCTCGGCGCAGTTCAATCTCTGTCAGTGAAATCATAATGAGTCTAATAGCTAATAATGGTTACAGACGCTAGTACAAGGCATTGCGCAGCCCCGATATCACAGGTCATAATCCAATCCTTATAGTCCGACAATGATACCAAGTTAACGCGTGCTCAGGAGAATCAAATGCAGTTTATTAGGGTCACCTCCATAGCGGCGGTCTTGTTTATGCTGCTAGGGTCGCATACAAGCCCAGCCGCAGATATACAGGCCCAGCAATTGATCAATCATCTGGCCAATTTCAGGTTTGATCAATTGGGCAATCCACAGATAAAGACTGACTCCATTAAACCGGTGTTGGCACCAGCCACACGCCCGCACCGACTACTGGTGCTCAGCGTAGAGTTTTCAGATCTTGGTTATGATCGCTTTGCCGGCGATAAGCAACAGCATAAAAAGAACCGCAACTACCTACAAAAGCTTCTGTTCGATGGGTCGATCAATAAGCCTAAGATCGGCACCCTGTCGCACTATTACCGTCACCAATCAAAAGGCCAATATCATATCACTGGCACCGTGCTTCCGGTGGTTAAGGTCAATAAACCTCTGTCTGACTACGGCCGACCAATACAGAATAGCGATGGTAGCTGGCGCAATGACAATAGCCCCGAAAAACTTGTTGCCGATGCGTTGGCGGTAGCTTACAAAAATAACCCTGACTTCCCTTGGTCAGATTACGATCGCTGGGACCCCAATGACTATGATGGTGACGGCAATCGTGATGAAGCCGACGGCTATCTCGATCATCTGGTGATCATCTATGCCGGTAAAGGACAGTCCTCTTGTCAGGGACTGTATAAACTTAATGAAAAATTCACCCATAATGCCAGCGCCGATATTTTCGATTTATTGCCGACCGATGAGCAACAATGTGCAGACCGTATCTGGCCCCATCGTAGTTCATTAACCAACGCAATTGGTAAAGGCCCTGTTGTTGAGGGTCTGGTGCATGGCCGCGGCGGTATCGAAATTGGCTATGGTCTGTGGGTCTATGACTACAACATGCAGTCGGAATATACCGAGGTTTCAACCTTTATCCATGAGTTTGGCCACAGTCTGGGACTGCCCGATATCTACGCCCGCGCAACCAATAACTCCACCGCCTCTTGGGAAGTAATGTCGTCCACTACCTCACCGCAACCCCAAGAAATGAGCGCATGGTCGCGTATGATGTTGGGTTGGTTGCAGCCCTGTGTTATCCGCCCCCAGGCATTCGGCGGCGGTAAGCGCCAGTCTTTCTATCTTAAAACCATGAACCAATGGTCCAACCGCCGTAACGACCCCGCAATCGATGGTCTCTGCGATGCCGCCATGGTGATGTTGCCGCCAAAAGTGCGTCATCTCAACCTTGGCCCACTGGGTCAATCCCAAGGTAAACAAGCCATTTATACGGGTCAGGGTAATGATATGAATCATTACCTGACACGGGCCTTCGATTTTACTCAGGTGCCACCCGAGCAACCGTTGCAATTAAGCTTTGATAGCTGGTTTAAAATCGAAGCGGACTGGGATTACCTCTATGTGGAAGCCAAGACTGCCAATGGTGAGTACACAAGACTGATGCCAATAGATAAAGACAGCGTCGCCGATAATTTGTCCATTATGCCGTCAAAAAAAGGGCATGAGGGTGCTGGCTCTATCCCCGGCTTTACCGGTCGCTCAGGTGATATGGACGGTGATGGCAAAGTAGAGATTGCCGAGGGCTGCAACCCCGAACTCGACATAGCAATGGCAGAGGATCGTGTTGGTCAATCAACTGATGACCCATGTCAAACGGCGCTGTGGATTAATGCCATATTTGATCTAGAGGCCTATCGCGGCCAGCGTATTAGTCTGCGGCTACACTATTTTGCCGACGGGGCAGCGGTAGAGGATGGCGCGCTAATTGATAATATTCGTATTGATGCAATCGACTATTTGGCAGATTTTGAAGGCGCAACCATGGCCGGCTGGACTAGCGATGGTTTTACCCTGTCCTCAGGTGAGCATCATCTCGCCGTACCCCATTATTATTTGCTGGAATATCGCGACCCCTACGCTGAGTTTAAGCGCGCGACAAATTACGATGCTAACCTCGCCAAACCAGGGTTTATTTTCTATCGCAATAAAGGAGGGCAATTCGAGGCATTTAATGCTAACTATCGGCCCGGAGTATTAGCCTGGTATTACAATGGTGAGTATCTGTGGAGCCAGAATGAACCGGCACAATTTGGCCCGGGACGCGGCTTTCTGTTGCTGGTTGATGCAAACCCGCAAGAATTTGATCTTCCCGCAGTACCCTCTGACTACTTAGCGCAACAAGATGAGTGGCGTTTCTATCAATTCGATAGCGCAGCGCAACCCTGGTTGCATCGGCAATTTGTCGATGTCATGTGCCATCAACGGCGGCCTAGTTTTTACTCTGGCGATGTCAGTGATAGTGATCGGCAACAATGCGCAAAACAGTTAATTGATGGCAAGCCGCCGGTAGAATTTTTAAGCTGGAATAATCGCCAATTAATCTATGGTTATACCTTGATCAATAGCTTACTGCCCGGTGATGAAAGACTGAAGTACAAAGGCGTTACCAGCCTATTTGATTTGCGTATTCGCAATGGCGAGACCCAATACCGGCTCTATGACCGACTACTGCGCAACAGACATTCTGCCGATGCGCCGTTTGCCCTTCAGCCTTTTGCCTCTGGAGTAGAGATTTATGGCATACAGAATCAGCAGTTGGTCAAACAGTCCTCTGCTAGTTTTGCACCTGTCAGTGTTTTTACTGACCGCCGACCTAATCGCTACCTGAATCCAAAGTTGCCTTTTGGTGGTGTAGATATTCCCGAGGAGGGGCTTAACTTTAGGCTTCTGCAGCCGGGTGCCAATGCACCTGCAGATGCCAGAACCAAGGTGGTTATTGATTGGGCCTATTAAGCATTAGCCCTGCATTGCAATCAGGATGGAAAAAAGCGCGCACTATCCTGTGGTTGCCATGCGGGGTATTTGTGCATAGCCTGATTAAATAAAGACGAGTCAATAAAATGTTGCAACCATCGCTGTAGATGGTGATAACTGGATTGATCGAACCAGGCCTTATCGACAAAGGCAAATTGCCTGATAAAGGGAAAAATAGCGATATCAGCTAGGGTTGGCGTATCGGCCAATAGATACTGATTAGCCTGCAGCAACTGATCTAACTTTAACAAAAACGCTTCGCCTTGCTGACGATAGTGCTGCTGACTTTCGGCAGGAAATCTATCCCAGTATTTGTACTGATCAAGGGCCGTCTTAAAGCGCCCATCATTCTCCGCTATAAGAGCCTCTGTGAGAGGTTGCAATTCAGCTCTAAGCCACTGTTGCGGATCGGACTGCTGTAATGCCCACAGCATAATATCCACACTCTCATCAACAATCAGATCACCATCAAGCAACACTGGCACCGTTCCCTTAGCAGATAGCTCAAGTAAAGCCTGCGGTTTATCACCGAGAAAGACTTCTCTTATTTCAACAGTTATACTCACGTATAACAGTGTCATTCGAGCTCGCATTGCGTAGGGGCAGCGGCGAAAAGAATACAGCACAGGATGCTTCAAGAGCTCAGTCTCCAAAATCGTATGACGCCAACTATAAATCAGCACTCCAAGGAAAAACACCAGTAATGGCTACTAAAAAATTTGATCTTGTTATCTTCGGCGCCACCAGTTTTGTTGGCCAAATTCTTACCGAATATCTGTTTGAACATATTGGCTTAACACGCAAAGTAAAATGGGCGATCGCCGGCCGCTCAGAGGCCAAACTCAATGAACTGCGCGATAGTCTTGGTGAAAAAGCTGCCAAACTACCGATTATGGTGGCCGATTCCCATGATTCTGAAGCCCTCGATGCCATGTGTGGCAAGTCCCGTGTCATTGTTTCCACCGTAGGGCCCTATATCCGCTACGGCGAGGAACTGATTGCTGCATGCGTTAAAAATGGCAATGATTACTGTGATTTGACCGGCGAGGCCTACTGGATTAAACAGATGATCGTCAAATATGAGAAGGCAGCGAAAAAGTCTGGCGCACGAATAGTCAACTGCTGCGGTTTCGATTCCATACCCTCTGACCTTGGTACGCACTTTCTTCAGCAACATGGCAAACAGCAATTCGGTAGCTATTTTAACTCGGTAAAACTGCGTGTTAAGGCGATGAAAGGCGGTGCCTCTGGAGGCACCATCGCCAGTATGGGCGAAATGATCATCGCAGCAAAAGCTGATCCCGAGGTGCGCAAGGCCATGGGCAATCCTTATATTTTATGTCCAGAAAAGCACAAATACAGTATTCGCCAACACAGCCTCAAAGGCCCAGCCTATGACAATGACTTTGCAAGCTGGACTGGCCCCTTTGTGATGGAGGCCATTAACTCAAGGGTGGTACTGCGCTCTAACGCATTACTGAAAATGGCCTATGGTAAAGACTTTAGCTATGGCGAGGCGATGCTGACCGGTGACGGCGCTAAAGGTCGTGTCAAAGCCATCGCTCTGACTGCTGCGTTAGGTGCATTTGCTGGCAGTATGATCCTCGATCCATTGCGTAATCTTATGAACAAATTTGTACTACCTAAACCGGGTGAAGGCCCCAGCCTGCAGGATCAGCTCAATGGGTACTTCGATATCCAGTTACTTGGTATAAATAAGAAGGGCCAGCAGCTTAGCGTGCAGGTTACTGGTGACCGAGATCCTGGCTATGGCTGTACCGCAAAAATGCTCGCACAATCCGCTCTCTGCCTCGCCTTTGATGTGGCTAAAGAGGATAAAGCCGGTGGTTTTTGGACACCTGCCACCGCCATGGGTGACCTGCTGATCGAGCGTCTTAATAAGCATGCAGGCATGACCTTTAACCAACAGTAATTATTGCTTGTGACATAAAAAAACCCAGACTTTTTGAGTCTGGGTTTTTAGTCTAAGCGGTTAAACCACTGCTAACCATTGATAATCCGCTCTTTCATCGCATTCATAAGCAACCCAAGCGCCACAGCGCTCATCAATGTACTCATATTGCCCATAATATCGCTGATTGGGCCACCAATAACTGGTAGTGGACTCGCAGCTCCCGAAACAGTGGCCAGTGCCATCGCCACAATCAACCAGTACAGTCTGTTACTGCTGTCTTCCATATCGCCCATTACACCAACAACAAGGCCTATAACCGTCAAAATAAGAACCGCTTCAGGAACAGCGACAAAGGCGGCAATCAAAGCCACTGCCATACCCAATAAACGAAGTATTTTTAGTACTCCCATGGTAACACTCCCCTTAGTTATATATTTAATCGTTAGTTTTTTATTATTATGTGCTAGCCAACCTTGGCGCTAAATCAAGTTAACATGTTGCCCCGCTAAATAACAGGTCACTTGCAAACGATGCTGTCATAGGTAAATGGCTGTTAATCAAACTATTAACAGCGATCGATTCTTTATCTCAGTTGTTTCAGCTAAAATGCGCTCTGATTCCAACCAAGCAGACTTAAAATCTAATGGCACAGTACGTATACACAATGAATCGGGTAAGTAAAATTGTTCCCCCGAAACGCGAAATCCTTAAAGATGTTTCACTGTCCTTTTTCCCAGGTGCCAAAATTGGCGTACTCGGGCTTAATGGCGCGGGGAAATCAACATTACTCAAAATTATGGCCGCTTTGGATACCGATATTCAGGGTGAAGCCAGATCGATGCCAGGCATTAAGATCGGTTATTTAGCACAGGAACCGCAGCTAGATCCTGCCAAGGATGTCCGCGGTAATGTCGAAGATGGTATGCGAGAAGCGGTCGATGCGCTTAGAGGCCTCGATCAGGTTTATGCAGACTATGCAGAGCCCGATGCAGACTTCGACGCACTGGCTAAAAAACAGGGCGAACTCGAGGAAATCATTGAAGCATGGGATGCGCATAATCTGGATCACTCATTGGATATAGCCGCCGATGCGTTGCGTTTGCCACCTTGGGATGCCGATGTAGACTCATTGTCTGGTGGTGAAAAACGTCGCGTTGCCCTGTGTCGGTTATTGTTATCGCGTCCCGATATGTTGCTGTTAGATGAGCCCACTAACCATTTGGATGCCGAATCCGTGTTCTGGCTGGAGAAATTTCTTGAGGAATTCTCTGGCACAGTGGTAGCCGTTACTCACGATCGTTACTTTCTCGATAATGTTGCGGGCTGGATTCTCGAACTGGATCGTGGGCGCGGTATTCCCTACGAGGGCAATTACTCGACTTGGCTCGAAGCCAAAGGCAAGCGCCTTGAAACTGAGGCCAAACAAGAAATTTCACGCCAGCGTGCGATTAAGCAAGAATTAGAATGGGTGCGGCAAAATCCCAAAGGGCGGCAAGCGAAAAATAAAGCGCGTTTGGCGCGTTTTGATGAGCTCAACTCACAAGAATTCCAATCACGCAATGAAACCAACGAGATCTATATCGCACCGGGTGATCGTCTTGGCGATAAGGTAATTGAACTGGACAAAGTCTCTAAGGGCTTTGGTGACCGGCTATTGATTGATAATCTCTCTCTGTCCATACCCAAGGCCTCGGTGGTAGGTATTATTGGCGGCAATGGTGCGGGTAAATCAACATTATTTCGTATGATTGCCGGCACCGAGCAACCCGACAGTGGCAGTATTAGCTTAGGTGAATCGGTCAAAGTGGCCTATGTCGAGCAGAGCAGAGACGCTCTTGATGACAATCATAGCGTCTGGGAAGCTATTTCTGGCGGTCACGATATTCTTAAGATCGGCAATTATGAGGTCTCATCGCGCGCCTATGCCGGGCGCTTTAACTTTAAGGGCAATGACCAACAGAAGCGTGTCGGCGAATTATCCGGTGGTGAGCGCGGCCGACTGCATTTGGCCAACACCTTAAAACAGGGGGCTAACGTACTGTTACTGGACGAACCCTCCAATGATTTGGATATCGAGACGCTGCGCGCACTGGAAGAAGCAGTCCTTTCCTTCCCCGGCTGCGTATTGGTTATATCTCACGATCGCTGGTTCCTCGATCGTATCGCTACCCATATTCTAGCGTACGAAGATGATAGCGAAGTGGTGTTTTTCGAGGGTAATTATAGCGAGTATCACGACGACTTTATTGCCCGGAAAGGCGAAGACGCGCAACCTAAAAGAGTGAAACACAAACGTCTTAAAACCCAGTAATGAAGGACCGGCTATGTCTAGCATTTGGCACCACAGACCCAATATTGAGCTGATTAACGGTGAGATGAATCAGGGTACCATTGGAGAGCATTTAGATATCAAGGTGACGGAAGTGGGCGATGACTTTATCAGGGGTACCATGCCGGCGGATCATCGCACCTTTCAACCCTACCGTGTCGTTCACGGTGGTGCTAATGTGGTTCTGGCAGAGAGTTTGGGCAGTATAGGCGGCGCTCATGTTATCGATTTAGCGCAGTATAAATGCTTGGGCCAAGAAGTCAGCGCCACTCATCTGCGTCCAGTTTCCTCAGGTCTTGTGGTGGGTACTGCTCGGCCGATTCACCTCGGTCGCCGCTCACATGTTTGGGAGATTCGCTTGGAAAATGAGCAGGGTAAATTAACCTGCCTAGCCAAGTTAATCTTGGCTATCGTCCCACACTAGCCATGGCTACTGGTCTCTGCCTGCCACTGGAAAATATTCATTTCAATAAAAACAAAGGCCACCAACCACATAAAGGCGTCCCAGAAATCGAGAAAATCGCCCAGCAGACCCCAGTAGACAGCTGCCGCAAATAAAATACTATAAAGCACGACTTTGATCACCTGACTAATACCGACAAACGCGCCCTCGTGGCGACCGCGCAATTGCAACCACACATCAACTTCAAGAATCACTACCACCGCAATCCACGCTATTGAGTTAATAACATCGACCCAAGCCAACCATTGAATAGCGGTCCAGTCACTGGCACTGCCAAGCAATTGTTGGCCGTTCAGTTTGTAGAGCTCCTGCTCTGCTAGTACTAAACAGCTCTGCGCATCCAACATGGGATAATCATCTATGGTTAGAATACTGCTAAAACCCTGATTCAGCTGTGCACACAGGTCGGTAATAACAAAGGGAGAGATATCGTACAGCGACAGCATTTTGGTGACATAGCCGTAGAACGAGTAAACGATAAATCCATAACAGAAGGTTCGAACAACGATAAAAGACACCTGCACTTTGCGATTACGCAACGTCTG
>JBNAAJ010000009.1:0-69741 GCA_049631145.1 Porticoccaceae bacterium
TCACAGGAAAGCCGACGTCTGACGGTACTTGACCCAGATAAAAAGGGTGCCATTATCTGGCAGGGTATTCCTTCCGATCGAGCGACAGGTGTCAGTGGTAATCTCGGCCCTGCGTCCGATGGACAACTGCTATATGTTCCCCTCGCTTTTGCTACTGATCAGGAATTTGAGAGTACCGAGGGCATTGAGGGTGAGGGAGGGTTAGTCGCTCTTAAGCCGGAGACAGGAGAAACGGTTTGGACAACCATAATTCCGCCTCCGGCCAAGTGCGCTAAAGATCAGCCCAAACTTAAAGTAAGCGCTAATAAATATTGCACTTCAGCCAATCAGGGTGCCGTCACTGTCATCCCTGGTGTCGCTTTTACCGGTTCAGTGGATGGGACCATGCGCGCCTTCTCGACCGCTGATGGTGAGGTGCTATGGGATTATTCTTCCAAGCGCGATTACCAGACCATTAATGGCATCGAAGGGCGCGGTGGATCGGTTGGTGGGCCAGGGCCGACGATTGTGGATGGTATGGTTTACTGGGGGTCTGGCTATGCCATTTTGGGGACAACCTCTGGCAATGTATTACTTGCATTTGGTATTGAATCCGAGGCACTGAGCGAGGATTGATAGATAACGGTTTACGTGCTTCGGATTAGGCAGCCTCTGCCAAACCAACTTTTATTGATAACTGGCTCTGAACTCAGATGGTCGCTGTGAAAATGCGCGGTAAAACTTACGGCTGAAATAACTGGCGTCGGGAAATCCACATTGATCGGCAATCAGGGCGATAGGTAAAGTTGTTTCCACCAGAAACCGTCGTGCATTTTCAAGGCGCACATCGCAGATATACTGCTTCGGTGTTTTATTGAGAAATTTTTTAAAACGTCGCTCTAGGGCACTGATCGATAAACAGGCCACCTCGGCTAGATCTGACAGGCTTATTTTGTTCATATAGTTATCGCGAACATAGGCCACCGGTACTTTTAATCCCTCCATGGCATTGAGGGCTACGGAAGATTTCTCCAGATGGCGCGAAGTGCCATAGGAACCGACAATCTCAGCGCTATTGTTTATCAAGGGCCGTTTTGACGTGATAAACCAGCTGATTTCTCCCGATCTTGATACATTCATTTCCAGTCGGTTGGTGACCAGCTCACCCTGAATCACACGTTGATCATCAGCAATAAACTGTTTGGCAATATGTCTGGGGGCGAAATCAAAATCGGTCAGGCCAATGGCCTGATCCAGTGAGTCGACACCAATATGATCCAGAAAACTCTTATTTGCATGGACCACTTTGCCAGCGGAGTCTTTCACCCAGAATAGGATATCCGGCAATAAATCATACATTTGCAGGGTCTCTATAATAGGTAGCTCATCGATGACCAGCGCTCCCTTGTCGCTTTGTGCAAGATCTATCATGCTGTTAGCCTCTTTTTAAACGCGGCTTAGAGCCGCAACTATGCTATTCATAGGCAATAAACTGGTGATTTAAACCAAATAATACCAAAGTAACGCCGAATTTGTCGCATTGTAAACCGATTTTCCCATAGTTGTTTTTCACTCGCTTGGATTACCATGACGTAAAAATAATAAACCAAGACCGTTGATGTCCTCGGTGAGTCTTGAGGGTAAATTACGATGAACAAAGTGCGTATGGGCATGGTCGGTGGTGGCGCTGGTGCATTTATCGGTGCTATCCATCGCGCAGCCGCCGCTATGGATGGACAGATTGAGTTGGTCTGCGGGGCGCTTAGTAGTGACCCAGAGCGCGCCCGTTACAGCGCGCAGGAACTGGGAATAGAGCCGAGTCGTTGCTATACCTCCTATCAAGAAATGTTTGCTGCCGAAGCTGCACTGCCTGAAGAGCAGAAAATGCAGTTTGTTTCTATTGTCACGCCAAACCATATGCATTTTCCGGTTGCAAAACAGGCGCTCGAAGCAGGCTTCCATGTATTGAGTGATAAGCCGGCTACGTTGGATTTGCGTGAAGCGCTGGAACTAAAAACTGCGGTTGAGAACAGCAATTGCCTGTACGGCCTAACCCATACCTATACCGGTTATCCATTGATTAAGGAAGCTCGCCATCTGATTGATTCCGGCCAACTGGGAACCGTGATTAAAGTGGTTGTGGAATATTCCCAAGGCTGGCTGGCGAGTAAATCTGACGAAGGCAGCAAGCAGGCGCAGTGGCGGCTGGACCCTACCCGTGCGGGCATCAGCTGCTGTATGGGTGATATAGGTGTTCATGCAGCCAATCTTGCTGAATACACCTGTGATGACGAGATCAGTGATATTTGCGCTGACCTTGTGTCAACGGTACCAGGGCGACAATTGGATGATGACGGCACTGTGCTACTGCGGTTCAAGTCTGGTGCGCGGGGTGTTCTGATGGCCAGCCAAGTATCCGTGGGCGAAGAAAACCGGCTTGTTTTGCGGGTCTATGGTGACAAAGCTAGCCTTGAGTGGTCGCAATTGGAACCCAATACCCTATGGCTTAAATTTCCTGACAAACCCACGCAAATGATTCGCGCAGGTGTGGGCAATTTCGCACCGGAAACCCTCGCCAATATGCGCACCCCTGCGGGGCATCCGGAGGGCTATCTGGAGGCCTTTGCCAATATATACCGCAGTTTCGCTGAACAAATCCGTGCAACGCAGAACAGTGCGCCAGTTGCAGGGGATATACCCGGCATCCATCAGGCTATTCGCGGTATGGCTTTTATTGAAAACGTGGTTAAAGCCAGTCAGTCCGATCAAAAATGGCATGCTTTTTCCCTGCAACCACAATCCTAATAATCACAGTCACCGACAGAAAATAAGTAGAGAGATAACTGCATGCAATCCATACAAGGTCCGGGAATATTTTTAGCGCAATTTGTTGATGATGTCGCTCCCTTTGATAACTTGCCAAATATCTGTAACTGGGCGGCGGGCCTAGGTTACAAGGCTATCCAAATCCCCACTTGGGACAACCGAGTATTCGATCTTGATCTGGCCGCTTCGAGTCAAGATTACTGCGATGAAATTAAAGGTATAGCCGCTGAAGCCGGCTTGGAGATCAGCGAGCTGTCGACACATCTTCAGGGGCAATTAGTCGCCGTTCACCCCGCTTATGACCAGATGTTTGATGGTTTTGCATCCGACACGGTGCGCAATAACCCTGCGGGACGGACCGAATGGGCCATTAAGCAGCTTAAGCAAGCCGCCACAGCCAGCCAGCGCTTGGGTTTAACCGCTCACGCCACGTTCTCTGGGGCGCTCTTGTGGCAGACTATTTATCCTTGGCCACAGCGGCCTGCTGGACTGGTAGATGCGGGGTTTAGCGAACTTGCCAAGCGCTGGCTACCCATCCTAGATGCTTTTGATGAAGCCGGTGTGGATGTCTGTTACGAATTGCATCCCGGTGAAGACCTGCATGATGGCGTGACCTTCGAACGTTTTCTTGAAGCTACTGGTGATCACTGTCGCGCTAATATTCTTTATGATCCCAGTCATTTTGTTCTGCAGCATCTCGACTATCTGGCGTTTATTGATATTTATCACCAACGCATCAGGGCATTTCATGTGAAAGATGCGGAGCTTAACCTGTCCGGTCGATCCGGTGTCTACGGCGGCTATCAGGACTGGATAGATCGCCCGGGACGCTTTAGATCACTGGGGGATGGGCAGATTGATTTTAAAGGTATCTTCAGCAAACTCACGCAATACGGTTACAACGGTTGGGCGGTATTGGAATGGGAATGCTGTCTGAAACACCCTGAAGATGGTGCTAGAGAGGGCGCGGAATTTATCCGCAATCATCTGATCAGGACGACAGATAAAGCATTCGACGATTTTGCCGCAACCACACAAGATGACCAACTTAATCGCCAGATTCTTGGCTTGAACTAGGAGAACTACAATAATGAATCAAGCAGAAAATCACAGCACCCGCCTGTTTGTCGCCTGTTGTATCGCGCTGACTGTCACAGCCATGACCTTTGCTATTCGGGCCGGCATTCTTGGCCAGCTGGGGGTAGATTTCGGTTTATCGGATACCGAGTTGGGCTGGGTCAATGCCATGGCATTTCTGGGTTTTCCTATTGCCACTATGGCTGGGGGGCTCTTGTTTAACTTGCTCGGAGCTAAGCGGCTATTGGCGATTGCCTTTGTAGGGCATATTCTGGGGCTGATTCTAACCGTTTATGCCGGTGGTTTCTGGACTCTGCTGATATCGAGTTTTTGTATCGGGTTTGCAAATGGTGCTGTGGAAGCGGGATGCAACCCGTTGGTGGCCGATATTTACCACAAAAATAAAACCACCATGCTCAACAAGTTTCACGTCTGGTTTCCCGGTGGCATCGTGATCGGTGCACTGACCTCAAAATTTATGACCGATATGGGCATGGGTTGGCAGTTACAAATCGCTGTCATGCTTATCCCTACATTGATCTACGGCGCGATGATGTTTACGCAAAAATTCCCGCCCACAGAAAATACAGAAACCTCAACCGCTCATAATATTCGCGCACTTTTCTCTCCACTGTTCCTATTTATGGCCTTCTGCATGACATTGACCGCCACCACCGAGCTGGGCACACAGCAGTGGATAGAACGCATCCTCGGCGCCTCCGGTGCTTCGCCGATGTTGATTATGGCGATGATAACTGGGTTGATGGCAGTGGGCCGCTACTTCGCAGGTCCATTAGTACGCGGGCTGCATCCGGCAGGCATCCTACTGGCGTCTGCCGTCATCTCCACTATTGGCATTTACTCTATGAGTATTGCAACGGGCGGTATGGTGTATTTCGCCGCTATATTATTTGCCCTTGGTGTGACGTATTTTTGGCCCACTATGCTCGGTTATGTCGCTGAATATATTCCTCAAACGGGTGCCCTGGGTATGGGAATAATGGGCGGTGCCGGTATGTTTGCCGTTAGCATGTGGAATCCTGTAATTGGTAGCTGGATCGACACGGCACGCCTGGCGGCGCAACAACAGAATTTATCAGAAACTGCCGCAGAACTGGCGGCAGGGCAAGCCACGCTGGCTAATTTAAGCCTGTTCCCGCTGACGCTAATCGTGGCATTTAGCCTGCTGTTTTTGTTTACACGCAAAGTCAACTCAACAGAGGCCGAAAAAGCCTGATTGCTGGGAGAAGATCGATGAATGATCAATATAATAAAACCGCTCTTGAGCCAGAGAGCA
The DNA here is from genome assembly GCA_049631145.1 of Porticoccaceae bacterium. Classification (GTDB taxonomy): domain Bacteria; phylum Pseudomonadota; class Gammaproteobacteria; order Pseudomonadales; family Porticoccaceae; genus HTCC2207. The sequence goes on from JBNAAJ010000009.1 coordinate 5,180, forward strand.
AGAGCCGACGCCGTTTTTTGACGCGTTTAAGCGCAGTAGTGGGTAGTACCGCAGCCGCGCAGTTACTCGGAGGCGATGCTATTTCCACCGCCCTTGCTTATACACCTCGGCCAGATAGTGCCAACGGTGATGGCAAGTTATTCCGGCAACAAGACATGCAAATATTGCGCGATATCTGTGCTCAGGTTATTCCGCAAACGACTACCGCTGGAGCCGCCGAGGTCGATACCCATGGCTTTATCGACAACCAGTTATTCCATTGTTATGGCTTGGCAGAGCAGCAACAGGTCAAATCGATCCTCTCTAAGATTGCGCAGATCTCGCGCAAACGTTATGGGCGGGCATTTCACCGTGCTGATCAGGCCCAGCAATTGTCGCTGCTTGAGGATCTGGAAAGACCGGCTGGCGGCTTCAGTCAGCAGGACCGGGTAAATTTTAAATTTTTAAAAGGCCAGGTTGTGTTCGGATATTTCACATCTGAAGTGGGGGCCAGCGAAGAACTGGCGTATTTGGCTTTACCTGGTGGCTACAAGGGTTCTATACCTTACAAGTCCATAGGCAAGGCTTGGGGAGCAATGCGCAGCTATTACTAAAACTAACTGCTCGAGCAGACGGTAACAGATTATGAATGACGAACTGTATATTAAAGAGACCAGTGAAATATTTGACGCCATAGTCGTCGGTTCTGGGGTTTCAGGTGGCTGGGCGGCCAAGGAATTTTGTGAGAAAGGGTTTAAAACCCTCATGATTGAACGCGGCCGAGTCGTTGAGCACAGGAAAGACTACACCTCAGAAGGGGTCCCGCCTTGGCACCAGACTTATCGCAGTAAGGTGGAGAATTTGCTACAGCAGCGGGATTATCATATCCAGCAGCAATGCTATGCCTTTAGTGATGCCACCAAACACTTTTTCGGCAATGACAGAGAGATGCCCTACACCACGGCCGAGGGAACCGAATTCAGCTGGATTCGCGCCAATCAACTAGGGGGTAAATCACTGCTCTGGCATAGGCAATCTTACCGGCTAAGCGAGCATGACTTTCGTGCCAACAGCCTTGACGGACATGGTACTGATTGGCCTATTGGCTACAAGGATTTAGCGCCTTGGTACAGCCATGTGGAAAAACATGCCGGCATATGCGGGACACCCGAAAATCTCCCCCAGTTACCGGACAGTGAGTTCTTGCCTCCTTTTGAGATGAATAGCCCTGAGAAGGCAATAAAGGCAGCGATTGAAAAACACTACTCCGATAAACGGTTGATTATAGGGCGTATGGCCCATTTGACTCAGCCCACTGAGTTGCACCTGTCTCAGGGGCGTGTTCAATGCCAGGCCAGGAACGAGTGCCAAAAAGGATGCTCTTTCGGCGCCTATTTCTCTACGCAGAGCTCCACTCTGCCCCCAGCTGCAGCCACTGGCAATCTGCATATTGCCCCCAATAGTGTTGTTCACAGCCTTATTTATGATGAAAAAACCAATCGCGTTAAAGGTGTTCGGGTCATCGATAATGATGATCTCAGCCAGCGTGAATATTATGCCAAAGTGGTATTTTTATGTGCCTCCACACTCGGTAGTACGCAGATAATGCTTAATTCCACTTCAAAGGCGTTTCCCAATGGCATTGCCAATAGTTCAGGTGTTTTGGGTCATTATCTGATGGACCACAACTACAACGCTAAGGTGAAAGCTGATATACCGGGCTTTGAGGGTGAATATTATCGGGGCAGCAGACCGGGTGGTCTATTGATACCTAACTTCAGGTACAAGCCGAGCCGCTATAGCGACAAATACCAGCGGGGTTTCTCGTTCTCGTGCGGTGCTTATCGGGAGTCATGGAAAAATCACAAGGAGGATGATGGCTTCGGGAGTGAGTTTAAGCAAAGCCTAAGCCATGCTGGGCAATGGAAATTCAATATGGACGCGCAGGGTGAAATGCTCCCCCGCTTTGAAAACCATATGGCTTTGCATCCGACACTTAAGGATAAATGGGGCATCCCTCAGGTGGAATTCAATGTGCGCTGGTCGGACAATGAAAAATTGATGATGGAAGACGCTGTTGAGACCGGTAAAGACATACTGAGCAAAGCCGGCCTTGAAAATATTACCGGTGAGGCCACCGAACGGCCACCTGGTATTGCGATTCATGAAGTGGGAACCGCACGGATGGGAAGAGACCCCAAGGACTCAATCTTGAATGGTTTTAATCAGTGTCATGATGTTGCCAATCTGTTTGTTACCGACGGATCCAGTTTCTCTTCATCAGCAACACAAAACCCGTCTCTGACCTTTATGGCGCTGACGGCACGGGCAGTGGATTATGCCGCCAAGGAAATTAAGAACGGCAGGATATAACCATTGCCTGCGACTGAAAAAATAACTCAATAAAACCGGTACTTTCGGTGACACAATTATGGAATTACATATGAATAACATTGCATCGCTCAAACTCACAACGCTACTGGGATTGATTTGTTTAATCTCCGCTTGTTATGGCCCAGAAAATTCGTCGGAAACCTCTGTCCATGAGGCGCACCAGACTAGTCAGCAAGCATTGCCGCGAATTGGGGTCCAATTGTGGTCAGTCAAAGACGACTTGAGGAAGGATTTTAAGGGCACCATAGAAGCGGTCGCTGCAATGGGGTTTGAAGGTGTCGAGTTTTTTGGCCATGAGTTTGGCGAATTTGCTGACAACCCTGCTGGACTGAAAGAGTTTTTAGAAAAAAATAACCTTAAGGCGGAAAGTGCACATGTGCAATTCAAGCACCTGAGTCCGGAGGTCTTTGATGACAACGTGGCCTTTTACCAAGCCATAGGTTGCGATATGTTGATCATCCCGATTGACGAGAGAGCCTGGGATCCCGTGGCTGTGCATGAGGTGGTAAAGGAGCTCAACGCCATGGCGGAAAAACTTGCCCCCTATGGGATAGCCATTGGCTACCATAACCACGCCCAAGAATTCGCCGATTTTCAGGGCGCGACGTACTGGGACTTTATTGCCGAATCCACATCGGACAATGTTATTCTGCAACTAGATGTGGGTTGGACAAATCATGCGGGGAAGAACTCTGTTGAGTATGTGCGACGTTACCCCGGACGTACTTTGACCACTCATTATAAAATCCGTACCCATGAAGATGCACAAAATATAAGCCCAATTATCGGTCAGGATGGGTACGATTGGGGCGCTCTACTGTCAGCCAATATGGAATTTGGCGGTACCCGCTGGGTATTGGTTGAACAGGAAGAGTACCCCAACGGACTCACACCACTGGAGGCTGTGGCGGCATCCAAGAAAGGCCTTGAAAGTTACCTAGACATATATAGGTAAGATTGATTAAATGGCGTCAATAGACTGATTTCATTGCAACTCACTAGCGGCTCATCATGGTATGTCCAATGGTTCAAAGGCTTATATCAATCGCTATAGCGTTTTACCTAACACTGGTTAGTAGCCAAGTTGCGGCTTGTTTCAATCATTTTTATCTTAACCCTGATAACTATGGCGTGGTCAAGGGTACCGCTATTAAACTGGCGGGTTTAGCACCGCCCGAGCCTGTGTTCAAACTCAAGCATCCACCAGTGGCAAAGGCGACTCTGGGCGAGGAGTCTGAAATTACGGTGGAATATAAGCGTCCTTGGCGTTCTAGTAATGTATATATGCAGCTTAAAAGCACCAGCGGCATCAGGTTAATCGATAATTCTATTGCATTAGAAGAGTTTGATGGCTTGGTTAAGGTGCGTTACTCATTGGAGAAAGCAGGCTTAAATAGCATCACTATTCAGGTCAATGGCGAGCATAAAGGCCAGAGCATCACTAACTCGAGAATGATTTATATTCGAGCAAATCCAGCCTCTATTAAAGCCAATAGCTTGCAAGCCAACGCGCAATAGGTAATCACCCACTTAGCTAACCTTACACCGGCCCATCATGGGCAGGTATTTTATGCTCCCTTAATGCGCTATGTTGCCCAAAGCTAAAAAGCACTTCTTGGTCGCCGGCCGCAATGTTGGCGGTGATTGTGATTGACATGCTGGGGTGGCCGCTGCAATGTCGGCCAAATCTAAGGTGGACGACGCTGATGTCAATATCGGCGACGCATAGACGATATTGCCAAACCAAGGTACGCGAGTACACTGAGCGGTAATAGGCGGTCATATTGGTTTTACCAGAACTAATTTTACTAATCGAGTTTGCCCATGCCATTAACAATATCATCAGATGTGTTTATTACGTGCGCGGTCACTGGTTCCGGTAGTACACAGAACCGCAGCGATAAAGTACCCCGATCACCAGAGCAAATTGCCGCCAGTGCTATTGCCGCCGCCAAGGCCGGTGCTGCAGTGGTGCACTGCCATGTGCGTGATCCAGAAACTGGTGCTCCCTCGAGGGACCCCAAGCTTTATCGTGAACTGACTGAGCGTATTCGAGATGCGGACACTGATGTGGTGTTAAACCTTACCGCCGGTATGGGTGGCGATATGGTATTTGGGCCTCCATCAGCGCCACTGCCGTTGCAGTCGGGCACGGATATGGGCAGCGCTGAGAGTCGCATGGAACCCATCGCTGACTGTTTGCCGGAAATATGCACACTGGATTGTGGCACCATGAATTTTGCCGAGGCAGACTACGTAATGACTAACACGCCAGGCATGCTGAGAGAGATGGCTGGCATGATGGCCTCATTGGGTGTAAAACCCGAAATTGAAGTGTTTGATACGGGCCATCTATGGTTTGCCAAACAATTGGCAGCGGAGGGTTTGATTGATGACCCTGTGCTGATTCAGCTATGTATGGGTATACCTTGGGGTGCACCGAATGATCTCAACACTTATATGGCGATGGTGAATAATATTCCCGACCATTGGCATTGGTCTTCTTTTTCTGTGAGTCGAGATCAAATGCCCTATGTTGCCGCCTCTGTATTAGCCGGTGGTAATGTGCGCGTTGGTCTAGAAGACAACTTATGGCTGGAGAAGGGGGTGCTTGCCACCAATGAAGCGCTGGTCAGCAAGGCGTCAATAATTATTGAGGCTATGGGTGCAAAATTGATGAGCCCTCAACAAGTGCGCGATAAACTCGGGCTGGTCAAGCGGGCACCACAATGAGTCTCGACCTTGACCAGCAAGATGCCAGTAGCGCCATACCCCTAACCTGTGCAGTGATAGGTGGTGGTGTCATCGGCGGTGGCTGGATTGCACGGTTTTTACTGATGGGTTGTGACGTCAATATTTACGACCCAGACCCAGAGGCCGAACGCAAGGTTAAGCAAATGCTTAGCAACGCTCGCCGGTCTCTTCCGGGGTTGTACGAGCATAGACTGCCAACAGAGGGAATAATGCAATTTTGTTCCAGCATTGCCGATGCGGTGTCGAATGCTAGTTGGATAAGTGAATCTGTTCCCGAACGGCTAGAGGTCAAGCACAGCATCATCAGTCAAATACAAAGCCACTGCAAAAAAGAGGCAATTATTGCCTCGTCCACATCGGGCTTTAAACCATCGGAATTACAGCGCGGTTCAGCTAATCCGCAACAAATTATCGTTGCCCACCCATTTAATCCTGTCTACCTTATTCCGCTAGTTGAACTGGTTGGCGAGTCGAAGACTACATCACAGGCGAGCCTAATACTGTCGCAACTGGGTATGCATCCGTTAGTGGTGCGCAAGGAAATAGATGCCCATATTGCCGATAGATTACTCGAAGCGGTGTGGCGTGAAAGCCTGTGGCTTGTTAACGACGGTATTGCTACTACTACGGAAATTGATGATGCCATTCGCTACGGTTTCGGCTTGCGCTGGGCGCAAATGGGACTATTCGAGACCTACCGTATTGCCGGGGGCGAGGCGGGGATGGAGCACTTTATTGCACAGTTCGGTCCAGCGCTTAAATGGCCTTGGACCAAACTGATGGAGGTACCTGAATTGTCAGACCAACTAATTGCCACCATTGCCAATCAATCCGATAAGCAATCTGGGTGTTATTCGATCACTCAATTAGAACATATCCGCGATGATAATTTGGTTGCCATGATGCGCGCGCTAAAATCAAAAGACTGGGGTGCAGGTAATTTACTCAACAGAGTTGATGTTGAACTAGAGAAAGCCAGTGTTAAACCCACCGAGCCACTTGTTCAGTGCAAAGATGTGCTGACCATAAGCCGTGTAATACCCACCAGCTGGTTAGACTTTAATGGTCATATGAACGATAGCCACTATGCAGAGGTATTTTCCAAAGCCAGCGATATTATTCTTAGGCGTCTAGGTGCCGATGCTGATTATATTGCGCGGGGCTTTAGTTACTTTACGGTGGATTTGAAAATTGGTTATTTAAAGGAATGTCATGCCGGTGACGAGATTTCTGTTTATACCAGTATCAAACTCGCTGAAGGCAAAAAACTGGATTTGTATCATGAGATGAAAGATATCTCAGGTAATACAGTGGCTACTGGTGCGCAGTTTTTACTCCATGTCGATCTAACATCACGCAAATCCTGCATGCCCGAACGGCCTGTGGATAGTGCGTTGCGCAATTTGGAGCCTAAAAAATAAGACCAACCAAAATGGAGTCATTGCTGTGACTGTAAGCAATAAAATCGCTACACCAGACAATCTCTATTGGCCACAATGCAACAGCATTGCGTCAGCAAAAATTGTCGATAAGGCTGTTATATTACATTGGAACGATAAGCAGCAATCAACGCTGCATCCAGTCTGGTTAAGAGATAATTGTTGTTGTGAGCTGTGCCTTAATCCTATTACGCGTGAACATTTGTTGGATCTGCGCGATGTCTCCTTAGATATCAGGCCGAGTGCGGTTGAGGTTGATGCTGAAGGTGCACTTGTTGTCACTTGGTCTGGGGATCAACATCGCAGTCGCTATAATCCCGATTGGCTTTATGCACACAGCACTGAGAGGCGGAGCCAACGAGATGATCAAATGAGATTATGGAGTGCCGCCGATCTCTGTGAGCCGCCGAGCCTAGACGCTATTGATGGCATTGTCACTGATGAGTTGCTGTACCAAGCTCTATTGACAATCCTGCGCCATGGTATGGTTCGTCTGCGTGGCTTGCCAACGGATACAGCGCAAGTTGAAACATTGGCCCTGCGTATAGGGCCGATCCGAGAAACACACTTCAACCGCATTTTTGATGTTATTTCCAAAGCCGATAGTGATACCTTGGCCAACACCAGTCACTATCTGGCGGCCCATACCGATATTCCAACGCGAGAATCACCACCGGGAATTCAGATTCTTCATTGTCGAATCGCTGAGGCCAAAGGCGGCCATAGTACACTCACCGATGGGTTTAAAGTCGCTACTGATATCAAGCAACAATTCCCTGCATATTATAAGACGCTCACCAGCGTAAAGTGGTGCCATGCCAACCGCGCTGGCCCAACTGATTACCGATGGTCCGCGCCAATCATTGGTCTAGATGATCAGGGTGAGCTCTTAGAGGTGCGACTCTTGCCATTCTCCAGAGCACCTTTACAGGCAGACTATAAAGATATGGATGGTATCTATGCCGCACTGGTATGTTTTTTGGATCTGGTTAATTCCTCAGACTATCAAATACGCTTTCCATTGCAGGCAGGTGATTTGATTATGTTTGATAACCGTCGCGTATTGCATGGTCGCGGTGAGTTTTACCCGAAGACTGGTGATCGAGCCCTTCGCGGTACCTATGTTGAGAGGGACGATGTTATGTCAACAATCCGCGAATTTGAGCAACAGCAAAGCCGCAACGGATAGCTACTTATCGATTGCTGCGTCACATTTCCCTTGCCACGTAACGGGGGTCTGTTACTTAATAAAAAACCTTGTGTTTGACGCTTGACTGCAGGCACTCTGATGGCGAGAATCATGCGCCCGCTATAGGCATCGAGCATTAACGGTGCAGTCTCAGCGAGGAGCTTTGTATAAACGAATCACCATGGCTTGATACAAGAGATAGGAAAAGGCAACGAGTATGACAGATAACGAAATTCAAGCATTATTTGAACAATGGAATAATGCGCTACAAACTGGCGAGCCCAAAAATGTCGTAGCACTCTATGCGAGTGATGCCATTCTTTTGCCAACGGTGTCGAATAAGGTACGCCATAACCATGCGGAAATCGAAGACTATTTTGTGCACTTCTTGGCTAAAGGGCCGCAAGGCAAAATAGATGAATCCAATGTGCGCATATCTGGTGATATTGCGATTAATTCTGGGATCTATACCTTTACCTTTAATGACGGTATCTCTATTCAGGCGCGTTTTACCTATGTCTATCAATGGAATGGTCAACGCTGGATGATCGTAGAGCATCATTCCTCAGCGATGCCTGAGTAAGCCCTCTATAAACATTGCGCAGCATAATCGGATTGCTCTCGCTTGCGACTATAAATGATATGATGTATCATAACTAAATTATTCCAACACTCAATTCTATTTGCGCTAACTAGCTAAACGTACTCATGAACCAACTTCCTGTAACTGTTCTTTCGGGCTTTCTCGGTGCTGGCAAAACCACTGTTCTCAGCCATATTCTGAACAACCGAGAGGACAAGAAAGTTGCTGTCATTGTCAATGATATGAGTGAAATCAACATTGATTCGGCGATTGTGCAGAATGAAGTTTCCTTAAATCGCAGTGAAGAAAAACTTGTTGAGATGAGCAATGGCTGTATCTGTTGCACATTGCGTGAAGACTTGTTGGAGGAAGTGACTAAGCTTGCAAAAGAGGGTCGCTTTGATTACTTAGTTATTGAATCGACGGGCATTTCAGAGCCCCTGCCAGTAGCAGAAACCTTTACCTTCGCTGATGAGGATGGCGTTTCGCTTTCTGATATTGCCGATTTGGATACCATGGTAACGGTGGTCGATGCTGTTAATTTTCTCAACGATTATGATGAGGCAAAGTACCTGCAGGATACAGGTGAATCACTTGGGGAGGAGGATGAGCGAAGTGTTGCCGATTTACTGGTTGATCAAGTTGAGTTTGCCGATGTTATTCTTATCAGCAAAACAGATTTGGTTAGCGCGTCCGATATCGAGCGCTTAACCGCTATTCTTAAAACCCTGAATACCGACGCCAAGATAGTGCCGATAGCCCATGGCCAAGTAAATATTGATGATGTACTCAGTACCGGGTTATTTGACTTCGAGCGGGCACAGCAAGCACCCGGTTGGCTAAAGGAAATGCGCGGTGAGCATGTACCGGAAACAGAAGAATACGGCATTGGCAGTTTTACCTATGAGGCGCGTAGGCCTTTCCACCCGCAGAAATTCCACGAGTTGCTGCACAGTACCGATAAATACGGCAAGCTGATTCGTTCCAAAGGATATTTTTGGTTAGCGTCAAGACCAGAGTTTGCCGGTCAATGGAGTCAGGCTGGTGGTATTGCCCGCTATGGTTTCGCGGGGATGTTCTGGAAAGCAATCCCCAAAAAAGACTGGCCCACTGATGAGGAGTATCTCGCCTCAATTGAAAAGCAATGGGTAGAACCTTTTGGTGATATGCGTCAGGAATTGGTCTTTATTGGCCAAGGCTTGGATCAGCGCGCTATGACTCAAGCACTTGATGAGTGCTTGTTGAGTGAAAGCGAAATACTGCGAGGTAAGGCTTACTGGTCTACTTTGCATGACCCATTTCCTGCGTGGGGATATGCATGAGCTCACTACAGTCGACTCAAGTGTCTAGCTTGAATTCTTTAAACGGTAATCAGGTAAAAGTTCGGCGAGCCGCTCTAGGTAATGATCCGAGAGTGTTAACCAACCTTTATCTTGAAGAAACAAATATCGCTATCTGGCAACGCCAATTATCCGAAACACTTAAAAAATCTGTCGATACCTTTATACGATCGAACCCAACATTTCAATTATCCATGACTGTCACGCCGCAGTCTGTTCTTTCAAGTCTCAGTGAATCTTTGGGTGATTCCAGTCAAATGGAACTTAGTGAAAACATAGCCGAACTTGCGTCGATGTTTTGTTGCTTGTTTGAGCTCAAGCGTGCGGGTTTACGCTTGACTGTGCTTGATCGTGCGATGTGCCCAAAATTTCATGTGGATAAAGTCCCCTGCCGTTTAATTACAACCTTTCAAGGTACGGCTACGGAATGGTTGCCGCATCATGCGGTTAATCGAGAAAAACTGGGTATTGGTAGCCATGGCCAACCAGACGATCTATCGGGCTTATACCAAAAACCTGATGATATTCAAAAGCTTGGCTGTGGCGATGTGGGTTTGTTAAAAGGTGAACTCTGGGCAGGCAATGAGAGCGCGGGTTTGGTTCATCGTTCGCCCGCTTTAGCAGTAGGTGAGCGACGGCTGTTATTAACGCTCGACTTTAGCGACTGATTGTCAGTCTAAGTCATATGGTCAAATCCATCTTGTGCGTCTTATCTCGTATCGCCATGGATAGCTGTTATTCTATTGTGTAGTTCACTCAGATAGTTTAATTACGCTATCAGGTGCCGTAATTATCACAGGTTTAGTCCTCAATTATTCCACAACCACAGTGATTTTTTCAGACATCACTGGGCGGCTGTGAGGCACATGGGCGTAGTTACCTAATAGCAGTTGCAAACTATGCCTACCGGAACTTAATTCAATGGTGGTCTCAGTTTGACCTTTGCCGAAGTGAATCACTTGATCGGAGGCTGGCAGGGGCATATCCAGTGCGGGCAGTTTATCCATATCCACTAGCAAATGGTGGTGCCCGCTATTGGCTTGGTTATCGCCTGCAGGGGCAATATTGAGGTTTGAGCTGCCGAATACGATAGTTACCGGCGAGGATACTTTAGCTTGGTCTGTGGGTGACACAATCCATACCCTTGCATCATCTGCAATGGTGGAACTGAGGGGTGACTCTGCTTGGGATAAGCCTGATAGCACCGCCATGCTTATATAAGTGACTGCTAATGCTGTTGTTCTTAACATAGGGTTTTCCTCGATATGATTCCATTGGTTGCTCGTTGCGATATTAGCATTAAAAAAGCAATCACATCACGGCAAATAGAAAACAGGTAACTGGGAGCATAGCGCCAGTGTTGGGGTGTTGACCAGTACCGATTGACCACTAGTTCTAGACACTTTGATGCGCCGCGTAATTATCTCGATTTTTTTTGTTTAGGGGGGGGCGGATGTGGCCTCCCATATCGTCATATTCGGGTGCGCAAAAGTGCACGCATCACAATAATGTTTATATTTTCTTACTTACGGGGAACTAATATGTTTAGGAAGTCAAAACTTTCCTCCGCTATTCTTGCCGCTGCTGGAACATTGGTCGCGAGCCAGGGTATAGCTGATGATGCTTCGATCGAAGAGGTTGTTGTTACCGGTATTCGCGGTAGCCTTGAGAGAGCAATGGATACAAAACGCGACGCTTCTGGTGTTGTTGACGCCATTTCTGCGGAAGATATCGGTAAATTCCCAGATACTAACCTGGCTGAATCGCTGCAGCGTATTTCAGGTGTGTCGATCAACCGTGTTAACGGTGAAGGGTCTGAAGTAACTGTTCGTGGCTTCGGCGGCGGCTTTAACTTGGTAACACTTAACGGCCGTCAAATGCCTTCTGCTAATGTTGGTACCATTACTGGTAACCCATTGGATCAAGGTTCGACTGGTAGCAGCCGTTCATTTGATTTCTCCAATCTGGCCTCTGAAGGTGTACGTGGTCTGCAAGTCTATAAAACAGGTCGCGCTGGTGTTGCCACTGGTGGTATCGGTGCAACAATCAACGTTGAAACTGTTAGGCCTCTGGATTCAGCAGGAACTCAGGCTAGTGTCGGCGTTAAGCTTGTAGACGACACCAGCGGTGACGAGATCACTCCTGAAGTAAGCGGTCTGTACAGCTGGACTAATGATGACGCTACTTTCGGTATTTCTGTTTTCGGTAGCTTCCAAGAGCGTGATTCAGGCAGCCGTCACTCAAGTGTTGAAGATTGGGAATTGGTTACTTGGGACGTGTCTAGTGCTGCTGCCCAGGCTGACACTTATGGCGCTCTAGGTATGCTGGATGTGCCTGCAGATGTTACTGTTGTCAATGCGCCTAATCAGGGGCAGTTGGTTTATCGTCCAACTAACCTTGGCCTTGGATTCAATGAAGATGAGCGTGAGCGCACCAATGGTTTGTTAACTGTTCAGTTTGCGCCTAATGATGAAATGACTTTTACCGCTGATGTTGCCTATGCCGAGAATGTTCAGGATTCTACTTCTCTGATCGATGGGCTATGGTTCGGTGGTAAGTTTGACTATGTTGAGTACGATGGTAACGCTGTTGTAGCTGCTCCTCTAGTAGTGGCAGAAGATGTTGAAGGTGGTAAAGACTTCTTCTTCCAGAATCTTGATATGGGTACTAAAGATACTCTTGAGTCGATTGGCTTGAACCTTGATTGGAATGTTAGCGACAAGTTAAACCTACGCTTCGACCTCGCTTCATCAGAAGCTGAGAGTGGTGGTAATGGTCCTCAAGGCAATAACGTACTGCGTATGAATGTTGCTGGTGCAACAGCAGGTTGGCAGGCAGTTGACTTTGGGCAAGAAGTTCCACAAGGCGTTGCTTCTATTGACGATACTAAGACCTCAGGTACGGCAAATGGTATTTTTGATGTGCCAGATGTTGGTTCTCAGGTAACTCAGTTTACTCAGTCAAATCAGCTTGCTGAACTTGACCAATTCTCCTTCGATGGAACATTCACTGTTTCCGATAATGTTGAAGTAGATTTCGGTGTAGGCATCATGAATACTGAAATGACACAGACTCGTACAGCTGGCTCAAATAGCTTGGGTGGTTGGGGTGTCGATGCTCCTGGTGATATTCCAGAAGGTCTTGTTGAGCAGGTTAATACTCTTAGCAAGTTCGACTACAACGGGTCGGGTGTTGCTGGTGTTTCCCAGCCTGCTGGTGAGCCAGATCCAATCGCACTAGGTTCTGTATCTTGGCAAACTGATCCTCTAACATTGCTTAATGCGATTGCTGGAGACTACGACTACGATCCCGCTAATATGCCTTCCAATGCCAGTGACCATAACATGGTTGAGGAAGATTCTGTCTCTATCTACAGCCAAGTGAAATTGAATGGTGAAGTAGGTGGTATGCCAGTTGATGTGGTGGCAGGCGTTCGTTGGGAAGAAACTGAAGTGACTGCAACTTCACAGCAGGCTATCCCAAGCGCTATGGTATGGGAGTCAAACAACGACTTCGCATTTACCCTAGGTACTGGTATTGAACTGTTAACCGAAGATTATACCTACAGCTCATTGCTACCTAGCTTGGATATATCTGTTGATATTACTGACAGCGTGAAAGCGCGTGCCTCGTTCAGCAAGACTCTTGCTCGTCCGGTTTACAGTGATATGTATACAGCTACAACAGTTGGTGTTCCAAGCCGTGCAACACACCTTGGCGGACAACCTCCAGCGAGCAAAGGTAATGCGAAACTGGATCCTTTAGAGTCCAATAACTTCGACCTATCGGTTGAGTACTACTATGGTGATGCAAATTACTTCTCTGTTGGCTACTTCCAAAAGAATGTATCTAACTTTGTAGGTATTTCGCAGGTTGATTCGGCTTTGTTTGGTCTGAAAGATGCGACTGGTACTGACAGTGTTGCTCTATCTCAAGCAATCACTGAGTTGAAAGCCATAGGCGTTGGTGCGACCGAAGATACACTTCACTCGATGGCTGCCATTATCCAAAACTTGAGTGACTTCGATGAAGCGACTGCTGGAGCGGCTTATCAAGCGTCTTTAGCGGCAGAAGCTACCGAGCAGGCATTCTTCGATAAAACCTTTGGTAAGTACGATGTCAATCCTGTTGCAGCGGACCCTGACCTAGAGTTTGCTCTTAAGAGCCCAACAAACTCTAAAGATGCTGAAATCTATGGTTTTGAGGTTGCATCTCAGCACTTCTTTGGTGAGACAGGCTTTGGTTATCAGTTCAACTACACCATGGTAGAGGGTGACATCGGATTTGAGAATGGTTCTGATCCTAGCCAGGATCAGTTTGCATTGCCTGGTTTGAGTGACACTTTGAACCTTGTGGGTATCTACGAGAAAGATGGTCTATCTGCTCGTTTGGCTTACAACTGGCGTGATGACTTCCTCAACCGTGTAAACCGTCCAGCAAGTACTCGTAACCCTGAGTATGTTGACTCTGTTGAGCAGCTAGACTTGAACGTAAGTTATGAGTTCGACTCTGGTGTTACTCTGTCGTTAGATGCAATCAATCTAACGGGTGAAGGACACCGTAAGTATGGTCGTAACAAAAACGCTACGTTCTTCGTACAAGAGCTTGATGCGCGCTACGTATTATCTGCACGCTACACGTTCTAAGTGGGCTGATGTATTTTCCCCGGTAATGTTTGTTACTGGGGAGAATATACTGAGTTCCAAGAAGTACTTTATATAGCAGTACCTATAAGGCCTCCACGTAATTGCTACCGGAGGCCTTATTTTATTATTACAATAGCGGATTATATTTAACCGTTTTTAGCGATAGATGATTGGATGATGATATGAGTAACACTGTGCTCCTAAATAATGTCGAACACAAAGACCTGAAAGTTGATGCAAGCTTCAGTGCAGATTATGGCGATAACGTTAACCGCGCGCTGGCTTTTCCTACGGAGTTTGCCGACCTTCAAAAGGAATATCCGATATTATTTTATAAGGACTCCAAAACGAAGGCATTTCAGGCTCACGTAATCTTAGGTCTTGAGAAAGATGAGAATCTATTTTTAGGGGACGACGGTTGGTTAGGTGATTATGTGCCCGCGATGCTGGCTCGTGGTCCATTTATGATTGGCTTCCAGGAGCGCGAGGTCGAAGGTAAAACGATCCAAGAGCCGGTTATTCATATTGATTTGGATAATCCGCGTGTGGATTCCGATACCGGGCAACCACTATTTCTTGCCTATGGTGGTGATACACCTTATCTAGAGAAGACCATGAAAACGCTACAGACAATTCATAAAGGGGCTGGAATCAGCGATAAATTCTTTGCCATGCTAGAAGAAATGGAGCTATTTGAGCCGGTCAATATAGAGATTTCGCTAAGCAATATTGCCAACGTTAATTTGCGTGACTATTACACTATCAACAAAGATAAGTTGGCGCAGCTAGAGGGTGATGGTTTGGATAAACTCAATAAGGCCGGCATGTTAGGACATGTCTATTTTGCTCTAGTATCACTGGGCAACTTTAATAAATTAATCGCGTTGAAAAATAAAAAAATGGCCATTGTTTAAGCCAATAGCGTGCGGGTCGATATCTATTTATTATGAGTTATTCAAATAATCAGGTTCGAATATTAGAGGGTGTGCGGCCTGATAAAATCCCATTCAATGAGCTTTTTGCTGCTAATGAGCCAGTTATTTTGCGTGGCTTAGTTTCTGATTGGGCGCTGGTTAAAGCGGGTAAGGTTTCGCCGAATAATGCGATGGATCTGCTTCAGAGCCAGTCTAATGGCAAACCTGTGCGGGCATTTATTGCGCCGCCTCAAGCTAAAGCTCGGTTTTTTTATAATGAAAACGGTACAGGATTTAATTACCAAAGTAAGCTTCTAGACTTGGCAGACGTATTTAATCAAATTCGCCAGAGCAAAGACGATCCTGACCGCTCTTTCTATTATATGAATTCGCTGACATTAGATAACTGCTTTCCCGGTCTCCGCCAGCATAATGATGTGGTTTTCGATCATGAGATATTTGCAAATAATCAACCATTATCTAAGGTCTGGGTCGGTACGGAGTCGATAGCTGCAGCCCATTATGATGTGCCCAGTAATCTGGCTTGCTGTGCAGTGGGTGAACGCCGTTTTACCCTATTTCCACCTGAGCAGATCCACAATTTGTATCCTGGGCCCCTCGATCCAACACCTGGCGGTCAGGCAGTTGCTATGGTGGATCTCAATAATCCGGATTTTGAGCGATTTCCTCGTGCTCGTCAGGCGCTGGATGCGGCAGTGGTAGTCAATTTGCAACCCGGTGATGCGGTGTACTATCCCAGCATGTGGTGGCATCAGGTTGAGGCGCTATCACCGTTTAATATTATGATTAATTTTTGGTGGCTAACGGTGCCCGCACATATGGGTAATCCTATGGATGTTGTTATGCATGCCATGATGAGTCTTAGAGATCGCCCTGAAGCTGAAAAGAAAGCTTGGCGTGAAATATTTGAATATTACATATTTGGCTCACCTGAGACCCCGCGGGAGCATATCCCGTCGGCTATTCACGGAGCACTGGGAGAGCTGGATAACGATAAGATTCGGCGTCTTAGAGCGTTGATCAAGGATAAGTTAAATCGTTAGCAGTTAACTCAACTCGGTTAACGGCTAACACAGAGATAATATTTTTGGGAGCGATACAGTCATGGTAAACGTGGTTATTGCAGGGGGTGGCACTGCGGGTTGGATGGCGGCCTGTGGTCTTTCGACTCGTTTGGGTGGTTTGCTCAATATTACTTTGATTGAATCTGATGCCATTGGTACCGTGGGTGTGGGTGAGGCCACCATTCCACCCATGCGCAATTTTCATCGCCTGATGAATATTGATGAGCAAGAGTTTATGCGTGAAACTCAGGCGACGTTTAAGCTAGGCATTGAATTTAACAACTGGGGGGATGTGGGCGATAGTTATATCCACTCCTTTGGCGAAATTGGTCAGCGCTCTTGGATGGCAGAGTTTCATGAGTTTTGGATGGAGGCCCAAGCGCAGGGGTTTGGCGGTAGTCTCGAGGATTATTGCCTCGAGTTAAAGGCGGCTAAGGCGGGCAAGTTTGCCACGCATCTAGATGACACTAGACTCAACTTCGCCTTTCATCTCGATGCCACCCGTTATGCTAAATACCTGCGGCAAAAAAGTGAAAAGGCCGGCGTACGTCGTGTCGAAGGGCTTATCAAGGAAATTCAAAAAGATGATCAGTCGGGCGATATTAAGGCGCTATTACTAGAAAGTGGCGAGCTTATTGAAGGGGATCTATTTATCGATTGCACAGGTTTCCGTTCGCTACTATTAGGTGATTCTCTCGGAGTTGAGTTTGATGACTGGAGTCACTGGCTGTTTTCAGATAGAGCCATAGCTGTGCAGACTACCTCGACTGAAGAGCCGGTTCCCTATACGCGTGCTACCGCGCATGCATCTGGGTGGCAGTGGCGAATTCCATTACAGAGCAGGGTTGGCAATGGCATTGTCTACAGCAGTCGCTTTATGTCTGATGATGAGGCCAAACAAATCCTATTGAACAATATTTCTGGCGAACTGATCACTGAGCCTCGACAGCTTAAATATCGCACCGGCAGTCGGCAGAAATCATGGCAGAACAATTGCGTCGCGCTCGGATTATCAAGTGGTTTTATCGAGCCATTGGAATCGACCAGTATTCATTTGGTAATGACCGCCATTATTCGTCTGATACGTCTCTTTCCGTTTGGCGACTCTACCCAAGCCCTAGCGGATAGGTTTAATCAGGAGACTCGCACCGAAATAGAAACAGTGAGGGATTTTGTGATTCTGCACTATAAGCAGACCAATCGCACGGACAGTGATTTTTGGAATGCCTATCGCACTATGGAGATTCCTGACACACTCGCCCATCGGCTCGAAATTTTTAAGAACAACGCTTATGTTTGGCCGGATGATGTTGCACTCTTCCGAGTTGATTCTTGGGTGCAAGTGATGATGGGGCAGGGATTGACTCCCGAAGGTTACCACAGCGCCGGAAAGATAACTGGCAAAGAGGGGCTTAAACAGTCACTGACGAAAATAAAGTCTTCAATTGAACAGACCGTGCAGAGGCTACCAACACATCAGCAGTTTATCGATCATTACTGCGCGGCGCCTCAAGAGGACTGATCGCATAAGATCAGTAACAGCATTATGACTAAAACTGTAGTAATTGTAGGTGGTGGCAGTGCCGGTTGGTTAACCGCGGGTATTATTGCTGCACGACATAATCCTCGCAGCGATGATGGTCAGGGTATTAAGGTTATTCTTCTAGAGTCTCCCGATGTCGCTAATCTTGGCGTGGGTGAGGGTACTTGGCCAACCATGCGGGATACGTTGCGTCAGATAGGGCTATCTGAGGTCGACTTTCTACGGGCATGTGATGTTAGTTTTAAGCAGGGCTCCCAATTTATAAATTGGCAGCGCGGTGAAGGGGAGTCTTACTATCATCCTTTTATTCCCCCCGGTGGTTATGGTTCAGTTAACTTAGCCGCACACTGGTTGCATCGTGGATCTGATACCAATTTCGTCGATGCGGTTTGTCCGCAAGGTAAGGCTTGTGATTTAGGCCTTGCCCCGAAAACACCGCAAACGCCAGAATATGCGTTTAGCTTAAACTATGGTTATCATCTCAATGCCGGAAAATTTGTCGAGTTGTTGCAGCGTCACTGTGTCGATAATCTCGGTGTAGAGCATAAGCTGGGTCATGTAGATCAGGTGTTAAGTGCTGAAAATGGTGATATTGACGCACTATCTTTGACGGGTGGCGAAAAAATCCACGCGGATCTATTTGTCGACTGCACTGGCTTTGCCGCCCTGTTAATTGGCAAACACTACAACGTACCCTTTGTCTCACAGCGAGATTGCTTGTTCAATGATACCGCCCTTGCAGTGCAGGCTAATCATGCTAGTGAGGATACACCCATAGCTTCCTGTACAAAATCTACTGCGCAATCCAGTGGCTGGGTTTGGGATATCGCACTGCCAACTAGGCGCGGTATTGGCCATGTTTTCTCTAGTCAACATGTCTCTCTAGAAAAGGCCGAGGATGAATTACAGCGCTACCTCGAATCTGACCCCGCTTTAGCTAAGGATCAGCCTAGTCCGCGAAAAATAACATTTCAGCCGGGCCATCGTGAGTCTTTTTGGCATAAAAACTGTGTTGCTGTGGGCGTGTCAGCTGGATTTGTTGAGCCACTTGAGGCCAGCGCACTAGTATTGATTGAAAAGTCTGCAGAATTTATCAGTAATAACTTGCCCCAAGATAGGCCGGCAATGACCGTTATCGCTAAGCGCTTTAATGAGATTATCGGTCGATACTGGATCGATATTATTGATTTTTTAAAGCTACATTATGTGTTGTCCGAGCGCACTGACTCTGAGTACTGGCGCGAGCATAGCGAGCCGCGAACCATTCCGGACAGTCTGCAGGACTCGCTAGACCTATGGCGCTCTCATGTACCCTGGGTATCCGATAGTAACAATCGAGTAGAGTTATTCTCGGCTGCCAGTATTCAGTATGTGCTTTACGGCATGGGATTTGTCACCGATATCAATAGCAGCCGCTATCGCAGTTGGAATAAGGATGCAGCATTAGCCGATAGATTAATGCAAGATAATCTGGGTAAAACCGAGGCTGTGATGGCTAGCCAGCCAACCAACCGTGATTTACTCAATCTTGTGCGTGGCGGTTAATGCGTCGATAGACTGCTTGGTGTCACTAGCTAAATTCAATAAAACTGGTGACAGTAAGCCGGCCAGTTTCTGGACTAGGGTCGAAATCATAATCTGGCCGAATAATACCCGAGTGTAGGCTGGATCCTCGGTACATTAAAAGCCGGTTATAGCGTGCCTGACAGGATGCAATTTCTGAGTAATCTTCCGTATCGCCATAGATATAGTTAATGGGTTGGCGTGCGGGGTTTTGGAAGCGCTCGACAATGCTACTTTCGTAACTATCTATGCGCTCTTTATCAATATATTCGTAGCCTGTCGCGTTATGCCGGTAGAACGAGGTGCCAGAATCCGGTGCATCGCACAAATAATGAATAACCGCCAAGCTATTTCTTGATGGCGCATCAAAATGGGGGATGCGCTGCATAAGTTTTAGGTTGTCGGGCTTATGGGTCACGATGGAGTAGGCTGACACGGCCTTTTTTATTTTACTAAGGTCAAGCTTAAAAAAGTCACGGATAATGCCGTGGAAATTTTTAACTAAAGCAATAATATAGGCATCTGATATGGTCATTCTGACGCCGGGATAAAAGCTGTCTGCAACGGCAAAATTATTACGCGCAATAGCGTCTTGTCGCAGCATATCGGCGCCTTGCATATAGTTATCGACTCTGACTAATTCTTGCTGGTCTGCACCTATGTTTGAACATTCATATTGCATATTGGTGCAGGGTACGTAATGTGATGTGTCATCAGCGGACATCTTCTTACCTTGTCTCCAGAGTGGTTTTGGTCAGCGTGCTATTACTCGATATTGTCATAAGCGAGCCGTGTTTCAATGCTGTAGCTTAAATGAATTTGGGCCTTATTCACACAGATCATTTTCATACATAACCATTGATAAATTATCCTGATATGCCTTGTGGCGGTCGCTCTATCAGGCTCCCAATTATGTTTATTAACGGTTGTTAGTATAACCTTACCGAGTAGATAGTGATGATTTTACCGATCGCTGTTAAGCCGTGCTCGCAGGTAAAAAATTGTGCGAAATAAGGCAATTTTAGAGAGTGGATTTGCGCTCTGAGAACGTCTTTTATAGACGTTATTATTGTGCTTTTTTGGTCGCGCGAAAATCTCTTTGTTGATCGGCCAATGGCAAATAATAAATAGCTAAAAAGAGAACAAACACAGCAATGGAGTCCCTTGATGAGTGTTGCACATTATGTAGTAGCGGGTTTAATTTTTTCGGCCATCGCGGGTTGTGATTCTGGCTCTGTTGCTGATAACAGCAGTGGCACAGTTGGTAAGATTCATCCGCAAATCTGGCCCAAGCAAGAGTCGCCTTTGCCACGAAATGACAGCGAAGAGCAACATATCGCAACGCTTATCAGCCAAATGAGTCTAGAAGAAAAAGTTGGTCAAGTGATACAAGCGGATATTGGCTCGGTTACCCCTGATGAAGTGCGTGAATATCATTTAGGGTCAGTGCTTAATGGCGGTAATTCCGCACCTGGCGGCGACAACCGTACTACCCCTGCCGCTTGGGTTGCACTGGCAGATGAATTTTGGCTCGCATCCACGGATAAAAGCGATGGCAGAATTGGTATTCCTGCATTATGGGGAACAGACGCCGTTCATGGTCATAATAATATCGTTGGCGCCACGCTATTTCCGCATAATATCGGGCTTGGTGCCGCCAATAATGCCGAGTTAATGCATGAAATCGGCACTGTTACCGCCAAGGAAATACTGGTTACGGGGCTGGATTGGACATTTGCACCAACCATTGCGGTGGTACGTGATGATCGCTGGGGCCGTACCTATGAGAGTTACTCTGAAGATCCCGCTATTGTTGAAAAGTATGCTGGCTATCTGGTTGAAGGCATCCAAGGCAAGCTCAGTGATAATACCTTTCTCGATGATGATCACTTGATCGCTACAGCCAAGCATTTTATTGGCGATGGTGGCACCGTCGATGGTCGAGATCAGGGCGACAATATCTCAACTGAAGAGCAATTGCGCGATATACAGGGTGCGGGATATCCGGTAGCAATCAACCGTGGTGTGCAAGCAGTAATGGCCTCGTTTAATAGCTGGCATGGGCGAAAATTGCATGGTTATAAAGAGCTGCTAGACGATGTACTTGTGGATCAGATGGGGTTCGATGGCTTTGTTGTTGGTGATTGGAATGGTCATGGGCAGGTTGAAGGTTGCACTAATGAATCCTGCGCGGCTTCGTTTAACAGTGGTCTTGATATGTTTATGGCGCCTGATAGCTGGAGAGAGCTCTACGCAAATACCTTGGCTCAGGTTAAAAGCGGCGAAATATCAATGGCGCGTTTGGATGAAGCCGTGGGGCGTATTTTGCGGGTAAAACTGCGTGCGGGGTTATTTGATGCCGGTTTGCCATCAACGCGCAAATATGCAGGGCGATATGAATTGCTAGCGGCACCCGAGCATAGAGAAATCGCTAGACGCGCCGTGCGCCAATCACTGGTGCTACTGAAGAACGCAAAGCAGATATTACCGCTGTCTCCATCTGCCAATATATTGGTTGCTGGTGATGGTGCCGATAATATTGGTAAGCAAACAGGTGGCTGGACGCTATCTTGGCAGGGTAGGGGAAATCTTAAAGAGCATTTCCCCAATGGCGTTTCCATTTTTGATGGTATTAAAGAGCAAGTCGATGCGGCAGGGGGTAATGCGACACTAAGTGTAACAGGCGAATATACAGATAAGCCCGACGTGGCAGTCGTTGTATTTGGTGAAGATCCCTATGCCGAATTCCAGGGTGATCGGGCTCATTTAGATTTTCAGTCTGAAGATGGTTTGGCGCTGTTGAAGGCCTTTCAATCCCAAGGTATCCCAACCGTGTCTGTTTTCCTCTCGGGTAGGCCTATGTGGGTCAATCCCGAGATCAATGCATCAGATGCTTTTGTTGCAGCTTGGTTGCCGGGTTCAGAAGGCGGCGGTATTGCTGATGTACTGTTGCGGGCTGCTAATGGTGATATTCAACACGACTTTCAGGGTAAATTGTCTTTTTCTTGGCCTCGCAACGGTGGTCAGACGGCGATTAATGTTGGGGATAAAGTGTATAACCCCCTTTTCGCCTATGGCTACGGCTTAACCTATGCAGATAACGTCGCAGTGGCAAAATTATCAGAGGATGCGCAATTGGGTGATAAGGCGCAGGGAAAAACCGGCAGTTTCTTAAAGGCCGGCGAACCCGTATTGCCTTGGCGTTTGGCTATGCATGATGCTGGCGGCGCTGTGCAGATCACAGCATCGAAAGCCGTCAGTGCTGCAGGGGTCGTGACCATGACAGCGCTGGACCATAAAGCACAGGAAGATGCACGGTTATTTGCTTTTGTGGGTGATGCTCGGGTGGCAATTGAAGGAGAGCCAATTGATATTTCACGTGAGTCTAATGGCGATATGGCGCTACAAGTTGAGTATCAGGTGCTGGGCGATAATGTTGCCAACACGGTGCTAAGTATTGGTTGTGGTGAGGGCTGTTCTGGCGCTATAGATATCACCAAAGAGCTAGCCAATAAGCTTAATCAAGGGTGGCAGGTAGCGCGCTTGAAATTGAGTTGTTTTGCTGAGCGAGGTGCCGATATGACTAAAATCGATTCACCTTTTACGCTCGATGTATCCGGAGCAATGCAAATACAGCTCAGTGCTATTGATATCGTCAGCAATCAGGGTGATGCAAGCTGCTCTTTATAGAGCTATGGTGAGCGTCTAGCAAGTTAAGAGGGTGGATTTGCTAGGCTAGAACGTCTTATTATGGTAGCTATTAGTCACTGTTATTAGGCGTTTGAGGGTTTCCCTGTTTATGGGCAAATATTGTTCTTTGTTTGGCATAGTTTTATGACGCCTGACAACCAAAATTTAGAGATGCATGATGTCTATATTCGCCATCGCAAGGAACTTTGTCGTTACATTATTAACAAAGTTAATGTGAGTAATGATGAAGCGCAGGATATTGTACAAGCGGCGTTTGCGCGCGTTATTGAAATGGACTTCAAAGATATAAAAAACCCGAGGGCGCTGCTATATAAGACTAGTTACAACATTGCCATTGACCAGAAGAGGCATGGTGGTGTGCGCCAACGGCATGTGCAGGCAGTAGTTGAGTCAGGCACATCAGTAGTGGAAGAGTTAAGTCCCGACCGCATCCATGATGGTAAGCGACAGTTGGGTCTTGTAGTAAAAGCGCTCTGGGGTATGCCCAAGAAGCGGAGGAGATTACTGATGATGAATCGTTTTGATGGAATGAGTTATGCTCAAATCGCTCGAACAGTTGGTTTGTCAGAGACTGTGGTGCGCAAGCATGTTGCAAAGGCTCTTGTAGATTGCCAGAAGGCATTGCAGGCACAAATGGATCAGGGTGCTAAATGAGCGAAGATATTATGCAGTCAGATCAGATTAATAAGCAGGCGGCTGAATGGTTTACGCTTGTGCAGTCTGCGCAGATGTCTGCCACACAGCGCCAAGAATTGCATGACTGGTTGTTAGAACATCCTGATCATAAACAGGCTTACAGGCAAATAGAGCTTGTATGGCAGAGTCTCGGAGAACTATCTGATACTGCCGAGGGCAGTGCATTGCGGCGCTCAGTTGAGCCTTTATCCGCTCGCCTAATGTCTTATATTGCCACGCCTGTTGCAATGATCAAGTCACTGGTTGCAGCACCAAAGTATGCTGCGGCATTTACTGCAGTGTGCGTTGCGGTTGGTGTGCTTTTACTATCTGAGCCAACTGCGCCAATTATCACCCATTACAGCACTGAGGCAGGCGAGTTAAGAACGATAACTTTGGCCGACAGCAGTGAGATTACTCTAAGTGCTAAGTCGCAAATAAGCACACGTATTTCAGATACTGAACGGTCTGTTGATTTGGTTAGTGGCGAAGCCTTTTTTGATATAGCCAAAGACCGGCAGAAACCTTTCTTCGTCACTGTAAATAATGTCTCAGTCGAAGTGGTGGGTACGCAGTTTAATGTGCAAAAGGTGCGCGATGCAGTTAGCGTGGCTGTCGTAGAGGGAGTGGTCAACGTTTTCGCTGAGGACGGTTTAATGGCAGCTATTCCTGATGCTGTATTGACTGCAGGGCAGAAGGTCGTGAAAGCCAGTGGTCAGGCCTTTGATGCAGTGATTAATGTCCCTAACTCCGACTTAGGCGCTTGGCGTATGGGTCGACTTATCTATACAGATATTGCATTAGCAGATATTGTTGCCGATGCCGGTCGTTACTTCGATGGCAAAATAGTTTTGCAATCGCAAGATTTGGCCGATGTCAAAGTCACGATGACGCTGCGCACGGATCAGGTTAGCGAGTTACCACAGATGTTGGCGAAAACGTTGCCGCTTAAAGTGCATACTATTACTGACGATATTATTCTTCTTAAAAACTAACCGAGCTCATTGATCGACTTATTAAGGCTTTGTGCCATTAGTATAGGGTGACTTTGGCTTTTTAATCACATCTGCTTTTATTATCCATAGCAAAATTCACAATAAAAATATTAGAGGGAATCATGAATACTGCAGTACCTTCCAGTAATGAAAAACTAACCATTTTGAAAATTACCATTGTCGCCGCGTTAGGTGGGTTACTATTTGGCTACGATACTGGCGTGATTGCCGGTAGTCAGCTGTATTTTACTGAGTATTTTAATTTTTCAGCCGCCGAACAGGGCTGGGCAGTGAGTAGTGCTCTGTATGGTTGTTTGATCGGTGCGTTGATTGGTGGTTATCTCACTAAGCGTATTAGTCGCAAGTACACATTGATTCTTGCGGCAGTGCTTTTCACTATCTCGGCCTGGGGTTCTGGAATTGCTGAGTCGCTCAATGAATTAGCGATTTATCGCATTATTGGTGGTCTTGCTGTGGGCATGGCCTCGTTGGCAGCGCCCATGTACATTGCTGAAATAGCACCTCCGAAACAGCGTGGCCGTATGGTGTCTTATTATCAGTTAGCTGTCGTTATTGGTTTTTTTGTTGTTTTTTTAGCCACTTACTTTATTGGCGGAGGTGATACTCAGGATATGTCCCCGGAGGTACTCAAGCAGCTTCACGAGCACAATGTGAATGAAGGTTGGCGCATTATGTTCTGGTCTGAGCTATTACCTGCCGTGGCATTCTTACTGCTATTGATTACTGTGCCTCATAGTCCGCGATGGCTAATTTTGCAGGGTCGCACTGAAGAGGCTAAGTCAGTACTTGCTCGCATTACTGCAAACGAGCAGGAGGCCGCGTCAGAGTTTTCGGATATTGAGGCATCGCTGGCCAATAGTGCCGCACCTAATATGGCGATACTGTTTGGCAAAGGCATTGGTTTCGCGTTATTTCTGGGTGTGATGTTATCAATCTTTCAACAAATTACTGGTATTAACGCCATTCTGTATTACGGCGCAGAGATTTTTAGTAATGCGCTGGGTTATGGACCAGAGGATGCCCTTAAACAGCAGTTGTGGCTCGGTGCAGTCAATCTAATCTTCACCTTTGTAGCCATTTATAAGGTTGATAGCTGGGGGCGCAAACCATTGTTTATCGGTGGCAGTATTGGTATGTTTCTTGGTCTTAGCGTACTCGGCCTGACTATATATACCCAACAGATGGGGGTTATCTCTCTAGTGGCGATTTTGGTGTTTATTGGATCATTTGCTATGTCTATGGGGCCCGTAGTGTGGGTGATGCTATCGGAGATGTTTCCTAACAATGTGCGCAGTGTGGCGATGTCGCTAGCAGTTGCCGCTCAATGGTTATTTAATGCGTTGGTGGCCAATAGTTTCCCGCTGGTCAATGAAAGTGCGCTCAATCAGAATGACTTCAATGGCGCTCTACCTTATTTCATTTTTGCTGTATTCTGTGTGGTTGCCATGATTTTTGTGTGGAAGCTGGTACCTGAAACGAAAGGCAAGACATTAGAAGAGATGGAGGCACTGTGGGCCGTCAAGGGTGAGCGCTAATTAGCTGAAAACTCGCGCTCAAATCGGTCAAGAAGCCCATCTGTGAGATTAAAAGGGCTGTTTTTAAAGTGCAGGTATTGTGTGGACTTTAACATCAGCCTATTTTCTTACCATTAATTTGCATGTGTTGTTAGGCGTACAAACTGCTGTAAGCCTCTTTTTAAACGCGCCTTAGAGCCGCAACTATGCTATTCACAGGCAATAAAATCCTTATTTAAGCCAAATAATGGTAAATTAACGCCGAATTTGTCGCATTGAAAACCGATTTTCCCATAGTTGTTTTTCACGCCCTTGGATTACCATGACAAAAAATAATAAAATAAAATCGCTCATGCCCTCGGTTAGTCTTAAGGGTAAATTGCGATGAAAAAAGTTCGTATGGGCATGATCTGTGGCGCCGCCGGTGCATTTATCGGTACCATCCATCGCACAGTCGCCGCTAAAATAAAAGCAATTAAGCGCGAAAGTGAATATCTGCGGCAATAATTAGATATTTAATAGCGCTGACAGAATAGGGGGGCGGTTTTGCAACAATTTATCATTGTAGTAGTGTTCTGCCTCGCCGTTAATTTTGTGTTTTCTCCGCACAGTATAGCTGACACCGATCAGCCAGTGATGCAATTCAACATACCATCGCAATCGTTGGAATCAGGGCTAGTTGCTTTTTCATTGCAGGCGGATATTAATATTATTGGTACCACTGAAGTATTGCGACAGCATGTGATACCAGATATCAACGGATATTTCACAAGTACTGACGTCTTGACCGCAATGCTCGATGGGAGTGGGTTACAGTACAAATTAATAAATGATACTTCCGTATCTATCTTTCCTGATAAGGCTAATACAGGAGATGCCTTTCTGCAGGAAATTATTGTCACTGCTGCGGGCAGAGAAACGGATCTGCAAAAAACACCTATCGCCATTTCAGTGTTTGATCAGGTTAGATTGGATGCTAGCGGTGTCTCTAATCTAGCTGAGCTTACCTATATGGTTCCCGGTCTCGAATTGACTAGCACCGCCCCTCAGGCTGCTATGCTTGTACAGTTACGTGGCGTGGGCACAACCAATATCACTGAAATTGCTGATGGGCCAGTGTCAATCCATGTCGATGGTATTTA
The DNA here is from genome assembly GCA_049631145.1 of Porticoccaceae bacterium. Classification (GTDB taxonomy): domain Bacteria; phylum Pseudomonadota; class Gammaproteobacteria; order Pseudomonadales; family Porticoccaceae; genus HTCC2207. Next base: position 32,667 of record JBNAAJ010000009.1, read on the forward strand.
CTCGCCAAGATCACAGGCAGCTGCGGCATTACTCTACGATATAGATCGTGTAGAAGTGTTGCGTGGGCCTCAGGGTACGCTACTGGGTCGTAATTCAACGTCTGGAAGTGTCAATATTTACAATCAGCGGCCCTCACTTGATAGTGTAGATGGCCATTTGTCGACTGTTTTTGGCAACTACAATCGCCGAGAATTTCGTGGGGCAATTGACTTACCCATCTATGACACCTTTGGCTTGCGAATTGCTGGGGCTACCCTAAAACATAATTCATATACCGATCTGCTCGACAATTATGTTGGCCTTGCGCCGCATTACCCTGCGGATATCGCCGATCTAACTGATTATGATCAGGCTGTCGATTATGGCCAGAAGGGCCCAGAAATGGCAGATAAGCAGAGTTGGAGAATCTCCTCTTTATGGCAGCCAACAAACAATCTTAGCGCCTTGACCAGTGTGGAAAAATATACAGACCAAGGATCGGGCATTGCTCAGTTGGATCCCTCGTTGGTTGCTCAAGGTATCCGAGCAGTGGTATCTGATAGCCCCTCTTTTCTTGATCTAAGCAATGAGACTTGGCGAAATCAATTAGACTATCAAACCTCGACCTATTCGCTTCGTTATCTCTATGGGCGCTCAACTATGACAAGGCAACAGATTGTTGATGCCGACTTTGGTAGGAGCAGTAGTTTCGAGCAACAGCGTACGCATAGCTCAAATTTCCAGTTTTCCTCCCATGAACTGCAGTTAATGAATGCCGATACTGAGCGCTTACGTTGGGTATTGGGCACGTTTTATTCACGTGAAAAGAATAGTATTGTTTTCGCTGTAGATCAGCAAAATGCCGGTGGCGGACGATATCCCGAGGGCGCGACTAGTTGGATTAGCAATGCCAATGGTGGCGCTGTGTCCTATGCTATTCAGCCCAATAGGCGAGTTGAGTCTCTTGGTGTCTTTGCGCAGGCGACCTACGATATAGATCAATATAGACGTATTACGCTAGGTGCAAGGCATACAAAAGACACCAAGTCTGATCGCGGTGGTCGTGCAATTAATTGTCGAGTAACCTCGGCCTTGGGGCCTTATGTTGACTCTGGATCAATTGGTCCGGGCGCGCCAAAACCTGAGGACATTTATGCCGATGCAGCAACGCAATATGCCATCAACCAAGGTGCTTATCATGACAATGGCACTAATCAAGGGATTGGTGACGAGCCGTGCTGGGTTCGTCAAGTCAATGATTTGTCTGTGACTTGGAAAAATGTCAGCGGCCTGATCAATTATGAATTTAACCCTTCCGATCGGCTAATGTACTTTGCGTCGATTTCAACTGGATTTAAATCTGGCCATATCCAAGATGCTGGTAATGCCGTCGAACCGGAGACGGTCACCAATGTAGAGTTAGGTTTTAAATCACAGTATTTAGATAATCGTTTACGGTTCAACTTAGCGATGTTTCAAGCCAAATACCATAACCTTCAGTTCTCCAATGAAGACCGATTGGATATTAATAATGATGGCATCGCTGATACTGGTGGCAGCACAGTGGTACGAAATGCATCGGCAGCGACAATCCGCGGGCTCGAATTGGAGCTTGATTGGGCAATAACCGATATGGATCGTTTACAGGCAAGTGCAGCTTTTACTGATGCCCATTTCGATCGGTTCGAGATCCCCGATACATTATTTGGTGATCTGTTCAACCCTTTCGTTTCTCCCACGTCCGTATCGCCAGAAGATCCTGTGGTGTTATCAGGTAATAGTCCACCGAGGTTACCCAACTGGAAGTTGACGTTATCGTATAGCCGAGATTTTATGTTTGATTGGGGCACCGTTACGCCGCGGATGGTTATCAAGGCCTCAGGTAAATATTTTCTCGATATTTATAACCGCGATAGGGTGGCTGCGGGAATTTTTGACCGGCTACCCAATGGTGGCACTGATTTGGGTGTGCAGAAATCCTATCAAATGTTGGACCTAAACCTCACATTTAAGCCAACGTCTAGTAATTGGACTGTCACCGGTTTTATTAATAATGCCACCGATAAGGCTGTTAAAGTAGACTCAGGCAATGTTATTACTGAGTCGGGTCTTGTCGCAACTTATTTGGCTCCTCGCACCTATGGTGTAAAGTTCAGCTACTCACTTGCGCGATACTAAAAGTCATTTGTGCCTTATTGTAAAAAAATGTTGTTTACAATTATACCTTCCAATGATTTATCGGGCCGACTTATCACAGTTATCAGTAGCGCTGATATCAGACTAATTAATCAATGACCCTCATCACAAAATCATTGATGATCACCACATACTAACCAATAAAAGAAAAATCATAGCGCAATGGGCTCGTCACCATGGTTATGAAACATTTCTATAGAAATTTTTGCTGATTTTCCCTGCCAATAAAAAATTCAATATTAATTATATGCAATCAAATATTTTAATCTAACCTGTAATGGAATTGCATGGTATTAATTAAAAAGTCACTAAGTTCAAAAAAATGTACGACAAAAAAACAATCAGATATTTTCATTAAGACGAATAATTACCGCAGATGATATAAGGAGCCAGCTATCTAAGCATCAAGGTTTTGGCTTTATATTTCATGTAACGGCTTGGGATACCTTGCATGTGTTTTTCAACGACATGCCTGGCAGAGATGAAATCGAAGCGAGTGCAATTTGGAATATTCCGCCTTTTATCAGTTCAGCTATTTATGAAAACCATAATGTAATCGGAGCCAATATTGTTATGCCCATACCGATTGAGTTATGGATTAATAGCCCAAAAATGATTAGGCAGATGAGGTATCAGCAATTTTTCCCAGCGTTACAGCTCGCCGAACAATGTGGTATATCCATCGCGGCATTAGGAGGATCAACACCTTATATTTGTCATTACGGCAAGATGAGGCGACCGTATAGCAGGCCCTACATAACTACTGGTCACGCGGCTACTGCCGCAACGCTAAAAAAGTGGACGATGGTAGCTTGTGAGAAAACTCAACTCCAGTTTAGTGAGATCAGGCTCGCCGTTTTTGGTGCGGCAGGCCGATTAGGCAAGGCAGTCAGCCGCTATATGGCTCATGGCAATGTGCCTAAAGAAATTATCTTGATAGATTTACCCGACAAAATAAATCTATTAACAAACCTGTCAGCTGAAATCATACAGAATAACGTTGATAAAAATGTAAAAGTATCAATTCATGGATTAGTCAAACAAAAATCTCTACCAAAATTCGATGGAGCTATTTTAGTCAGTAATAACACTGTGCCTTACCTGACGGCGGAAGATTTAAGAAAGGCGCATTTTTGGATTGACGACTCTCATCCTCGAGCAGCTAGCATCGAAGCCGAGGAGACTACTCGTCATGAAACACTCTATATTGAATGTTATTTATCGGGACCCCAAGGACTTGATACCGATACTAATTTTAATCTGCCTACTACGAATGATTGCTACTCCTGTTTTGCTGAAGGATACATAGCATGGAAACAGCAGATTACCGAGGACTATATAACAGGTATTCCAACTATCACTACAATTGAGGAAGTTGCGCTAACGCTTGAAAAATATCAATTTGACACTGGTCCATTTTTTTCCAAAGGTGGAGTTATACTAACGTGAAGTTGAGTCCCAGATATCCGTTGGATAATGATGTCGTCAAGCTTACCGGCTGTATTACCTTTTGTAGCCATTGTATTTATTACTGTGTTTGGGTCTATGTTATCCCTCAAACGTTTGACAGCTTTTGTTGGCGATTATCATATAGCTTAGCCTCAGTTCCTATAATAATAATTGATTATTGGCCAAAGGTATTACGCCGGTTATTAATAGTGTACTGGCATTTATTTTTAACATATTCCCTTACTTTCGCTGGGGCCTATCTAACATTGCGCAATGAATTTTCCACAATGTGGATGATGACAGATGTCATGTTGTTATTTACTTTGACGGTCTTAATTGATGACTTAGAGTTATTATTTTTGAATCTTTTTTTTGGTGTAGGCTTGGCAATTACATACCATGGCTTTATTACTAGTGATGAAATTATTATAACCGATATAGCTGCATTTTCACTGCTGCCGGTAATGTTTGCTTGTAGCACACTCGCTAATTTCACCAAAAAAAAAGGCCTTGCGGCTCTAGAAAAAAACGCTGCACTGAAGTCATTAGCTGGATCTATTGCGCATGAAATGCGCAACCCACTTGCGCAAATTCATGATAACCTTTATCTAATTGAAGAGTTGCAGATACAGCAGGATTCATCACGCCGTACAATACCGGATCTCAAGAATCATATCGACAATGCTAGGAAAATTGTTCATAGCGGGTTGCAGGTTATTGATATCACAATGGACGCCATAAGGGAAAAGCCGGTTGATCCATCGACTTTTACACTTCTTTCATCAAGGTTATTAGTTGATGAATCAGTTGGTGATTACGCTTATGAGGGCACAGACCACGCAGAATTAATTTCGATCACAGGCGGTAATTTTTGGTTTATGGGCGATCCTGTTATGTTTAAGTATATCCTTTACAATCTGATTCAGAATGCGATTTGGTTTGTTAAAACAATTCCTGGTGCTACTATCTCCATTACCATAATCCCGGATGCTAATGGCGTCTCTGCTATTGAAGTGCTAGATACAGGGCCGGGCATCGCTGATGAACTATTACCGCAGGTATTCGATAGCTTTTTTACTGAGGGAAAAATTGGTGGCACTGGCTTGGGGTTATCCTATTGCAAACGTACTATGAAATCATTTGGTGGCGATATTTGTTGTCGTTCGGTGTTGGGTGAGTACACAGCATTTACATTATTATTTCCATGCTTTTCGCCCCCAGATGGAATAGCAATCGATAAAAAAGTTTATGTTGAGCCAGAGACATAAAACCTTATAGGCTAAAAAAATTTCAGTCATCCAGTCTGGCTTTGTTATTAAGTAGATTAATATACATCTCCATCTAAGGCATTCAGTACGGTATCATTCAATATAGTAATGGAGATATTAGGAAATAGCCTAATAAAACCACCATGGATCATATAAGAAATAAAATAATTGTCAGCATTTTCGGGTTCACCGTATTGGTCGCTCTTGGACTTGGAGTGACAGCCTGGCTATTGTCGTCGAGTGTTATGTATCCCTCTTATAGTTGCAGTGAGGAGCATTTTATTTACTGTGACGATCCCTCGGAGTTATCAATGCTATTCGAAGATATTTCCTTTCAATCCGTTGATGGCGAACGTTTGAGTGGTTGGTATATACCTGTAAAAAACGCGACTAAGGCGGTAATTTTTGTGCATGGTCATGGTGCTGATCGTCACGAGGGTATGCGGTGGTTTAGTGCTCTGCATCAAGCTGGGTTAAATATTCTCGCGTTTGACGTAAGAAACAATGGCGCGAGCACTGGATCTTTTTCGTCGATGGGGTTCTTCGAGCAACAGGATGTCACCGCCGCTGTGGATTATTTATCTGATCACAAGAAAATTCAACATATAGGTATATTTGGCACTTCTATGGGCGCTACAACCTCTGTCTTGGCCATGGCCAAAGACTCCCGAATTGGTGCAGCTGTATTTGAAGCTGGATGGTCTAACCTAACTGATTTGTATGAGGAGATTATTGAGCAACATATGCGCTTGCCAAGTTTTCCCTTGTTACCATTAACCATCTGGCTTTTGGAGCAACGGACCGGAATCGATATGGATGCACTTAATCCTGAGGATAGACTGGCGGATATAGCACCAAGACCGGTAGCTTTCATTCATTGTACTGACGATAATCTAATAAATTATAGTCATAGCGAAAGAAATTATTTTGCGGCTAAAGAACCTAAGGCGCTTTGGCAAGCTTCCTGTAAAATTCACGCCAGAGCCTGGCAATCAGACTCAGTATCCCTTGAAAAGCGTATCGTTGATTATTATTTACGTTACTTATAATTATGTAACTTTATGTTGTTGATTAATCAGAGGGTGCCCCTTGGGGTTCAGTGATAGGCACTCTGTATTAAAATAATGTGCTGTAAAATGGCGCATCTGCACTGTTACTGCGATAGGTTATGGTGCATTTTTGTCCTATGGGGAAAATACTCAAAGCCTATAACAGTCATTATGTTTACTAAGTTATTGATTTTATTGCTTTGGCATAGTTTTTGTATTGCATAGAGGTATCAGGGACCTCTGCGGTTCGTGACAAATTAAATTATCCAGGCAACGAAGCCTACGTATGGGGAAACCTGTGCGTGGGCTTTTTTATTTTTAATATCGATAGGAACCACTATGAAAAATTTTAGACTAGCCTCCCTTGGTGCAGTCGCGATTATCGCCTTTCAGCCTTTCACGCTAAGTTATGCGGCGCCGGCCAACTCTGTTGCAGAAATGCTAAGTGAAGGAGATACCTCATTATCATTTCGCTACCGCTATGAATTTGTCGACCAAGATGGTGTTGGCAAAGATGCCAACGCATCGACCTTAAAATCTAGACTGACCTATAAGTCTGCGGTCTATAAGGGCTTAACCGCCACAATGGAAGTAGATAATGTGACCATTATCGGCGATGAGAATTATCGCACCCCAACCAATGGTAATATCAGTTACCCCATTGTGGCTGATCCAGATGGTACTGACTTTAACCAAGCGACGCTTAGCTATAGAGCGGATGATTTTACTGCCACATTTGGCAGGCAGCGTATCCTTCATGGCGGGCAGCGTTTTGTTGGTGGTGTAGGTTTTCGTCAAAATGAGCAGACCTATGATGCACTGACATTATCATCTAAAGCGGTAGGTCCGTTATCGATCGACTACAGTTATATCTGGAACGTCAATCGTATTTTCGGGCCAAAAGATAGCGCAGTTCAAGCCAAGCGCTGGGAATCAGATAGCCATGTTGCCTATGCGTCATTTTCGCCAGCTAAAGGCCAGAGTATAAAAGGTTATGCTTACTTATTAGACTTTGCCAATGCGGCAGCAAACTCATCGAGTACCTATGGCGTTGAATACAGTGGCAAGTTCGATGGTTTTGCATTGAATGCGGCCTATGCTACACAGTCGGACTATGCTGATAATCCAACCTCTTATGATGCTGATTATATGATGGCTGAGGTGGTTTTTCCGTTAAAGCCAATCTCAGTAACGCTAGGTTATGAAGTATTGGGTAGCGACGACGGTAGCGCAGCATTTAAAACGCCGTTAGCCACGTTGCACAAGTTCCAGGGTTGGGCCGACAAATTTCTCGGTACCCCTGCTAATGGCGTTGAGGACAGTTATCTAAAATTGGCAGGCAAACTAGGGCCAACCAAGGTGGCATTGTTCTACCATGATTTTAGTGCAGATTATGGTGGTGCTGATTTGGGTTCCGAATTTGATGTGGTAGCGACTTACCCAATTAGAAAGGGCCTATCAGTGCAGCTTAAATATGCGTCTTATGATGCTGATAGTCATGCCTCAGATACAGATAAACTGTGGTTCACCATCAGTGCTAAATATTAATCTGTAATCGAGGCTAGAAAATTATTACATTGCTTGGGTAGCTGTATAATGCAGCTACCCAAGTTATTTTATTGAACGAATTAACCATTTCATGACCACGTCTTCCTTATCACCAGTGCGTGTTATGCTGGTAGATGACCTGCCTGAGAGAGCCACTATAGTCGATACTCACCTAGTAGCGGCTGGATATGAGGTTGTCTCCAGATTGCCCAGTGCCTCTGGGTTATTGTTTCAGATTGATCAACATCGGCCGGATATTATTCTGATTGATTTACAGTCTCCCGGGCGCGATGTGTTGGAGAGTCTCTCTGTTATCAATGCTCACAATCCTACCCCGATAGTAATGTTCTCTGAGGAAGAGGACCCAAGCTTTATTGAAGAGGCGGTGGATGCGGGTGTCAGTGCCTACCTTATGGGCAGTGTAAATGCCAGCCGAGTGAAGCCGGTTATTGATGTGGCTATCGCGCAGTTTAAATCGTTTCAGTCTCTGCGTAAGGCGCTCAATACCACCAGAGATCGTCTGGAAAGTCTATCGGTTATTGATAAGGCGAAAAGCCTGCTGATTAATCAGCATAAATTAACCGAAGAAGAGGCCCATCAGCAGTTGCGTAGTCTCTCTATGGATACCAATCAGAGCATGCAGCAGGCAGCGAAATCGGTTATCTCCATTCTGAGCAAAAATAACTAAAAGTTGATACCGCTATGAATTTATCCATGACTAATAAATTACCGCCGGCAGAGCGTTCACATTTAAAGATTGGTTATATGAGGCTCAGTGATAGTGCCCCAATTATTGTGGCTCAGGAATTGGGGTTATATAGCGATTATGGACTTGATGTCAGTCTGCACAGAGAGGTCTCTTGGGCCAATATTCGCGATAAGATGATTGCAGGTGCCTTTGATGCATGTCAGATGCTGGCCCCGATGGGTATGGCTACGACATTGGGTGCCGCTGGTATTAGGGCGCCCATTATTAGCGGATTGGTGCTTTCACTTAATGGCAATGGTATTACCTTATCTTCTTCGCTGTGGAGTAAATTACACATAGATAGCAATGCCAATACCTATGATCCGCTATTAACAGCCAGAGCATTAAAAACTGAAATAGACAAATCTCAGCATCAATTGACCTTTGCCAGCGTGCATAACTTTTCCACGCATACATTATTATTGCGCCAATGGCTCGAGATGGCCGGTATCGATCCAGACACCGATGCGCGGATTATTGTCCTGCCACCTGAGCAAATGGTTGATAGTCTCGCGCAGGGCATTATCGATGGGTTTTGTGTCGGAGAACCTTGGAATAGTATTGCGGTGGAGCATGGATCCGGCGTGCTAGCGACGACAGGGGTGCGAGTTTGGAATGGGGCACCGGAAAAAGTATTAGCGGTGATGGAGTCTTGGCATGGCAAAAATCCTGGAGCTCATCTGCGCTTGCGACTTGCACTCATGGAAGCCTGCCGCTGGATGGCCAATATGGATAATCGCGAGCAGGCGATTCAAATACTCTCGCAGGCCTCTTACCTAGATTTGCCCGCCGACTATTTGCGTCCCTCATTAACTGGACAGTTATTTCATCAGCGTGCTCAAGACCAGTCTGAGCAGATTAATTTCCATGTATTTGACCACCTTAATGCGGGGTTCCCTTGGCGATCAGATGCCGAAAATATGCTGACGCAATTTACGCCATTGCTGGGTAAGCAAATAGACCCTGACCGAGCCCGCTCACTAGTGCAGCGTTGTTATCGCACCGATCTTTATCGCGAAGCGGCTCAGTTATTAAATATCGACTGTCCGTCTCAAGATTACCGAAACGAGTCGTAGCTAACCTAACGCAAACAAAAGCCCAATTACTGTGCAAACTAGGTGCTAACTTGATTCACTACCGCACCACTTGGGTGCGAATTGATTCTTACGTCTTAAAATTCTGTGTTTAATTAATGGCTCATCTTGCTTTAGACCTAGGTTTATAGCGAATTACTTTTCTTGTCCAAAGTTGGCATACATCTTGAATAGTTTAAGTATGAGTGCTGATTCGGTGTTATGACTCCCGGCAGCAGGGTAACGATGCCCGCCTCAGGTGAATCTCTGGATGACCTGCAGGCGGGTTTTTTTTGGCTTTATTTCACTCCCTATCTATGAGGTAACTGTTTTATGAAAGATGTAACAGCGGCACATCACAGCGATCATTCTGTGGTCTGTGTTCTCACAAAATCTCTTGGCGCTATTGCCCTAATGGTCAGTGCTGTATTCGCTCAAGCGGAGATTGGAGAACCAGAAAAAGATGAGCTTAAATTTGGTTTTATTAAACTTACCGATATGGCACCTATCGCCGTAGCCTATGAAAATGGCTATTTCGAAGATGAGGGCCTGTACGTCACCATTGAAGCGCAGGCTAACTGGAAAGTACTGCTCGATGGTGTGATAGATGGCAAGCTCGATGGCGCACATATGCTAGCGGGACAGCCACTGGCCGCGACCATTGGCTATGGTACTAAGGCGCACATTGTCACGCCATTTAGTATGGACCTCAATGGTAATGGTATTACCGTGTCCAATGATATTTGGGCGCAAATGAAAAAGAATATCCCTCATAAGGATGGTAAGCCGGTCCACCCAATCAAAGCTGATGCCCTTAAACCTGTTGTCGATAGTTTTGCTGATGCTGGCAAGCCATTCAAAATGGGCATGGTATTCCCTGTCTCTACCCACAATTATGAGCTGCGCTACTGGCTGGCTGCGGGCGATATTCACCCTGGCTACTATGCGCCTCATAAAGGTGATACAAGCGGTACCTTAGATGCGCAGGCATTGCTCTCTGTAACACCGCCCCCACAGATGCCTTCGACTTTGGAGGCCGGCACTATTTACGGCTATTGCGTTGGTGAGCCCTGGAATCAGCAAGCCGTATTTAAAGGTATCGGTGTGCCGGTAATTACCGATTATGAAATCTGGAAAAACAATCCAGAAAAAGTATTTGGTATGACCAAAGAATTCACCGAAAAATACCCCAACACCACCGCACGTATTGTTAAGGCACTAATCCGCGCTGCGCAGTGGTTGGATGAAAATGATAATGCTAATCGTCCCGCCGCAGTAGAGATTCTGTCTCGCAGTGAATATGTGGGTGCCGATTATGATGTTATTGCCAATAGCATGACCGGTACTTTTGAATATGAAAAAGGCGATAAACGTGCCGTGCCAGATTTCAATGTGTTCTTCCGCTACAACGCGACATTCCCCTACTACTCGGATGCCGTTTGGTATCTGACGCAGATGCGACGCTGGGGACAGATCTCAGAACCTAAATCCGATGAGTGGTATTTCGACGTCGCTAAATCTGTCTATCGCCCAGATATCTACGAGGTGGCAGCAAAGGCGCTTATTGAAGAGGAGTTGGTGAGTCAATCAGATTTCCCAGCCTTTGCCACTGAATCGGGATTCCGGCCACCCCAAAAGCACTTTATCGACAATATCGTTTACGACGGTTCAAAACCCAATGCCTATCTGAAGAAATTTCCGATCGGGCTAAAAGATGATGTTCTCTAGTCATAGATTACCCCCTGAGAAAGACTTGGCTGGCTCCTCGGAGTCAGTCACTTTTTAAACCAAAGGAAAGAAATAATGCGCGTCACACCCACCACATTAAACATTGCCCAGCTCGCTGACAAACTGACATTTGTTAACTTGCGTCTATGGTGCGGTAAACTTGTTAAAACACTGGCTTTGCCCGGATTTGGTATTCTCTTTTTTTTATTGCTCTGGCAATTAGTGGCGAATAATATCATCACCTCATTAGGCCAGTTCCCCGGTCCTAATCAGGTATGGGAACAATCTAACAACCTATTGTCCGAGCACCAGCGAGAGCGCAATAAAGAAACTGCGTTTTATGAACGTCAAGAAAAGCGCAATGCCAAAAAGTTGGCTAAAAACCCTGATGCAAAAGTTAAAATTCGCGCTTACACCGGTAAAGCAACCTTTGCTGACCAAATAGGTACCAGTCTGCTGACTGTGGCTTTTGGCTTTATGATTGCGACCTTAGTAGCGGTGCCACTGGGTATTATTTGCGGGCTGAGCGAATCCATTTACCGCTGTGTTAATCCCATAATCCAAACCTTTAAACCGGTGTCGCCATTGGCTTGGTTGCCGCTGGTGACCATGGTTGTGTCAGCGCTATACGTTACCGATGAACCCCTATTTGAAAAATCATTTTTAACCTCTGCTTTCACGGTTGCACTTTGTTGTTTATGGCCAACAGTGGTGAATACCATTGTCGGTGTCGCCAGTATCGATCGCGATCTAATTAATGTTAGCCGAGTACTTCAGCTCAGTGCCACCGTGCATATTCGTAAGATCGTTATTCCCTCTGCCATCCCGATGATTTTTACCGGCCTGCGTTTATCGTTGGCCACTGGCTGGATGGTGTTAATTGCCGCTGAGATGCTGGCTCAAAATCCCGGTCTCGGTAAATTTATTTGGGATGAATTCCAGAACGGTTCGTCCAATTCGCTCGGCCGCATTATGGTCGCCGTACTCGTTATCGGTGTGATTGGTTTTATCTTAGACAGCTTGATGTTGGCCGTGCAAAAGCGTGTGTCATGGGACAAGCAAGCAATACTTCGCTAGTTGGGGAGACATTATTATGAAAAATAATTATTTAGAAATAAGTCAGGTCGGTATCGAATTCCCTACCGATGGAGAACCATTTCGGGCGCTACAGAATGTCGATCTGGGCATTGCCAAAGGCGAGTTTATTTCGCTTATTGGCCATTCCGGTTGTGGTAAGTCCACCGTGTTGAATATTGTTGCCGGTCTCTATGAGGCCACTGAAGGTGGCGTTATTTTGGAAGGTCGTGAAGTTGATGAACCCGGACCCGACCGCGCCGTCGTGTTTCAGAATCATGCGTTATTACCCTGGCTGACTGTCTACCAAAACGTTGAACTGGCAGTGAAATGTGTGTTTAGAAAAAGTAAAACTAAAGCCGAGATGCGTGACTGGATTGAGCACAATCTGTCGTTAGTTCATATGAACCATGCTATGCACAAACTGCCTAGCGAATTATCCGGCGGTATGAAACAGCGCGTGGGGATAGCCCGCTGTTTGGCCATGCAACCAAAAGTACTGCTGATGGATGAGCCCTTCGGAGCATTGGATGCTTTGACCCGCGCCCATCTGCAAGACTCATTGATGGATATCCAACAGCAATTGGGCAATACGGTGATTATGATCACCCATGATGTCGACGAAGCGGTACTGCTCTCGGATCGTATTGTGATGATGACCAATGGCCCCGCAGCCTCTATTGGTGAAGTGTTATCAGTGGATTTACCCCGCCCGCGTGATCGCGTCGTACTCGCCGATGATCCCGCATTTAATCACTATCGCCAGCAGGTATTGCGCTTCCTCTACGAGAAGCAAAAAAACCCTGCCGCGAAAAAAGTCGAAGCCGCCTAAAAAAATAATCGAAGGAAAAGTCACCATGTTAAAAGTTGTTGTCGTCGGAAATGGTATGGTCGGACACCATTACGTTGAACAGTTAGTCGCCTCACCGGTTGAAGCCGAGATTACGGTTATCGGTGGCGAGACCCGACCAGCCTATGATCGGGTCCATCTATCAGAATTTTTTGCCGGTCGTTCGCCCGAGGATTTGGCACTGACCACCAGAGAGCATTATATTGAAATCGGTGTTGAGGCCCATTTTGGTGATCCGGTTGTCAGCATAGATCGCGATAATAAAACCGTGATTACTAAGACCGGTCGCAGCTTTGGTTATGACAAATTGGTACTGGCAACCGGTTCCTATCCCTTTGTGCCCCCAGTGCCCGGCAATGATCAAGACCCCTGTGTGGTGTATCGCACCATTGATGATTTGGGCGCTATTAAAGCGCAGGCCAACGAAGCTCGGGTTGGCGTTGTTGTTGGTGGTGGCTTATTGGGACTAGAGGCCGCCAATGCGGTACAGAACCTTGGTCTTGAAACCCATGTCGTGGAATTTGCTCCCGGTCTGATGGGAGTGCAGCTCGATGCTGGCGGCAGTGCTATGTTACGACGTAAGATCGAAGCACTGGGAGTAACAGTGCATACCAGTAAAGCTACCGAGGTCATCGAAAGCAATACGGCAGGTGATACAAGGTTGCTGATGAAGTTTGCCGATGGCGGTTCATTAGCCACCGATATGATTGTCTTCAGCGCCGGTATTCGCCCCTATGACCAACTGGCCCGCGACTGTGGCCTAAGGGTTGGCGAGCGCGGTGGTATTGAAGTGGATTATCATTGCAAAACCAGTGACTCAGATATATTTGCTATCGGTGAATGTGCTTTGTTTGGCGGCAAAATCTTTGGCTTGGTCGCGCCTGGTTATCGCATGGCCGAAGCTGCGGTAAGTCAGCTTGGAAGTGATAAGCAGTCGTTCCAAGGTGCCGATATGAGCACCAAACTTAAATTGCTCGGCGTTGATGTCGGTTCGATCGGTGACGCTCATGGTCGAGATGAAGGGGCCATTGCTTACACCTTTAGTGATGAACGGATTGAAGTCTACAAACGATTGATCGTGAGTAAAGATGGTAAGTCATTGCTCGGTGCGGTGCTAGTGGGTGACTGCTCAGACTATGACACATTATTGCAGTACTACCTCAATGGCATTGAACTACCGGCGGATCCTGAAACATTAATTCTTCCCTATAATGCGGGTGAAGCTCCCACTTTGGGCGCTGCCGCTCTGCCAGCTTCAGCGATTATCTGTTCGTGCCACAATGTTAGCAAAGGCGATATTGTCGATACCATGGATGCAGGGTTTTATTCGCTCGGTGAGATTAAAGGGGAAACTAAAGCCAGTACCGGCTGTGGTGGCTGTGCGGCCTTACTAAAAAATATTGTCGATGAGGAAATGGCATCCCGCGGTTTGGAAGTGGATACCTCAATCTGTGAGCACTTTGCCTATACCAGACAAGAGTTATTTCATTTAATCAAAGTCGACAGTATTAAAACCTTTGATGAGTTATTGGAAAAGTATGGTAAGGGTCGCGGCTGTGATGTGTGCAAGCCCGCGGTGGGCTCGATCCTGGCGTCATTATGGAATGACTATGTGCTCGAAGAAAAGCATGTGGGCTTGCAAGATACTAACGATACCTTTCTCGCCAATATGCAAAAGAATGGTACCTACTCAGTTGTACCGCGAATTGCCGGCGGTGAAATCACCCCAGATAAACTGATTGTGTTAGGCGAGGTAGCAAAAAAATATAATTTGTATACCAAAATTACCGGCGGCCAACGCATTGATTTATTTGGTGCTCGTGTTCAACACTTACCTTCGATTTGGAAAGAGTTGGTCGAAGCCGGTTTTGAAACCGGACATGCCTACGGCAAAGCACTGCGCACAGTAAAGTCATGCGTTGGTAGCACCTGGTGCCGCTACGGTGTGCAAGACAGTGTCGCTATGGCGCTCTATATTGAAAACCGATACAAAGGATTGCGCTCACCCCATAAACTTAAATCCGCGGTATCGGGGTGCACCAGAGAATGTGCCGAAGCTCAGTCAAAAGACTTTGGCGTCATAGCCACAGAAAACGGTTGGAACTTATTTGTCTGTGGCAATGGCGGTATGAAGCCGCGCCATGCTGATCTGTTTGCTACCGACCTCGATGATGAAACACTGATTAAAACCATTGATCGCTTCTTAATGTTCTACGTGCGCACCGCTGATCGTTTACAGCGCACGTCGGTGTGGATGGAAAATCTAGAGGGCGGTCTGGACTATCTTAAGCAAGTCATTATTGAAGACTCATTGGGCATCGCCGCTGAACTGGAAGAGCAAATGAGTCATATTGTTGGCACCTATCAGTGTGAGTGGAAAACCACTATTGAAGACCCCGAGCGTATGAAGCGCTTTGTGCAGTTTGTCAATACCGATGCTGAGGATGAACAAATTGTCTTTGTGCAGGAGCGTGGTCAACCGCGACCAGCGACAGACGAAGAGCGACTACAACTACTGGACAAAAGTGCCTAAGGAATAATGATGAGCCAAGCGACGACAATCTGTGAGCAGCAAGACCTTATTATTAATTCGGGTATCTGTGCCAATGTAGAGGGCCAGCAAATTGCCCTGTTTTATCTACCCAAAGAAACCCCGCAGGTGTATGCCATCGGCAATTGGGACCCGATCGGTAAAGCCAATGTACTGTCCCGCGGTATTGTTGGTGATATCAATCAGCGTCTGGTGGTTGCCTCACCACTGTATAAACAACATTTCGATTTAGTTACTGGCGAGTGCTTAGAGGACAGTGAATGCACTGTGCCTGTTTATGCGGTGGATTTGGTCGATAACAAAGTCATACTCAGTCTGTGAGCAAGCAGCGATGACTGATGCTTGTAAGATAAAAACCACCTGCCCCTATTGCGGTGTCGGCTGTGGTGTCGAAGCCAGTGTTAAAGACAATCATATTATTGCTGTCTCAGGTGACCATCGGCACCCTGCAAATTTTGGTCAGCTCTGCGTTAAGGGTTCGGCACTTCATGAAACCATGGGCGATGCTGGGCGTTTGACCTTGCCACAAGTTGATGGGCGGGAAACCGATTGGCCCACGGCAATTCAAGCGGTTGCTAATCGACTGAGTGATATCCGTGATCAGTACGGGCCGCAAGCGATCGCCTTTTACTTATCAGGTCAATTATTAACGGAAGATTATTATGTGGCTAATAAGCTCGCCAAAGGGTTTATAGGTACAGGTCATGTGGATACCAATTCACGACTCTGTATGTCATCGGCCGTTGCTGGTTACAAGCGTGCTTTTGGTAGCGATGCTGTGCCCTGTAACTATGAAGATCTTGAGCAATGTGAATTACTCGTATTGACGGGTTCCAATGCCGCTTGGACGCATCCGATCTTGTATCGTCGTATCGCTGAAGCGAAAAAGACTAATGCAAATTTTAAAATAGTGGTTATTGATCCTCGTCGTACCGCAACCTGTGATATTGCCGATAAACATCTGGCCATCGCGCCGGGCTCGGATGGTTTTTTATTTTCCGGGTTGTTGCACTATTTGGCGACCAATAAGTTAGTCGATCAATATTATATCGAGCAGCATACTGAAGGTTTCGCACAGGCAATTGAGCAGGCAAGTCATGCGAGTCTTGATAAGGTTGCTGAGCAGACCGGCATCTCGATTGCCGATCTAACCATGTTTTATCAGTGGTTTGCCCAGACCGATAAAACGATTACCTTTTACTCACAGGGTATCAACCAGTCAGCCACCGGCACTGATAAATGCAATGCTATTATCAATTGCCATCTGGCGACAGGCAAACTGGGCAAGATAGGCGCAGGGCCTTTTTCTATTACCGGGCAGCCCAATGCTATGGGCGGTCGCGAGGTGGGTGGTCTGGCTAATATGTTGGCTGCCCATATGGATTACAGCGTAGCCAATATCGCCACCGTCGCAGAATTTTGGGGTGCTGAGGCCATCAGCCAACAGCCCGGACTTAAAGCCGTTGATTTATTTGATGCAGTTGCCGATGGCAGCATCAAAGCGATTTGGATTATGGGCACCAATCCTGTGGTAAGTCTACCTAATGCCGATAAAGTCAAAGCGGCTCTGGAAAACTGTGACACAGTAATTGTGTCCGATTGCATCGCTGCAACAGATACTACCGCCACCGCGAATATATTGTTACCCGCCACAGGCTGGGGCGAAAAAGATGGCACCGTAACAAACTCTGAGCGTCGTATCTCGCGCCAGCGGGCATTGGTAAAACCGATGGGGCAAGCGCGTCATGATTGGTGGATTATGACGCAGGTGGCGCAGGCGATGGGGTATCAGCAAGCATTTAATTATCACAACCCCAGAGATATTTTTGTCGAGCATGCAGCGCTATCGGCTTTCAACAATAATGGCGATCGTCTATTTAATATTGGTGCGCTAAGTCAACTTTCGAGCGATCAATACCAGCAACTGCAACCCGTTCAATGGCCGGTGACAGAGGCAAGCCCAGCGGGAACGGCACGTCTTTTTACTGCGGCACAATTTTTAACCAGCAGTGGCAAGGCACAGTTTATCAACACAACAGCAGCATCACCGCAACAGAGTGCTAATCAGCAATACCCCTTGCTTCTTAATACCGGGCGCATCCGCGATCAATGGCACAGTATGACGCGGACCGGTCGTGCATCAAGATTGCTCGACCATATTGATCAGCCTTTTGTCGCTATTCATCCCGATTGTGCCGAGCGTCTTGGGCTGATGGAAAATGATCTAGCCAAGGTCACCAGCGCTTATGGTTCAGTGCAACTCAATGTTATTTTTGATAAAGGTATTGAGCCCAATCAGCTATTTGTGCCAATTCATTGGAATAACCAATTTGCCCATAGTGCTCGTGTTGATAGTCTAGTGGCGCCGACTACGGACCCCATCTCTGGGCAGCCTGAATTTAAATGTACTCCGGTCTCTATTGATAAAGTCAATGTACCCGTCTGGGCGGTGTTAACCAGTCGTACCAAGCTGAACTGCGAGCCTTTTATTAGCTGGAACCTGTCGCCGCTGGAGAATAATCAAGGCTATCTCTACCAAGTGGCGGTGGCAGAGCATTTTAATTGGCAGGACTTTATTGCTATTAAACGCTTAACCGAACAAGGACCAGCGCAGGCCTATGAGCAATTTGTTGATAAAGATGCCGGTGATGAGCGATTGATCTGCTACAGCGATCAACAAATTGAGCTGGCCATTTTTACTCATGCGGATAAAAGCTTATTGCCCAGTAGAGGTTGGCTACAAAGACTATTGGATGAAAACGTCAATGGTAACTATTGGTCATTGATCAGCGCTAGCGCACAACCCGATGAGGGTAAATTAATCTGCTCCTGCTTTAAAGTCAGTGAAAAGTCGATTACCGAGGCGATAGAAAATGGCGCAGAGTCGACTGAGGCATTAGGGCAACAACTCAAATGTGGCACCAACTGTGGCTCCTGTATACCGGAGCTTAATCACCTTATTTCTCAAACACTCAGCTTGGTGTAGCTAGGCTGTTAACCCGTTAACCATGGAAAACCTATGAACAATAAAATTCTCTCGTTAGTTAAAACCGGTAAGGCTGATTGCGGCAGTTTAACGCCGCTCGATAGCACAGCATATGGCATGGTTCATCTGGTAGGCGCAGGCCCGGGGGATGCAGAATTAATCACCGTTAAGGCGATGCGGTTATTACAACAGGCCGATGCTATTGTTTATGATCGTTTAGCTAACCCAGAATTATTGGACTATGCGCCACAGCGTTGTGACCTTATTTATGTCGGTAAGAAAAAAGACCAGCACAGTCTACCTCAGGATCAAATCTGCGAGCTATTAGCGGCCTTGGCGCGCTGTGGTAAAAATGTCGTGCGCCTAAAAGGCGGTGATTGTTTTATCTTTGGTCGCGGTGGCGAAGAGGTAGATCATCTGAATAAACAGGGTATTGAGTGCGCCATAGTGCCAGGCATTACTGCCGCTATCGGTTGCGCGGCAGCAACACAGATACCACTGACTCATCGCGATCATGCCCATGCTGTCACCTTTATTACCGGTCACCGCCAGCAGGGTAAGATGCATATTAATTGGGATCTCGCTTTGCAAAAAGACAGCACGGTGGTGTTCTATATGGGCCTTTCCAATCTCGAAGAAATTACCCGTCAGTTGATAGAGCGAGGCTGTCCGGTAGATAAGCCCTTTGCTATCGTTGCTCAAGGCACCTCCAATAACCAGCAGGTCGTATTGGGGACTGTCAGTGATATTGCTGAGCGACTCAAAGGTACACCGTTGCCGTCGCCGGCATTATTAATGATGGGTGATGTGATTAATGCCAATGGTTATGCACAACAATTAGCCGACCATACCTTTGCTCATTACCCAACACAGAAACGTGCCTGATAGGAATTTTCACCAATACGCCAGTTCTTCAGCTGTAAGTTAACTTCATAGCACTGCAATCGGCATCCTATGATTGCGATAGTCGCTGTAGCATTTTATCTGTGCGTGATCTTGGCCTGTTATTGGCGTAAAGACTGAGCATATTTCTTATACCAATATTTCACGCTAAGCCAGCACAACAGGCCATTGGTAATGACGACGGCAACTATCGCGGGCCAAAATGCCGAGCTTAATCCATTCACTAACCCTATGGGTGAAAACAGTAGGTAGATAATAATCACACAACTGACCATGGTAATAGCAACGGGGAAGCCGTAGCGCCAAGGGGTCATATCTACCTGACTGTTATTGATAAACTGCCAAGGTTTTTCCATCGGCATCCAGTAGCCAATCACCAACATAATGGTTAGTTCAATCACAAATAGAATGGCATAGATATGGATAAAGTTAATATCCACATCGATAACAAACTTGAGTATGCCATAGGCAATCACATGGAAGCTGATGGCGACTTTGGCGGCAAAGCCGGGCACGCGCTTAGTAAATAAGCCAACCAATACTACGGTGATCACTGGAATATTATAGAAACCGGTAAAAATACGAATAATCTGGAATAGTCCTTCAGGCGCATATTGCAACAGCGGTGACACCACGAAAGAGAACAGGGCAATGATCACAGAGGCAATCTTGGCGACTTTGATCAGCTGTTGATCGCTTAAGGTAGTCTTTTTATAGGGTTGGTAAATATCCAGCACAAACAAGGTAGCGGCACTGTTAAGTAAAGAATTAAATGATGAAAAAACCGCGCCAAGTAAAACCGCTAAGAAGAACCCAGACATATACACAGGTAGAACATTCTTCACTAAGTGCGGGTAGGCTAGATCGATCGATTGCAGTTCACCGCCATAGAGGTGAAAAGCGATAATGCCAGGCACCATCATAAAAAACGGCACTAGCAGTTTAAAGTATCCAGAGTAGAGCACGCCTTTCTGACCCTCTGCCAAACTGACCGCGCCCAGTGTGCGCTGGATTACATACTGATTGGTGCCCCAATAGAATAAATTGGCAAGAATCATCCCCGTAAATAATGTGCTGAAGGGGGTGGGGTCAGTGGGTACGCCAATGGCATTAAGCTTTTCGGTATGGGTGGTTAATACCTCATTAACACCGGCACCCAGACTGCCATCGCCCAGCGCGATAAAGCCAAACACGGGCACGGTGATGCCAATAATTAATAGGCCAATACCATTGAGTGTATCTGATACTGCAACGGCTTTAAGGCCACCAAAGACTGCATAGATAGCACCAATGATACCAACGCAGACGATAGTCAGAGTCAGCCCGGTGCTATAACTGATATTAAGTAGGTTAGGTATATCAAACAATTGCAGAACGGCAATGGAGCCGGAATATAGCACTGAGGGAATAGTGATTAGTCCGTAGCCGACCATAAATAGCACCACGGTCATGCGTCGCACATCATCGCCAAAACGATTACTGAGAAACTGCGGTAATGTAGTAAACGCACCGGATAAATAGCGTGGTAAAAATACTAATGCCATCACGATAGTGGCGATGGTCGCGGTGACTTCCCATGCCATACTGCTCATATTGTAGCCATAGGCAGAGCCGTTTAAGCCAATAAGATGTTCCGCAGATAGGTTAGTTAGCACCATCGAGCCGGCAATAAAGACACCGGTTAAACCGCGGCCAGCGAGAAAATAACCATCCTTGGTGTCGGCAACCCCTTTGGTTTTTTGATAGGAAACCCAGGCCACTAGGCCCATGAAAAACACACAGGACGCCAGTGTGGAAATGATGTAGTTCAATTCCAAAATTTACTCCTTTCGCGATTTATTGGGGCCAGTGGGATGCAACGGACGGTTCTTGGTCATCTATAAACTGTTTATCGGGTCCCAGCGCAATCGTATTATCCACAGGGACAAAGGCCGCAATCTCGTTCAGAGATAGCTGCAGTTTGTGGCTACAACCACCAGCAAAAATATCACCACTGGGAAATCTCTGCCACTCTGTGCTGATAGTCGCCGGTAAATAGACCTCAACCTCACCACCGGGCTGCAAACAGGGCGCAACGAGGATACTATCGCCGAACATAAATTGTTCCTCAAATCCCCAGGCGGCTTTTTCATTCGGGCAGGCTAACACCATGGCTCGTTGAGCAGGAAGCCCCGTTGTGCTGGCGTCGGTAACAACCTGATGAATGTAGGGCAATAACTGATAGCGCAAGGTAAGGGCTTGGTTAACGGCTTCCTCCGCCTCAGCACTGTAGGCCCAAGGTTCTCTTGCGCCTATACCATGCAAGCGAATATGGGCTGAGAAAATAGCGGCCTGTGTCCAGCGGACATAGAGTTCATCATCCCGTTGATCGTCGTAGAAACCGCCAATATCAGTGGCATAAAAGGGTGCACCTGACAGCCCCCATGACAGTCCGCCGCGCAAGCTCGCCGCTAAACCACCCCAATCAGCCTGCGGGTCACCACCCCATTGCGCAGGGTAGCGCTGACAACCAATCCAAGAAGAACGGCTAAATAAAAATGGCCCTGATACCGAGTAACGCTCAGCCGCTTCATAGACACAACGGTTGTACAGAAGACTGTAAACATTGTGCAATCGGTCGCCACTATCGCCGTTAAAGGCCAGCATATCAGCTTCAATCTGCTCGCCAAAATCTGCTTTGATCATATCCACGCCCAAATCAAACAAGGGCTTGTGGCTGTCACACCAAAATTGGTAGGCCTCTGGATGGGTAAAATCAACAATACCGGATTCAGGTAATGGGGTAAGCACCTCACCAAAACAGCTGGTATCCCATTGATAGCGATAGGTCTCTCCGGTTTGACGGTGTTTGAGTAACCAGCCTTTGGCAGACAGTTGCTCAAATAAGGGGTTATCCACTGAGACTAAGGGGTATTCCCAAACGCAGATTTTAAAGTTGAGCGCTTTTAGTTCGTCGACCACAACAGCTGGGTCGGGATAGCGACTCGGATCCCATTCGAATGCGAAGCGCGTTTGTGTATCCTGCCATGCGCGTCCATCCAGAGTAATCACATCACAGGGCATTCGCCGTTCACGGACTTTTCTGGCCGTGGCTAATAATTCCTCAGCATCTTTATAGTACGCTTTGGATAAGATAACCCCAAGAGACCACAGGGGTGGCACAGGTGCTGTTCCGGTCAATGCTGTGTAGCAACCGATCATGTCTGCTGGACTATCGGCCGCAAGTATAAACAGATCAGCAGAAGTATCTTCCACCAACAGGCCATAGGTGCGCTGGGACCAAGCCGCATGGCCCACTGCATGGGTCACCGCTGCCGGGGTATGCGCAAGTACACCCCAACCATTGGGGCTCCAAGCAAAGGGAGTATTCTTGTAGGAGATCTCCGCGTTGACACCTAATGCATCATGATTAAAGGAGCGCACTAACTGACCACGTTTATCGAGGCGTCCCCATTTTTCTCCTAGCCCATAGACCGGCTCATTGGCATCGAGATCCAGCCCGATAAACCAACCTTGATCAACCTTTGCCACGGGTGGTAGCCGAAACTGGCGCACAAAATGCCCATCGCTGGGAGATTGCTGTATGCGTTTGCTACCCTGAAATAATGCAAATGAGAAAGGGTTGTGGTGCATCTCCAGACTATAGCCACCCCCTGTTATTACCGTTGTATTAGCAGTGCCAGCGACACTGAAAGGTAGTGCTTTGGGCTCTTCCACCAGCATGCCATAGTCACCGAACTGGCGTTGACCAAAACGCAATCGAGCGCCAAAAGAGTGCAGACTGATATGCACAGGCCCAGCCTCGGTTTGCATAACGAGGGTTTTAGCACCATCGATTAGGTCATCAACTGATTTTACTGTGAGAGCAGGGATATTGTTCCAGTCCGGCGTTGCCCCTTTAAAACTGATCATGTATCAACTCTTTTTATTATTTAAGTAGGTCTTGTAAAGTCCCTTGCCCGAAGAAAATATAAGCCTGCTGTTTATTTTTCTGTCGCATCAGTCATTAGTATGTACTTGCTAATGGCCCATGTCTGTATCATAAGTGCATCGGATCAATCTTAGAATGTCCAGCAAGAAAATAACCCTATGCTCTGTGTCATTGGTCTGGTCGATCTGAGTTATAAACTACTATCCATGATAATTTGCGTCGCTATATCCTATCAATGCATAAATAATGTATTGAACATTGGTATGTTAGATATAATCACACCGTAACTAGTACTTCTCAGTAGATGAGCATTGAATATGGTAAAAAAAGCAGACGTTAATATTGGTCTCGGCCTATGGAAGATAGCTAAGGATCAATGTGCTGAAACAGTTTATAGCGCAATTGAACTCGGTTATCGGCATTTGGACAGTGCCTGTGATTATGGCAATGAGGTTGAGGTAGGTCAGGGGATCACTCGGGCACTGGCCGATGGTTTGTGCTCTAGAGATGAATTAACCATTACTTCCAAACTGTGGAATACCTACCACAGCCCAGAGCACGTAAAGCCTGCGCTGGAAAAAATATTGACTGACCTAAATCTCGACTACCTTGATTCTTTTCTTATTCATTTCCCCATTGCACAGGCCTTTGTGCCGTTTGAGGAACGGTATCCGCCAGAATGGTTTTATGACCCAGATGCTGATAACCCAACCATGAAGTTGGCTCAGGTTCCCCTTGCTGATACCTGGCGCGCCATGGAAGATTTAGTTCATCAAGGGTTGGTGAAGCATATTGGCGTTTGTAATTACAACTCCGGTTTACTGCATGATTTGATGTCTTACGCGACTATCAAGCCCGCCGAGTTGCAGATAGAGTCTCATCCTTATTTGACGCAGGAACCGCTAATTCGTTTGGCTAAAAACTACGGTATGGCCGTAACGGCCTTTTCTCCCTTTGGCGCGCTGTCCTATTTAGAGTTAGCGATGGCCGACGCAGATGAGTCCGTATTAACACAAGAGGTTATTACTCGAGCTGCCAATAAATATAATAAGACCCCAGCGCAAATCGTCTTGCGCTGGGGTATTCAACGCGGTTGCTCAGTCATTACAAAAACCACTAAAACAGAGCGTTTACAAGAAAATTTAGATGTGTTTGATTTTGCTCTTGCTGATGATGAAATGGCTGCGATATCAGCACTCAATAAAAATCGGCGATTTAATGATCCGGGTAAGTTTTGCGAGTCTGCCTTTAATACTTTTTACCCAATCTACGACTAGGAGATAGCTTAGTGACTTACATTAGCAATATGCTTGCGGATCTTGAATTTAATCGAGATCATTTTCCTACGATTATCGTAAATGACGGTTCGGTAACGACATTAGAGCAGGCTCAGACTTGGATAAGTGATAATCAAGACAGTTTAAAAAAAGAGCTTAGTTGCACTGGTGCTCTGTTATTAAGGGGCTTTCCAGTCACTGATGCGGTCAGTTATGACCAGTTTTTTTCCGCGTTTGGCTACAACAACTTTACCTATGAAGAATCATTGTCCAATGCAGTGAGAATTAATTATACCGATTTAGTCTTTAGTGCTAATGAAGCACCGAAAAATGTTGAAATCTATCTGCATAATGAGATGGCGCAAACGCCGGTTTTCCCCAATATTATCTCGCTTTTTTGTGAGGCAAGCGCCGATAGTGGCGGTGCCACCACAATCTGCCGTTCGGACACAGTCTACGAAAAGCTCGCTGGTGCTGAACCTGCGTTAACCGCAAAGTTGGCTGAGCTCGGTATTAAATACACCAATAGGATTCCCAGTGGTGACAACCCTGATTCAGCACAGGGACGTGGTTGGCAGAGTACCTTGAGTGTCGAGACCACAGAGCAGGCAGAGAAAAAGCTGCTGAGTTTGGGTTACAACTGGCAATGGTATGCTGACGGGTCTCTATCGGCACAGACCAAAGCGCTGCCTGCGATCAAATCAGTCGGTACTGGGCGACAGGTATTTTTCAACCAAATTATTGCGGCTTATCAGGGTTGGGACGGCGTTAAAGACGATCCATCAGTTGCACTATGTTTTGGTGATGACTCGGCAATACCCAAGCACTTCCTAGAAAAAATGTGCGCGATAGCGGCGGAAACTGCTTATGACATTGACTGGCAAGATGGCGATGTTGCAGTAGTCGATAATCATCTGGCCATGCATGGTCGTCGTCCGTACGGTGGTGATCGTGTGCGCAGGGTATTAGTGACACTGGGGCTTTGATTCACTGTCAACTCATACGTATTGGCTTAGTTTGTGCTCACCATTTCTTGGTGCGCCCGCCCATACTATACAAGCAGTAGCTGTGGGCTCTGTCCTAGCAAAGCGACACATTAAAAAAGTGTAATTTTACTGCCATATAAGGTTATTATAGTTTCCATAGGATAATGTGGGTCACCTAAAAGTAGCCTGGTCTTATCTTGTTTTCGACAGTTTCTATAAAACAAAAACTTATAATTAACCGTAGGAATCTATCATGAAAAAAATTACTCTTGTCGTTCTATCGCTATTCGCTTATCTGGGTCTTGCCTCCGCAGTGGTGGCCGATGATCATGCCCCTCAGGCGACCATGGAGGGCTCATTTACCACGGTGATGATGGCATCACCCGATATTGGTAAATACGTAGATGCCATAAAGAAAAATGTTGCGCCTTTTCAGGCAATGGGTGCTTCTGGTGCCGGTTACTGCGTGACTCAAACGGGCCATGAGTACGATGGCCAAATGATGGTTTGGAGTGCATTTTCCAGCGTTCAGGCTGCATTGGTAGGAGGCACCAAATATGATCCAAGCACTGCGCCGCGGATGTTTGCAAAACTGAGAGATGTTAAATACAGCGTTACTTGGAAACCACTGAAGCCGTTCAAGCTTATGCCTGGCTATGAGCGGGTGCAACGCGTGCGTGTCGCGCCGCAAAATGTACCTGCATTCCTTGCTGCAATGACTGACTTTGAAACAGCGCTACAAGAAGGTGGTCATCCAGACTTCTTCAACGGCGTATTTTTAGGTATTGGTGGCGGTACTCATGAAGCACAAACATTGATGCTGCGTTCGATTACGCCTGATGCCGAGTCTCATGGTGCTATGTTTGATGAATACTTTGCCGGCGAGGCCTCTTGGGCTGGTGCCTATTTAGCGGTTGCGCAGCTGATAGAGTCTGTTGAGAGCGATAATTTCGAAATATGTGAGCAGATTTATTTCGGTGATTAATTACTACGCAGATTGAATTTCTGTACGGTGAAAAGGGCTGTCTAGTGGGGCGGCCCTTTTTATTTGCCTAACATTTTATTTCTTCTATCGTTTTATTTCTTCTATCGTTGGCCTATCTTTACGATCTAGCAATAATGCACCTCGCACAACCTTGTTAGATTATTGTGCTGTCTTGTCTGCCTATGCCAATTATTAGTCCATAGTCAATATTATAAAAATATTGAGTGATCCAGATTGACATCAAATCCGTGGGGGAGTAGATTGCCTGCTCTTGCTTTGGCAATAGGTTCTTGCGTTACGTCGCTGTGGTTTGTGACTTAACAAGAGTGAAACGGGAAATCGGTGCGCTTGACCATAGATTGGTTAATTAGCAATGCCGATACTGCCCCCGCAACGGTAAATAAGAATGTTTGGCTGTATGACCACTGTGCAACAAGGCATGGGAAGGTGGCTAAACAGGGTGACTATTTAACAGCTAGTTCCTCACTTATAAGTCCGGAGACCGGCCTATCGCTACGCAGACAAACCGCGGGGTGCGGTCTTGTGCTGATTGACAGTCTCTGTCCCTCTGCCCGTACGCCCCTGCTTATTATTAATTATTTGCTCGGGTGTGAGCATTAGAGGAATCCATGAAAAAAATATCACTATTAGCCGCAACGATCGCGTTGTCTGCGGCGCCTGCACTAGTCCAATCAACTTATGCTTCTGAAGCCGAAATTCAAGAAGTGCTTGTCAGTGCCTCTCTTATTCCCATCGCTGCCAGTCGATCGGCCAATGCCATTACTGTGATTGACAGTGAGCAGTTAAAGTTGCGTGCGGCGTTGAGTGTCAGTGATCTATTGCGCGATGTGCCAGGGTTAGCGGTTAGCCGCAGTGGAGTGCAGGGGTCTCAGACTCAGATTCGCGCGCGCGGTAGTGAGGCTAATCATTTATTGGTGCTTATCGATGGTGTTGAGGCCAATGACCCGTCTCAGAGTGATGAGCTTAATTGGGGCACGTTATCCGCAGATGATATTGAGCGTATTGAGGTTATTCGTGGACCGCAGAGTTCCATGCGCGGCAGTGATGCTATGGCTGGGGTGGTGAATATTGTTACCCGCGGTGCCGAGCAACCCTTTAGTGCCAAGCTCTATACCGAGGCCGGTAGTTTCTCTACTCAACGCTATGGCTTTAGTGTTGGTGCGAACCAAGATGACTTTACGGTGCGTCTGGGTGTCAGTGATATTCAGACCGATGGCGATAATATCTCTCGCACCGGTGATGAAAAAGATGGTTATGAAAATACCAGTGTAAATCTAAAGGCCGGTTATGCGGCCAGTGAGTCATTGTCTTTATCTTTGTCTGCCCGCCAGTCTGATGGTATGAATGAGTTTGATGCTGATGATGACTGGGACGGCTTTGTAGAAGATCAGGATCGCGTATCTGAATTCCGCAATAGCACGGTGGGTCTACAGACTAATTATGTCTCGGTAGATGGGCGCTGGCAGCACAAGCTGTTACTAGCTAAATCCAAGCATGATAACGAAGCCTTTGCCGATGGTGAAAAGGGCTCTGTAACTGCCTCTGTTAGAGACCAGTATCAATATATTGGATCTCGCGTATGGGCAGACTCACAGCAGCAGGTCTCTCTGTTACTTGAGCGGGAGGAAGAAGAGTATAAGCAGTTTGGTGGTTCCGCAGACGGCAATGATGCCAATCAGTTTGTTGACCGTGATACTGATAGTATTGCTTTGGAATATAGAATAGATCTGACAGATAGCGTCACCTTGGCTGTTGGAGCTCGACACGATAATAATGAAGTCTTTGACGATGCTAATACATGGAAGTTTGAAGGTGTATATCGGTTAGATAGCAGCACGCGGCTTCGAGCTGCTGCAGGCACCGCGATTAAAAATCCAACCTTTACTGAGCTTTATGGCATTTATAGTGGATTTGAAAGTAACCCCAATTTAACCCCTGAGGAGTCGCAGAGTTGGGAGCTTGGTGTTGACAAAGCGTTGTTAGATGACAAGTTGGTGTTAAAAGCAACTTACTTTAATGCGAAGCTAGAAGATGAAATTGTTGGGTTTTATAGTCCAAAAAATATCGACGGTAGCAGTAAACGGAAGGGACTAGAGGTTACTTCGTCTTGGTCTATCAGTAAATTTCTTGCGTTGAATGCCTCTTATACTTATACGGATTCGTCTCAGGAAGGTGCCGCTGAGGTCCGACGTGCGCGACATTTAGGCAGTCTCAACCTCGCTTGGCAGGTATTGGATAATCTGCATATCAACACTAATGCGCAGTATAACGGCAGTCAGCTCGACCACTTTTTCCCGCCTACGCCACCCTATAAAGAAATAGTAACCCTCAGCGATTACACTCTGCTGAATATCAATGCCAATTACAGTGCATCGGATAAGTTAGATATTTATCTGCGATTAGATAACCTGTTGGATGAAGACTATGAGGAAGTCTACGGTTATCAGACTCTAGGCTTTGGCGCTAGCCTTGGTTTGCGTTTCAACCTGTAAGGTTTAGTCCATGACTGGGGTAGCTGATGCAGAAAAAAAGCGCGTTCTGCTGTCATGGAGCAGTGGTAAAGACTCGGCTTGGACATTGTATCAGCTACAACAAGACCCAATGATTGAAGTGGTGGGCTTGCTCACCACCTTCAATAGCCAGTTTAATCGCTCGGCTATTCATGGTGTGCGCCAGCAGTTACTGCGTCGTCAGGCTCAGGCTGCCAAGCTTCCTCTGATTGAAATCCCATTGCCTTGGCCCTGCAGTAATGAGGAGTATGAAGCCATTATGGCGACTGCGCTGGATAAGGCTAGTGCCCAATTACATATGGATGCAGTGGCTTTTGGTGATCTGTATTTAGAAGATATTCGTCGTTACCGCGAACAACAGATGGCCGCTACTGGGCTAGAGTTGCTGTTCCCTCTATGGCAAATTCCCACTGATCAACTGGCCAGACAAATGATTGATGGCGGGCTTAAAGCAGTGATTACTTGCCTTGATCCGCGGTTGATGCCTGAGCAACTGGCGGGTTATCAGTACAATGAGGCTCTGCTTGGGCAGTTACCTGATAGCGTCGACCCCTGTGGTGAGGAAGGTGAGTTTCATACCTTTGCTTGGGATGGTCCGATGTTCGCTCAGCCTATTGATATTCGGGTTGGTGAGGTGGTGAACCGCGACGGTTTTGTCTATGCTGATCTGCTTGTGGAGGAAGGTAAATGAAAATCGTTTCACTGTTGCCCAGTGCCACTGAATTGATCTGCGGTCTAGGACTGCGTGATCAACTGGTCGGTGTATCTCATGAATGTGATTACCCCTTATCGGTGGTTGGGCTGCCAATACTTACCAGTTCGCGTATTCCTTCGGGTCTCGAAAGTGGCGAGATCGATCGCTTAGTTACCGATCAACTAAAAAATGATGAGGCGCTTTACGATCTGGTGATGGCGCCATTAACCGAGCTAGAACCGGACCTGATTGTCACTCAGGCACTCTGTGATGTCTGTGCTGTGTCTGGCAACGATGTGGCAAGGGCAATTGGTAGTTTGCCTGGCGAGCCTCAGGTGGTGAATCTAGAGCCCATCTGCCTCAATGATGTATTGGACACGGTAGATCTGCTAGCGCAGGCGGCGGGTTGTGTGGCGCAGGGCGATCGCTATAGAGCAGAGTTACAAGGGCGTATTGATGCGGTGGCTGAGCGGTCAAAAACGGTTACCAATCGCCCTAGAGTGGCCCTACTTGATTGGTTGGAGCCACTATTTGATGGTGGTCATTGGAGCCCTGAAATTATCGATTTAGCGGGCGGTGAACCCTGTTTTGGTGACAAACAAGAACCCTCACAACGGCGTAGCTGGGCACAGTTAATTGACGCTCAGCCGGATTATATAGTCGTTGCGTTGTGTGGTTTTAATATTGAACGCTCTATGCAAGACGTAGAAGCCTTTTTAGCCTGCGATGGCTTTAAAGAGTTGCGATCAATCAAGAAAACGACGGTTTTTCTGGTCGATGGTAACGCCTACTTTAGCCGTCCGGGGCCGCGGTTGGTGGATGCATTAGAGATTTTGGCTCATGCTCTGCACCCCGATATACATTCATTGCCGACGGGATTGCCCGCGGCGATAAAAATCATTCAATAAGGTTGTAATGCAATGACAGAGGATAAAGCGAACAAGCAAAATAGCCATAAAAACAAAATGCAGAAGCTTAAGGAGAATATCGATTCTTCTATTGCCGCAGCGGACACCGAGCGCGGTGTATTTATTTTGTTGACCGGCAATGGCAAGGGCAAATCTAGTTCAGCCTTTGGTATGGTTATGCGTGCTTTGGGTTATGGCTACAAGGTGGGGGTGGTGCAGTTTATTAAAGGCGCACAACTGTCTGGCGAAGAGATGTATATTCGCGACCATTGTCCGCAAGTGACCTTCGAACAGATGGGTACCGGTTTTACTTGGGATACTCAGGACCGCTCTGGCGATATCGCCGCCGCTGAGAAAAGTTGGGCAGTGGCGCAAAAAATGCTCGGTGACGATAGCTACCATTTGGTGGTGCTCGATGAGTTGACCTATATGCTTAGCTTTAAGTATTTGGATCAAGGTATGATCCTGCAGGCGCTGAAAAATCGGCCTGAAAATCAATCCGTGGTGGTTACTGGTCGCGGCGGCGGTTCTGCACTGGCAGATATGGCTGATACTGTGTCTGAAATTAAAGAGATTAAACACGCCTACAATGCTGGCGTCATGGCTCGCAAGGGCGTGGACTACTAATTGCGCCGCTTTTCGGCACGCAGTTTAATTACGGTACTGACAATTTTATTGCCAGTGGTTGCACTGGCCTCTCTGGTTGTCGGTACGGTGAATATCTCTATTCTCGATGCACTTGATACTTTGCTGGGTAATGGGACTAGTCAGCAAATCGGTGCCATTTTATTAGATATCCGCTTACCACGAATATTGATGGCTATTTTTGTTGGTGCTGTTCTGGCCAGTACCGGTGCCGTTATGCAGGGGTTATTTCGCAACCCTTTGGCAGACCCTTCATTAATAGGCGTCTCCAGTGGTGCCTCTGTAGGTGCCAGTCTAATGATTGTCACCGCCGGTGGTTTTATTCAAAGCGGTGCACTGGTCGGCTTGTCTTTGGTGGCGGTGGGTGCATTTGTGGGTGGCTTTACGGCGACATTATTGGTCTATCGCCTAGCCACATCAGGCATCGGCACATCAGTGACCACAATGCTATTGGCCGGTATTGCCATTGCGGCACTGGCTGGGGCATTGAATAGTCTGCTCAGTTATTTTTCAGATAATGATATGTTGCGACAGATCAGTCTGTGGCAGATGGGTAATCTCAGTGGTGCAAGTTGGTTAAAGGTTGGCATTATGGGTTCAGCCGCGCTACTGCTGCTAATCTTATTCCCTCGCGAGAGTAGGGCGCTTAACGCGCTGTTGTTGGGAGAATCGGAGGCGCGTCATCTGGGTATTGATGTACAGCGAGTGAAACAGCGGCTGATTTTGTTAACCGCTTTGGGGGTAGGCATCTCTGTCGCTCTTGCCGGTCTGGTTGGTTTTGTTGGGCTGATTATCCCCCATATGGTGCGGCTGGCCATTGGGCCAGATCATCGCTGGCTTGTGCCTGCCTCGGCACTAGCTGGTGCCACCTTGCTGGTAATTGCCGATAGTTTGGCGCGTATTGTAGTGATTCCCGCTGAATTGCCGACCGGCATCTTGACTGCCTTGTTGGGTGCACCATTCTTTGTCGCGCTGCTATTGCAACAGCGTAAGGACGTGTAGCCGATGACCATGCTGGCCGATAATATTTCATTACATTTATCCGGATTCGATCTGTTGCGCAATATTAGCCTTGAGGTTGAGGCGGGCAAAGTAACGGCCATTGTGGGACCCAATGGTGCGGGAAAATCGAGTCTCTTGAAAGTGCTCACCGGGGATATGGCGCCCACCCGTGGGCAGGTACAACTCAACCATCGCCCACTGTCACACTGGCTACTATTGGATCGTGCACAGATGCTGGCAGTACTGCCACAGCACAGCCTATTGAATTTTCCCTTTACCGCTAACGAAGTGGTTGCTCTAGGGCGTATACCGCACCAAACCGGCGTGATAACAGACACAGAAATTGTTGCTCAAGCATTGGATTTAGTCGATGCCAGCTATTTGCAGAAGCGCCTGTATACCCAGATGTCTGGGGGTGAGAAACAACGAGTTCAATTGGCGAGGGTGCTGGCGCAGATATGGCAACCCAGTGATCATGGAGAGCAGTTTTTGGTGTTGGATGAACCAACATCGGCGTTTGATCTGTCCCACCAAAAGTTAACCCTAGATATCGTTCGCCAACTGGCTAATAGGGGCGTCGGCGTGGTGATGGTGTTACATGATCTTAATCTGGCCGCTCGTTGCGCCGATAATTTGGTGGTATTTGATGGTGGAGTGATTGCCGCTCAGGGTCAGCCAGAGCAGGTGCTAACTGAGTCGCTGATAGATAAAGTATTTGGTGTAAAGGCCATCGTTAGTCAGCATCCGCAAACTCACCGTCCGCTGGTGATTACCTAATGCCATTATTACTCTTGCTGTTATTTGGGCTGTCACAGCTTGTCTTTGCTGAGATCAGGCTGGTGGATGATAATGGTGATGAGCTTGTTTTAGCGCAACCGGCTCAGCGAATTATCAGCCTAGCACCCAATATTACTGAGGTTTTGTTCCATATTGGTGCGGGTGCGCAAATTGTCGGCGCAGATGAATACAGCAACTATCCCGAGGCCGCTAAACAGATTCAGCGGGTTAATAATCATGCGGCGGCAAACTATGAATTAATCCTCTCATTAAAGCCGGATCTGGTGATTGCTTGGCAATCAGGCAATGGTGATAAGATCATTGACCCATTACGCAAATTAGGTTTTCCCGTGTTTGTGGTGGAGACACGCGAGATTGACCAGATTCCTGCGCTATTTCACCGGTTTGGCCAACTCAGTGGTCATGAAACAATCGCGCAGCAGCGGATTGATAATTTCACTCAGCGCTTACACAGCCTACGCAATGCGCAGGCCGATAAAACTGTGGTAAGAACTTTCTATCAAATATGGCACGAACCGCTGATTACGCTCAATGGTCAACATATGGTCAGCGATATAATTAGGCTCTGCGGCGGCGTGAATGTGTTTGCCGATGCCGTACCACTAGTACCCTATATCAATATTGAATCTATTGTGGCGGCAGATCCCGAGGTGATAATTGCCGGTGGTAGTGAGCAAGATCAGCCTGACTGGTTGGGACGGTGGCAGCAATGGGCTGGTATTTCGGCTGTGCAAAATCAGCATATCTATTTAATTCCAGCCGATCTTATGCAACGGCACTCGATACGTATTCTCGATGGTGCAGAAATGATGTGTGACTATCTGGATAGAGCTAGGGTGATTAATAAGGCTGGTTTATAGGCTTTGATTGGAGTAATTGAAGCCAGTAAATACCTCGCCTAACACAAAATAAAAAGCCGCTAACAAGGTTAGCGGCTTCAATTGTCCCTCTTTTTCACTCTGCTACATCTCAGTACAGCAGTAGCGTTCGGACGTTTCTATTGTATTCCCCTAGATTTATTATTATAGGTCGTACCCCCTCTCATCATGCTCAGTGAGATCTAAACCTCTTGTCTCACCTTCGTCATCGATGCGTAATACTAACAGTTTATCGACCAGTTTCAATAGTACCAAGGTCACAATTGCGGTATAGATAAATGTCGATGCAATACCTATGACCTGAACCTGTACTTGGCTGGCCATATTCATGCCCTCATTATAACCTTGGCCACTGAATACACCGAGTGCATCTGAGGCAAAGATACCCGCATAGAATGTCCCTAGCATACCGCCGACACCGTGCACGGGGAATACATCGAGAGAGTCATCAATTTTAAATCGCTGCTTAATAGCTTGAGTGGCGTAGTAGCAAACAATACCGGCGCTGAAACCAATAATCAGTGCTCCACCAGGGCCGACAAAACCGGAAGCTGGCGTAATAGTACCTAAGCCTGCAACCATACCAGTGACAATGCCCAATACTGAGGGCTTACCGTATTTAACCCATTCCATCATCATCCACGCCAATGAACCGGCTGCGGCAGAAATATGGGTTACTAACATCGCCATACCAGCATCACCGTTGGCAGCCAGTGCTGAGCCGGCATTAAAGCCAAACCAGCCAACCCAGAGCATACCGGCACCGGTAACGGTCATAGTGAGGTTGTGAGGAGGCATGGCCTGCTGTGGGAAACCTTTACGATTACCTAACACCAGTGCGGCGACAAGAGCGCCCACACCTGCGGTGATGTGCACCACGGTACCCCCTGCAAAGTCCAGTAGACCCATTTCGCCGAGCCAGCCGCCACCCCATACCCAGTGGGTAATAGGTGCGTAGACAACCACTAGCCACAGCGCACTAAACAGTAACATGGCACTAAAGCGCATGCGCTCGGCAAAGGCACCGACAATCAGAGCTGGTGTTATCACGGCAAAGGTCATTTGGAACATGGCAAAAACAGACTCGGGAATATCGCCAGACATTGAGTCTTCAGCGATATTACCCATTAATAGATTATCCAGATTACCGATCCACGCATTCATAGAACCGCCATCGCCAAAGGCCAAGCTGTAGCCAAAGGCAAACCAAATCAATGAGGCCATGCAGGTAATAGCAAAACATTGCATTAGTACCGACAGCGCATTTTTAGATCGCACTAGACCACCGTAAAATAGTGATAGCCCAGGAATGGTCATAAATAGCACCAGCGCTGTTGAGGTTAAAATCCAAGCAGTGTTGGCACCGTTTAATTCATCGGCAAAAACCTGAGTGGACAGAGTAGCTAAAAGAATTGCAGCAACGCCTCGGTAGAGGGTTTTATTATTGGCTAACATGGAGTTCCCCTATATAAAAGCACTAAAAAAGTGCAAAAAAATAATTGGCCTTTAAAAGCGCACCATAATGGCACGCAAAACAGGGTAAATGCCCGTAAAGGCGCCCTTATAGCAGTTGGGGAGCAATATTTGTGCCACTTAGTCAGTTTTATGCACTAATTTATTACATTGCGCATTACCAAGCACCATAGAGGTGCTCTAGGGCGTCGGCTGCAACTAACTGAGGCCGCGCCTGTGATTCGAATATCTGTAATGATAGTTTTTTATGCGAGCAGATGTGTTGCTGTTGCGAGTTGGTAGAAGACTAGTACAATTTCTTCTGTGCTAAACACTGGACATATTGCCTGTAATGGCGATTTAATAAGCTTCTGTTAAACAGTTTAATTACAGCGATAGTAGGTGGTTTGTCCTTGATCAATAAAATATCCATTACATTATGCATGCTCTGCGTCTTGAGCGCTTGCTCATCAACTGTTGTACCGAGCAAAGTTGGGCCCAATGGCGAATATATCGGTTGGCACTGCTCCGGTGATATTGCCTCAGAAGGCAATTGGCACTGTGAAGAGAAAGTATTAAAGGATGGGCAGGTTGTGGTAGCCGCTCAGCCCGCTAAAGAGAGCGTAAAGGCTCAGTCACAACTGGAAGGGTCAGCAGATAGACAGGTCTCTAATGGACAAGCCGTTTCGGAAGCAGGTGCACAGCCATCAGAACTATTGTCAGAACAGACCTCACAGCCAGTTGCTACGGACGCTAATTCAGATAGCCCAACCCATGGATACAGCTTGCAACTAGGCGCTTACCGCAGTCGTCTGCAGGCGGAGCAAGCTGCGGCAAATATGGTATTGAGTGGACCCGTCGAGATTAGGGATATTATCTCACAAGGTAAGCCTTTTTCAGTTATTCTCCTGGGCCATTATGCTACGCGCGGTGAAGCAGAATCGGCTGCACAGTATTTAACCATCAATTATTGGATTCGCTCTATGAGATCCCTAGTCAATGCCCGCGCCAAATGACAAGGATTTTTTGTCGCAGCTAGAAAGTTTAGCTGATAGCACAAGCTCAGGTGCCGCAGGTGACTTGGATAATCCTCAGGACTACAGCTTACTAGCGCAACAACTTCAAGCATTGATTGAAAACGAGACTGATGATGTGGCTAATCTAGCCAATTGCGCGGCATTGCTCCATCAGGAGCTGGCGGATATCAGTTGGGTGGGGTTTTACCTACATAAACATGATCAGTTGGTACTGGGGCCTTTCCAAGGAGCAACTGTCAGTCCCAGAGTCTCTTTGGGAGAGGCTATCTGTGGTACTGCTGCACTATTGCGCAAGGCTATTAATGTGGCAGATGTTCAGCAGTTTCCTGGATACCAAGTGCGAGATAGGGAGGCCAGATCTGAAATGGCCTTGCCCCTGTGGCGTGAGGGGCAATTGCTTGGCGTGTTAGATATCACTAGCACTAGCGTTGAGCGCTTTGATTTTTGCGATCAACAGGGATTGGAAACATTGATGCAGCTGCTGGTAGCGCAGTTGACACTTTAAATGTTAGATATGATTAAACGCAGTTAGGAATCACCATGGTATT
>JBNAAJ010000010.1:0-64891 GCA_049631145.1 Porticoccaceae bacterium
GAATAACCGCTTTTATCGTTTGAGAACTGCACCACATAGGTACAGTTGAAAAGGCAGAATGGCTAATCTAAATATTTATAGAGTCGATTACGACGTTTATTGGGTGGGTACATGCGCGTCATGATGCATTGCAGGCGGTTAATGCTATCAAATTTCCTGTTTTCATGATTTCTTCGCCTGAAAAAGCCAGCTGTTACGATGGAATTCTGATGAGAGACCTTTATCAAATGAACAAGATATGCACTTGCCTATTTGTATGGCGCGGATTGTACGCCGCGGACATCTGATCATTCACAGTGGCTAATAAGAGCAATGCGAGTCTTAGTCGTTGATGATAACAGGACTAATCAGCAGATCACTGTGGCTATGTTACACAATCTAGGTTGCCAATCAGAAGTTGCTTGTAGTGGTGTTGAGGCTATCGATGCAGTGCATTTGAGTACCATTGATTTAATTTTGATGAATTGCAATATGCCACATATGAACGGTTATGAGACTAGCCAGCAATTACGCGCTCGGGAGAATAGCGAAGTTCGGGAGTTACCTATCATTGCTATGACGACAGATAATCTAATTATTGAATTTGAACGTTGTAAACGGGCGGGTATAAACGATCTTTTACCCAAGCCTCTTAAACTGTCGGTCCTCAGGGAACAGTTAGAGAAATGGACTAGCTATTCCGCAGTCCATTCAAAGTCTGTGTGGGAACCGAAAACTGACTATTCTGCAAAAAAACCAGATGATACTGATAAGACGCTAAAACAAAACGTTGCAAAAACACCACATAACCAGCCCGCGGACGAAGAAAGATTTCCTCTCAGCTACGATCTTTCAGTCTTGGCTGCTTTAAGACACGCAGTAGGTGATGCACTGGGATATCTCATTAGTGTTTTTCAAGAGGATATGGTGATGTACCTCGACGATTTAGATAAAGCCATTGCCAGTGATGACGTCGCGAAAATCCGCATGCTAGCTCATACCATTAAAGGTAGTGCGTCTAATTTTGGTGCATACAGATTAGTCAAATGCAGTAAAGAGCTTGAGAATCGAGTAGTTACTAACAACATAGATAATGCGAGAGCCTATGCAGATCAAATTGATGCTGCGTTTAGAGCATTCAATGCCGACTTGGAGCGTGATGTTTTACCCTCGGCGCAGGCTGAACAGGTTGTTGTCGGTCCTAAAGAGAAGCGTAATCGGATTCTCGTGGTCGATGATGATCGTTCAAATCGGTTGTTGTTAGTGAATGCTTTTATGCGAGAAAATTATGAAATAGCGGAGGCTGCCAATGGCACTGAGGCTATTAAGGTCTGTCAGCAGCGTATGCCCGATCTAATATTGATGGATGCATTGATGCCTGAAATGGACGGTTTCGATGCCTGTAAAAGTATCCGTGACCTCCCTCTTGGAGCAGATATCCCCGTGCTAATGATCACTGGGTTGGAGGATGAAGGGTCAATCATTAAAGCATTTTCCTCCGGCACTACAGGTTATATTTCTAAACCGATTAATTTTTCGGTGCTAAAGCAGCGAGCTGCAAGGTTGATAAGCGCAAGTAAAGCAGAAAACTATATCAAAAGCCTGGCATTCTACGATCCATTAACGGGTCTACCTAATCGGTCCAACCTTATGGAATACCTACAAATGCTGGTAGATCATTCGGTGGTTAAAGATGATAAGTTTGCAATTTTATTCCTCGATCTCGATCATTTCAAAATGATCAATGACAGTATGGGTCATGTAGTAGGTGATCAGTTGCTTAAGGCTATTGCCGACCGTTTGCGAAATAATGTGCGCCATCATGATTTTGTTGTGCGCATTGGTGGTGATGAGTTTACATTGATACTTCAAAAAATAAACAGCTCAGAGAGCGCGGGGAAGGTGGCTGAAAAAATTTGTCATGCTATTCGTAAGCCTTTTGTGCTTATGGGTAAAAAAATACATATTACTGTGAGTGTTGGTATTTCGATTTTTCCTGATAATGGTAGTGATGTACGCGATCTTATTAAATATGCTGACTCGTCGATGTTTAAGGCTAAGGAAAAACGCAATGGTTTCTGCTTCTACAAAGTGGGCATGAAAACTGAGGTTACTGAGCGGCTAGAAATGGAGGCTGAATTAGCTCATGCCATCAAGCATGATCAACTGAATCTGGTTTACCAACCCAAGGTAGATTTCCATACGGGCAGATTAGTGGGTGCGGAGGCTTTGGTGCGCTGGGATCATCCAAGAAAATTGAATATTACCCCGGATGTATTTATACCCTTAGCGGAAGAGAGTGGACTGATTAATCAGTTAGGTGACTGGGTATTGGAAACGGGGGTAAAGCAGCTTAAGCAGTGGTTGGATCGAGGCTCTAGCCTTACCTTAGCCATTAATTTATCAATGAAAGAGTTGATTGCTGGCAATCTGTATGCTCGCTTAGAGGCTGCCATCAAAAGCAATCAACTACCTGAAAATGTTTTAGAGCTCGAGATCACTGAGACTGTACTCATGAGTCAACCGGAGTTTATAGGGACAGAATTGGCCAAGATTAAAGCGTTGGGCGTGTCTATAGCAATTGATGATTTCGGTTGCGGTTACTCATCGCTGAGTTACCTGAAAAATCTGCCGATTGATGTATTGAAAATTGATCGTTCATTTGTACAGGATATTGAATCTGAAGCCAGTGATGTAGCCATCGTTACTGGGATTGTAGCCTTGGCCAAAACATTGGATATGACCACGGTAGCAGAGGGAGTGGAGACCGCGAGTCAACGAGCGGCATTAAAAAGACTCGGTTGCGACTGTTATCAAGGTTATCTAACCGCAGCGCCACTGCCTGCTGAGTCTTTTGAAGCTGAGTTTTTACGCCTTAGCTAATTGCTCTATCCCCTTAAATAGCAAGCTGTGTGATAATGGGGCTGATCTATTTAGACTACTTTACATACAGATTTTACTTTTAGAGAGTCATATGAGTCAGTATTTTTCCATACACCCAGATAATCCCCAGCAAAGGCTTATCCTCAAGGTTGCCGACATTGTTCGCCGTGGAGGAGTGATTGTTTATCCCACGGATTCAGTCTATGCCTTAGGCTGTCATATTGGTGACAAACAGGCTCTTGATCGAATTCGTAATATTCGGCGCGTCGATAAGAACCATAATTTCACATTGCTGTGCCGTGATTTATCCGAGTTAGCTAGTTACGCGAGAGTGGATAATAGTGTATTTCGGATTCTTAAGGCGAACACTCCGGGACCATTTACGTTTATTCTGCCATCCTCATCAGAAGTCCCCAAGCGCCTAATGCATCCCAAAAGGAAGACAGTAGGCATTCGTGTGCCGGACAGTGCTATCGCACAAGCACTGCTAAATGAGCTTGGTGAGCCAATGATGACAGTGACATTGATTATGCCCGAGGATGAGTACCCATTGACCGATCCGTACGATATTCGCCAAACGCTCGGGACTCAAGTTGATGCAATTATCGATGGCGGTTATTGTGGTCTTGAGCCCACCACAGTTGTCGATATGACCGGAGATCAGCCCGAGATGCGTCGTCAGGGTATGGGAGATTTTGCACAAATCTGATTTTGAGGATGTTCAAGGACTCCAATGTGGTTATAATCTTGGCTTGAATTCTGATGGGATATCAAGTGTCTAGCGAAGTAACCTCAATAGATGATAATCAGCCAGCCATTGACAGGGCTGCAATCACCGATCCAATGGCCGCAACAGCAATGCCTCGTCACCAGCAAGAGGAGATGCCTTTTGCTGTAGTGCAAGGCAAAGAAATCACCACAGTCCCCAAGGACCTGTATATTCCCCCAGATGCTTTGGAGGTCATTCTTGAAGCTTTTGAAGGGCCACTTGATTTATTACTTTATCTTATCCGGCGGCAGAATCTTGATATTCTTGAAATCAATGTGGCTGAAATTACCCGTCAATATATGGGCTACATCGACTTGATGACCGCAATACAGCTGGAACTGGCTGCAGAATATCTGGTTATGGCAGCAATGTTAGCGGAGATTAAATCGCGCATGTTATTGCCCAGACAGCCCGTTGAAGATGATGATGAAGAGGATCCTCGCGCAGAGCTAATCCGTCGTCTGCAAGAGTATGAACGGTTCAAAATTGCGGCTGAAGATATGGATGAAATCCCGCGATTGGGACGCGACATTCATCAGGCCAGTGCTGAGGCGCCAGATCGTAAGCAGGCGAAACCGCATCCAGATGTCGATATGCGTGAGTTACTCACTGCCCTAGGTGAAGTGTTACGCCGTGCAGAAATGTTTGAAAGTCACCAAGTGCAGCTGGAAAAATTGTCTACTCGTGAGCGCATGTCGCTGGTTTTGGACCGTCTTCAGGGGCAGCAGTTTGTGCCCTTTGTAAGCTTGTTTAAAGACACTGAAGG
Source organism: Porticoccaceae bacterium (assembly GCA_049631145.1). Taxonomy (GTDB): domain Bacteria; phylum Pseudomonadota; class Gammaproteobacteria; order Pseudomonadales; family Porticoccaceae; genus HTCC2207. The sequence continues at coordinate 4,398 of JBNAAJ010000010.1, forward strand.
GCGTCTAGGCGTGGTGGTGACATTTCTGGCTATTATGGAATTAATTAAAGAGTCATTAGTAGAGATTGTGCAAAGCGAATCTTTTGGTCCAATACACGTAAAAGCAAGAACATCATGAACTCAGATACAATCAGAAAAATTATAGAGGGTGCCTTACTAGCTGCAGGCAAGCCCTTGGATATTGCTCGTTTAGAAGGTCTTTTTGAAGAGGACGAGCGTCCGCCGAGAGATCAGATAAAAGCAGCATTAGAAGAAATTGAAGCCGATTGTCGCGAGCGCGGTTTTGAGTTGAAGCAGGTCGCTAGCGGCTACCGTTTTCAGGTGCGACAAGAGTTGGCCACTTGGGTGAATCGGCTATGGGAAGAGAAGCCCAAACGTTACTCAAGAGCGATGCTTGAGACACTGTCTCTTATTGCCTATCGTCAGCCACTTACGCGCGGTGATATTGAATTGGTGCGTGGTGTGGCAGTCAGTTCGGATATTATTAAAACCCTACAAGAGCGAGACTGGGTGCGTGTCGTAGGTTATCGGGATGTGCCGGGCAAACCAGCGCTGTATGCCACGACAAAACAGTTTCTCGATTATTTTAATCTTAAAAGCTTGGAGCATCTGCCGGCTCTAGGTGAAATCAAGGACCTAGCAGAACTGGACCCAGAGCTGGAGTTGAGTTTGGCGGAGCCAACGGTGATTCCCGCTGCAACCAGCGCCGCCAATGATGAGCAAGCGAGCCACGATTTCGAACTTGATCAGCAGATCGATGGTGTTGAAGCTGAGCCTATTCAGTCCGCTATTGATCAAGACGAGGGTAGCGATTCCGCCAATCTTAGCAGCACCCCAATTAATGAGTGAGAAACTGCAAAAACTACTTGCTACGGCTGGTCTAGGTTCGCGGCGCGAACTGGAAAAATGGATCTCTGCGGGGCGCGTGTCAGTTAATGGCTCGGTTGCCAAATTAGGTGACCGCGCTGAAGCCCATAATCGTATTTTGGTTGATGGTCGACCGGTAAAAATTGTTACCGATGATAGTCCAAGGGTACTGATGTACAGTAAGCCGGAAGGAGAGGTGAGTACAACCTCAGATCCCGATGGTCGGCCTACTGTGTTCGATAAGTTACCACGCTTAAATCGCGGCCGCTGGATCGCTATCGGTCGGCTAGATATTAATACTAGCGGTTTGTTGTTATTTACCAATCATGGTGAATTGGCCAATCGGCTTATGCACCCTTCCTACGAAGTTAAGCGCGAGTATATGGCTCGTATTCATGGTGAAGTGGATGAGGCCATGATTAAGCGACTTACCGATGGCGTGATTCTCGAAGACGGTATTGCCAAATTCCAAACCGTAAAAGCTCAACATGTGCGCAGCCAAGAGGAGCGCGGCGGCAGTAATCGTTGGTTTAGAGTAATTCTAGCTGAGGGTCGCACACGAGAAGTGCGTAGGCTGTGGGAATCTCAGGGCGTTGAGGTCAACAGGCTTAAGCGCATTAGCTATGGTCCCATCGAGCTCCCTTCCATTGTGCGACGCTCGGAGTATATTGAGCTCAATCCCAAGCAGGTCGTTTCACTGTTTCGCGCAGTGAGCCTTAAGCCACCAAGATTCAGTGAAAAAATGGTCTACAAGGATATTCGCGAGCGCAAAGAGAAAAAATTGCGTGCCCGCGGTGACACCAGTAAGCGCTAATCAGCGCTTTTGGGCATTAATTGACTGCCCGTTAACCTCGGAACTATCTGGTCCAAGTAAGTACAGATAAGCAGGCATAATTTGCTCGGCAGTCTTAAGGCTGTCGGGATTCTCCGCAGGGTAAGCTTGAGCGCGCATATTGGTACTGGTGGCGCCAGGATTTATGGCATTGATGCGCACAGATCCTAAGCCGTCAAGCTCTGCAGCCCAAGTCTGTACCATTCCCTCTATGGCAAATTTTGAGATTGCATAAGCACCCCAGAAGGCACGACCCTGTCTGCCTACGCCAGATGAAGTAAACACCACTGACGCGTCATTGGATTTCTCTAGCACTGGCATTAATGCTTGGGTCATTTGAAATTGTGCCGTTAAATTAATGTGCATGACTTTATCCCAGACATCATGGCGATAGTTACTCAGCGGTGTCCTCTGGCCCAGCACGCCAGCATTCAGTAACAGACCGTCGAGCCGCCCAAACTGTTGATCCAGAGCCACAGCCAACTGGTCATAGTCCTCAGCTACGGCTCCTTCGAGATCAATGGGATAGATCACCGGGTGCCCCCAATCGTTAGCGATTATCTGATCATAAATATGTTCTAGCTTAGCGACAGTGCGACCAGCTAGAATTACCGTTGCTCCTGCCTGTGCAAAGGCTAACGCGGCGGCCTTGCCGATACCATCGCCAGCACCGGTAACTAAAATAATGCGATCTTTTAACAGATCAGCAGCGCCTTGGTAGTGGATGATTTGTTGCTCGTTTAGCACAGGTATTCCCTTTTAGTTAAACAGTAATGCGTGAAGGTGCTGAGACTGAGTGAGCACATAATCAGCTCCCCAATGATCAATATTTTCGTCTGCGGCGATATACCCCCAGCCTGCGGCAATGGTGACCATACCTGCTGCTCGGCCAGCCTCTATATCACGTATATGATCGCCGACATAGAGGCAGTCCGATGGCGAAAGCTGAATTTCAGTGCAGGCCTGATACATGCCCTCTGGGTCGGGTTTGGGGTGAGTGACATGATCGGGACAAATCACCGTTGCTGATTGATCGATAAGGTGCAATTGACTGAGCACCGCCTGGGTATATCGCCAGGGCTTATTGGTGACAATGCCCCAAGGAATGTGCCGCTGTGAACAGGTATCCAGTACCTGCTGTAAGCCATCAAAAAGTGCTGTTTTATCAGCCAAGTTGGCAAAGTAGAGCTCAAGAAATTCCTCGCGCAAGGGTTCGAATTGTTGATCAGTTGGGTCAATGCCAAAACCTGCTTGAATCAACCCCACGGAGCCGTCGGTGACACTGGTGCGAACGGCAGTGTCGGGAACAGGCTCGCGACCATGGATTTCAAGTTGTCTATTGAGTGCAGTGATAAAATCTGGAGCCGTGTCCAGTAAAGTGCCATCCAGATCTAAAAGCAGCGCTTTAAAATCTAACATGGCTTGCGTGCACAAATCATGTAGTTGACATCGACATCGCGCGTATCGAGTTTGTAGGTCTTAGTGATTGGGTTGTAGAGTAAGCCGGTCATTTGATCTATCTCTAATTCTGCTTGGCGAATCCACTGTCCCAATTCCGAGGGGCGAATAAATTTACTGTACTCATGAGTGCCTTTGGGTAGCATCCGCAGAACGTATTCGACACCAATAATAGCCAAAAGATAAGATTTTGGGTTGCGATTGATGGTTGAGAAAAACAATGTACCACCGGGTTTACATAACGCTGCACAGGCGGCCACTACGGAGCAGGGATTTGGCACATGCTCTAGCATTTCAAGACAGGTGACGATATCAAAACTAGCGGCATGGGATTTGGCGTAGTCCTCTGCGGTGGATTTTTCATAATTGACAGTCACTCCTGACTCGAGCTTGTGTAAATTGCCCACCGCCAAAGGTGCCTCACCCATATCAATACCGGTGACATAAGCACCACGCTGGGCTAATGCCTCGCAGAGAATACCTCCACCACAGCCGACATCGAGGATAGTTTTCTCCGCCACCGGTGCCAAACTATCGATCCAATTAGCGCGCAGTGGATTGATATCATGCAGAGGCTTAAATTCACTATTGCGATCCCACCAGCGGCTAGCGAGTTCCTCAAATTTACGGATTTCGTGAGGGTCAACGTTTTGGCCTTCTGACATAGCTTATTCCAACATAGTTCAGTTTACGATTTTGTTACGCCATTGTTTTGCGGTCTGGATCAGACTCTGCCTGTCTAAGGTTTGCAGATGGCCCTCAATAAGCAGGGGTTTGCCTGCAACCCAGCTGTGTGACACATGATTGCCTGCATTACAGTACACCAGCTGCGACGCTGGATTATACAGAGGTTGCAGCGCAATAGAATCCATATTGACAGCAATGAAGTCCGCTGATTTGCCCGCCTCAAGGCTGCCAATTTCATTATCCCAACCCAACGCCTTGGCACCATTAATAGTGGCCATGCGAAGCGCGGCATGCGCGTCCAAGACGCTTGCGTCACCAGTTGCGTTTTTGGCTAGAAGCGCAGCGGTTTTAACTTCACCAAATAGATCAAGATCATTATTGCTGGCAGCGCCATCGGTACCTATCGCCACATTAACGCCAGCATCAAGCAAATCCGCCGCAGGGCACTGGCCGCTGGCTAGTTTCATATTGGACTCGGGGCAATGAATGACATGACAATTATGCGCCTGCAACAGATTAATATCGCTTTGTTCTATTTGAGTCATATGCACTAACTGCGTCTGGGGTAATAATAGCCCCATATCGGCAAGCCGCTGCAAGGGCCTGCAGTTGTATTCAGTCAAGGACTCAGCAACTTCGGAGGCGGTTTCATGGCAGTGAATATGCACCGGCATATCTAGCTCATTGGCATAGGTGGCAATACGCTGCAGAGTGCTATTTGAGACGGAATAGGGCGCATGCGGCGCGCAGGCGATCTGCAGTAATGGTTGACTACCGTATTTATCGTTCAGTGCAAGCCCTTTATGTATGTAGTCATCGGCATCGCGGCCAAAAGGTGTGGCGAAGTCCAGTACGGTAAAGCCAATCTGGCAGCGCATGCCAGTGCTGCGGACTGCCTCGGCAATAGCCTCATGATAGAAATACATATCGGCAAAGCAGGTGGTTCCACTGGTGATCATTTCCGCCATCGCCAGCATTGTGCCCTCAGTTACAAAGCTATCGCCGAGATAGCGGCCCTCGGCCGGCCAGATATGTTCCTCAAGCCAAGGCCTTAAGGGTAAATCATCGGCGAAGCCGCGCAATAGGCTCATTGCAGAATGACCATGGGCATTGATAAGGCCCGGCAGTACTACATGGTCATTCAATTGCTCCAGTTTGTCTGGGGTAAACTGTTTGGTCGCCTCCCCTTGCGGGTAAATGCCAATAATGCGCCCTTGGTCGATTGCTATTGCACAATTTTCCAGAACTTGGTCGTGAGGAACCACTGGAATTAGCCATCGACAGTTAACTAACAGATCTATTTTTTTGCCTTGCATGGTCACTCCTGAGTTAGCGCTTGGAGTATACCGAGTTTTTTGCCATCTTTAAGCCATATAGGTGTTTAAAGGGCAATAAAAGCGGGAATAACAAAGGGGTTATGTGTTAAAATTCCGCTCTTAAGAGGGGATGTAACTAGGTTTTAAATGGAGTTCTTTTTAGGCTTGCTTAAAGACTGTTTTTGAGCCTCAACCAGCATCTGCAAAAGTACGATAATATCGGGAAGCAAAAAGACGTTATGAGTGATTTAGCGAAGGAAATTGTTCCGGTCAATATCGAGGATGAACTGAAACAGTCGTACCTCGACTATGCCATGAGTGTTATTGTCGGTCGGGCACTGCCCGATGTTCGCGACGGTTTAAAGCCAGTGCATAGGCGTGTGCTGTTCGCTATGAGCGAATTAAATAACGACTGGAATAAGGCTTACAAAAAATCTGCTCGTGTTGTCGGTGATGTGATTGGTAAATACCATCCCCATGGTGATTCCGCGGTGTACGAAACAATAGTGCGCATGGCGCAGCCATTCTCGCTACGCTATATGTTGGTGGATGGTCAGGGTAACTTCGGCTCCATTGATGGTGACTCAGCGGCCGCCATGAGGTACACAGAAATCCGCATGACTAAAATTGCTCATGCGTTGTTGGAAGACTTAGAAAAAGAAACCGTCGACTTTGTTCCGAACTACGATGAAACCGAGCAGATACCGATGGTTATGCCTACCCGCATCCCCAATCTGTTGGTCAATGGTTCATCGGGTATTGCTGTTGGTATGGCGACCAATATTCCGCCGCATAATTTAACCGAGGTGGTTAAAGGGTGCTTGGCTCTGATTGATAATGAAGATATCTCTGTTGACGAGTTGATGGAATATATCCCCGGGCCAGATTTTCCCACTGGAGCCATCATCAACGGTAAGGCGGGTATTATTCAAGCCTACAGAACCGGTCGTGGGCGCATCTATGTGCGAGCAAAGGCGGATATTGAAGTCGATGAAAAGAGCAAGCGCGAAACCATTATTATCAGTGAAATCCCTTACCAGCTAAACAAAGCGCGATTGATTGAGCGTATTGCTGAACTGGTTAAAGAGAAAAAGATTGAGGGTATCTCTGAGCTACGCGATGAGTCGGATAAAGATGGCCTGCGCGTGGTGATTGAGCTCAAGCGCGGAGAGCTCGGCGAGGTGGTTCTCAATAACCTCTACGCGCAGACGCAGTTGCAGTCGGTTTTCGGTATCAATGTGGTGGCATTGGTTGACGGCCAGCCAAAGATTCTTAACCTCAAAGAGATGCTTGAGGCGTTTGTTAGGCACCGACGTGAGGTGGTTACTCGCAGAACCATTTACCTATTGCGCAAAGCGCGTGAGCGAGCTCATACCTTAGAAGGCTTTGCCATCGCGCTGGCCAATATCGATGAGATTATCAGCTTGATCAAACAGTCGACAACCCCAGCAGACGCCCGTGAAGCATTGGTGGCGAAAGGCTGGGACCCAGGCTCTGTGGTAGATATGTTAGAGCGTGCCGGCGCCTCGGCGACTCGCCCTGACTGGTTAGAGGAGCAGTACGGTCTGCGCGATGGTCAGTACTACCTATCCCCAGAGCAAGCTAAAGATATTCTCGAATTGCGTCTGCACAGACTTACTGGCATGGAACATGACAAAATTATCGAAGAGTTTGCTGTCAAGCTTGAAGAGATTGCGGATTATCAGGATATTCTTGGTGATATAGTCCGGCTGATGAGCGTTATTCGCGAGGAATTAGAGACTGTCGTTGAAGAGTTTGGTGATGAGCGGCGTACTGAAATTGTAGAGTCGCAGCACGATCTAACGGTCGAAGATCTTATCACTGAGGAAGATCGCGTGGTGACTATCTCTCATGGCGGCTATGCCAAAACTCAGCCCCTGACCGACTACCAAGCTCAGCGCCGCGGCGGTATGGGTAAATCAGCGACCGCAGTGAAAGATGAAGATTTTGTTGAGCACCTGCTGATAGCCAGCACCCACGCTACCATCCTTTGCTTTACCAATCTCGGTAAAGTGTATTGGCTTAAGGTTTTCCAAATACCCGTGGCTGGTCGCAATTCTCGTGGTCGCCCGGTGGTTAACCTTCTGCCCTTAGATGAGGGGGAGCGTATAAGCTCGATACTGCCAGTAGAGGAATACAGTGCAGATCAATACGTTATTATGGCAACAGCCAATGGTACAGTGAAAAAGACATCGCTGGATCAGTATTCACGACCACGCAGCGTCGGTTTACGCGCAGTTGATTTAGTTGAAGGGGACCACCTGGTAGGTACCGCCATTATTGATGACAGTAGCGATATCATGTTACTGAGCTCAGAGGGCAAAGCGGTGCGCTTTGCCAGTACTGATGCTCGCGCTATGGGCCGCGTGTCAAAGGGTGTTCGTGGAATGCGTTTACCAGAGGGCCATGCAGTGATCGCCATGGTAGTGCCACAGCAAGATGGTTACCTATTAACCGTCTGTGAGAATGGCTATGGCAAGCGCACGACTGTCGATGAATTTCCAACCAAAGGTCGCGGTGGTAAAGGTATGATTGCCATACAAGCCAGTGAGCGGAATGGCCCGTTAGTGGGGGCAACGCAACTATTTGCTGGTGATGAAATTATGCTGATCTCCGATCAAGGTACTATGGTGCGAACCCGTGGTGACGAAGTATCTGTGGTTGGTCGCAATACTCAAGGCGTGCGCATTATTCGCCTGAAAGACAATGAGCATTTAGTTGGTTTGGCGCGTATCGCTGAGCCAGAGGAAGATGACCAGACTGACGGTAGTGAAGACGCTGCCGCCGAAGAATAAAGGAAAAACGATGGCCGATAGCAATCCATTACTAGGGCTTAGAGACCAGATAGATGCGCTGGACCTGCAGATTATGCAGGCCATCAGCGATCGTGCGAGCTTTGCTCAGCAAGTGGCTGAAGTAAAGAAGCAGCAGGGTGATAGCGCCTACTACAAGCCGGAGCGTGAAGCGCAGGTATTGCGCCAAATTATGGAACAGAATAAAGGTCCTCTGAACAATGAGGAGATGGCCAGATTATTCCGTCAGATAATGTCCGCCTGCCTAGCATTGGAGCAACCGGTTAAAGTGGCATTTCTTGGCCCCGAAGGCACTTTTACTCAGGAGGCCGCACTCAAGCATTTCGGTGACTCTGCGATCAGTGTGCCAATGGCAGCGATTGATGAGGTGTTTCGTGATGTATTGGCCGGTTCATGCAACTATGGTGTTGTGCCCGTCGAAAACAGTACTGAGGGTGTAATTAGTCACACCTTAGACAGTTTTATGGACTCGTCGCTAAAAATTTGTGGAGAGGTAGAATTACGTATCCATCAGAATCTGCTGATTGGTGCCAACACCAATAAAGACAATATCACGCGAGTGTATTCCCATGCACAATCTTTAGCGCAGTGCCGGCAGTGGTTAAATTCTAATTTACCCAATGTCGAGCGGGTGGCTGTCAGCAGTAATGCTGAAGCGGCAAAACGTGTCCAAGGTGAATGGAATTCCGCTGCCATAGCGGGTGATATGTCTTGCCAGCTGTATGGATTAGAAAAACTTAATGACAAGATTGAGGATAATCCAGATAACTCGACACGCTTCTTAATTATTGGTCGTGAGGAAGTCCCCCCCAGTGGTGATGACCGCACCTCTATTGTGGTGTCTGTACAAAACAAGACCGGTGCGTTGCACGATCTGTTAGAGCCGTTCCGTCGCAATAATGTTGATATGACGCGACTTGAATCACGACCATCTCGCAGTAGCAAATGGACTTATGTATTTTTTATCGACTTTGTCGGTCATATTAATGATGCGCCTGTAGCGGCCGTGCTAAAAGAGCTTAGCGCCGATGTTGCCGACCTCAAAGTACTGGGCTCCTATCCGCGCGCTGTACTGTAATCCTTCAACGTCCAGCAGTAACAGATTGACGATGGTAGAAAATAGAATCAATGCTAAACCGATTATCAATCGCCTTGTGGTGATTGGTCTGGGCCTTATTGGTTCCAGTTTAGCGCTGGCAGTGCGCGAATCGGGGCTGGCGCAGCGAGTTATTGGTATTTCTAGGCGTGCATCAACGGTTGAGATAGCCCTAGAGCGCGGCATTATCGATTCCGGCGAGGAGCACTTGCAAAGCATTGCCGCCGACTTGGGTGCTGGTGATATGGTGGTAATCGGTGTGCCGACCTTATCAGTATCTGCGGTTTTGCAGGATTGCGCTAACTTTCTCAGTGATGAAGTGACTATCACTGATGTGGCGAGTGTTAAAGGCTCAGTCATCGACGCGGCTAAATCCATTTACGGGCAGGTGCCAGCGCAGTTAGTGCCTGGGCACCCCATTGCAGGCTCGGAAAAAAGTGGCGTAACAGCGGCAAATGCCAAGCTATTCAACGATCATCGGGTTATATTGACCCCCGATCATGCCACCGCCGATGGCCATCTTCAGCTTGTCGCAGAATTGTGGACCGCGGTGGGTGCCACTGTCTCGAGTATGGATACGGTTGAGCATGATGAAATCCTCGCCGCCACCAGCCACTTGCCGCATTTTTTGGCCTACTCGTTAGTTGATACGCTCGCCTCTATGGGCGATAACCGCGAGATTTTCCGCTACGCGGCCGGTGGGTTTCGCGACTTTACGCGTATCGCAGCCAGTGATCCGGTTATGTGGCGCGATATTGCATTGGCCAATCGAGAATCGATCACCAAACTTCTCGATGAGGTTATGAACAACTTCGCTCAGATGCGTAGTGCCATAGCCGCAGGCGATCAAGATTATTTAATGGATGTGTTTACTCGAGCCCGAGATGCACGCAACCATTTTGGCAAAATACTCGACCAACAAGCATTACAGGGTGGAATTCAAAGTCCCATGGTAGAAAAAATTATTAACTATCGGGTGCGTCCCGGCGGCAATGCAGTGGGTGATATTCGTGTCCCCGGCGACAAATCCATGTCTCATCGATCGATTATGCTTGGCTCGCTCGCTGAAGGCCTGACTGAGGTCACTGGTTTTCTAGAGGGTGAAGATAGCCTAGCGACCTTGCAGTCGTTTCGCGATATGGGGGTGGTGATTGAAGGACCAGACCAAGGGCGAGTGGTCATTCATGGCGTTGGCTTACATGGGTTAAAGGCACCAAAGAAAGCGCTTTATCTGGGTAACTCAGGCACCTCCATCCGATTGCTAAGTGGGCTGTTAGCAGGGCAGGCATTTGATGTTGAGCTCACAGGTGACGCCTCATTGTCAGGCCGTCCCATGGGGCGCGTTGCCGACCCATTGCGGCAGATGGGTGCGCTGATAGAAACCGCTGAAGGTGGCAAGCCACCATTAAAAATCACCGGTGGGCAAACGCTGTCTGCAATCAGCTACGAAATGCCCATGGCCAGCGCCCAAGTAAAATCCTGTGTGCTACTGGCGGGTTTGTACACCGAAGGTGAAACCACGGTGGTAGAGCCAGCGCCTACCCGCGATCATACAGAGCGCATGTTGCGTGGCTTTGGTTATCAGGTTGCTACGGATGGCAACAGAGCGTCGTTACAAGGCGGCGGCAGTCTGACCGCCAGTCGTATCGATGTGCCCGCTGATATTTCCAGTGCCGCTTTCTTTATGGTAGCGGCCGCTATTGTACCGGGTTCCGATATTACCTTGCGCCATGTTGGTGTGAATCCCACGCGCATCGGTGTGATTAACATTCTGCGGCAAATGGGTGCGGTTATTGAGCTGAGTAATCAAATAGAGGTGGGCGGTGAGCCTGTCGCTGATATTCGCGTGCAGTACGGTAGTTTGCAGGGCATCAATATACCCGAAGATCAGGTACCGTTGGCTATTGATGAATTTCCCGTGCTATTTATTGCCGCAGCCTGTGCCGAGGGCGTTACTGTGCTGACCGGCGCTGAAGAGCTGCGGGTTAAGGAGAGCGATCGCATTCAAAGTATGGCTGATGGATTGGTAACCTTGGGTATTGATGCGCAATCAACGCCAGATGGCATTCGTATTGTCGGAGGTGAACTAGGGGCTGGCGAAGTGCACAGCCATGATGATCACCGCATTGCTATGGCCTTTACTATCGCAGGCTTGCGGGCTAAGGGTGAAATACTGGTGCATGATTGCAATAATGTCGCCACCTCATTCCCCAATTTTATTGATCTGGCACGGCAGGTTGGTATTGACCTGCGTTGTGAAACGTTGGGCGTTTAGCGCTCGGCCTATATAAGGATAGCCATGGTTACGGTAATTACAATCGATGGACCCAGTGGCGCCGGCAAAGGCACCATCAGTCGCATGCTTGCCGATAAGCTTGGCTTCCACTATCTCGATAGTGGTGCCCTGTATCGTTTGTTGGGTCTTGCCGCTGTCCGCCATAGCGTTGATTTGGCCAACCCTAGTAGCCTAAGTGTTCTGGCAGGGCATATGGATATCGACTTTGATACCAGTACCAAGGGTCTCAAAGTGATACTCGAGGGGGAAAATGTCACCACTGAGTTGCGCAGTGAAAATACCGCTGCTCTGGCTTCACAGGTTGCCTCCTACCCTATGGTGCGCACTGCTTTATTGCAGCGTCAGCAACTTTTCGCCAGATCGCCCGGCCTGATTGCCGATGGTCGCGATATGGGTACGGTAGTATTTCCCGACGCACCACTTAAAATTTATCTAACTGCAACATCGGAAGAGCGCGCTAAACGACGTCATAAAGAGTTGCTAGACAAGGGTGAAGATGTTAGTCTGCGCGCCCTTATAGAGCAGGTACGCTCTAGAGATGAACGCGATATGAGTCGAGATGCGTCGCCATTGGTTCCCGCTGCGGATGCCATTGAGCTAGATACCTCGATGCTGTCGATTCAAGAAGTGATGGATACCGTGCTGAACCTGGTGTATCTCAAAGGTTTAGCGAAGACTATCGATCAGTAACGGGTGCTGTGGCAATTGCCAGCGATTATTGCCGCAAGCCTTTATATTAACTGACCCGCGTAAACTGGCCGCGCGGAAAAAAGAGCACAGCTCATGCTGTGGCTCTGTCAATACTTAGGTATTTCCCTATGAGCGAAAATTTCGCAGATCTATTTGAAGAAAGTTTACAAACGGTTGAAATGAACCCTGGTGCTATTATCACAGGCGTTATTATTGATGTTGATAAAGATTGGGTCACCGTCCATGCCGGACTAAAGTCAGAAGGCGTTATTCCTGCAGAGCAATTTTATAACGATAAAGGCGAACTTGAAGTCAATATTGGCGACGAAGTTCAGGTTGCCCTAGAAGCCGTAGAAGACGGTTTTGGTGCTACCCGCCTATCTCGTGAAAAAGCCCGTCGTGCTGAATCATGGATTGAGCTTGAAGCAGCGCACAACGCTGATGAAGTGGTCACCGGTGTTATCTCCGGCAAGGTCAAAGGTGGCTTTACCGTCGATGTTCGCGGTTTGCGCGCGTTCCTGCCAGGTTCACTGGTTGATGTTCGGCCATTGCGTGAAATCACTCACCTCGAAAACATTGAACTCGAATTTAAAGTAATCAAGCTCGACGCCAAACGCAACAACGTAGTGGTGAGTCGTCGCGCGGTGATGGAGAGTGCTAACTCGGTAGAGCGTGAAGAGTTACTGGCTAACTTGGAAGAGGGCGCATCACTTAAAGGTATTATTAAGAACCTAACTGATTACGGAGCCTTTGTTGATCTGGGTGGTATCGATGGTTTATTGCATATTACCGATATGTCATGGAAGCGTATTAAGCACCCATCCGAGATGATTAATGTCGGCGATGAAATCGACGTTAAAGTGCTTAAATTTGACCGCGAGCGCAACCGTGTATCGCTGGGTATGAAGCAAATGGGTGAAGACCCATGGGGCGATATTAAAGGTCGTTACCCAGAGGGTGCTCGCTGTAAAGCTAAGATTACCAATCTTACTGATTATGGCTGCTTCGCCGAGTTGGAAGATGGAGTTGAAGGCCTGGTCCACGTATCCGAGATGGATTGGACTAACAAAAACGTTCACCCATCCAAAATTGTTGATCTCGGTCAAGAAGTCGAAGTTATGGTATTGGATATCGACGAAGAGCGTCGTCGTATCTCGTTGGGTATCAAGCAATGCTTCACTAACCCATGGGATGACTTTGCCTCAACCATGACCAAGGGCGACAAGATTTCCGGCAAGATTAAATCGATCACTGACTTCGGTATATTTATTGGCCTTGATGGCGGTATTGATGGTTTGGTCCATCTTTCCGATATCTCATGGAATGAAACTGGCGAAGAAGCTGTACGCAACTTCAAGAAAGGCGAAGAAGTCGAAACAGTGGTACTTAGCATTGATGCAGAACGTGAGCGTATCTCGCTGGGCATCAAGCAACTTTCAGATGATCCATTTAACAACTACGTTGCCGACAACGATAAAGGCGCAATTGTTAAAGGCACTGTGAAAGAAGTGGATGCCAAAGGTGCCATTATCGATCTAGGAAACGATATTGAAGCGACGTTGAAAGGCTCTGAGTTGTCTCGCGATAAAGTGGAAGACGCGCGCAATGAGTTGACTGTCGGTGCTGAAGTTGAAGCTAAGATTATCAATGTTGATCGCAAAAACCGTGCTATTAGCCTGTCGGTTAAAGCCAAAGATGTTGCTGAAGAAAAAGATGCTGTTAAGTCTCACCGCAAGTCGGAGGCAGAAGCTGCATCACCAGCCACCATTGGTGACTTGATCAAGGCGCAAATGGATAAGTAATAACTATCCAAACGCAAAAGGGTGGCGTTGCCACCCTTTTTTTTGCTTAAAAATAGTAATACGGCCATTTTTCACTTGAATAAATCTAAAACATCAATAAAATCAATAACTAACCAAAAATAAAAACAACAGTAGTGTAAACCCTAACCAGAAGCCGTATGACCAAGTCAGAACTGATTGAAAAAATCTCCGTTAGTCAAGATCAGCTCCCACCTAAAGATGTGGAGTTAGCGGTACGTATGATTCTTGAGCGCATGACCACAGCTTTGGTCGCTAACCAGCGCATAGAAATACGCGGCTTCGGTAGCTTCTCACTCCACTATCGTGCGCCTAGGGTAGGGCGCAACCCCAAAACAGGAGATGCTGTGCAGCTAACGGGTAAATATGTCCCTTACTTTAAACCCGGCAAAGATCTGCGCAACCGCGTCAATAAAGGCTTATAACTTAGGCAAATTAGATAAAAATGCCTGATGCAGGCTATCCGCATGTCGAAATTTAATTAAAGTATTGATCCGCCGTCTAATCGAGTTATTTCTCAATAAAAATCATCCACTACCTGCTGCAAGCCCACCTCGGTAGTATTGACGCGATCACCGACCAGCTGGGCAATATCGAATAGGCACTGAGCTTTGACGCATGGGGCAAACGCCGCAACGCCAGCGACTGGCAGGCGGTGCTCAAAGACGCACAAAATAAGCCGCTGGCCCTCAGTGCCTTTAGTTCCCTTACCAACATCACCAGCCGGGGCTATACCGGCCATGAAATGGTTGATGATGTTGATATTATCCCTGTGTCTGTGCGGATGTATGATTCGGGGTTAGGCTGGTTTTCGCAGTCGGATCCATTTATCCAGCCGCCTTAGGCGAGGCGAGCGGTCACAAAATAATAGTATTGACTATTGACTTGGATAGAAATATAGTACCAATTAATGGAATCGAAAGGTGGCGTACCTCTGAATACAAATGATAGAGCCTGAGTTTGAAAAATCCTGTTATGCACGCGGTATTGGGTAGCTTTCGCTACCCTTTTTTAATTTTTAACTGTTTATTTGACGTTCGCTAATAGAGCATATCTCGAGTAGCATTTAACAGGTCAGGATATTTCTCGCCAAGTTTGGCTGCACCATAGCTAAACCAGTATTCAATCTTCTGCAAAACGCTCATCTCTACCATTTCTGGTAGCTGCTGTTGCTGGTGTTTTAGGTATGAGTGAATGGCTTCGACATCCTCGATGCCATGGGTCTCATAAAATCCCGCCATGCCCTTATGAGCTCTTGAGCCTCCCAGAACGATAGCGACAAAATCGCGATGAGTTTGATCGCTCATATAGCGCAGGTCCGGAACAACATAGTTACTTTTGGCACTAATACCGTGGCAGGTGCCACAGTTCTGGCCATAGAGTTGTTCCCCTTTTTTGATTACTTCTGGAGTGGCATTAACCTCTTCACTGAGTGGCAAGATAGTGGCGAGGCTTTCGTCGGCCACTGTTTTGGTTAGGCCGAAATCACCCAGCTTAAATACCAGTAGCTTATTTTTATTCACTTTATTGCGCTTCAGGTTATCGCCCACGGTCAGCATAACGGCGCCACCACTGCCTTGGGCAACAGCTACATATTGCTCACCGTCAAGCTCATAAGTCATGGGTCCGGCTAATACAGCGCTATCGGATTGGTATTGCCATAGGGCATCGCCGTTATCGGCATCATAGGCAGCAAATACGCCCTCGCCGGTGCCTTGGAAAACCAAGTCGCCAGCGGTACTAAGCACGCCACCATTGGCGGGTTTATCATGCTTTACTTTCCATGCGGCTTGTTGTCTTACCGGATCCCAAGCTAACAGTTCTCCATAAACCAAGGCATCGGTAGAGGCCATACCAGCGACCCAGCTAAGAGGGTCCCTTGATTCATTAAGATCTACCCCTGTGTTCCAGCGGTTAAGTTGATATTTCACCGTTTTCTGGCCACTAAAATAATGGGGAATGCTCTGTGCCGGAATATACACTAAACCGGTTTTAGGGCTATAGGACATAGGTTGCCAGTTGTGGGCACCATAAGGAGATGGCCAGATATAACTGCCGCCATTGCTTTGGTAGTCTGCGTATTTGGTTTCGACGGGGCGGCCGGTTTGCATATCCACATGGCTTGCCCAGGTGACTTTGGCGAATTTTTCGGCACTGAGCAATTCACCAGTGACGCGATCCAATATATAGAAGAAGCCATTTTTAGGTGCTTGCATAATCACTTTACGCTGTTCACCATCAATGTTTATTTCGGCTAGGGTTAGTTGCTGCGTAGCGGTGTAATCCCAGTTATCCTTTGGCGTCACTTGGTAATGCCACACATAATCACCGGTATCAGGCTTGAGCGCGACAATCGAGCTTAAATACAGATTATCGCCACCACCGGGGCTACGCAGATCTCGATTCCACGGAGAGCCATTGCCAGTTCCAATATAGAGCAAGTCGAGTTCGGGGTCGTAGACTAATGAGTCCCAAACGGTGCCGCCGCCACCGCCCAGCTTGTACCACTCATCACCGGCCCAAGTATCCAGTGCTGTGTCCAGAGCAGGGTGCTCTTGCGGTTTGGCTGGGTCGCCAGGGACGGTATAGAAACGCCATAGTTGCTCACCGGATGCGCTGTTGTAGGCGGTAATATAGCCGCGTACGCCAAGTTCACTGCCACCATTGCCAATAATAACCATGCCTTTGACTACACGAGGTGCACCGGTAACGCTGTAGTTACTGTTATCGGGCGTGGTTTGCACTATCCAGTTGGCTGTGCCGGTGTTGGCATCAAGGGCAATCAAGCGCCCATCTAAGGTGCCGAAAAATACTTGTAGACCAGTTTCCGCGTCGCCCTGCCATAGGGCGACACCGCGGTTAACCGCGCCACAACAGGTTTTGATCAGATGGCTTTTGGGGACTTGCGCATCGTAATGCCATAGCTGTTCGCCAGTTCTGGCATCTAGGGCGTGAACATGGCTCCAGCCGGTGCTGATATAGATTACGCCGTTGTGTACTAGCGGCGTAGCTTCCATTCCACGAGCGGTATCAAATTTAAATGACCATGCAAGATCGAGTTCGTCGATATTGTCTCGATTGATGCTATTTAATGGGCTGAAGCGCTGCTCTTTATAACTGCGGCCATAGTTAAGCCATTCGCTACCTGGATCGGTAATAGTGGGCTCATCGACAATAGAACTCTGAGCCTGAGTTAGGCTCGTAGTTAACAAAAAGGCAATAGCAATATTAACTAAATGCGGCATTGGAGACTCCCCACTGTTTACCGTTGTTTAAGAGTTGTTTTTTGCACATCGGCAAAATCATTGTAGAGCCATTTCAATAAATTGCATACGATCTTGGCCGAAATACATATTATCGCCAATAAACATCGTAGGTGCGCCGAAACAACCACGTGCAACCGCGGCTTCGGTATGGCTGATCAATGTGGCTTTAACTTCTGGTTCTTGAGCATTGTCGATAATGTGTTGAGCATCTAATCCTGCTTTAGTTAACACATTGACCACCGTCTCGGTATCACCCATATTTTTTCCATTGACCCAAATAGCCTCGAAAACAGTTTCGATGTAGGCATTAAATTGATCTTGCTCTAGTAACGCCACAGCACCACGCATCAGGTGTAATGTGTTTATTGGAAAATGAGGGTTACTTTTAAACGGCACATTATATAGCGCGACAAATCGGGGCAGGTCTTGCTTCATCATATAAGCGGCTTTGGCTGCAACCATCACCGGTGAGCTATTGCCGGTGGCTTTAAATAGGCCACCTAATAGTACCGGTCGATAATGTATTTGACACTGATACTGCAATTGCAATTGTTGCAGTCGACGGTAGGCAAGATAGGCGGTGGGGCTGCCAAAATCAAAATAGAAGTCGATGCTAGTAGTCATAACGATCTCTCCCGTCGGATACTGTAAATGCATCCCGTTGGTCTTTGTCGGAAGACTATCGCTGTGACGAAAGTCTGACAATCTTAAACCATGACCCGCAAGTTCAAGTTTTGCCCTGTAGCTATCTTTGAGTTGCCTGAGATTACTGGGGAATCAGTGCTTGGAGTAGTTCGCTGATAAGGTCGATACTGGCCTCAGCGCTGAGGGCTTGGTGGTCTCGCAAGCGATCCCAATACTCAAATGATAGAACACCGACAATCGCTTCTTTTTTATTATCGGACAACTGCTCAATTTCTGGCAAAGAGCGCAAAATGTCGCGGCGAATTCTGGTTTGAATGGTAGCGTAATTCAGCTGCAGAAATGCTGATCTCCAGCGTCTTGTGGCAGTGGATTTCAGGATATTATTGTTGTCTTCATAGCTGGCGCCTAGCTGTTCGGTGGCTTGTTGTATGCGCTGCGCCAAGGGCAGTTGAGCATCCAGCGTCTGGAGGTTTTTATCAAGGCCATTGCGCCATATATCATCAGCGGTTTTAAATATGGCTTCCATATCTTCAAAGTGCCGAAACACCGACCGGATTCCCACTTTGGCATGGTTTGCTACCTGTTGCGCTGTAGGGGTCAAGTTGCCCTGCTCAATAAGATAGAGCATTGATTCAACAATCACTTGTCGACTGCGATCACTGCGTAGCCTGCGACCGTCGACCTTGGCTGGAGTGGTTGTGCTACTGGGCATAAAAGCGCCTATCTGATTTTCACTAAAGCCGCCATTTTCGCATAGTTCAGAGCAATTTTCTATTTACAGTCCAGTGCTTGTGGCAATAATCTCAGTAGAGTTTGCCGGCAGTGAAAAGCTGGTGCCATCCTGCCCTAATGTATATCGGCTGAATATATCATCTACACCTTGCAACCAGGCGGCTTCACTGCCGGGAAGTATCAGAGGTGGCACAATATGGTAGTAAAGTAGGTGCCCTACATTGGCATCTCGCGCGGTTTCGGCGGCCTGAACGGGGCTCGCATGGTAGTCAAGTACATCGTAAAAGATGGTCGCCATATTCGGTTGGCCAGCAGCGGTGGCCGCTTTATTCATCGACTTAAGCAAGTGCGGCGCCAACGCTTCATGAACGAGAAGGTCAATATCTTTGGCGAAACGTTGGATATTAGCAGATTTATTGGTATCCCCTGAGATCAGTGTGGTGCGATCTTTATAGCTAAAGCGATAGGCTACCGCCGGTGATACGGGGAAATGGTTTACCACTAGCATCTCCACTTTTACACCATCTTGTTCGTAGACGGTGATCAGTTGGCCCTCTTCAGGCACTCGAAAACTTATGGCTCGCATCCCTGCGCCGGTTAATGGCGTTACGACATCGCCATGGTGATCATTGCGATACACTTCGTCCCGTGCATAGGCCCGATTAAAGCCGTCGACTATATCAGCAACCCCCTCAGGCCCATAAACATTCAGTGGTGAACTGTGATTGCCGGCTGCCCATCGTAGGGTGGCCGCCTCTCCTAAGCTATCGATGTGATCAGAGTGGAAGTGAGTAAGAAACACGCCATCAACAGCACCAATCGGGTAACCCATACGACCCAAGTTACGAATGCTATTGCTACCTGTATCCACTAAAAACAGTTTACCTGCGGCCACTACAGCAACACAGGGGCCGGAACGGTTGGGTGCTGGCATTGGCCCGCCGGCACCACATAGAGCGATATGCAAACCATCGCCGAGTTCCTCGATTTTGTCGCTAGTCATCATGCTTTCCAGTGCTTTGGGGAAAATTGTTATAGCGATATTGGCGCGCTGGCTGTAGGTAGCAACACATAGCACAGTAATCACTAGACTGAGAGCTAGAATTTTTTTCATTGTGTCACCTAAAAGGCTGTGGGCTTGCAATTGAAATAGTGACATGTTGGCACATTGTGTGTCAATATGCTCGAAAAGATTGACTGATAAGTATCCAGTTTACGCGCTAGGAGGTAGCTATTGTCACAGTCTCAACCGATTACTTTGATAGGTGCAACACCATCACCCTATACTAGAAAAATGATCGCGCTAATGCGATACCGGCGTATTCCCTATGCCATTATATGGGGCGACCCGGCAGCCGTATTGTCGGAGATGGGCGTCGCCAAACCTAAAGTTGGTCTTCTGCCTACTTTTGTTTTGCCAGATGATGCCGGACAATTGCATGCGGTGTGTGACTCGACACCGATTATTCGTCGACTCGAAGCGGAGTATAAGGGCCGCTCGGTTATCCCGGCTGATCCTGTTATGGCCTTTATTGATTATTTGTTGGAAGACTTTGCCGATGAGTGGGTTACTAAATATATGTTCCACTACCGTTGGCATCCGCAGCCGGATATCGAGAATGCGGGGACGTTATTACCGCTGTTTCAAAAGATAAATCTGTCACAAGAGCAACTTGCACAATTTAAAGCCTATGTCACCGAGCGTCAGGTTGGTCGTCTTCATGTTGTGGGTTCAAATGAAGTGACTGCACCGGTGATTGATGCCAGTTATAAACGGTTGCTCAGCGCCATGGAGGCGCATTTGACTGAGCAACCGTTTTTAATGGGCCAGCGTCCAGGCGCCTCAGATTTTGCACTCTATGGCCAGCTGACTCAGTTAGTTGGCTTTGATCCAACATCGCGTGCTATTGCCCATAAGATTTCTCCACGCACAGTGGGTTACACCGGTTTGCTGGAAGATCAAACGGGTCTTGAGCCCAAGGTTACAGACTGGACTAATACGGATGATATGCCCGAGACATTGAAAGATATTTTAAAAGAAGTGGGGCGTGTATATGTCCCGGCTCTGTTAGCTAATGCCAAGGCGTTACAGGCGGGGGCAAAGGAGTGGCAGACAGAGATCGATGGTAGTCTCTGGACTCAGCAGACCTTTAATTATCAGGGTAAATGCCTGCAATGGATTAATGCAGAATATCAGGCGCTTGGTGAAGACCATAGAACACGGATTGATAGGCTTCTGGCGGGTACTGGTTGTGAGCACATTATTATCTAGTGACCAATAGTTAGATCTAAGGCCAGCGCAATTGTGCTGGCTTTTTATGCACGATGAATTATTACATTACTATTGATAGCTTAAATAATTAGCATTGATTATGTCAGTTTATTTTTTTCATTTAAGCTGATACCTTAAACGACAGTTTAATAACTAACTGAAATGTAACAAGTGGAGCTTGTATGTCAGAGCAGTTTAGTGAGCAGGGTGGGGTTGCTACCATGGATCCTAATGCAGTGACGCGTTGGCTCACTTCGCAGACCATACGCCAATTGATAAAGCCTCAGCGGCTTACCAAGCAACGGTTAAAAATTGAAAAGCATCGCGTAGCAAAGGGTGATCAACATATTGTTGAGTATTTTCATCAAGTGGATGATGGCTACAGTTACCTTGCCGCGCAAGTGCTTCAATCGCTCTGCCAGCGCTATGATATTGAGTTGCGCTGTTACTTAGTCACTGGGCCGACGGGTGACAATAGTGTTGAACCGGAGTTACTGCAGCAATTGTCGCAATACGATGCCAATCTTATTGCTGCTTATTATGGTCTTGAGTCACCCGGTGCCAATCAACTTCCGGATCAGGAGACGATTCAACGAGCACAGGCAATCTTAGCTGCACAATCGAGTGCTGATTTTGCTGCGCTGGTTGTTGATGTTAATACAGCATTGTGGGCTGGTGATAAGGCAGCGCTAAATAAGTTGGCAGAGCAGCATGGTAGCGTTTCAGCGCAGCATTGCCTTGAGAGAGTTAGAGCAGGCAACGCTCGTCGAGCTAAGTTAAAACATTATTCCGGTGCGATGTTTTATTATGGCCAAGAGTGGTATTGGGGTGTTGACCGATTGCATTATTTGGAACAGCGTCTAGCGATGCTAGGTGTTGATCGCGATCCGTCGGCAGTCAAGCTTATGCCCCGACTTGAGGTGGAGCCAGGGCAGCACAAAGACTGTGGCAATTTAACCTTGGAAGTCTATCCCTCATTGCGTAGCCCCTACAGTGCAGTAGCCTTTGATCAAACCCTTGCACTTGCCGAAAGCACTGGTGTTACTTTGGTGGTGCGTCCAGTGTTGCCAATGGTTATGCGCGGCGTACCAGCGACAAGAGAAAAGGGATTTTATATTTTTACTGATGCTGCTAGAGAAGCGCACAGTGCGGGAGTCCCTTTTGGTAATTTTTATGACCCCATCGGGAATCCGGTGCGTCGCTGTTATTCGCTATATCCCTGGGCCTGCGAACAGGGGATGGGTAACCAGTTACTGTCGAGTTTCCTTAATTGTGCCTTTGCAAAAGGAGTCAATACTAACAATGATCGTGGTCTCAAGCAGGTAGTAGAGCAAGCAGGTCTCGACTGGTCGGTGGCTAAAACAGTGGTGGGTGAAACAGATTGGCAGGCTCTAGTAGAGGATAATCGTCAAGCGATGTACAAAGCCGGCCTCTGGGGTGTGCCGAGTTATCAACTGTTGAACCGTCAGGGTGAGTCTGTACTGGCAGTCTGGGGCCAAGATCGCTTATGGTTAGTGGCTAGAGAAATCGAACGTCAGTTATCGTTGGATGCAGGCAGTTAAAAGGTTTTTTTATGGCTTCGAAACAATCAGATCACAAAAGTATTGGTGCTTTTTTACGGCGGGTTGAAGAATCACTGGATGATAATCGCGTAGCCGATGTTGAAAAACGCCATGCTAAAGGCTACCGCACAGCGCGGGAAAATCTTGATCATCTTGTTGATCAAGGTAGCTTTGTTGAGTATGGCCAGTTCGCTATTGCGGCGCAGCGCAATCGCAAAAGTAATGATGAATTAAAGTCTAAAACGGCTGCTGATGGAGTGATCACCGGATTGGCGCGAGTTAATGGGGATATTTTTGGCGAGAGCCAAACTCAGGTTGCAGTAATCATTAATGACTATATGTCGTTGGCCGGCACGCAGGGCTATTTCCATCATCAAAAAATCGATCGGATGTTGCAGGTAGCCACGGAAAAATCACTTCCAGTGATTATGTACACTGAAGGTGGGGGTGGTCGACCCGGTGATACTGATGTGACTACTCAGATTGCTGGGCTCAATATTAGTACTTGGTTGGTATGGAGCCAGTTGGCTGGTGTGGTGCCGCGTATTGCGGTAAATAATGGTTACTGCTTTGCTGGTAATGCCGCGCTGTTTGGCGGTGCTGATATCTGTATTGCCACTCAATCCTCCTGTATCGGTATGGCGGGACCGGCCATGATTGAGGGCGGTGGCCTCGGCTCCTTTGCAGCGACCGATATTGGCCCGACGGATGTGAATAGCAAAAATGGCGTGATTGATATCGTTGCCGCTGATGAGAATGAAGCTACGGCGCTAGCTCAGCAAGTATTGAGTTATTTTCAAGGGCCACAGGGCGATTGGAGTGCCGCAGATCAGTCAATACTGCAGAGCACCATGCCGGATGATAGACGTTACACCTACGATATTAGAAACTTGATTGAATTACTGGTCGATAAAGGTAGCTTTATTGAATTGCAGCAACAGTATGGCAAAACCATTGTTATTGGCTTTATTCGCATTGAAGGTCATCCCTTCGGGTTAATCGCCAATGATAATCGTGTATTGGGCGGAGCAGTGGACGCCACCTCGGCTACCAAAGCAGCCAAATTTTTGAATCTCTGCAGTAGCTTTTCACTGCCTATTGTCAGCCTCTGTGATACACCAGGTTTTATGGTAGGGCCGGAAAGTGAGGCAGCAGGGGCGGCGCGGAAAATGGCGGAGTTTTTTACTGCGGGAGCCAACCTTCGCTCGCCATTAGTCTGTATTTTTTTGCGCAAGGCCTACGGTTTGGGAGCCATGGCAATGGCCGGCAGCTCATTTGTAAAACCAACCTATAGTGCGGCCTGGCCAATGGGTGAGTTTGGCGCTATGGGACTTGAGGGTGCGGTCAAACTGGGCTTTAAAAAAGAGTTAGAAAAACAGCAAGGAGAGGCTCGGGAAGTATTGTTCAACGAGTTGGTTATCAAAATGTACGAAGCGGGCAAGGCAACTGAGGCAGCAGCTTATTTAGAGATTGATGCCGTGATCAATCCAATGGAGACCCGATCGGTGATCATTAATAGTATCGGTTTACATTAACAGTGTCGGATTAAATTACTAGAGGAGGCCATTATGGCACTTGGGGTATTGGCGAGAATGACAGTTTTAGAAGGCAAGAACGAGGAGTTCGAACAGTTGTTTTTGGGCTTAACTGAAAAAGTATTAGCGCATGAGGAAGGCACGCTGGTCTATGCACTGCATCGCAGCAAATCCAATACTCAGGAATATGTCGTTATGGAGCAGTATCGCAGTGCAGCGGATATTGACCTGCATGGTAAAACGGATTATTTCCGCTCGGCGAGTAAGGCGATGGGGAGTTTGTTAGCCGCTGCGCCCATAATTGAAGTTTTGGATCAGGTTTAACTGTTAAATAAAAGTAAGGTGAGATGGAGAATAACAATGAATAAAATCTTAAGCATCGTGGTTGCCCTCACAGCGGTTCTTTTTGCCTCAATTGGTTTGCGCTGGCTTGTGGCGCCGGAGGGGGTGGCTACAGAATTTGGTATGACATTAATGCAAGGGATGGGTTTGAGTTCGCAAATTGGTGATCTGGGTGCATTCTTTTTATCGCTGAGTATTTTTATTCTTTTGGCGTTGACCAGCGGCCGGCGTGTCTGGTACTACCCCGCGATTATCCTACTCAGTCTTACAGCTGTAATGCGCGTGATGGCGTGGCTTTTTCATGGCGCTAGTTTTGCGCTCGATATGATAGCAGTAGAAGTGATTGTCTGCGTGATCCTCTATATTGGCTCGTTGCGTCTAGCCAAGGATGACTGATTATGTTCACCGCGTTGGATCGCAGCCTACCGAGGCTGTTGACACTTGTCACTTTGCTAATCTTGATTTGCAGTTCTCCGGTCAATGCGCAGCAACGCCCTAATATTGTATTAATTCTGGCAGATGACTTGGGTTTTACCGATCTGGCCTCATACGGCAGTGAAATTCATACTCCGAATCTGACTGAGCTGGCACAGCAAGGTATTAGTTTTACCAACTATCACACAGGTGCCAACTGTGCACCGTCTCGCGCCATGTTGCTGACTGGTGTGGATAGTCATCGATCTGGTGTGCCCAATATTCCCGAGATGATTCCGCCAGAGCAATCGGCCTACAGTCATTATTCTGGCACCATGGGTCACAATGTAGTCACGGTGGCAACGCTGTTGCAGGACGCCGGTTATCACACATATCTAGCGGGTAAATGGCATTTGGGTAACAGTCCTGATCAGCTACCCAGCCGCCGAGGCTTCGAGCGCACGGTAGCGCTGGGCGCCTCCGGTGCCGATAACTGGGAGCAGAAACCCTATTTACCGATTTACAAAAAGGCTGACTGGTATGCCGATGGTGAGGAGTATCAGTTACCGGAAGATTTTTACTCTTCGCGTTTTTTAGTCGATAAAAGTATTGAATTTATCGATAGCAACCGCGGTGATGGTCGACCCTTTTTTGCCTATGTGCCATTTCAAGCTGTGCATATACCAGTGCAAGCACCGCAGAAATATATTGATCGTTACGAGGGAGTCTATAACGACGGTTGGACTGCGTTGAGAGAAAAACGCTTAGCGCGAGCAATAGACTTAGGTATTGTCCCGATAGGATCGCCAATGGTGACTATGGCCAGTACGCCTAATTGGGATGATCTTAGCCCACAAGAGCAGACCTATGAGGCCAAGCGTATGGCGGTGTACGGTGCTATGGTTGAGGCCATGGATTTCCATATTGGCCGTTTGGTGGCGCACTTAAAAAGCATAGGCGAGTATGACAATACTATTTTTATTTTTTCTTCTGACAATGGCGCCGAAGCCATAGGTAGACCGGTGCAGAACTCTTGGATTAATCGTCGGGGGCTAGCCGGTCAGGGTTATAGCCTTGACTACGATACCTTGGGTTTGAAAGGAAGCTTTAATTCCATTAACCCAGGATTTGCCAGTGCCGCGGCATCACCGTTGGCTTACTACAAATTCTATCTTGGCGAGGGTGGTTTGCGTGTGCCGATGATTATCGCTGGTGAAGCGCTGGCAATAAAAAATCGACTTATCAATGCCTCGGCTTATGTGACTGATGTAACCCCGACGATTTTGGCACTGACAGGGGTAGAGTCACCGCCATCGCGTTATGGTGGACGCTTAATTGAACCGATTATTGGACGGAGTCTGTTGCCGCTGATTGATGGCAGTGTTGAGGCCGTCTATGGCCCAGATGACGCTGTGGGTTTTGAATTAGCTGGTCATGGTGCGTTGTTTATGGGCGATTACAAAATCGTATTTAATCGCGGCACGCAGGGTGATGGGCGTTGGCGTTTGTTTAATATTGTTGCCGATCCAGGTGAGACGAATGACCTTAGCGCTGAAAATCCTGCTCAGTTGCAGCTTATGTTGGGGCGTTATCAGCAATATGTCACTGACAATAATATTCTCCCTGTTAGCAACGATTATCGCCATGAAAAACAGGTTGTGTTTTATGCACTGCACAATGTCTATCGTGACAATATCTTAATTTTTATTCTGCTCCTTTTGTTGTTATTACCCTTTGTGGTGATATACCGATCAAACTCAAAACACTAACACAGGAAGTGACCTAATGACCTACTCGCTCTATGCAATACCTCACTCGCTATACTCTGGGCGAGCGCGTTCGTATCTGATAAAAAATGGTATTTCCTTTCAAGAATTCTCCTCTGGTCATGAAAGTTTCAAGGCGGAAATTTTGCCTGAAGCTAAGTTGGCCACCATTCCGGTTCTGCGCACTAAGGATGGACAGGTAATCCGTGATGGTGCCGCTATTATCGAGTATTTTGAATCACAGAATGGTCGCCCCTGTCAGCCAAAGACACCGCAACAGCGCATTGTGAGTGGCCTTTTTGACCTGATCGGTGCCGAGGGGTTGTTGCGACCTGCGATGCATTATCGCTGGAACTTCCCTGAAGAGAATTTAGCTTTTTTGCATTACCATTTTTATCACGCCCAGCGCGAGACCCCAGATCGCGAGGCAAAAACTCAGCATATGATGAATAAGATGCGCTATGCGGCGATGATATTTGGTGTTAATGATGCCAGCGTTGAATTAGTTGAGACACTTTACATGGAGTTTTTGTTGGCACTGGATAAGCACTTTGAGCAATATCCCTACCTTCTCGGTTGGAAGCCCTGTATTGGTGATTTTGGTCTGTTGGCACCACTCTACGCGCATTTGGGTCGTGATCCCAAACCATTACGAATAATGCAGCAGCAGGCGTTGCATGTTTATCGTTGGATCGAGCGCATGAATCGCTCGCATCAGGATGCATCAGAGTATTATCAGGCGGGATCTGATTATTTAACTGATGATCAGGTGCCTGAGACATTGCTTGCGGTACTGCGGATTATTGCTGAGGACCTAGTACCGGAAACCCTAGCAGCTGCAAATTCGATCAATGAGTGGTTGGCTAACAATTCAGTGCCTAGCGGTGAGCGTGCTAGTCGTTATTTAGGTAAAAACGAAAGCAAATGTCGATTTGTGGTGCGGGATCAGTTGTTAGAGGCCGGCGCTCAGCCTTATCGATTTTTCCAACTGCAACAGGTACAGGATTTCTATCAGGCATGCACGGAGCAAGATCGTGCCACTATTAAGGCACTGTTGCAGTCTTGTGGCTTAGAGGCATTATTAACCGCGCGGCTCGATAGGCGTATAGAGCAACGAGATAATCTCGAGGTCTGGGTTTAGCGGTTACTAGATCGCGCCAGTCTGATGTTATCAAACAGTGCGGTTAAGCTCAGTAAAACTAGCCCCAAAAGTACGCGCATATCGCCTAAATAAAGCTGCGTTTCTATGGGGTAGGCAATCGTTTTATTTAGTGCCGCGAGCTTATGCCCATGACTATCTTGAAGATCTGGATTGGCCACAATCTCCATAAGAGCGCGACGACTGCGATAGCGAAACAATGCCCCATCGGACCAAGTTGCCATTTCTTCTGTATCTTCAATACCGTTTATATCCACCGCACTGTGGACCGCATGTCCAAGGATCACTGGATGGCTAGCGCGCTTTAATAATTCTGGAAAGATATGCGCCATATATTTACTCATCAACTGATCTGCAGATTGCGCAGAGGTTGCTCCCTCTATGATTACTGGCTGTTGATTCATATCTATGTTGTTAAGCATCAGAAATTGGCGGCCGGTATCATTGCGTAAAAAACGTTCAAGGTGAGCAATAGTCTCAGGATCGCTTCCTCGCTCGACGAGGGTAGTGACGAATTGATCGACCTCGGTATCACTAAGCGGGCCAGAAAAATCGGTATACCAGAATATAAATAAGGCATAAGTAGTCAAACTAAATAGCCAGAGCTTTATTCTTGTTGTCATGATGTTTTCTCGGTACTTTTGCTGATCGCCTGTGATTTATAGGCTAGTTATTGCGTTGTTTATTTCGCAACCCGATAGTCACTATTGTTAGAGGTTTGCTGTCTTGGGTTGCGTTAATATAGTTTAATCATATTTTATATTGATTCTATCATTATATTTGGCATAATCAATGCCAAAATAATATTACGTACATTATTTGAAGAGGGAGCACTATGGTCGCACTAACATCTATGGTTGATTACAACGTCGAGGAGGGAGTTGCTGTCCTGACTCTGAACAACCCACCAGTCAACGCCTTAAGCCAAGGGGTGCGGCAAGGACTTAAAGAAGGCGTGGAAAAAGCATTAGCGGATGATTCCGCCCAAGCTATTCTGCTTTTCTGTGAAGGCCGCACATTTATCGCTGGCGCTGATATTTCTGAGTTTGCGTCGGCTCCCAAAGAGCCTAACTTGCATACTGTTCTCTCAACAATGGATGATTCCTCTAAGCCTATTGTCGCAGCTATTCATGGCACAGCCTTGGGTGGGGGATTGGAAACAGCACTATGTTGCCATTACCGGGTTGCTGTTGGCAGTGCTAAATTTGGTCTGCCGGAAGTAAACCTCGGACTTTTGCCTGGCGCCGGTGGTACTCAGCGATTACCGCGTGTGGTAGGTGTTGAAAAGACATTGGCGATGGTGACCTCTGGTGTGCCGATCGGCGCTAGTGAGGCATTACAGTTTGGTCTTATCGACAAATTAGTGGAGGGTGATCTGCGTGCGGAAGCGTTAGCGTTTGCTAAAGATAAGGCTGCACAAGGCGGTAGTCATCCAAGAGTGCGAGATAACGATGATAAGCTCCAAAGTGCCAAAGATAATCCAGAGATATTTGCTGCCACCCGCAAAATGTTGGCGCGTAAGACTCGTGGATTTTTGGCGCCCGAATACAATATCCGTTGTATTGAGGCCGCGGTAAATCAGCCCTTTGATGAAGGAATAAAGACCGAAGGCAAGTTGTTTATGGAGCTTATGTCAGGGCCCCAGTCCAAAGCGCAACAGTATTTTTTCTTTTCGGAGCGCGAAGCGAGCAAGGTGCCGGGTTTGGCCAAGGATGTTGAGGACATTCCTATAACCAAAGTCGGTGTTATTGGTGGCGGTCTAATGGGTGGCGGTATTTCCATGAATTTCGCCAATGTCGGTATGCCTGTGACCATTATTGAGACCAATCAGGAGGCGCTGGATCGCGGTTTGGGCACTATTCGCAAGAATTACGAAAGCACCGCGCGGAAAGGGCGTCTGACCGAAGAAGCTGTGGAGCAGCGCTGTGATTTGATTCAGGGCAGTTTGGATATGGCTGATCTCGCTGACTGTGATCTGATCATTGAAGCGGTGTTTGAAAATATGGCGGTGAAAAAAGAGATATTTACCCGTCTTGATGGTATTGCTAAGCAGGGCGCGATTCTCGCTTCAAATACATCGGCTCTCGATATTAACGAAATAGCCTCTGTGACTAGCCGGCCTGAATCAGTGATCGGTCTGCATTTCTTTTCGCCCGCCAATGTAATGAAATTATTGGAAGTAGTGCGTGGCGAAAAAACCTCCGATGCGGTAATTAAAACCAGTATGGCGCTGGCGAAACGTATTCGCAAAGTGGCTGTGTTGGTCGGTGTTTGTATGGGCTTTGTTGGTAACCGTATTTTATTTATGCGTCAGCATGAAGCGTCAAGGCTAGCCCTTGAAGGTGCGCCTATTGAGCAGGTGGACAAAGTGCTATTTGATTTTGGTTTTCCGATGGGTGCGTTCCAGATGGGTGATCTGGCCGGCTTAGACCTCGGCTGGGACAAGCAAAATTCCAATCCAGCCGATGTTAAGGATCGCCTCTGTGATCTGGGTCGTTACGGTCAAAAGACTGGTGCTGGTTATTATGATTACGATGATAAGCGTAGACCAACACCCGCCGCAGTGACTGCTGAGTTATTTGCTGAAATTGCGATGTCACAGGGTATTGAGCGCGGCCAGATTTTGGATGAAGAGGTATTAGATCGCTGCTTGCTTCCCATGATTAACGAGGGCGCCAAAATTCTGGATGAAGGGATTGCCGTTCGCGCGAGTGATATTGATGTGGTTTATGTCTATGGCTATGGCTGGCCTGTCTACCGAGGTGGCCCTATGCATTACGCCAATAGCCTTGGGTTGGATAAGGTATTGGCTAAAATCCGTCACTACCATGAAACCACTGGCGATGATTTCTGGGCACCCAGCCCGCTGTTAATATCATTGGCAGAGCAAGGAAAATCTTTTAAATAATTAACAAGTCGAGGGAGAGAAAATGAAAACACGTATCACGGAAATGTTGGGTATTGAGCATCCGATTATTCAGGGTGGTATGCATCATGTCGGTTTCGCAGAGATGGCAGCGGCAGTATCCAATGCTGGTGGGCTAGGTATCATTACTGGCCTGACGCAGGGTACACCGGAAAAGCTTGCCGCAGAAATAGCCCGATGCAAAACGATGACTGATAAACCCTTCGGTGTGAATATTACCTTTCTTCCCTCGGTAACACCGCCAGATTATCCTGGATTGATCCAGACGATAATTGATGCGGGCGTAAAGGTTGTTGAGACTGCGGGTAATAATCCTGCGCCCTATATGCCGATGCTTAAAGAAGCCGGTATCAAGGTGATCCATAAATGTACCGCGGTACGCCATGCTCTGAAAGCCGAGAAAGTTGGGTGCGATGCTGTGTCCGTGGACGGTTTCGAATGTGGTGGCCATCCGGGTGAGGATGATATCCCCAATTTTATTTTATTGCCCAGGGCTGCGGATGAATTGACTATCCCATTTGTATCTTCAGGGGGTATGGCCGACGCTCGCAGTTTGGTGGCCTCTCTTGCGATGGGCGCCGAGGGGATGAATATGGGTACGCGTTTTATTGCGACCAAAGAAGCGCCTGTGCATGATAATGTAAAAGCTGCGATTTTGGCCGCGTCTGAATTGGATACACGCTTGGTAATGCGGCCATTGCGTAATACTGAGCGCGTGCTGGCGAATTCCGCAGTTGAACGCTTGCTAGAGAAAGAAAAAGCGCTGGGTGACGATATTAAGTTTGAAGATATTTTACCTGAGGTGGCTGGCGTTTATCCCCGCATTATGCGTGAGGGAGATATGGATGCCGGTGCTTGGTCATGTGGTATGGTGGCTGGGCTGATCAATGATGTGCCAACGGTACAAGAATTAATCGATCGTATTATGACCGAAGCAGATAGCTTGATTAATCAACGCTTGGCAAACCTATAATAAATTTCGATAACCTAACAGTAAGTAACGACTATGTCTGAAGTGGATACATTGGATGAAGCACTCTTAGCCGAGTATTTGGAGGCCAATATCGAGGAGTTTAGTGGGCCGCTGAAAGCGAGTAAATTTGCCGGCGGTCAGTCTAACCCAACGTTTAAAATTGACGCAGCCTCGGGTAGCTATGTGCTGCGTCGTCAGCCCCCAGGTAAATTATTGAAATCTGCCCATGCAGTGGATCGCGAATATCGCGTACTTGCTGCATTGGCTGATACCGATGTGCCAGTAGCTAAGGTTTATCATCTCTGCGAAGACCCGCAGGTGATTGGTTCTATGTTTTATATTATGGAATTTTGCGATGGCAATGTGCATTGGTCGTCGGCATTAGAGGATGTCCCCAACAATGCCGGGCGAGCGCAGATGTATGATGAGATGAATCGCGTGCTAGCGGCCATTCACTCGCTAGATTTAGACAAAGTTGGTCTCGCCGATTATGGTCGCCCCGGCAATTATTTCCAGCGTCAGGTCGATCGTTGGTCATCGCAGTATAAAGCCTCGGAGTTATCACCGATTCCTGAAATGGATAAGGTCATGGCCTGGCTGTCGGATAATATTCCTGAGGATGATGGTAAGGTCTCCCTAGTGCATGGTGACTACCGACTGGATAATCTAATGTTCGATAAAGACAATCAGCGTGTTATTGCCGTATTGGATTGGGAGCTGTCGACTCTTGGTCATCCCTATGCTGATTTGGCTTATCAATGTATGGGGTTGCGTCTGCCTTCAGGTAAAAGCGATGGGCCTTCATCTGGTCTCGCCGGTTTGGATGCCGCAGCGCTTGGGATTCCATCAGAGGATGAGTATGTTGCGCAATATTGCCAGCGCATGGGTTTGGATAAGATTGATAACTGGTCTTTTTATATGGCCTTTAGCTTTTTCCGTTTAGCGGCTATTTGTCAGGGTGTCGCCAAACGGGCTGCCGATGGCAATGCTTCAAGTAAGTCAGCCTCTGGTGTTGCCCATATGGTGCAGCCATTGGCGGCTTATGCGGTGGGCTTTATTACTCCGTAGTTCAACAATAATTAATTGTTCCTCTGTCCTTTGTAGACAGAGTATTTATGGCTTAGTGTTGTATTGGTTAGATGATAGAAAACTAAACTGAAGCGAGTGCTTGGCGGGTAAATAATCATGCTTAAAACTGTTTTGCTATCACTGTTGTTTGTTCTTAACTCTGCCGTTGCAGCCGCAAGCCTTGACGGCCATTGGCGTCTGTCGGACAAACCAGTGTGGATGACTATCGAATCTGAAGTTGGGTTGGTGGCGTACAGCAAGGATGATCCTGATGCGCGGGGTAAGATATTATTGCGCAACCTCAGCGCGTCGGATGTTGATAATCGTTGGCAGGGGCAAATCTACGTTAGGCAGTTAAAAGCCTATAGAGATGCCGATATTGTTTTAACCTCTACAAATAGCATGGAAATCACGGTAAAGGTTGGCTTTATAAGCAGAACGGTTAACTGGCAACGCAATGCTGAGATACCGGAACGCTAAGAAGTCCTCGATTTAGCCGAAGGCGCCTGCCATTTTGGCCGCCTTAATAGCCTCATCATCGAAGCCTAAATCCTTTAGTACCTGTTGATTATGTTGGCCCAGTTGCGCCCCTATAGCGTCATACTTTGGCGCTGATTTAGATAATTTGATTGGGCTACCAATTTGCTGCTGCACACCATTATCAGGCGTCTTCAGATCGACAATTAATTCTCTTGCCTTGATGTGCTCGCTAGCACAGGCTTCAGCAAAACTGAGTACCGGCTCGACACAGCAGTCTTTATCTTTGAAAATCTCCATCCAGGCAGCAAGATCTTTCTGTGCAATGATGGCGGCAATTTTTTGTTTCAGTTGTCTTTGAGCCTGTGGATCCATAACGTTAGCCAGTGACAGAAGAGAGTGATCACCCAAGGTATCGCAAAGCTGTTGAAAAAAATGCGGTTCTAAACTGCCAATGCTGAGATAGCGATTATCAGCGGTGCGATAGTAATCATAAAAACTGCCGCCATTTAAATGAGTGCCGCCAGAGCTTGGCTCCTCATCAGCCGCTAGGTAACCCGAGCCAAACAGGCTATTCATCGCAAACATAGCATCGGTCATACTGATATCAATATATTGGCCTTCACCGCTAATATGCCGCTGATTTACCGCGGCTAGAATACCGATAACACCGTGTAGTGAGCCGCCGGCAATGTCCGCAATCGGCATACCCATAATCGGTGTAGGTTCACCCTGACGGCCGGAGTACCCATTCAGACCCGAAAGGGACAAGTAGTTATTATCATGACCGGCTCTATTGCGATAGGGTCCTGTTTGACCATAGCCAGTTATCGAGCAGTAAATAATACTCGGGTTAATCTCAGACAGCTGTTCATAACTTAGACCGAAACGCGCCATTACACCGGGGCGAAATTGCTCAATAACAATATCGTACTGCGCCACCAGTTGTTTGACGATTGCCACAGCCTCCGGTGTTTTAAGATTTAAACCAATAGACCGTTTATTGCGATTGAGTGTAGCGTGCCCAGTGGATGTACCGTCGGCGTAGGGACCCATAGCACGCAACATATCGGGGCGAGTGGGTGATTCGATACGCAAGACATCCGCACCCATATCCGCTAGCATCATGGTGGCGAAGGGGCCGGGAACCAAGGTGGTGAAATCAAGAATTTTTAAGTTTTGCAAAGCACGCATAATGGTTTCTTATGATTGTATTGTTATGTTTAAGAGGGATAAGTTATACATTGTCAGGCTGATCGGTGATATACAAAATCCCTCAAATTATCTATTATACGGCCGTCTGGGGGCAACAGGAATCAGAATATGACGGAACAGAAATCAACCAATGTGCATTGGCACAATGGCGACATTAGCCGCGAGGACCGCACTCAGCTTCTTGGACAAAAGGGTGTTACATTATGGTTTACCGGCTTGTCCGGTAGTGGCAAAAGTACCATCGCTGTTGCCCTTGAGAAAGCTTTATATCAACACGGAAAGCTCACTTATCGTTTAGATGGTGACAATATTCGCTTGGGAATAAACAAAAACCTCGGGTTTTCGGCGCAAGATCGCAGTGAAAATATTCGCCGTATCGGTGAAATCTCTAAGTTGTTCGTTGATGCTGGTATTATTGCCCTGGCCAGTTTTATCAGCCCCTATGCCACGGATAGAGATAAAGTTCGTCAACTGCACCAGGAGGCTGACTGCGATTTTGTTGAGGTGTTTGTTGACTGTGCTCTGGATCAAGCAGAAGCGAGAGACCCCAAAGGCTTGTACAAAAAAGCACGGGCTGGCGAAATTAAAAACTTTACTGGCATCGATGATCCCTACGAAGCACCAGAGCAGCCAGAGATCCATCTGCGCTCAGACAAAATGAGTCTTGAACAGGAAGTAGCTATTATTGTGGACTATCTGTTGGAGCATGCATTTATCACAGTGAGTTAGTTTACCTTTAATTTATCAATTTTTAATTCAGGAGAAATACCTTTGATCAAGCCCCATGGCTCGGATACCCTTAACCCGTTGTTAGTTACCGATGAGCAGCAGCGACTGCAGTTGTTGGAGGAGGCGCAAACCCTGCCTTCAATTGTGTTGAACTCGGCGGCAGCTGCTAATGCGGTGATGATGGGTGCCGGTTACTTCAATCCCTTAACTGGTTATATGAATCTTGCTGATTCTCTCAGCGTCGCCGATAACTTACACACCAGCGATGGTCTGTTTTGGCCTGTTCCGGTGGTAAATCTAGTGGAAGATATTTCCGCTATCGCTGGTGCTACTCGGATCGCACTGCGTGATCCCAATACCGAGGGTAATCCAGTAATGGCGATTATGGATTTGGCCGCTATTGAGACTGTGACTGATACGCAGATTAATATGATGGCTGAGCAAATCTTTGCCACCCTCGACCCTGAGCATCCTGGTGTCGCTACGTTCACCGGTCTTGGTCGGCATTTGCTGTCAGGCAATATACAGGTTTTGAGTCTCAGCTACTTCCAGGCTGATTTTCCCGATACCTTTAGAACCGCCAGCGAGATACGCAATGAGATCGTCGAGCGTGGCTGGCGCAAAGTCGTGGCTTTCCAAACTCGCAATCCAATGCACAGAGCGCATGAAGAGTTATGTCGTATGGCCATGGAACGTTTGGATGCCGATGGTGTTGTGGTTCATATGCTATTGGGCAAACTTAAACAGGGTGATATTCCTGCCTCAGTTCGCGATGACTGTATTCGTAAAATGGTGGAACTGTATTTCCCTGCAAACTCAGTAATGGTCACTGGCTATGGCTTCGATATGCTTTACGCTGGACCAAGAGAAGCAGTACTACACGCAGTGTTTCGTCAGAATATGGGTTGCACACATCTTATTGTTGGGCGCGATCATGCCGGTGTTGGCGACTATTATGGTGCGTTTGATGCGCAGACTATTTTTGTTGATCAGGTTCCGGCGGATGCGTTAGAGATTGAGATATTTAATGCTGACCACACGGCGTATTCCAAAAAACTCGGTCGTGTGGTGATGATGAATGAAGCGCAAGACCACAGTAAAGATGATTTTATTTTACTGTCAGGTACTAAGGTGCGGCAGATGTTGGGAGATGGTATTGCACCACCGCCTGAGTTTTCACGTCCGGAGGTGGCGCAAATATTGATGGATTACTATCAGCTTGAGACGGCCTAATCAGCATGATTAATTACGATGTTTTTAATGGCGATGCTGATGGTATTTGTGCTCTGGTGCAGTTGCGCCTAGCGGAGCCCAAGGAATCGCAGTTAATTACTGGTGTAAAACGAGATATCAATTTGCTTAGACGAGTGCAGCCCAGTGCTGGCGATCGCATTACTGTACTCGATATTTCCATGGCTAAAAATCAGGCTGATTTACAGCGTTTGCTTAATGCCGGTGCTGAGGTGTTTTATGTGGATCACCATTTCGCCGGTGAAGTGCCGTCCTCTGCGGCGTTAAAAACGCTGATCAATGAAGCGCCAGATGTTTGCACCAGTTTATTGGTAAACCATTATTTACGTGGTGCTTATGTGGCTTGGGGTATTGTTGGCACCTTTGGTGATAACCTGAAGAAAAGTGCTATGGGCATGGCCAAGAATATCGATCTGTCTGCAGAGCAATTGCAACAATTAGAAGACCTTGGTACCTATCTTAATTACAACGGCTATGGTTCTGCCCTAGAGGAGTTGCATTTCGATCCCGCGAGGCTCTATCAATTAGCCTCGCATTATACTAATCCACTGGATTTTATCGTTGCCGAGGCAGAAAGCTACAGCAAGTTAGAGGCCGGTTACCAACAAGATTTGAGTCTAGCTCAGGCGGTAGAAGCGCTGATCGCCAATAAAGCAGTAGCAGTATTTGCCTTGCCAGATAAGCCATGGGCGCGTCGCGTCGGTGGTGTTTTTGGCAATCAACTCGCCAACCAAAATCCTGATCGTGGACATGCAGTATTAACCGCTAAAAACAATGGCAATTTTTTGGTGAGTGTTCGTGCGCCACTGAGTAATAAAGTCGGTGCAGCATCTTTATGCCGACAGTTTGCCACTGGTGGTGGTCGTGAGGCTGCTGCTGGAATTAATGACTTGCCCGCTGATAAGCTTGATCACTTTATCAATTTATTTACCAAGGCTTACTTATGAATAAGAGTAATTCCCAGCGCCCCTTTACTATCTTAGGTGTTCAACAAATTGCCGTTGGTGGCGAAGATAAACAAAAGTTACGCAGCTTTTGGGTCGATTTGCTCGGTCTAAATTATCGCGATACCTTTATCAGTGAAAGTGAAAATGTTGATGAGGATATCTGTGAAATGGGAGTGGGAGATTTTACCGTCGAGGTGGATTTAATGCAGCCACTGGATAGGGATAAAAAACCCCGGGTGGATATTCCCGCGCTGAATCATGTCGGTCTCTGGGTAGATGATTTGGCCGCAGCTGTAGACTGGCTCACTGCGCAAGGTCTGCGATTTACCCCTGGCGGTATACGCAAAGGTGCGTCGGGTTACGATGTATGTTTTGTCCATCCGAAAGGTAATGATCAATTCCCTTTAAGCTCTCAAGGCGTATTGGTCGAGCTAGTGCAGGCCCCAGATACTGTCATTAATGCATATAGAGTGCTTGCTGAGGCTTAAATTAGCCTATTTCAAGAGTTTAAGGTGCATTTGTTGTAGGTTTTCTGTAAGCTTCGCGCCATTCAGGACCACCGCTATATTCCTACTCATTCTTGCCACTCAGGTCCACAGTCGGCAGTAATTAAAAAGACGTTTTTATGACCTTTGATGAACTGGGATTATCCTCTCCTATTCTTAAAGCAATTGCCGCCCAAGGCTATAGCGAACCATCGCCAATTCAAGCCAAAGCGATTCCCGCGGTATTAGCGGCGCGTGATGTTATGGCGGCTGCGCAAACGGGAACGGGTAAAACAGCTGGGTTTACTTTGCCTATCCTAGAGCGGTTGTCAGCTGGTCGCCGAGCCGGTGCCAATCAGGCTCGCACTTTAATATTAACGCCTACCCGTGAGTTAGCGGCTCAGGTTGGAGAGAGTGTTGCGCTGTATAGCAAGCATTTAAATCTGACTTCTACAGTGGTTTTCGGTGGTGTAAAAATAAACCCGCAAATGATGAAGTTGCGACGTGGTGTCGATATTTTAGTGGCGACCCCGGGTCGGCTGATGGATTTACACAGCCAAAATGCGGTGCGATTTGATCATCTTGAAGTTCTGGTGCTCGATGAAGCGGATCGTATGCTAGATATGGGCTTTATTAATGATATTAAGCGTATTATTGGCTTGTTGCCAAAGCGCCGTCAGAACCTAATGTTTTCGGCAACGTTTTCTGATGAGATTCGCCAGTTAGCTAAAGGGCTTGTACGCAACCCGATTGAAATTTCTGTAAGTCCGCGCAATGCCGCGGCGGCCTCGGTGGAACAGTGGGTCTGCCCAGTGGATAAAAAGCGCAAGGGCCCGCTTTTAGTCAAGCTAATCAAAGAGGGTAGTTGGGATCAGGCTTTGGTTTTTACCAAAACTAAGCACGGTGCAAATAAGTTGACTAAGCAGCTGGATGCCGCCGGTATTACCGCAGCGGCGATTCATGGCAATAAAAGTCAGGGTGCACGCACTCGAGCATTGGCTGAATTTAAAGCCGGTGAGATCCGTATATTAGTGGCCACCGATATTGCCGCGCGAGGTCTAGATATTGAGCAACTGCCCCATGTAGTCAATTTTGATTTACCCAATGTGTCGGAAGACTATGTGCATCGAATTGGTCGCACTGGTCGCGCTGGTGCCACTGGTGAGGCCATCTCATTAGTCAGTGCCGATGAGGTAGATCTGCTATCCGATATTGAGCGATTAACGCAAAAATTGCTTGATCGTCGTGAAGTTGAAGGCTTTGAGCCGGACCACTCTGTACCAGAAACCACACTGAATAAGCCAGTGCGGCGCAAAAAACCGCGCAAGCCGCTGAGGAGTGAAACCAGTGCCAGAGATAATAGTCGGCACAACAATAAGTCGACTCGCGGAAAAAAACGATCAGCATACGGTCATGGGCCAAAGGCCGGAGGCAAGCTTAAATCGGGAGGCCGAAATCAGACTGAAAAAGCTGGTCGGCGTGCCGATGGTGACACCGAAAGACGCGCTGATAGCAATGGCAATATGGCGGCGAAAAAAAAATCTGATCAGTCTCCTTATGGCACTAGCAGTCGCCGCAATTCCAGTGGTCGTAAGCGGCCCCTTGGAGGAAATTCCACTCGCACCTCAGGCCGCAGGTAGTCCATAGCAAATACTATGCAACACGTTCCGTTGTGCACCATGTTTATTTTAATCACTGTAATTATCAAGAGAATCCCCGTTAATGTTTGAGCTTCACTTTAATAAAGTCGCTACCTTAAGAAATGATGTGCTTTCCGGTTTAACGGTTGCTTTGGCGTTAGTGCCGGAGGCCGTAGCCTTTGCTTTTGTCGCCGGCGTTGATCCATTGGTCGGTCTCTATGCCGCCTTTTTGGTTGGCTTAATCACCGCTTGCATAGGTGGTAGGCCGGGTATGATTAGCGGTGCAACGGGCGCGTTAGCTGTAGTGATGGTGTCGCTGGTCGCTGACCATGGGGTTGAATACCTGTTTATTACCGTGGTGCTGATGGGGCTGCTACAGATTACCGCTGGCGTGCTGAAGTTAGGCAAGTTTATCCGTATGGTGCCATATCCGGTGATGCTAGGATTTGTTAATGGATTGGCGATTGTGATCTTTTTGGCGCAGCTGGGACAGTTTGGTGAATCCGGTCAGCCCGGTTGGCTGCAAGATACCTTTATGCAAGGCAGTATTATTGATGTCGCTTGGTTGCAAGGACAAGAACTATATATGCTCCTGAGCTTGGTGCTAGTGACCATGATTATTATTCACTCGCTGCCGCGTTTTACTAAGGCGCTGCCCTCATCGCTGGTGGCTATAATGGTGGTCACTGGGTTAGTGTTAGGTCTAGACTTAGATACTAAAGTGGTGGGCGATGTGGCCTCGATCAGTGGCGGTTTGCCTGGTTTCCACATCCCTGAGGTACCCTTTAATTTAACAACCTTATGGATTATTTTGCCCTACGCCATTATTTTGGCCGCGATTGGCTTAATTGAATCACTGTTGACGCTGCGCCTGATTGATGAAATTACTGAAACCCGCGGTCGCGGTAATCGTGAATGTATTG
Source organism: Porticoccaceae bacterium (assembly GCA_049631145.1). Lineage (GTDB taxonomy): Bacteria > Pseudomonadota > Gammaproteobacteria > Pseudomonadales > Porticoccaceae > HTCC2207. The sequence continues at coordinate 44,621 of JBNAAJ010000010.1, forward strand.
GCCAGGGTGTGGCTAATACCGTAACAGGTTTTTTTGGAGGTATGGGCGGCTGTGCCATGATTGGACAGAGTATGATTAATGTCAATTCGGGTGGTCGTGGGCGTATGTCTGGTATTAGTGCGGCGCTGTTTTTATTGCTGTTTATATTGGTGGCTTCGCCCTTAATTGAGCAAATCCCGCTAGCGGCACTAGTAGGTGTAATGTTTATTGTGGTGATTGGTACCTTTGAATGGTCGAGTTTTCGAATTATTGGCAAGGTGCCGCGCAGTGATGCATTGATTTTGGTGACGGTGTCGGCGGTTACTGTAGCGACTGACCTGGCGGTTGCAGTAGTGGTTGGTGTGATTATTTCGGCGTTGGTATTTGCTTGGGAGCACGCTAAGTATATTCGTATCGAATCTCGGGAAGATCATAAAGGGTCGACCGTCTATGCGGTCACTGGGCCATTATTCTTTGGTTCAGTCACCTCGTTCCTCGAGCGTTTTGACCCCACCAAGGACAATGATGATGTGGTTATTGATTTTGCTCGTTCGCGGGTAGCTGACCACTCTGGTTTGGAAGCTATTGACACTTTGGCAGAGCGTTATGAAAATGCTGGCAAAACATTGCATCTGGTGCATTTAAGTGAAGAATGCAGAAAGTTACTTAAGAAGGCGGGTAATCTCGTTGAGGTCAATGTTATTGAAGATCCAAAATATTTTGTTGCAGAGGATAGCCTAGCCTAATGGACTTAAAACTGGCGATTTTTAAACCTATGCTTAAGCTTGCCATGGAGCGTTCCGGCCATGGTGCGGCATTGGGTTTTGAATTGACCAAACTCGGGCGCGGCCAGGTGGAGATGTCATTTCCTTATAAACAAGAGGTGGTTGGCAACCCAGTGACCGGTGTAATCCATGGAGGCGTGATTGTAAGCCTATTGGATACCTGCTGTGGCTGTGCAGCAATCACCATGCTGAAAGGACCAATGGTTACACCGACGATGGATTTACGCCTAGATTATATGCATCCGGCTGAACCCTATCAGCCTATTTATGTGGCTGCCAAAGTGTATCGAGATACGTCTAATGTTATTTTCTGCCGCGGGTCTGCCTGGCAAGATGACCCAGACAATCCAATTGCCCATTGTGTTGCGACCTTTATGAAAGTTGAGACGCCCAGTGTCTCACTTGGCAATATGATACGCCGTCGATTTAATCGCCTGATTCGTGGCGACAAAGCTTTTGAGCAGGAGGCGGACAAGTGAGTGTAACGGAACAATCGCTTAAGAAAGAGTTACATCGGGCCAAAGAGCAGACTAATCCACAGCTAATTCTGGACCTAATCCCTTACAGTAGCTTTATTGGTGCTCAAGCTAGACAGGATGATAATCAAGTGCTGTACTGGCTTGATCGACGCCCATCCAATATTGGTAACCCGTCACTGCCCGCGATTCACGGCGGTGTGATCGGCGGTTTTCTTGAGCTTTCAGCGGCGATAGAAATTCTCTATACATTGGATGTTAATCTGGTGCCTAAGGTGGTTGATTTCTCGTTAGATTATCTGCGGCCAGGGCGTTATAAAACAATCTATGCCAATTGCACAGTCCTACGCCAGGGCAAAAAGCTGGTTAATGTCACCGCCACCGCATGGCAGGATGATCCCCAGACACCAATTGCTAATGCCCGTTGCCATTTTCTGGTGTCCTGAGTAAAAAAACTCGACCAACGCTTGAAATTACCAGGCTAGCCCCCATCTTCTGAAACAACAAAATCTATTGTCTTATTGATCAGGAGAAACAACGGAAATGACAGCCAAAGCTAAATCAGGTGCCGAAACCCTAGGGTTTCAAACCGAGGCAAAACAGTTACTGCATTTAATGATTCACTCTTTGTATTCCAACAAGGAGATCTTTCTTCGCGAACTAATTTCCAATGCGTCAGATGCTACCGACAAGTTGCGCTTTGAGGCGCTAGAGAATTCGGCTCTCTATGAAGATGATGGTGAATTACGCATTCGTATCGCCATAGATGAAGAGGCGAAAACGATTCAGATTTCTGACAATGGTATTGGTATGTCCAGAGATGAGGTGATTACCAATCTTGGTACCATTGCTAAATCAGGTACCGCTGAATTTCTTAAAAACCTTACGGGTGATCAGAAACAAGATTCTCAGTTGATTGGTCAATTTGGTGTCGGCTTCTATTCCTCTTTTATCGTTGCTGAGCGGGTAGTAGTGGAAACTCGCCGAGCCGGTGCAGAGGCAGATCAAGGCGTGCGTTGGAGTTGTGAGGGAGAGGCGGATTATCAGATTGAAGCGATTGAGCGAGCTGAGCGAGGAACATCTATTACTCTTCATCTAAAATCAGAAGAGCAAGAATTCGCCAATGATTGGCGCCTGCGCAGTATTGTTAAGAAATACTCAGACCATATTGCTATCCCCGTGCAGATGCTTAAGCCGGTAACACCACCAATGCCCAATGCCGATGAAGAGGATGCCGACAATATTGAGGATGCGGAAATCGTACCGGAATGGGATGCGGTCAATGATGCTCAGGCACTGTGGACCAAGTCGAGAAATGATGTCTCTGATGAGGACTACAAAGAGTTTTATCGCCATGTATCACATGATTTTGCTGAGCCATTAACATGGAGTCACAACCGTGTTGAGGGTAAGCAAGACTACACCAGTTTGCTCTATATTCCGGGCATGGCACCGATGGATCTCTATCAGCGCGAGGCTGCGCGTGGAATCAAGCTGTATATCAAGCGCACTTTTATCATGGATGATGCAGAGCAGTTTATGCCGATGTATCTAAGATTTGTAAAAGGTGTATTGGATAGTGCCGATTTGCCTCTGAATGTGTCTCGCGAGATTTTGCAGAGCACGCCAATGGTTGACAGCATTCGCGCAGCACTGACCAAGCGAGTATTGGATATGCTGGCTAAGTTAGCCAATAACGAGCCGGAAAAATACGCTACTTTTTGGACGCAGTTTGGTGCCGTGCTAAAAGAAGGCCCCAGCGAAGACCATAGCAATCGTGAAAAGATTGCCAAGCTATTTCGTTTTGCCAGTTCTACCTCGGAGGGTGCAGCACCAACCGTTAGCCTTGCTGACTATGTTGAACGCATGAAAGAAGGGCAGGATAAGATTTATTATGTCACTGGTGATAGCCATTCTGTGATTGCTAACAGCCCTTATCTGGAGGTATTTAGTAAACATGGTATTGAAGTGCTGTTGATGTCTGATCGCATCGATGAATGGATGATGGGCTATCTAACTGAGTTTGATGGTAAATCTTTCCAAGATGTGGCCCGCGGTGAGCTGGACTTGAGTAAAATCACCGGCGAGGAGAGTCAATCTGATAGCGATGATAAGGCCGACAAGGGGTCTGACGATGCGGAGCAAGATGAGCTGTTAAGCCGTATCAAGTCGCTACTGGATAGCAAAGTTGAGGAAGTGCGGAGCACTACTCGACTCACTAGCTCTCCTGCATGCCTTGTTGTGGGTAACAATGATATGGGCGAGCAAATGCGTAAAATTATGCAGGCTGCTGGGCAGGCAGTGCCGGAAACAAAGCCTATTCTTGAGATTAATATGCAGCACCCGCTGGTTTGCAAGCTCGATGCAGAAGCGGATGAGGGCGCAGCTGGGCGTTTGGCTAGAATCCTATTCGATCAGGCAGCGTTGTCAGCGGGGCGGCCACTGGAAAATCCCGCAGAATTTGTGCAGGAGCTAAACCGTTTAATGTTCAATTAAAGCGGTGATAAGAAAAGCAAAAAAGCGTCCTTTAAAGGGGCGCTTTTTTGCTTGCTGGGCTTATAATACCTGCTGGCGATGCATCTTGTAGGAGTCATTTTGAGCGATAATAAAAACCATAAAGTAGCAGTGCTAGGTGGCGGTAGTTTTGGTACCGCTATCGCCAATATGATTGCTAACAATAATTACACCACCAGTCTTTGGTTGCGCAGTGAGGAGCGTGTGCTGCGGATCAGAGAATCGGGGGAAAATGGTGATTACCTACCTGGTTATCCGCTCTGCGACTCGTTGCAGGTTGGGTCTGATCTAAAGCAGGTACTGACTGATGCTGATGCCGTGTTTTTTGCTGTCCCCAGCGCGGTTATTCGCCAAGTGGCGCGCGAGGCTAGTCAGTATTTATCTGCACAAACCGTTATTATTAGCACCGCGAAAGGCATAGAGTCTGACAGCTTTATGTTGCCTAGCCAGATTCTTGAGCAGGAAATACCGCAATGTGCAGTTGGTGTGATAAGTGGCCCCAACTTAGCCAAAGAGATCGCCCAGTTTGCCATCACTGCGACGGTAATCGCCAGTGATAATGAACGCCTTTGCATGCAAGTGCAGGATTTATTGGGTTCAGATTATTTTCGTGTTTACACTAATCATGATCGCTATGGTGTTGAGTTGGCTGGCGCGCTGAAAAATATCTATGCCATTGTTGCTGGTATTGCCGAGGCGTTAGATGCAGGGCAGAATACCAAGAGTGTTGTGCTGACCCGTAGTTTAGCCGAGATGAGTCGTTTTGCAGTAAAGCTAGGGGCTAATCCACTGACTTTTTTAGGCTTGAGTGGGGTTGGCGATCTTCATGTGACCTGCTCGTCGCCCCTCAGCCGAAACTTCCGTATCGGTGTGGCATTGGGGCAGGGCAAAACGCTAGAGCAAGCCGTGGCTGAGGTTGGTCAGGTTGCCGAGGGAATTAATACGACCAAACTGGTTAAACAAAAAGCCCAGCAATTAGCTATTTATATGCCTCTCGCTTCAGCTCTCTATGCCACATTATTTGAGCAACGGCCGATCAAAGAATCGCTTAAATCTATGATGCTAGCAGAACAAAATACAGATGTTGAATTTATGGTGAAAACTAATGACTGAAAATAAAGTACCCTTTGCAAATATTGATACTTGGGTTCGTTTTGCCTACATGGCGTTGTTTACGGTGCTGTTGTTGGCGGCTCGTTTGGTAATCAGTATTTTGGTACTAGTGCAATTTGTACTGGTCCTATTTAGCGGTAAAGATAATGAAAATTTGCGCAATCTTGGGCAGGGATTGGGTAAATGGGTTTATCAAACTATTATGTTTTTAACATTTAACACGGAAAACAAGCCCTTTCCTTTCGATGAGTGGCCGCTGATAGACCCCTCTGAAGGGTATCAAGTGCGTACGGCAGAAACCGTTGACGATGCTGAGTTTGTTGAGGTCGATGACGGCATTGATGAGGATGTACCTTCATTTACTGCTGAGGATGGCGCTAACGATAAGAATCAGTAATTGCTGTGCGGTTGCTAATTTTACGCCATGGGGATGCTGTGTTGGGTGGCCCAGATCAATCCCGACACCTCTCTGACTATGGTCGTGAACAGGTGCATAAGCAGGTATTGCGGCATTATCAGGATATAAATGCAGTTGACGTTGTGGTCAGCAGTCCCTATATCAGGGCGGCGCAGACAGCGGAGATTGTGGTGCAGGCAACAGCAGTAAAATCTATTGAATGGTTAGACGATCTCGTACCGCACGGCAGTCTGCGACTCATAGAGACATTTTTGCAACAGCATCAAGCGAGCAATGTAATGTTGGTAAGTCATTTGCCATTAGTTGGCTTGTTAATTGATTACTTAACCGGAGAAACCGCTAATTCCATGGGTACTGCGAGTCTCGCATCACTATCAATGGATTACCCCGCGCAGGGATTGGCAACTTTACATTGGAATCATTATGTCGATTGAGTTTATAAGAGAGCGTAGTTTTGATCATAAAGGACTGGCATTAAAAGCCAAAGAATGGGGTCGTTCAGGTTACCCTCCTGTTATTGCGTTGCATGGCTGGTTAGATAATGCCAATAGCTTTGATCGCATGCTGCCTTATATGAAAGATCTGCATGTGATTGCTCTAGATTTGGCTGGCCATGGCCTTAGTGATTTCCGTTCTCAGGACTCCGGTTATGATATATGGCGCGATATTGCCGATGTGGTAGCGGTGGCAGATCAAATGGGTTGGGATACCTTCAGCCTGATGGGCCACTCTCGTGGTGCGGTTGTTGCAGGGCTGGTGGCTGGCACATTCCCCGAGCGGATCAATCGGTTAGCGATGATTGATGGCTTTATGCCACCACCTACTGAAGCAATTAATATGGCCAAGCATATTGCTAGGGCGATTCATGAAAACAACCGTTTCGGTGTAGCTTCGCCAACCTTATTTGAAGACTATGAGGGGGCGGTTCAGGCTCGAGTCAAAGGCTTTGTACCACTTGAATATGAGGCTGCGGCAACCTTAGCTGAGCGAGGGGTAGTAGAGTCCGATGGTTTTTTCTACTGGCGCAATGATCAACGTCTTAAGGCTGTATCAATGATTAAGTTATCATCAGACAATATACAAAGCTTTTTAACAGCGATTCGCGCACCAGTGGTATTAATTCGGGCTGAAAACAGTGCGCTTAAACCTGATGAAAAGCATACAGCGGCCTTTGAGTGGGTTCCACAGATGCAGATTGTGCGAATAGTGGGTTCGCATCATCTGCATTTGGAAGGGCAAGCTGAGCAGGTGGCAGAAAAATTACAGCCATTGTTTGGGTAAGTTACTGATTATTAAGTAGCGCCAAAAATTCAGTGCGAGTTGCCTGCTCAGTGCGGAAACTACCAAGCATGGCAGAGGTTTTCATAGAGGAATTCTGTTTTTCAACACCACGCATCATCATGCACATATGTTTGGCTTCTACGATAACAGCGACGCCACGCGCTTCAGTCACTTCTTGAATCGTCGAAGCCACTTGCTGTGCCAGTGCCTCTTGTATTTGCAAGCGACGAGCAAACATATCGACCACTCTGGCCACCTTAGATAGCCCCAAAACTTTACCGTTGGGGATATAGGCGACGTGACATTTGCCGATAAAGGGAAGCAAATGGTGTTCGCAGAGAGAAAACAGCTCAATATCTTTTACTATTACCATCTCTTCTGAATCAGAGGGGAAAAGTGCATTATTCACCACCTCATCTAAATCCATTTCGTAACCACTGGTGAGGTAAGCAAAAGCCGTGGCTGCTCGCTTAGGCGTATCCAATAAACCCGCGCGGGTAATATCTTCGCCAGTACTCTCAATAATTTTGGCGTAATGCTCTTTCATGGTCATTCCTTTTATAAAACATTTTTGTTTTTTGCCACTGCATTTTCCAACAAAGTAAAGACCATTACTAGTTTCATAGGTAAAATAATGGATATTCTCAGATGAAGAAATAGTAATGACTAAAGCTTCAAAAAAATCACAACCAATAACGGTTGCAACCATGCTTGAGTCAGGTGAGCGACTATTTGAATCCCAGGGCCTGTTTTACGGTCACGGAACTACCAATGCTTGGGATGAGGCAGTTTATCTATTGTCTTTTGTACTCGATCTGCCACCAGACGCGGATCGTTCACTATTGTCACAAGCGCTTACTGCCCAGCAGCAGGCTGATATCGAAGCGCTATTTCAGCGTCGGGTGAAAGAGCGTATTCCCGCACCTTATTTGACCGGTACAGCATGGTTTTGTGGGCTTCCATTCAGGGTAGATCAACGAGTCATTATTCCTCGCTCACCGCTAGCAGAACTTATCTACAATGGCTTCCAGCCTTGGTGCGAGGCCGATCCCGACAGTGTTCTCGATTTATGCACAGGCAGTGGCTGTATTGGTATTGCCTGCGCCTATGCATTTGAGCAGGCGCAAGTGGTATTAAGTGATATCTCAGCCGAGGCCTTAACCATAGCGCAAAAAAATATCGCTCAACACGAGGTTGGCGATCGTGTGGTTGCAGTGCAATCGGATCTATTTGAAGGTCTTAATGGACAGCGTTTCGATCTTATTGTTAGCAACCCACCCTATGTCGATGCAACGGATCTGGCAACCATGCCCGAGGAGTATCAGCATGAGCCTGAATTGGCATTGGCCTCTGGTGCAGATGGTTTGGATTTCACGCGACGCCTGCTACGTGAAGCGGCACAGTATCTCACCGAGCGGGGTGTGCTGGTAGTAGAAGTGGGTAATTCATCTGTGGCACTGGAGCAGGCTTTTCCCACTGTGCCATTTGTATGGTTGACGTTTGCTGAAGGTGATGCCGGTGTTTTTGTGCTTACGCGGCAACAGCTCGTCGAATTTCGGGAATCTTTTGCCTAATTTACGTATAATCTCAACCTTGTTTAAAGCCACTAAATTCAGCATGAGAGCACTATGTCCGGAAATTCCATAGGAAAATTATTCACCGTAACCAGTTTTGGCGAGAGTCATGGGCCAGCCATTGGTTGCATTGTTGATGGTTGCCCCCCTGGATTAGAAATCAGTGCGGCTGATTTACAGCCTGATTTGGATCGTCGTAAACCCGGCCAGTCGCGCTATACCACGCAGAGAAAAGAAGACGATGAAGTAAAAATTCTCTCGGGTGTGTTCGAAGGTAAAACAACGGGTACCGCGATTGGTATGATAATTGACAATAAGGATCAAAAGTCAAAAGACTATAGCAAAATCAAAGACTTATTCAGGCCATCTCATGCAGATTATACCTATCATCAGAAGTACGGCGAGCGTGATTATCGTGGTGGTGGGCGCAGTTCCGCTCGTGAAACGGCAATGCGCGTCGCCGCTGGGGGTATCGCAAAAAAATACCTTAAAGAGCGTTTGGGTATAGAGATATTTGGTTATGTCTCTCAGCTTGGCCCTGTTGTGGCTGAAAAGTTTGATCAAACTGTGATCGAAAATAATCCATTCTTTTTTCCAGATGCCGATAAAATCTCTGAGCTAGAAACGTATATGCAGGCGTTAAGTAAAGAGGGCGATTCGATTGGCGCCAAGGTTACAGTAGTCGCCAAGAATATGCCGGTAGGATTGGGCGAGCCAGTGTTTGATCGCCTCGATGCCGAACTGGCACATAGCTTGATGGGTATCAATGCCGTTAAGGGCGTTGAATTGGGGTCAGGCTTTGATGTGGTTGCACAGAAGGGTACTGAGCATCGTGATGAGCTATCGCCCGATGGCTTTTTGTCTAATAATTCGGGTGGTGTATTGGGCGGTATTTCTTCAGGTCAGGATATTGTTGCACATCTGGCGCTTAAGCCTACCTCGAGTATCCGCATACCAGGGCAGTCGATTGACACTGCCGGAGAATCTGCAGAAGTGATTACCACCGGTCGTCATGACCCCTGTGTTGGCATTCGCGCCGTGCCGATCGCTGAGGCAATGCTCGCAATTACCCTAATGGACCATTATCTTCGACACCGTGGGCAGAATTCGGATGTGGACTCAGGGCTGAAGCCGATATAAGTCTCAGGCCAAAAACAAAATGCTCTCTGAATATTGGTTGGCTAGGTCATTTTTGAAGGGGGCTATTGCAGGAAACCACGGTGTAGCATTTATTGCTCATCGCCAATTGTAAAATTCTCGGTGGATATTGGCAGGGTAGTGGCGCTGACTAGTCATGGCTATGGCAGCGTTTTTTTTAAATTAGTCCCGATAAGAGGACCAAAAGATGGCTGTGTCGGAAAATAATTTATCATCAAAACAGTCTGGCCGTTCTGGTCAGCAGAGAAAGTCCCTGAACCAAACTGATGCAAAGGGAGATCAGACAAGTTATTGGCAGGCCAATCTCAGATTATTAGCAAAGCTATTAAGCCTTTGGTTTGTGGTGTCATTTGGTTTTGGCATTCTGCTTGTCGATGTGCTCAATCAATTTAGCTTTTTTGGTTTTAAGCTAGGTTTCTGGTGGGCTCAGCAAGGGTCGATCTACGTCTTTGTTGCGTTGATTTTTTATTATTCTTATAAAATGAAACAAATCGATCGCAAATATGGTGTCGATGACGATAAGCCACAAGGATGACTGCCATGACTACGCAAATGCTCAGTTATCTATTTGTAGGGCTGTCTTTTAGTGTCTATATCGGTATTGCGATATGGGCGCGGGCAGGATCGACATCTGAATTTTATGTTGCCGATGGTGGTGTTCACCCGATAGCCAATGGTATGGCGACAGCGGCAGATTGGATGAGTGCCGCGTCATTTATTTCCATGGCCGGTATTATCGCCTTTAGTGGCTACGATGCCTCAGTTTACCTGATGGGCTGGACAGGCGGATATGTGTTGCTGGCATTGTTATTAGCTCCTTATTTACGTAAATTTGGTCAGTTTACGGTGCCTGATTTTGTTGGTGAGCGCTATTACTCCAGCACCGCACGCGTTGTGGCAGTGGTCTGCTTGCTGTTTATTTCCTTTACCTATGTGGCGGGGCAGATGCGCGGCGTAGGAGTGGTGTTTTCGCGCTTTCTTGAGGTGGATATTAATGTCGGTGTGATTATCGGCATGTGTGTTGTGTTCTTCTATGCCGTTTTGGGTGGCATGAAAGGTATTACCTACACGCAGGTAGCACAGTTTTGTGTGCTGATCTTTGCCTATTTAGTCCCAGCCATTTTTATCTCGATTATGATTACGGGAATCCCTGTACCTCAGGTTGGACTCGGCGCTGATGTGGCTGATGGCTCAGGTATGCCCGTATTACACAAGCTTGATCAAACGCTGATTGATTTAGGGTTTAACGCCTACACTGAGAGTAGCAAGAGTAGTATAGATATTTTCGCTATCACCATGGCTTTAATGGTTGGTACTGCGGGTCTACCTCACGTGATTGTTCGCTTCTTTACCGTACCAAAGGTATCGGATGCGCGTCTATCTGCCGGTTATGCGCTGGTATTTATCGCCTTGCTGTACACCACGGCACCGGCGGTTGCTGCTTTTGCACGGCTCAACTTTATTGAGACCGTACAGAACACAGAGTATGCCAGTGCACCTGCTTGGGTGAGAACCTGGGAAGATACAGGCCTAATTGCTTGGCAAGATAAAAATGACGATGGCCGAATTCAGTATGGCTTGGGTGCACCTTTTAGTGGCAAGCCGCAGTTTAATGGAGAGCAGGGCACTTATGGTGAGCGAGTTGTGTCCAATACACCATTAGCAAATGCGAATGAAATCTATGTCGATCGCGATATTATGGTACTTGCGAATCCGGAGATTGCAAACCTGCCAAGTTGGGTAATTGCTTTGGTGGCTGCAGGTGGATTAGCTGCGGCACTATCCACCGCAGCGGGCCTATTACTGGTGGTCTCTACCTCAATATCACATGATCTTTTAAAGAAAACCTTAATGCCAAATATCAGCGATAAACAAGAATTGCGCTATGCACGACTTGCTGCCGCCATTGCCATTATTGTAGCCGGTTATCTTGGCATCAACCCGCCAGGGTTTGTGGCAGAGGTGATTGCGTTTGCCTTTGGTTTAGCTGCGGCATCGTTATTTCCGTGTATTTTATTGGGAATATTTTACCGCCCTATGAATAAAGAAGGTGCTATTGCCGGTATGTTATCAGGCCTGCTATTTACCTTCGGCTATATTGTCTACTTTAAGTTTGTAAACCCTGCGGCCAATATTGCTGGTAATTGGTTGTTTGGTATTTCACCTGAGGGCATAGGTGCGATTGGTATGTTGATTAACTTCTCTGTCTCCTTAGGCGTGTCTAGATTTACTACTGAACCACCAGCAACAGTACAGCAATTAATCGATAATATTCGTATTCCATCCGGTGCAGGCCGTGCTCAAGATCACTGAGTTAATAATGGCGAATAGTTGCGCGAATAAGTGATTTTATGGCTTTAATGATAAGTAAGTTTTAAAACACTCTAGAGACAAACGCTGACAATAAATCTCTATTAGCTCTTTGGTCGCAGTCTTTTCTTGCGCTATCAATTATGGTCTCTAGCGGCTAGTTTGCAGCGTATATAGTCACTGTGCAGGATATGTAATAGATCAGCAACACGGCGAATGATGCTCTCCTCATGCTTGTCGAGATAACCGTCGGCAAAAGCCACACGCCACATAGCGGTCAGTAGATTCATTTTTTGCTCAGCATCGAAATGAGTATTGATCTCACGCGTAAACTGATACAGCGATGTTGCGTCGGCCACCTCATCTCGAGATAGGCGTATTAGTTCATCAACCTGTTCGCTAGACAGTGCCAAAATCTGGCACAGGGTCTGACTGATAGATGTCAGTTCCTGTTCATCCAAATTGCCATCTATGACCATAACCTCTACCAGCAGGGCAGCTGCAGCTAATTGTTCCGTCTTAACTGCACTGTCCTCTGGCTCGAGGATATTTTTAGCAAAGAAGCCTTTAATCTTACTGATCATAACTGAATATCTCGCAACCATGTTTCCAATTTAACTTGGTCGGCAACAAAGGCTCGAATACCATCTGAGAGTTTTTCTGTCGCCATAGGGTCATCATTGAGTTCATAGCGGAAAGCCGCCTCACCACCGAGCCGATAATGAATTTTATCACCCGTCGATGCAGGGTCTAATTTGCGCTCAAGCACGCCGTAATCATCATCCAAGGCCTGTAGCAATTGTGGGCTAATAGTTAAACGGTCACAGCCAGCCAGCTCGGTAATTTCCTCGGTATTGCGAAAGCTCGCACCCATCACTACGGTGTCATAGCCGGACTGTTTATAATAGTTAAAAATTCGCGTAACCGATTGCACACCGGGATCATCGGCGGGTGCATAGTCAGTAAGACCGGTATTGGCTTTGTACCAGTCGAGAATACGACCAACAAAAGGGGAAATAAGGTAGGCACCGGCATCAGCAGCGGCCACTGCTTGGGTGAAGTTAAACAGTAATGTTAGGTTGCAGTTGATGCCTTCTTTCTCAAGCTGTTCTGCGGCTCGGATGCCCTCCCAAGTGGAGGCCATTTTAATCAATACGCGCTCCTTGCCAATACCTGCCTGTTCATAAAGTGCAATCAGTTGCCGAGCCTTGGCAATGGACCCTTCACAGTCAAATGATAGCCGAGCATCGACTTCGGTAGATACACGCCCCGGAATGGTCGCCAGAATCTTCTCCCCAAAACTAACGGCCAGTTTGTCCATACAGGCGGACAGCTGCTCATCAGAGGATAGCTTGCCGCCAGTTACCGAGCCAATTACCTCCTCGACTAATCCTCGGTACGCAGGCATCTGCGCCGCTTTTAGTAATAGAGAGGGGTTGGTTGTAGCATCTTCCGGCGCATACTGGGCAATGGCATCAAAGTCACCAGTATCGGCTACCACAGTGGTCATTTCTTTTAATTGAGCTAGCTTGCTTTTATTGGTCATGGGAATAGGTTCCTAGATTAAACGTTCTAGTGTTTAAGCTGTAGATTTAAAGTCCTAGAGTGAAAGTCCTGTTGTTTTAGCGAGCGCAGAAGTTAATACATCAATAGTCGCATCCGATTTGTAGGCATTCTCACTTATATGTCGTCGGTATTGTCGGGCACCGGGCATACCATGGAAAAGACCTAAAATATGTCGAGTCATGGCCTGAAGTTTAGTACCTTTAGCCAGTTCATTATCCACATAATCAACAAAGGCTTCAGCGATTTTTTCGCGGCTGATAATAGGCTGAGTAGAACCATAGATTTGCTGGTCTACAGTTGCCAGCAAGTATGGATTGGTATATGCCTCCCGACCAATCATTACACCATCGAGATGTTCAAGGTGCTGTTGAGTCTGGTCTAAAGTAGTAACACCACCATTAATAATAATATCCAATTGTGGGAAATCTCTTTTTAATTGATAAACCCGTTGGTAATTAAGCTCCGGAATTTCACGATTTTGTTTTGGACTAAGGCCTTTTAGCCAGGCCTTGCGCGCATGCACCAGAAAGGTTTGACAGCCGCTTTGCGCCACCTTATCGACAAACTCACAGAGAAATTCATAACTATCAAAATCATCGACACCAATACGGTGCTTAACGGTAATGGGTAAATCCACCGCATCTTGCATCGCCGCCACGCAGTCAGCGGTAATCTGTGCATTCTTCATCATAATGGCGCCAAACATACCATTCTGCACCCGATCACTGGGGCAACCGCAGTTAAGGTTGATCTCAGCATAGTCATAGCGATTGGCCAAGACACAGGCTTTGGCTAAATCAGCCGGATCACTGCCGCCCAATTGCAGTGCCACCGGATGCTCAAACGCATCCATTTGCAGATGGTGATGGGTATCGCCATGGAGAATAGCGCCGGTGGTAATCATCTCAGTGTAGAGTACGGCATGCTGGCTGATTAGGCGCAAAAAATAGCGACAGTGACGGTCAGTCCAGTCCATCATTGGGGCAACGCAAAACTTATGGTTCGGTGTATTTAAGGTTTCAGCGTCTTTTTTTATATGTTCGGGCATTAATGGTATCGCAATTTTAATTTGTGCTAGTTTACATGGATATTAGGCTATTCGTTAGCGTTGCAGTGGTAAAACTCTCAGGTTATTAAGCGTATTGTCTATGCAGTCGGATTGGGTTAAGTTCACTATCTCCCTATTGTGGTCAAAGCAATTTCAGGCAATAAGGGCGGTAGAGTAACTTCCTCACTGCTAATAGCAGAGGCACTCATTGTTGTTACTGATTTTAATTACTGTCAACAGGTGTTGATGCAATGACGTTAATTACTGGTCAACGAATTCTTTGCGCACTAGGTAATCTTGGCCCGGGATTATCTCGACTGCCACTAGCCAAAATGCGATATATTTATGATCGCTATGATCATTGGTTTGGCAGTGGTGTAAGAACTGATATAAGTACTGAAGATCGACTGATACAGGTAGATAAGCACAGCCTCTCTATTAGGCTTTATCGCCCTATCAAAACAGTGCCGTCGTTGACTATGGTGTACTTTCATGGCGGTGGCTATGTGATTGGTAGCCTTGAGAGTCATCATGGTTTCTGTAGTTTGATGGCGGCAGAGGCGGGTATTAATGTGATTGCTGTGGATTACAAGCGGGCGCCAGAGAGTCCATTTCCCGGTCCTATTGCAGATGGTCTTGGCGCTTGGAACTGGATTGTCGAGCATCAGACTGAGCTCGGCATCGATAACACTAGAATTGGTCTTGGCGGTGATAGTGCTGGCGGTAATTTAGCGGCGGTATTAGCCATGCAAAGTTTTAAGCAGGCGCTACCGGGTGAATTATCAGCGCGACCAACATTTCAGTTTTTGCTCTATCCCTGGGTCGATTCAACCTTCACCTTTGACTCGATTAAGCGTTTTGGCAAAGGTCTGTTGCTAACCGAAAAGACAATGAAACTGTTTCGTGATAATTATCTGCCAAACGGCGTTACTGATTTGGTGCTTACTACTGACCCCATGGCTTGCACTGCTACCAATGCTATACCAGATACTTTGATTGTTACTGCAGAATACGATGTGCTAAGAGATGAGGGACTTGCTTTTGTGGACAAGCTCAAACAGGCTCAAGTCAATGTTACCCACCAGCATTTTCTCGACTGTACTCATGGCTTTATCAGTATGGGCAGATATAGCCCAGCGACCCGCGATAGGCTTGGTTCAATTTGTAATATGCTAGTGGATTACGCCTACAATTAGTCTTTGTTTTCTATCGAGGCCCAAGTGCTGAATACTCCCAATATTGTCGCTTGTTAGCTATTTAAAGGACTGTTGAGTCGTTTTTTAGTTACCCTATACTCATTGTTATGGGTTAGGCTACCGCGAATCAAACTTCATCATAGAGCCGTACAAATGATCGATTCCAAATTCAACCGTCGCCAATTACTTAAGGGTTTTGGTGCTAGCCTAGGCGTTTTGGCGCTACGTGGTTTTGAGGCCAATGCCGAGTCGCCGGTGTATTTTACCCATGGTATTGCCAGCGGTGACCCATTATCTGATCGGGTTATTTTATGGACTCGTGTGCTACCCGGCGATGGTCAACACAGAACCATAAGTTGCCGTTGGCAGGTGGCAACAGATCCCGAGTTTGCTCAGCTAGTCAGTTCAGGTATGGCCTCCAGCGGCGTGGAGAGGGACTACACAGTGAAGGTGGATGCCGCTGGGTTATCGCCCAATACACAATATTACTACCGCTTTCTCAGCGACTCTGTTAGCAGCCCTGTAGGTATGACTCGCACTCTACCCAAGGAGAATATCGATAAGTTTCGTCTTGGCTTTTGTTCCTGTTCCAATTACCCACAGGGTTATTTTAATACTTATCGCCATATGGCCGAGACGGATTTGGATTTGGTGGTTCATCTGGGCGACTACATTTATGAATATGGAGAAAATGTTTACGCCAACGCTGAGGCAACTGACAAGCTAGGCAGGCAGGTAAAACCGCGCAATGAAATTCTGAGTATTGAAGATTATCGGATGCGTTATGGTTTGTACCGTACCGATCAAGATTTACAGGCAGTGCATGCGCGCCATCCTTTTATCTGTGTCTGGGATGACCATGAGCTTGCTAATGATTGTTGGCAAGAAGGTGCTGAGAACCATAATGAAGGCGAAGGAGATTTTACTGTTCGTGTACGCGCGGCAAGACAGGCTTACCATGAGTGGATGCCGATTCGAACAGCGACACAGGGTGATCAAGGGCCCATTTATCGCAGTTTTAAAATTGGTCAGCTAGCCGATCTTATTATGCTTGATACGCGCCTGCATGGGCGCGATAAGCCGTTGGACTATGCTGCGGACTTGCCGATGCGCTCGGGTTTATTTGCGCTGACGTCATCGGGTGGGCGTTTGATCAATGATGAGCAGACTGCCTCGGTGCCGGCCGAGCGGTTGCAACGATTGAATATTCCTTATGATATGTCCTCTGGATCAGCTGTTGCGGTAACTGATTATCAACAGATTAAGCATCTTACCGCCGAGACATTGCCTGAGGACTGGGTCTATTTACCCGACACGGAACGCTTTAAACAGCGAGAGTTGGCAGATGCACAGAGAACTATTCTAGGTGCAGATCAGGAGCAGTGGCTGGCCGCTGAGCTACAGGCCAGCAAGAGACGTAAGGCGACATGGCAAATCTTAGGTCAGCAAGTATTAATGGGTAAGCTGGGACTGCCGGTATTAAGCGATGAACAGATGAAGTTGGATCAGGTGGAAGCCAAGTACCGACCTATTCTCAAAATGATGCAGATATTGGCCAGAGAGGAGTTACCTTTTAATTTAGATGCTTGGGACGGCTATGCGGCCTGTCGTGACCGTGTTTACCAGAGCTTGCGTGCTTTCGCTGTCAATCCTGTGGTGCTAGCGGGTGATACCCACAATGCTTGGGCATTCAATTTATCGGATAGTCAGGGGCAGGCGGTCGGTGTTGAGATTGGCACGCCGAGTGTCAATAGTCCGGGGCTAGAAACCTATTTGGCCACCGATCCTGAGGTGCTTGCGCAGGCTATGCGTGACGCTAGTGCGGAATTATATGCATTAAAAACTGCAGGGCGTGGTTGGTCTGAGTTGGTGTTGACACCAGAGACTGTAACAAATCAATGGCACTTTATTAGTACGGTATTGGACCGCGAGTTCAATGTGGTCAGTACAGACCTACAGCATTGCAGGGCGGGGGATAAGCGGTTTCTGTAGACAGATATTGCCTACTATCGCCTGAACTTCCCTTAGGGTTAGCACCAGTTGCTAAGAGCAGTTACAATCCTGATATGGCCTTTGATCATCAGTCTTTTCTCATGTCCCTGACCAAGCGTCCCGGCATCTATCAAATGTTTGATGCCCAAGGGCAGGTTCTCTATGTGGGTAAAGCGAAAAACCTTAAAAATCGCGTAACCAGCTATTTTCGCAAAAGCGGATTAACTGCTAAAACAATGGCACTGGTCAAGCGTATTGATAAGATCGATGTAACGGTAACCGAGACTGAAACCGAAGCGCTCATCCTTGAGCACAATCTGATCAAACAGTACCACCCAGCTTACAATATCTTGATGCGCGACGATAAGAGTTATCCCTATATCTTCTTATCTGACCGCGACCCATGGCCGAGACTGGCTTTTCACCGCGGCCCTAAAAAAGCTAAGGGTACTTATTTTGGTCCCTTTCCCAGTGTGCATGCTGTGCGTGAAAGTATGGGTTTTCTGCAGAAAACCTTTAAGGTGCGCCAGTGTGAAGATGTGTTTTTCAAGAACCGCTCAAGACCCTGCTTACAGTATCAGATCAAACGCTGCACTGCGCCCTGTGTCAATTTAGTCAGTGACGAAGCCTACGCTGCTGACGTAGAGTTAACTCGACTGTACTTAGATGGCAAAGCGGATAAGTTGCTTAAGCAGTTGGAAGTGGATATGGAGACCGCTTCTGAGCAGTTGCAGTTTGAAAAAGCCGCAGAGCATCGCGACCAGATCTCCGCACTGCGGACAGTGCAGGCTCAGCAGATGATCGAAAAGGGCAAGGGCACCATCGATGTGGTTGCCGGTGCTGTCAGTAATGGGCAGGCCTGTGTGCATATGCTCTATGTGCGGCAGGGGCGTATTCTTGGTAGTCGCAGTTATTATCCTAAGGCACCACTGGCTGAACAAGTGACGGAATTGCTTGAGGAGTTTCTGCCTCATCTGTATTTAAATGGCGGCAGTCGGCCAGATTTACCCAAGGAAATTTTACTCAATGCGTCTATTGAAGGTGCTGAGGCGTTGAGCGATGCCTTGCAGACAAAGGTGGGGCGCAAAATAGAGGTGCGGGATTCAGTGCGAGGTTTTCGGGCCAAATGGTTACAACTGGCTCAGCGCACTGCCGAACAAAACCTTGCTGGTAAGTTGGCGTCTAAGAAAACCATTGAACAGCGGTTTGAGTCATTGCGCGAGACAATGGCGCTTGACGCAACGCCACAGCGTTTGGAATGTTTTGATATCAGCCATAGTAGCGGTGAGGCGGTAGTCGCTAGCTGTGTGGTCTTTGATAGCAACGGTCCTGTCAAAAGTGACTATCGGCGCTTTAATATTGAAGGTATTACCGGTGGCGATGATTACGCCGCGATGGAACAGGCTATTCGTCGCCGCTATACCAGATTGATGAAAGGCGAGGGTAAATTGCCAGATATACTGCTTATCGATGGTGGTAAAGGACAGATAGGCGTTGCTAAGGAAGTGCTCAGTGATCTGGCGGTGGTTGGTGTGCTGGTGGTTGGTGTCGCTAAAGGAACAACACGCAAGCCTGGGCTAGAGACCCTTATATTAGCCGATCAAAACAATAAGGTAATCTCTAGGCCCCAGCAGGGCGCACTGCATTTAATTCAGCAAATTCGTGATGAAGCCCATCGATTCGCTATTACTGGGCATAAAGCGAGGCGCGATAAGAAACGTCGTACCTCACCGCTCGAGGGCATCGCTGGCGTTGGGCCAACGCGGCGGCGTGATCTGCTAAAACACTTTGGTGGCATAGCTGAGGTAAGAAAAGCCAGTGTTGCCGACCTTATGAAAGTGGATAATATTAATAAAAAGGTAGCTGAAGCTATTTACAGTGCACTGTACAATGAGTAAGTTGACTTAGCGCTAATCTCAATTACGGATTTTTAATTCTTTATGTGGAACCTACCCAATATTCTTACGCTGGTGCGTATTGCCTTGATACCTCTCTTTATTGTGGTCTATTACCTCCCTTGGGAATGGAGCCATTTTGCCTCGGCGGCTATTTTCGGCTTAGCCGCTCTTACCGATTGGGTGGATGGGTTTTTAGCGCGCAAGCTTGATCAGGTAACAGCATTTGGCGCTTTTTTGGATCCGGTTGCTGACAAGCTGATTGTTGTCGCTGCCATAGTGCTGCTTTTGGAGGTTCATTCAACGCCATGGTTTGCCTTGCCGGCGATTGTAATTATCGGCCGTGAAATTGTTATTTCGGCTCTGCGTGAATGGATGGCGAACTTAGGTGTTGGCGACAATGTTGCTGTGTCTATGTTAGGCAAGATAAAAACATGGGTACAAATGGTAGCTGTGGCATTACTTCTGTTAGCCAAGCCTGAACAGCAATGGCTGATGCAAATCGGTTTTATAGCGATATACATGGCGGCATTAATGACTATTTGGTCGATGATCCAGTACTTAAGGTTGGCTTGGCCTCATTTGAGCGTCGATGCAGATAAGTAGTTGATTTATTGCCAGCAACCCCTAGAATAGCGGCCTCTCCACATATGGCTTTCTGCCAACTAGTGTGAGACGTATGAAAGTTTTACAGGCGCCGTAGCAAAGTGGTAATGCAGTGGACTGCAACTCCGCCATCGTCGGTTCGATTCCGACCGGCGCCTCCATTTCATACAAGCCCACTTCTTCAGATAAGCGCTTTTGGTAGATGCTTTTCTCTCCCTTATAAGAATTTTGTCCGATGTATCGGCTACCATAACGGCCTCAAATATATTAATTGCCAATATCGAATCGCTTTGGCCTGTGGCAGGGTGTCAGATAGGAGCGATAGTATTGCTTAAGAGCCCGAGGCCCCCGGCAATGTAA
>JBNAAJ010000011.1:0-59750 GCA_049631145.1 Porticoccaceae bacterium
GCTGAGATTGCTCTGATTAAACAGGTTGCTGATGCCAACGGCGTCAAAGCCATCGAATGTACCCATTGGGCAGATGGCGGAGCAGGTACTGAGGAACTCGCAAAAGAGATTGCCTCTATTGCCGACAGCGGCGCGGCAAGCTTTGCACCTCTCTATCCTGACGATATGCCAATCTGGGACAAAATTAAAACCGTTGCCACAAGACTTTATCGGGCGGATGATATTATTGCCGATCAGAAAATTCGCGATCAGATTCGTGACCTGCAAGACAATGGTTATGGCCATTTACCGATTTGTATTGCCAAAACGCAATATAGCTTTTCAACTGACCCTAATCTTAAAGGGGCTCCCTCTGAGCACGTGGTCGCTATACGCGAAGTAAGACTCAGTGCTGGCGCGGGTTTTATTGTTATCGTCTGCGGTGACATCATGACCATGCCAGGATTGCCCAGAGTCCCAGCGGCAAATAGTATCGCTATCGATGATAACGGACAGGTTGCCGGATTATTCTAAAACACTAGCAATGTACCAAATAGCAAAACCAGACTAATGGAACGGTCTGGTTTATGCGCTGGAACCGGTTACACACTCAGAGTAAACTTCACCCTCAACTTGTGGGTGACCGATGTCGACATTTGCCTATCCTAAATTCACCGCTAAACAAACCACTATAGCCAATAATGGCTACAAGTGTCCCAGTTGCGGTAATCGACTCAATCCTGAGAATGCTGGTAAGACCTATCGCTGTCTCAATAACCATAGCTTTGATAGAGCCAAAGAAGGTTACCTCAATCTTCTGTTAGCTCAGCATAAGCGCAGTCGCAATCCCGGTGATAGTGATGAAATGATTCGCAGTCGCCAACGATTCCTTAATCGCGGCTACTACAACGATCTCGCTCTCCATATCAGCAAGCAACTTTCAATTATGGCCGTTAATAGCAGGGTTTTGGATATTGGCTGTGGTGAGGGCTTCTATCTGCAAGCTATTTATGAGGCCAGAGATGATCTGCAACTGGTAGGGATCGATATCTCAAAAACCGCCGTACGCCTCGCGGCGAAACGATCATTTAACGCACAACTGGCAGTCGATAATAGCTTTAATCTGGCCCTTTTTGATAATAGCATCGACTTGGCGATATCGATCTTTTCACCATTCAGTGCCACTGAAGCATCAAGAGTCATTAAGACCAATGGTTACTTGATGCTGGTGGGTCCTGGTAAACGGCATCTGTCCGGACTTACCGCTCATATCTATGATCAGCCTGTAGCCCATGAAGGCAATCATAAAACCATTGATAACAGCGATGAATTTACCCTGCTCAATGACATGGACATCCTTAAAACGATCACCGTTAAGGGAACTGCTATAGCCGATCTATTGCGTATGACGCCCTACTACTGGCATGCCAAACCGGCGCAGCAACAGTATCTGCGAACATTGGAACAATTAACTACCGACATTCATTTTAATATTCGCCTCTACCAAAATTGTAGCGACAGTTTGCCATGATGCTAGCCTCCGTAATTTGGTAGTAGCGGCTGCAACAACCAAGCCTAGAATTTTGCCTTAAAAGCAGGTTGTGCTAGTCTATGAAATTCCGCGCTAACCTCAATAGACCAATCATCAGTGACAATACAAGATTTTATCGAACGCAATAAATTACCGCAGACCTATTTGCAAAGTGCCCAACAATGGTTCGAACCACTATTACAGCAATTTGCTAATCGATATAGCAACGGTACAACAACACAAATAATAGGGATTAATGGCAGTCAGGGATCAGGAAAATCTACTCTGGCGGATTATCTGTGCACCATGATCGCCGATCGTCATAATATCAATGCCGTTTCTCTATCCATGGATGACTTCTACTTAACCAAAGCTGAACGCTCTCTACTGGCCGATACGGTTCACCCTTTATTGGCGACTCGCGGTGTGCCGGGCACCCATGATATTGATCTCGCCATAAGGACTATAGAGCAACTTAAAGCCGGAGCGGACACTCAAATACCCAGATTTGATAAAAGCATTGATGATAGGGTCAAAGGTGCCCAAGTCGAGATACACCAGGGGGCTGTAGGCTTAATTGTTATTGAAGGTTGGTGTTGGGGTGCAAGAGCTCAGACTGAATCTGAACTCCAACTGCCGATTAATGCATTGGAAGAGACCGAGGACACTGATGGTCATTGGCGCCGTTATATCAACCAATCATTAGCCGGTAGTTACCAGCAACTATTTGCCATGGTGGATCAGTTGATTATGCTACAAGCGCCCTCTTTTGATACGGTATATAACTGGCGACTAGAGCAAGAAACCAAACTAATAGAAAAGCTCAAAAGCACTGAAAATTCGGCTGGATCAGGCCTTATGTCACCACAGCAGATACTGCGATTTATTCAATATTTTCAACGGATTACCGAGCACTCACTGCAAGAAATGCCTACCAGAGCACAGCATCTCTACCAACTAGACCAACAGCGTAACATTATCAGCTATAGGGCACAGCCTACTACCTAATGATAGCTAATGGGCGGCTACCTGATTGTGATTAAACTCACTGACAACACGCAGTAACTGACGACATGTAATCTGACCTACCAGCCGTCCATGATCCAATACTGGACGCCGTCGATGACCTTTTTTTAACATATCGTCCGCCACATCCACTAGATCAGCATGGACATCACAAAAATCTACGTCGACAGTCATATATTCTCTCACCCGACCAACGCCGCCATTGTCATTATAGGTGGCTGCTAGAATCCCTTTGAGGCAGTCCATTTCCGAAAGCACCCCAACGAGCATATCCTGCTGATCAACAACACAGATACCCGACACGCGATGATCAATAATTAAATTAATCGCCGTAAACATGTCTGCCTCGGCAGATATTCTCACTGGGTCATGCAACATATAATCACTTAGGTCAACAGAACGTAACATAGCTTCCTCCACCGCGGGGTTTAAAGGCGACCTGCAAAATCAATAAACGGCTGCGGCCAACTCCCCAGCATAATCACCAACACTAACAACAATAGAGTGAGTACATCTTGAGCACCAATGATCGATGGTGATGAATCATTAGCAGTCATTGCCGATGTCTTACTCATGGCAAAAATAAAACGCAGGTAATAGTAAATACCGATGGCACTACCGACCACCAAAGCGGCCATCAAAGCCCATAACTGGCTTTGAATGGCGACATTAATCAAATAAAATTTACCAATAAATCCTGCCGTTAACGGTATTCCCGCAAAAGATAGTAGCGCTACTGACATTCCACAGGCCTGTAACGGCTGACGCCAAAATAGACCGTCAAACGTATTGATAGACAAGGACTTTTCATCTTCACCAGAGAGATGCGTCACCACAGCAAAGGCAGCTAACGTCGTCAGTATATAAGCGGTCAAGTAAAAGGTAACAGCTTCACCAATTAATTGCGCTTCGGCCATGGTCTGCGCATAAGACATGGCGATCAAGGCCAACAATAGATAGCCAAAATGTGCGATGGAGGAGTAGGCAAGCAGACGTTTAATATTATCCTGCTGCAGTGCCAACCAGTTACCGAAAAGCATCGATGTAACGGCCACTAGCGATAACGCTAATATCAATGTGCTGTATTGATATAGCTCTGCTGCTAGATAAAATCGGCTTAGGGCCACAAATACGGCGCCCTTGGACACTGTCGCAAGAAAAACCGTTACCGGTGTCGGCGCTCCTTGGTAGACATCGGGAGTCCACATATGAAAAGGCACCACTGACAGCTTAAAGCCCAGACCCGCCAGAATCATGGCACTTCCCACCATGAGAACCAATGGCTCTTGAGCATAGGCAGCACCTGCCGCAGCACCGATACCAGCATAAGTCAGGTCACCGGTTGCGGCATAGACCAGTGCAAAACCAAATAACAACATAGCTGAAGCACAGGCTGATAACACCAAATACTTTATCGCTGCCTCCAGAGGCAATTCGCCTCTCTCTGGAAATGCAATCATGCCATAGAGAGCAACGCCCATAAGCTCCATTCCCAGTAATAGCGATACCATATGACTAGACTGAACTAGCACGACAGCACCCAGAACTGACAGAACTAGTAATAAATAATATTCTTCTTTGCGCTCGCCCTCCCGCGAAAAAGATTCTCTGCAGAGAATTAAACTGACTAAAGAGGCAAAAAGGATCAATGAGCTAAAGAACAGCCCCCAATCGTCTACTTCCAGTAATACAGTCACAGACTGATTAAACTGCCGGGCATAACCGGCGGCCCAAATACTTAATAAAAAACCTGCCGCAGTAATCCACCAAGCAACGGTCTGATCTCGCTTGATCGACGCCTGAATCATCAGCACTATTGCAGTGAGTGACAATGTCAGGATTGGCATCAATGCCATCAACTGGCTCGAATTCATGGCATTATCTCCGCTGAAGTAAGTTCAAGCAGGCTATTTAAAACGGGTTGCGCTATATCCAACACCGGCTGAGGATATAATCCTAAGACAATCAGCGACACCATCATCACCGCCATCGTCAGCATTTCTCGGCTAGCAAAATCGGTCAAGCTATGGCTTTTAAGGCTAGTATTAAACTCACCCTGAAACGATCGCTGAATTAAAATCAGGGAATAAATAGCGCCAACAATCAAACCCAGAGCAGCCAAAACCGTTATCCAAGGATTGACCTGAAATAATCCCAGCAGTACTAAAAACTCGGCAACAAAATTACCTAACCCAGGCAGACCTAATGAAGCCACCACAAAAAACATGGTCACTGCACCCATACGCGGCATCTGTTGCCATAGCCCGCCCATCTCACGCATATCTCGGGTGTGAAGCCGTTCTTGCAAAGCGCCAGCAATCATAAACAGTGCTGCTGTGCTAAAGCCGTGGGCCACCATCTGCATAACCGCGCCCTGCAAGGCCAGTTCATTCCACGCGTAAACGCCGAGGATAACAAAACCCATATGACTCACACTGCTATAAGCTACTAGCCGTTTGAAGTCAGTCTGCGCGAAAGCCAAAACAGCGCCGTAAATAATACCCGCTACTCCGAGCGTCATGGCGGTCAACGAGAAATCCATTGCCGCTTCGGGGAACAGAGGCACAGCAAATCTAATCAGACCATAAGCACCAGTCTTAAGTAGAATACCTGCCAAAATAACACTACCAGCAGTGGGTGCCTGCGTGTGCGCATCAGGCAACCAAGTATGGAATGGAAAGGCCGGCAATTTGACTACAAACGCAATAAAGAAACCAAGCATTAACCAATATGCTGTTTGCTCAACCATCGGTGTACCCAACAGATCAAAGTAACTAAAGCTCCAATCACCGGTTGCGCTGTAATTAACCTTCACTAGGGCCAGCGTTGCTACTAACATCAACAAACCACTAGCCTGAGTAAAAATAAAAAATTTCATCGCGGCATAGCCACGATTTTCGTGGCCCCAGATAGCGATCATAAAGTACATCGGAATCAGCATGACCTCCCAGAACAGGAAGAACAAAAACAGATCCAGCGCCATAAACACGCCAAGTACACCAGCCAATGTCCACAACAGATTGGCTTCAAAGAAACCGCGTTGAGTCATCACATCAGTCCATGAGGCACTGACAGCAATCGCACCCAATACCAATGTCAACAATACCATCAGCAAACTAATCCCATCCAATGCAAGCTCGATACTGATGCCAAAACTGGGAATCCACTGGGCCTGGAAGTGCATTAACCAGGTGCTGGGATCACTGGGCAAAGGTGCTTGAAGCTGGGTTATCGCTGATAACCCAGCTAGCTCTGATAATAGATAGGCGATATCCACCAGAATGACCGTTAATGCAACACCGCGGGGCACATTCTCACCAAGGCGCTCGGACAACATGGCCAGTAGACCACCTATAAGCAATATTACTATCAGGTTGACCATTACCATTACAGTGCCTCCGCCGGTATTTGCAGTGCCAGCGTTATCAACACAATAAGACCAAACACCATACTGGCGATATACCAGCGCATACGACCTGTCTGCGACCGCATACCCCAGTAGTTAAAGGTTTGATTAATGGCCACAATAAGACCATAAAAGCCATCGACAGGCTCATTCTTCATCAGCCCAGACAACATAACGTAGGGCCGCACAAAGATCGCATCATAGAGCCAATCTATTCGCCAGCCACTCAACCAAAAGCCCCTCAGCAACTGGCCTATAGATGAATTAATTAATCCATCCACATTGAGCTGTTTACTGTAGAAAATAACATAGGCTATCAACAGACCAACTATGGGCACCGAAATCGACACATATTCAACCCAGTGTGCGGGATGATCGGTGTCTGCAATCGGAAAGACATCTGCCACAGGGATTACAAAATAACCACCAAGCATAGCCAATACGCACAGTAGGGTTAAAGGTAACCCCATACGCCAACCGACATCGCCAGTCGGTTCAGTTTTAGCTTGACCAAAGAACACCACAAATACCAAACGGAAACTGTAGATCGCAGTCAATAGTGCTCCGAGTAAACCTCCTATCCACAGCCAGGGCCCCACCTGTTGTAGCTGATAGGCCTGCAGCAAAATTTGATCTTTACTGAAGAATCCTGAGGTCATCGGCAGTGCGGCCAGCGCCGCCGAACCAATCAAAAAGCTCCAAAAGGTAATAGGCATTTTTTTGCGTAATCCACCCATTTTAAAAATATCATGCTCATGATGTAGATAGTGAATAATTGCGCCTGAACCCAAAAACAACAGCGCCTTAAAGAACGCATGCGTCATCAGATGAAAGATACCTGCAGTCCATGCGCCAACACCGAGCGCCAAAAACATATAACCGATCTGGCTGATGGTTGAATAGGCCAAAATACGTTTGATATCCGACTGCATTAGAGCAGTAAAGGCGGCCATTAAGGAGGTTGCCAAGCCGATAAACGCCACCACCATCATGGCTGTCGGTGACAATAAAAATAGGCCATGGGTGCGGGCGATCAAGTACACACCTGCTGTTACCATAGTCGCTGCGTGGATGAGTGCACTGACCGGTGTTGGACCCGCCATAGCGTCAGGCAACCAAGTATGCAGTGGTAGTTGCGCTGATTTACCCACAGCGCCACCAAGCAATAATAGGCAGGCAATCAGCGGTAGCATATCACCCACCTGCCACTGCTGATTGGCTATAATCAGCATTGATTGAATATCCAAGGTGCCCAGCTGGGTAAATAATAAAAATAATCCTAGCGCCATGGCTGTATCACCAATGCGAGTCACCACAAAAGCTTTGCGAGCGGCCTGACCGTTGGCACTGTGCTGATACCAGAATCCCACCAGTAGGTAACTACAGACGCCTACACCTTCCCAACCGAGGTAGAGCAGTAATAAATTATCTGCCATTACCAGTATTAACATAGCTGCGACAAACATATTTAGGTAGGCAAAATAACGGGCGTAACTGGTATCTTGTTCCATAAATTCTGTCGAGAAAAGATGGATTAAAAAGCCCACACCGGTAATCACCGACATCATGACCAATGTCAGCCCATCAAAATAAAAGGCAATACCAGGACTGAAATTGCCCACCTGCATCCAGGTCCAAAGGGTTAACTGAAAGGGCTGCGGATTGGCCATAAACTCCAAACCAATCAACAGGGTCAAGATTGCTGCGGCAGCCACTGAGCCCACGCCAAGCATTCCTATTAATAGACGCGGTACTACGGCATAGGTGAGCATCAGCACGACTGAACTGAGCAATGGTATCACTGGCACTAAGCCAATCATTTCAATCATGATTAACCCCTCATCCTATCGGCACTGTCCATATCCAGCGTCTTAAAGCGCCGCTGAACTTGCAATACAAGTCCCAAGCCTACTGCAACCTCCGCAGCGGCAACACTGAGAATCAACATAAATACAATCTGCCCATCGGGCTGCCCCCAATGCGCGCCTGCTGCCACAAATGCTAGTGCAGCGGCATTAAGCATCACTTCAAGAGACATCAAGATAAAAATAATATTGCGCCGAATCATCAGACCCAACAGACCAATACTAAACAGCAAGGTGGCAACCAGCAGAATATGGTTTAGCGGAATATTTAAACCATCCATAGCCTACACCTCTCGCTCTAGGTAGCGACGTCCGAGATGATAGGAGCCCACCAACCCAGCGAGTAATAACATCGAGGCAATCTCTACTGCCAACACATAGGGACCAAAAAGTGCCAAACCGACTTCTTTTGCAGTCACTGCCTGCATTGACACCGGCCCTTCAATGGTCGAAATCATATACAACAACTCAGCAAACAAAAGCAGTGACAGCAGTGCCGGCCCAGCCCATATCTTCGGCTGCAACAGCCCTCTTTCTCGGGCATCACCCTCTTCACCCAAATTAAGCATCATGATCACAAACACAAACAGCACCATAATGGCGCCTGCGTAGATAACAATTTCAAGCGCCGCGGCAAAAGGTGCACCGATCAAAAAAAAGATTACTGCCACAGCCAGCAGTGAGACGATTAGGTAAATAAGCGCGTGAATCGCATTGGCTCTAGTCATGGCTAACACCGTGGCTATCAATGCAATGGAGGCGGCAATATAAAACAATGTGATCTCAAGCATAATGCTGACCCCCTACTGGTGTAAAAAAATGGCCATTTTGAAATTCTTTTGGACAAACCACAGCAGTCTCTGAGTTGCTATGATCTGCGCAATCAATAACACTCATGGCAATAAACTCTTAGTATCAATGGGCGCCGCTTCATTTTTAGCCTCACCCTTATCTTTAAAAGCCGTTTGCATTCCGGACACACGGTAAAAATTGTAATCCGGATATTTACCGACACCATCAATCAATAGGTTTTCTTTCTCATAAACCATATTCTGACGATCGTATTCACACATCTCGAAGTCTGGGGTTAATTGAATGGCGTAGGTGGGACAGGCCTCCTCACACATACCGCACATAATGCAGCGGGAAAAATTAATTCTAAAAAATTCGGGATACCAAGTGCCGTCCTCGCGAGTATCTTTTTGCAGCGCAATACAATCCACAGGGCAGGCCGCCGCGCATAGATTACAGGCAACACAGCGTTCTTCACCATCGGGATCTCGCGTTAGCACTATGCGTCCGCGATAACGCGGCGCCAAATAGGGCATCTCCTCTGGGTACTGCACAGTATCTGCTCTGGTAAAGCTGTGTTTAAAGATTTCCCACATGGTTCGCAGTTCACTTAACATTAGACTCCGCCCTCCATCCACAGCAAAACAGCACCGGTAATCACTAAGTTAATCAGTGTTATAGGCAACATGACCTTCCAGCCCAATGACATAAGCTGGTCATACCTAGGCCGTGGAATTGCCGCGCGCAATAGCACAAAGAAATTAATCACTAACAGAACTTTAAGACCAAACCATGCTATCGGTGGTAACCATTGACCGATAAAGGCAGGCCCCAGCCAACCACCAAAAAACAATGTCACGATCATGCACGAAATCAACATCAGGCCAAGATATTCACCGAGCATAAACATGGCGAATTTCATACCACCATATTCGGTGTGAAACCCTGCGGTTAGTTCGTGCTCTGCCTCAGGCAAATCAAAGGGTAAGCGATGACTCTCGGCAATCCCTGCAATTACAAATACCAGTAAACCCAGCACTTGGGAAAAGCAGAACCAAACATTGGTTTGCGCCGCGACGATATCAACCAGGCTAAAGCTACCCGTCATCATCACCACACCCATCAGTGATAAGCCCATAAATACTTCGTAACTGACCATCTGTGCTGCCGAACGCAAACCACCTAACAGCGCGTACTTATTATTTGACGCCAATCCACCCAGTAGTACCGAGTAGACCGCAAGGGAGGTCATACCAAGAAAAAATAATAGACCGATATTGACATCAATAATCATCACATCAGGGGCAAAAGGGACCACTGCAAAACCCATCATCATAGCCACAACAATTGCAGTCGGTGCAAAGATAAAAACAACTCTATCCGCGAAGGGAGGAACCCAATCATCCTTGGTCAGCAACTTGATCATATCGGCTAATACCTGACCAATACCGAACGGGCCCAAACGGTTTGGGCCATAGCGATCTTGCCAAAAGCCCAGCAGCCGGCGTTCCCACCAGGTCAATACCGCTGCACCAGCAACGCCGCCCAATAGAATAGCAAGTGCCAGAATAACCGGTAGCATTAACTCAGACATGGGCAGAGCCTCCCTCGGCAGTCACTGCATTTGCCGTCGTTTTGTCAGTTGCAATCATTTGCGGTTGGCGACGCTGCCAATTTTCTGCCACCGCTAAAGTCGCCAGACAACCGGCCTCGAGCGCCAATGTTTCTCTGTAACCGACGCTAAAGCCAATGCAATTTTTGGCGACACGATGCAAGAGACGCACTTCCAGTCGGACCTCAGCACCTGCAACAGTGACAACCACCCCATCACCCTCAGTCACTCCGAGCTTTTCAGCGACCGCAGGTCCCAGAGCAACAAAAGCAATGCCAGCCAATTGAGCTATTTCGTCAGTGTTAACCGAAAGCTCTTCTGATCCATGAACACGATGCACTGGCACTAACTGCCAATGTTTCGGTTGCATCTCAATTGTTGATAGCACAGCTTTTTTGGTTGCGCCTTTGCGTGTCGACAAGATAAGTCGCTGGCCAGCGGTACCGCCTTTAAGCGGGCCATCTACCTCAGCTTGGAATTTTTGTAATGACTGATTTGAGTTCCAACCAGGAGACCAAACGTAAGGAGTGAGTGAGGCGGGCTGATCGCGGTTAAGTCCCTCCATGCTATAGGCTAATGGAGATTCGCTATCAGAGGGCTGCTGCGGTTCATGAACGTTGACACCTGCATGCATCGCAGTGCGACCACTGTATCTGTGTGTCTGACGTGGGATTTTTAGTCCACGATCACGAAACGTATTGTCGGGAGCCGCCTCGGTCAATTCAGCAAATTCAACATGAGTTTTAGCACAGGCTACCACCACCTGATCAAAATGCTCTAGCTTAGATAACTTCTTATGACCAATTGCAGCACCAATCTTTAATAACCACTGCCAACTAGGTAAACGCTCAGCGGCTGGTTCGAATACTGGAAAATAGCGCTGTGCACGGCCTTCCATATTCACCAATGTACCCTGAGATTCAGCATAGGATGCTACCGGCAATACCATATCCGATGCGTCCAGAGTAGTATTTTCTAAGATGTCCATACTGATAATCTGAGTGCCTTCAGCCATCAACTGCTGCATCTGTTGTGCCGTAAGACGACGCTCAAGATCATTTTCCATCACTAACAACACCTCGGGAGGGTTGTTGATCAACTCAGCTAATGACGGACCCTTATCTGGTATCAATAATGCTGAACCAATACTATTGGCCTCGGCAACACAGAGACTCAACATAGCCCTCGATTGTTTACTGCATAGAGACTCAGCAATCGCTACTGCACAGTTTATAATGTCCCAATGCTGCATGCTGGCACCACTGACAATCAATGGATTCTGTGCCGACTGCAATATCTTAGCGACCTCTTTAGCCTGCTTATTTGAGGTCTCCTCACCCGCCAGAGCCTCAACTACAGCGACACCAAACTCAGCTATTTGGTCGGGAGCCAACGATAGACAATGACTGGCCACATCATCTAGCCTAGTATCCATGGCAGAAACAATAATCATTGGTGAACGCTGATCCTGTGCCAAGTTGCGCACCGCAGCATCCTGCCATTGGGGCAAGCCCATCTGCTCCGCCAATTGGAAGGATTTATTTCTAATTGCTTGACGCAGTGCCAGTGCCACCCGTGGCGCAGTATTGGTAACATCTTCGCCCAACACCAAAATGGCATCGGCCGTCTCCATTTCCTTCACTGTTGGATTGGCCGCCTTGGTGGTTTTTAGTATCTGCCGAATAGCCGCCATTAACTGCGTTTCGCTATCAGAAAAACCTGCATTAAACTGACTATCACCTACCAGTTCACGCAATAGATAATTGGCCTCCACCGATGCTCTCGGAGAGCCGATGGCAGCAATAGTTTTACCCTTTATCCAGTCAGTAGCAGTGTCCAGCGCCTGCTGCTGAGGCACTGCCATAAAACTGCCATCCGCTGTTTTAATACCTGCATAATTCAATCGACTATCGTTGTTTACATAACCACTGCCAAAGCGCCCGCGATCGCAGAGAAAATAACCATTGATCTGGTGGTTGTATCTATTGTGCACCCGCTTTAGCTTGCCATAGCGCTCGCCGGGGGCGATATTGCAACCCACAGCACAATTAGTGCAGATCGACGGTGCCGATTGTAAATCCCACTTGCGACTATACTGCTTTAAAAAAGGTTTATCGGTAAACACGCCAGTGGGGCAAACCTCGACAAGATTGCCACTAAATTCACTTTCTAAAATGCCCTCTTCATGACGGCCAAAATAGAGATGATCATGAGACGCTTGAGCTCCTAGATCAGTACCACCCGCATAATCTTTGTAGTAGCGCTCACAGCGATAACAGGTAATACAACGATTCATTTCATGATGAATCAGTGGCCCTAAATATTGATTGCGATGAGTATTTTTTTTGCCACTGTAACGACGGTCTCTATGACCAACCATTACTGTCATATCCTGCAAATGGCACTCGCCTCCCTCAGCGCAAACTGGACAGTCATGAGGATGATTTAGCATCAGCGATTCAACAACCGCCTCGCGAAACTGCGTTGCATTTTGTGCATTAAGTGAAAACCGAGCACCTTCAGTCACAGGAGTCATGCAGCCCATGATAATCCGCCCGCGGTTGTCCTCCTCGTTTTGATACTGAACTAGTGCACATTGACGACAGGAACCAATAGACCCCATCGCAGGGTGCCAACAAAAATAAGGTAAATCTAAACCCGCATTAAGACATGCCTCGAGAACATTCTCGCCTTCGTTAACTTGAAGTTCCTGACCATCAATAAATATCGTTGGCATAATCTATACTCTTCTAATGATAGGGGCAGCGGCCAGTACTGATATGCTGCTTAAAGTCATCGTAAAAATATTTCAATGCGCTCTGCAGAGGCTCCATAGCGCCAGGGGCCAGTGCGCAATGGGTATTGCCAATCGCCCCGATATAATTAACCTGATAGGCCAATGTCTCTAAATCCTCTGGTTGACCACGCCCCTCTTCAATATCTTGGAGTACCTGACGAGACCAAGGAAGACCATCTCGACAAGGCGTACAAAACCCACAGGACTCATGGGCAAAGAAGCGAATCAAATTAAGCACCATACCCACTGGGCAGGTGCGATCATCTAGAATAATCATGGTACCTGTGCCCATACGACTACCAGCGGCACCAATCACGTTGTAATCCATCGCTAGATCGAGATGATCTGAGGTCAAGAAATCTGTGGAGCCGCCCCCAGGCAGGAACCCTTTTAGCTGATAACCATCCTGCATACCGCCAGCATGCTCTTCAATAATCTCGCGGATGGGTGTGCCCATTGGCAGCTCCCAACAACCGGGGTTATTAACCTTACCGCTCACCCCAAACAATTTAGTGCCTGCGTCCTCACCAAGACCCAGCGTCTTATACCAATCCGCACCGCGGTCAATAATATGGGGAATATTGCACAGGGTTTCGACATTATTAACGATTGTGGGGCGTCCCCAGAGTCCGCTCACTTGAGGAAATGGTGGTTTAGCTCGAGGATTAGCTCGCTTGCCCTCAAGGGCATTAATCAAGGCCGTCTCCTCACCACATATATAGCGACCCGCGCTGGGATGCACATACATGTTAAGGCTGTAACCACTACCAAGAATATTGTCTCCCAATAATCCGGCGGCATAACATTCCTGTAGTGCATCCCGCAATCGCTGCGTGGCTACAATATATTCCCCACGAATAAAAATGTATGAGACATCAGCACCAATGGTATAAGCCGCGAGAATCATGCCCTCAATTAGTTGGTGGGGGTCACATTCCATCAATAGGCGATCTTTAAACGTTCCCGGTTCCATTTCATCTGCATTGCAGACCAAATATTTATGGCCCGGTGTACATTTATCAGCTGCCGGCACAAAGCTCCACTTCATCCCCGTCGGGAAGCCCGCACCACCACGACCACGCAAATTGGAATCACTAATCATATCCTGACAGTCTTTGGGTGATAGTTCGGCCATGGCTTTACGCAACCCCCGATAGCCACCATTGGCCTCATAGCCCTGCAAGTTAGTTGGCTTCTGATCTAGCCCAATATTACGAGTAAGAACTTTTTCCATTACTCTGCAACCCTCTTCTTGGCTTTACCAAATAACGCTGCAACTTTTTTATCGTCAACATGGGTAACCAAATCATCACCAACCATCATTACTGGCGCACGATCGCAGGCCCCCAGACAAGGAACAGGCAATAGGGTATAACGGTTGTCACTCGTGGTTTCACCGTAGTCAATACCCAGACTTTGCGAAATATTCGCCTTGATATCATCACAGCCGCTGATCCAACAACTGACGCTATCGCAGAACAAAATAACGTTCTCACCTACCGGCCTGCGATAAATTAAGTTATAAAATGTCGCAACGCCCTCCAGCTCTTCATCCGACATATCTAAGTGGCGTGCAATTGCTCGCAAGCAGTCATCAGATACCCATCCGCGTTTACTCTGGACAATCTTTAATGCATCGATGGCGGCACCAGATTTGTAGGGAACATGCTCAAGCTCAGCATCGATCTCAGCAAGTTCTTCTATACTCAATACAGCACCAATATCACTTTGTATTATTTGTTTTTTACTCATCGGTCGACATCCGCCATAACAAAATCGATACTCGCAATAATGGCAATCAAATCCGGAATCATCAGTCCTTTGCTAATCAATGGGATTTGTTGCAGATGAGGAAATGAAGGTGTGCGAATTCTGGTGCGATAGGAATTAGTACTGCGATCACTGACTAGGTGGTAACTATTAATCCCCTTGGTCGCCTCTATCATCACTGACGCCTCACCCTCCGGAATAACCGGCCCCCAACTCACATTTAAAAAATGGTGAATTAAGGTTTCAATATCCTCCATAGTGCGCTCTTTGGGCGGCGGCGTGGTCGCAGCATGATCGCTTTTGTATGGACCGCTCGGCATATTGTCCACGCATTGTCGAATGATTTTTAGACTTTGACGCATCTCTTCAATCCGCAGCACAGCACGGTCATAGCAATCACCATTATCTGCGGTAGGCACATCGAAATCGAATTGGTCATAACCACCATAGGGACGCTTTTTACGTACATCCCAATCACTACCGGTTGCACGCAGACCGGGACCGGTAATTCCCCAGTCCAGAGCCTCTTGTTGGGTATAAATACCAATCCCCACGGTACGCTCTTTAAGCATTTTATTTTGCATTGCCATTTTGTCGTAATGATCAAGACGTGCTGGCAGATAATCGAGAAACTCGCGAATCATACGATCCCAACCATTGGGCAAATCCTGAGCAACACCGCCGATACGAAACCAGGCCGGATGCATACGACCGCCGGTGATGGCCTCAACAATGCCAAATAATTTTTCACGGTCAACAAACATATAGAACACTGGCGACATCTGACCAACATCCTGAACGAATGTCCCATAGAAAACTAAGTGACTGGAGATGCGGAACAGTTCGGCGAGCATAATACGTATCACTTTGGCGCGCTCTGGCACCTCGATGCCTGCGAGCTTCTCTACTGACTGAACGTAAGCTAAGTTATTCATCACGCCACCGAGATAATCGATACGATCAGAATAGGGAATAAAACTGTGCCATGTCTGACGTTCAGCCATCTTCTCAGCACCGCGATGGTGATATCCAATATCGGGAACTGAATCAATAATTACCTCACCATCCAACTGCAAAGCAATTCGAAAAACGCCATGTACGCTTGGATGATTAGGGCCGAGATTAAGAAACATAAATTCGCTATCGTCGCTCTCGGCTTTCATGCCCCAGTCTTCCGGACGAAAACGCAATGCCTCCTGTTCCTTAGCTACGCGTTCAGGCCCCATTTCAAAAGGTGCCATTTCTGTCGCCCGCGCAGGATGATCTTTGCGCAACGCATGTCCCTGCCAAGTAGGTGGCAGCAGAATTCGGAATAAACTTGGATGACCGACAAAATCAACACCGAACATATCCCAAGCTTCGCGTTCATACCAATTGGCATTGGGCCAGATAGAGGTAATGGTAGGCAGACTTAGATCGGCCTCAAACAACGCCACCTTGATTCGTAAATCCTCATTGCGCTGCATCGATAATAATTGATAAACCACCGTGTAATCAGCATTCGGCTGGCCAGAGCGATGGACTCTGGTGCGCTCATCGATAGCAAAAAGATCATAGAGCATTGAAAAACTGGGCTTAAGAAATTGCAAGACCTCAACAAGACGATTGCGATCGACCCATACTGTCGGAATATTATCCGCACAGTGCTGGGTAACAAAAAGATCCTCACCAAACCGTCGGTATAGGTTCTCTTCCACCGGGCTATTCGCCAGATTCTCAGCCGCTTGCATTTAAACCCCTTAGATAAATATAAGAATATCCCTACGTATTATTTGGTTCCCTTAATTCTGTCGCCTGAATTCTCTCGGCGGTTAACTCATCGCGCTTACTGATTTTTTGCGGCTTTACCACCGTCTGATCACCAGCTGCCCAAGTGATAGGCCGCCTCTCCTTACCTATCGACTCTTGCAACATTAACAACCCCTGCATAAGCGCTTCAGGCCTCGGGGGACAACCAGGAACATAGACATCCACTGGAATAAATTTATCCACCCCCTGCACAACAGAATAGATATCATACATACCTCCCGAGTTGGCACAGGAGCCCATTGAAATAATCCAACGCGGTTCAAGTAACTGCTCATACAGACGCTGAACCACAGGCGCCATTTTTAAAAAACAGGTCCCAGAAATAACCATCAGGTCAGCCTGTCGCGGCGTGGCGCGAATAACCTCAGAACCAAAACGGGCTATATCATGACGACTAGTAAACGAGGTAGCCATCTCAACATAGCAACAGGAAAGACCAAAATTAAATGGCCACAATGAATGTGCCCTGCCCCAAGCAATTAAATCTTCAAGTTTAGCGAAGGCGACATTGCGTTTAACCTGCTCCTCTATAAAGTCGTCACTGCCACTGATCTGATTACCGGCATCTGGATGACTTAAACTCCATTTCATAGTTTACCCTCCGCTCTTTTTCGGGCCTTCTCATTTGCCTCAGCTTGCGGCAAACCCACACGCGTTTTATTACCCCAATCCAAACCACCGGAGCGCCACTCATAGATTAGCGCCAAAGCTAATATGCCAATAAACACCAGCATCGAGATATAACCCTGCCAGCCCAATTCGAAAAAGGCGATAGCCCAAGCAAATATAAACACCGTTTCTAAATCAAAGATAACAAAGAAAATTGCGACTAAATAAAACTCCACAGAAATTCGCACCTGAGAGTTACCCACTGACACAACACCTGATTCAAAGGGATCATTGGTAGCCGCTTCACGGCGGCGTTGCCCTAACAGCCAAGAGAAAACCAGCATGGTGATAACAAGCAAAATAACCATGCCGAAATACACCGCCAGTGGCCAGATTTCAGTAGCGTAATTGTTAGCCATAAACAGTCCTTAGCGGCCATAAAGACTGCCATAGCAAAGTTTTCAATATAAAATTAGCGCGCAGAAAAACACGATAAAGACTGACGCTTGTCTTGAGAGGAGTGCACTTGTTTGGATAAAAAAAGGGTCTTACCACTCTGAGTAAGTGGCGCGTAAAGCTTAAACGAATAATGTCCATATACATATTTCGCGGCATAAATACCCCATACGTATCGGATTTCTCTCGCCTGTAAAAAAACGCAACTGGCGTGGAACCCGTTTGTTTTTATTCAGTGCTACAAAACGAAGGTACCTAAGTTACTCGGTTTTCGCAAGAACATTTAAGCGCTTTTATTTTATTAGACTTTTATCAGGTATTTTTTGAATTTAAAAATACCTGATAAAATGGGCGATAATATTTTTACTTATAGCAACCAAACCCTCGTGAGATATGGCCGCGATAAAAACTACAAGGTTGCGGAAAAATAAAAAATCCGACACATGGATAAGTCGAATTTTATTTTTGACTTCTAGGCGAATGCATGTCGTAAAACGATGGTTTCAACCCTATCTGGCCCAGTGGAGACAATATCTACGGGAGCACCAATCAACTCCTCAATACGACTAATATAATTTCTGGCCGCCTGAGGTAGATCTTCAATTCGCTGGGCACCGACAGTCACCTCAGACCAACCGGGCATAGATTCGTACTGAGGAACGATAGTTTCAAAGTCATCGGCATGAGATGGAATACCCGCATCACCACCCTCAGCATTACGGTATCCAACACAGATCTTAACTTCCTCTAAACCATCTAAAACATCCAGTTTGGTCAGACAAATACCGGAAATACTATTAATACGTACTGCCTGACGCAATGCAACAGCATCAAACCAACCACAGCGTCTTGAGCGCCCCGTCGTGGTACCGAATTCATGACCTTTTTCACCAAGATACTGACCGATATCGCAATGTAATTCGGTAGGAAATGGACCGGAGCCTACGCGTGTTGTGTAAGCTTTGGTGATACCCAAAATATAGTCGAGATATAGTGGACCAAACCCTGTTCCCGTGGCAGTTCCACCAGCTGTAGTATTAGATGAAGTAACAAAAGGATAGGTACCATGATCGATATCTAACAGAGAGCCTTGCGCACCCTCAAATAAAATATGGTCACCCGCCTCACGCGCATCATGCAAAATCTGGGTAACATCTGCCTTCATCGGTAGCAACGCATCAGCCCATTCTTTAGCATCAGCCAACGTCTGATCAAAATCGACAGGATCCGCACCATAGTATTGTGTCAACGCAAAATTATGGTAGTCAACGACCTCTTTTAACTTCTCTGCGAAGCGTTCCATATTGGCCAAATCACCCAATCGCAGACCGCGACGAGCAACCTTATCTTCATAAGCTGGCCCTATGCCGCGCCCAGTGGTGCCTATTTTAGCGTTGCCGCGAGCGGCCTCACGTGCTTGATCTAACGCAATATGAAAGCTCAAAATCAATGGGCAAGAACCAGATACCTTCAAGCGATCGCGGACTTCTACGCCACGCTCTTCCAACATTTTGATTTCTTTGAGTAGCGCATCAGGTGCCACAACGACGCCATTACCAATCACACAGGTCACATGTTCGCGTAAAATACCTGAGGGGATAAGATGTAACGCGGTTTTTTTGCCGTCGATAACCAAGGTGTGACCAGCATTATGTCCACCTTGGAAGCGAGCGACCAATGACGCTTTATCAGTTAGTAGATCGACAATCTTACCTTTGCCTTCGTCCCCCCATTGGGAACCAAGAATAACGACATTTTTACCCATAAGAATACTTACTCAAGAAAATTACACCATCCAACCGCGAAAGGTTAGAACAACTTTTTAATTACAAACTGACCGTCTTGCTCAATTAACTCACGATCACAATTTAATTCAGTAAAATTAACTTTCTGATCGACAAAACCCTGCACTACTCGCTGGCCTTGACTACGCAGTAATGCTACCTGCTCACGCCATGCTTGAGAATTATCACTCGCAGCAAAAATCCCTGTAACAGGATCCTCACTAACTTGTCCTTGACTGACCAGCGACTTAAGGTTGCACGCAAAACCCGTCGCCGGACGAGCACGACCAAAGGCTTCACCGACATGATCATAGCGACCACCATTGCCCAAGGCCTTACCGTAGCCCTGAACATAGCCAGCAAAAACCACACCCGTATGATAGTGATATCCCGGTATTTCACCCAGATCTAGATAGATACTTACCTCGGAATCCGCAAGTGCTGCAACAATACTTTCCAACTGATCAATGGCTTGCAGGACAGCCGTTGGCGCACCACTTAAGGCAGTTTTTGCACGAGCCAACACCTCAACACTACCAGCTAAACTGGGCAACGCGTTTAACCAAACGGCAAGTTGACTATCATCGATATTATCGGCAATCCATGCGCTGAGCTCACTCGTCGCTTTGCGCTGTAATAATTCAAATAGCTCTGTTTCCTGATCGCCATCCAAATCTGCGCTGGCCAATAGACCACGAAAAATATCCACATGGCCAAGGTCTAAGTGGACATTGGTAACACCCGACACATGCATCGTCTGCAAAAATAATTCTATAACTTCAATATCCGCTGCCAGGGTAGGCTCTCCGAATAGCTCAACCCCAACCGAAATAGGTGTACGAGACTCCAGTGGTCCGCGAGGACGAGTGTGCAGGACCGTACCAGCATAACATAGGCGAGTAGGACCCTCCCGACGCAAGCTATGGGCATCCATACGCGCGGTCTGCGGCGTGATATCCGCGCGAATACCCATCATACGACCGCTCAGCTGATCGGTCACTCGAAAGGTCATTAAGTCTAAGTCAGTGCCAGAGCCGCTAAGTAGTGACTCAGTAAATTCGACCATTGGTGGGATAACCAAATCGTAACCCCAGTTGTGATAGATATCGAGAAGTTGCCGTCGCAGATGCTCAACAACCAGAGCCTGCTCCGGAAGCACCTCATCCACGCCATCTGGCAACAACCAACGATCTACATTTTTCACAATAACCCCTTGTTTATGGCCAAGCAGCTCACAGAATCAGCAGGCAGAGTCCAATTAACATGCTGAACAGACCAACAAATCGCATCGCTCTATCATCTACATTGGCTAAAGACGCGGCCATATCGCGCCAGCGATTAGGCGACAAAAACGGGATAATGCCTTCTAATACCAACATCAAACCTAGCGCTCTGACTAATTCTTCGAGCATCTGCAATCACCTCAGATCCGGCATAAAAAAACCGAGTCGCCTCGGTTTTAGAATTCTAACAAACTCGCCCTCAATGTGGCAGAGGTTTTTACATTAATTGATGGTATCAACTACATAATCACCCCTGCCACCAGCCAGTTATTTAGCGTTTTGCTTATTAAGGTATTTAAAGAAATCACTGCCTGGCTCAACCAGCAGTATATCTCCTTTGTTGGCGAAAGACGTTTTGTATGCATTGAGACTACGCATAAATGCATAAAACTCTGGATCTCTCTGGTAAGCATCAGCATAAATAGCCGCTGCTTCCGCATCGCCCTCACCACGAAGCTCTTCCGCATCTCGGTAGGCATTTGCCAGCTCAATAGTGCGCTCGCGATCGGCAGAAGCGCGAATCTTTTCCGCTTTCTCTTTACCAGTGGAACGTAACTCCCTGGCTTCCTTTTCTCTCTCCGCAGTCATGCGACGGAATACTTGGCTACTAACCTCCTGCGGTAGATCAATGCGCTTGACACGGACATCAACCACCTCTATGCCCAGCTCTTCTAAAACCGTACTGTTGAGATCTTCAGTAATATTTCTCATCAGCAAATCTCGCTCACCGGAAACGACCTCATTAAGCGTACGCGTACCAAACTGATTTCTCAGGCCGTCGTTAACTCGGTTAGCCAATCGGTTCTGCGCCACTGACTCTACACCACCGGTTTTAGTGTAATAGGTCTCAACATTGGAAATACGCCACTTAGCATAGGAATCTACAATTAGGCGCTTCTTCTCAACAGTGAAAAAACTGGCAGGTTGAGCATCCACGGTCAAAACTCGCGCGTCAAATATGCGCACATTGTCAATAAAAGGCATTTTGAAATGCAAACCTGGCTGAATATCTCCTTCAATTAACTCACCGAAGCGCAACTTAATCCCACGCTCAAATTCGCTGACCACAAACAGGGTGCTATTGACGCCACTCAGTAGAAGTATCAGCAGGCCGAATGTTGTAACTAATCTATTCATCGTCGTCTCTCCGATTGAACTCGCTCAGCATTTCTCTGTAATCTCTCAATCACATCATTGGCAATGCGGTCCACCATTTGATCATTGCTCTCTGAAGAGCGAATCTGGCTAGATGCGCCCTGCTGCATTATTTTATCCAGCGGCAAATAAAGCATATTATTACCACCCTCAGTGTCCATTAAAACCTTACTGCTGCTGGTCATCACCTGCTCAATCGCGTCAATATAAAGACGCTCTCGAGTGACCTCTGGAGCTTTTTTATACTCCGCTAGCAACGTGGTAAAGCGCTTGGCTTCACCCTGAGATTTAGACACTACCTGAGACTTGTAACCATTGGCCTCTTCGCGCAAACGCTGTGCCTGACCACGCGCTTCCGGAATAATACCGTTCGAATAAGCCTGAGCTTCATTGACCAAGCGCTCCAAATCCTCTCGAGCTTTGATCACATCATCATAGGCGGCTTTCACCTCTGTAGGTGGCCGTGCCTCTTCAATGTTGATCTTTACCACATTGATACCACTGCCGTAGATATCCAGCAGATCCTGCAGTTTTTGCGCCGTACCCTCAGCTACTTGTTCTCGGCCAGTAGAGATCACGCCATCC
The DNA here is from genome assembly GCA_049631145.1 of Porticoccaceae bacterium. Taxonomy (GTDB): domain Bacteria; phylum Pseudomonadota; class Gammaproteobacteria; order Pseudomonadales; family Porticoccaceae; genus HTCC2207. The sequence goes on from JBNAAJ010000011.1 coordinate 22,460, forward strand.
AACCCCGTACTGCCAACTACATGGCGTAATGCGCTGTCAGTGGCTTGCTTCAGGCTAGTCTCTGGCTCTTTGATATTAAGTACAAAGTCTCTGGCATTGGCAATGTTGTACTGCACAGTCAATGAGATCTCAACGATATTCTCATCTTGCGTGAGCATCAAACCGCGGGCCGAATATTGACGCTCCTCGGTCACTCGCACAATCACCACTTTATCGACTAAAGGCGGGTTCCATTTCAGGCCCGCACCCATGGTGTCATGGTACTTACCCAGCCTTAGCACCAGAGCTTGTTCTTTCTCATCGACCTGATAAAAACCCAGCAACCCCCAGAGCACAGCGATAACAAACAGAAATATGGGGACAAGCCCTTTACCACCACCGTTCCCTGAACCGGAATCACCGCCGAGAAAGCCAAATTTTTCTTTAAGCTTTTTTAATGCTTCATCAATATCAGGCGGACCATCATTATTACGATTACCGCCCCAAGGGTCTCTGCCACCACCCGGTTCATTCCAGGCCATAATATTCTCCAATTTGTAGTTAATATTGCAATTAGATAAAAAATGTTTTGCTTGGTTACTACAATGTGACCAAATCCTGCATTTTCAACCCCGACGACTTTAATAAGCGCAGAAAATCACTCTCCGCTAACTTTACTTCCAAATTAATAACACCCTGTGCATCAATATTCTCAGATACCACCGCTTTATGGCTATACAGGGCCGCTCTCAGCGCCCCCTGATTGGGCTGTAGCTGCAGATATTTGTGCAATTGCACCCCAGGTAAACGCTCAATCACCGCCTCAAGCAATAAATCAAGGCCTTCCCCAGTCTGTGCAGAGAGCCAAATAGCGGTAGGAACACCGTTTGCGTCTCTCTCAATACGTGCATGAGGATCATCCAACAGATCAATCTTGTTGTAAACCACTAGGGTTGGTAACTCATGAGCATCGATCTCTTTAAGCACCTCCTGCACACGCGCTATATTGATATTTCGCTCCACGGCAGCCGCATCTACCACATGCAACAAAAGCGTCGCCGAGGCTGCCTCCTCCAATGTTGCTCTAAAGGCATTGACCAAGCGGTGCGGTAAATGGCTGATAAAGCCCACCGTATCAGCAAAAATAACCGAGCCCTGCTCGGGCACATCCATACGCCTCATCGTAGGGTCTAGGGTGGCAAATAACTGATCAGCGGCAAATACTTCTGAACCGGTCAACTTATTAAACAAGGTCGATTTTCCCGCATTGGTATAACCCACCAAGGACACTATAGGGATTTCTGCCCTATCTCTGGAACGACGGCTTTGACCGCGCTGTTTCCTTACTTTTTCCAATCGTTTTTTGATCGTCTGGATACGCTCTCGGACCATACGCCGGTCAGATTCCAGCTGCGTCTCACCCGGTCCGCGCATCCCTATGCCGCCTTTCTCCCTATCTAAATGCGTCCAGCCACGCACCAGCCTAGAGGACAGGTGCTGCAATTGCGCCAGCTCAACCTGCAACTTTCCCTCATGGGTACGTGCGCGCTGGGCAAAAATATCAAGGATCAGCCCAGTTCTATCCAGAACTCGGCATTTCAGCTCGGCCTCGAGGTTACGTTCTTGGCTTGGAGACAGATTGTGATTAAAGATAACCAGCTCAGCACCACTACTGCGAACAGCACTGGCAATCTCGTCCAACTTCCCTGTTCCAACAAAAAATTTGGCGTGAGGGCTGTGACGCGATCCCGTTAAAAATTCAACGGGATCGCCACCAGCAGAAATCACTAACTCTTCGAATTCTCGTGGGTCCTCTGGTTCGGTTTCACTGTTTAACTTAAGGTGAACCAGAACCGCACGTTCGCCAAAATCCGGTCGTTCAAAAAATAACGACACTCGTGTTAGAAGTTATCGTCGCGATAGTTACCGGCATTATCAGCGTCGTCTGCTAGCCCTCCAGAGGCATTACTGGCAGGCAGACGAACGGCACGAGATGGCACAACAGTAGAGATAGCATGCTTGTATACCATCTGACTAACGGTATTCTTTAGCAATACAACAAATTGATCGAAAGACTCGATTTGTCCCTGCAACTTAATACCGTTAACGAGAAAAATGGAAACCGGAATACGTTCTTTCCTTAAAACATTAAGAAAAGGGTCTTGTAGGTTATGCCCTTTTGACATAGTACTACTCCTTCATATTGAAAATTCAATGGGCGCCACAATACAGGTGGCAAAAATAACAACGTGATTGCAAATAATCAGAGCGCTTGCTTAGCTCATTTCCCTATTATAGTACATGGGTTCATATTAAAGTACTTTCAAACTCTGTTTACAGATCTCTTTAGTACTCAAATATTCATTTCCATTATCGATATTTATTTCAACGGCATCAGGCCAATTCCTCAGCCAAGTCATTTGTCGTTTCGCCAACTGACGAGTGGCAATAACGCCTTTTTCAACAGCATCTTCCAAACTGCACTCCCCTGCACAGTAATCCCACAGCTGTCGATAACCTACCGAGCGAATAGCTGGCAATTTACTGTGCAGATCACCGCGACCATACAACGTTGCCACCTCCTCGGCGAAACCGAGTTCCATCATAGCTTGGAATCTTTTTTCAATACGTTTATGGAGAAGTTTTCGATTTCTAGGGATAAGTGAAATTTGACAAAAACGATAGTGCCGTCGCAAACCTCCAACGGCTTCAGTCTGCAATGCCGACATGGGCTCACCTGTCACTAGGTAGACCTCTAATGCTCGTTGAATACGCTGAGAATGGTTAGGGTGCAGCCGACTAGCCGTATCAGGGTCAACGGACTCGAGTTGCGCATAGAGACTCGGCCAGCCCTCTTGTTGAGCTCTTTGCTCTAATGTATCGCGTATCTGCGGGCTAGCTTCGGGTAACTTAGACAACCCTTCCAGTAGCACTTTAAAATACATCATACTGCCACCCACTAGCAGCGGAATACGTCCCGAGGCAGAAATCTCTGCCATTTCTCTGCGTGCATCTGCCAAGAACTCCGCAGCACTGTAGCTCTGTGCCGGATCACGTATATCAATTAGACGATGAGGCGCCTTAGCCAACATATCGGCATCTGGCTTTGCGCTACCAATATTAAGCTGACGATAGACTTGCGCCGAATCTACATTGATTAACTCAACTGGCAGATGCTTGCGCAACTCAATCGCCAAAGCGGTTTTACCACTGGCCGTGGGGCCCATCAAATTAATGGCTAGAGGCTTATCCATGGTGCTTATCAACCAATATCATCGACCACCATCAGCGGCCGCGCAAAAATAACTTATCTAACTCATCTAGACTGAGCTGCGACCAGGTCGGACGACCGTGATTACACTGACCACTGCGCTCAGTAGCTTCCATATCACGCAACAATGCATTCATTTCGGGAATAGTTAGTTTTCGATTGGCACGCACGGAGCCATGGCAGGCCATCGTTGATAGGATTTCATTGATATGGTGGCGTATACGCTCCGATGTGCCATGCATAAGCAAATCTGAGATAACGTCACGCAGCAACCCCTCTACCTCTGAACCCCTAAGAATTGCCGGTATTTCACGGACAATAATACTTTCTGTTGCGGCACGCTCAACGACAAAACCCAATTGGCCGAAGATCTCTGCACTCTTATCGGTAATATCGGCTTCGCGCTCACTAACCGATAAACTTTCTGGCACCAGCAATGGCTGTGAAACAAGCCCCTGATTATCAAATGCAGTTTTCATTCGCTCATAGGTGATTCGCTCATGAGCAGCGTGCATATCAACAATAATCAATCCTTGAGCATTTTCAGCCAAAATATAGATACCCTTTAGCTGCGCGATGGCAAACCCCATAGGTGGTAAGTCATCTTGTTCATCTGGCATCTGCCGGTTATATAAACTTTGATAGGCCTCCATAGGCGTATTAATCGAGCCACGACTTGTCTCAGAGAATTGCGCATAATTTGCCGAGCCCTGAGGCGGCTGTCCCGAAGCAGAGAGCGATAGCGTTGACTGATTGGGCTGCCATTGCTGCTCTGTCTTGGCTTGATGTGGCATTTCCCCAACTTGCAGATGATCTTGAGGTCGATCCTGCGCCAATGCCTTGCTCAGAGTGCCATATACAAAACCGTGAATAGCGCGGCTATCACGAAAACGGACTTCATGTTTAGTCGGATGCACATTGACATCCACATCGGCAGGCTCAATCTCGAGGAATAAAACGAAAGCAGGATGCCGACCATGATAGAGTACATCTTGGTAGGCTTGGCGAATCGCATGAGAAACAACCTTATCGCGTATACCGCGCCCATTGACAAAAAAATGTTGCAGATCCGCCTGACTTCGAGAAAATGTCGGCAGGCCCATCCAACCCCATAAGCGGATACCTGAGCGATCGTTATTCACATAAAGCGCCTGCTGCATAAAGGCTGGGCCACAGATATCGGCTACACGTTTCTCTTGTTCAAGTTGACTATGCGCCGGATGAAGATTGATCTGAGCACGCTGGTTGTGACGCAAGCTAAACGCTATATCCATGCGGCTTAGCGCCAACTTTTTAATACTGTCATCAATACGATTGTATTCTGTACCCTCGGTGCGCAGAAATTTGCGCCGTGCTGGCGTGTTAAAGAATAGATCTCTCACCTCAACACTGGTGCCCTGTGCATGAGCAGCAGGCTGCAAATCGACCTCCATATCGCGACCCTCGGATACCGCTTTCCACCCACTGCCACTACCGTTAATATTGGATGTCAGAGCGAGACGCGACACAGAAGCAATACTGGCCAGCGCCTCGCCACGAAAACCTAGGGTGGCTACTGCCTCAAGATCTTGTAAATCATCGATCTTGCTCGTGGCATGGCGGCTTAAGGCGAGCGCTAATTCGGTTTCGGCAATACCGGTGCCATCATCACGCACCTTAATTAGCTTAACACCCCCCTGCTCTACCTCTATATCAATTCGTTTGGCCCCCGCGTCTAAGCTATTTTCGACCAATTCCTTTAGCACCGAAGCGGGACGTTCAACCACCTCTCCAGCAGCAATTTGATTGGCTAATTGCGGACTGAGAATTTTTATACTAGACATTAATGAAGACCTGAATGATCACGTTAGCTTGGCGGAATCTTGAGCTTTTTGCCGACACGAATCTTGCTTGACGACATATTATTATGACGTTTGAGCTTTCTCATCGACACATTAAATCGCACAGCGATTTCAGACAGAGTATCGCCAGGCACCACCACATATATACGATCCACTCGATTGCCATATTTAGCTAACAAAGTACCATCAGGGGGGTTATCAGAAAAATATTGCTCAATGCCCTGAAAAATCGCCCTCGCCATTTTATTTTGATAGCTATTACTGCTGAGTTTACGCGCCTCATTGGGGTTAGATATAAATCCAGTTTCTAATAATAGCGATGGAATATCAGGTGATTTAAGCACTAAGAATCCCGCCTGCTCGACTTTTTTCTTATGCAATCGAGCAACACTCCCCATGTTCTTGAGCACATAGGCCCCGGCTTCAAGACTACTACTCAACGTAGCCGTCATCGATAAATCCAGTAGCACGCCGGCAAGTAATTCATCTTTATCATCTAGACTCAGAGAGCTTGCACCTCCAATTAAATCAGCGCGGTTTTCACTATCGGCAAGGTAGCGAGCAGCCTCACTGGTAGCGCCTTTGGTCGAAAGAGCATAAACCGAGGCGCCATGCGCTGACGGATCGGTAAAAGCATCCGCATGGATCGAAATAAATAGATCAGCCTGCTTATCACGGGCAATTTGTGTGCGTTTGCGATGAGCCAGATAATAATCACCACTGCGGACCAACTCCCCCTGAAAGTTGGGGTTGCTATCCAGTAGCGCCTTAATTTTTTTCGCCAACTGTAAAACTACTACTTTCTCACGGACTCTTCTGGGCCCTAAAGCACCTGGATCTTCACCGCCATGGCCCGCATCAATTGCGATAATAATTTTACGATCTTTCTTTTGTACGACTTCGTCGAGTGTCCGACTGACCACTGGTTTTTTATCAAACAGATCAATCACCAGTCGATTGCTGTATTGCTCATTCGCTGGCAGAGAAAAACTTTTTGGGCTAACGGTATTAGTCAAATCTAACACCACTCTGACATCAGTTTTATTGCGCACTGCCGCACGAATCCCAGCAATGGGCGTGTTGCTGAAGTCCAAATCAGTAAATTTAGTTTTGATACGCGAGTCACTGATATCTATCACCAGTCGACTGGGGCTCTGCAAAGCAAACAGATTGTGTTCAACAGTGCCACTCAGGTCCAATACCAATCTGGTTTTGTCGGGCGCTCTCCACAGGCGCACAGACTCAATATCTGCAGCCCACAGTTGTATAGGTACTAACCACAGCAGGCTGATCGCCGTACATTTAATTAGCGTTGTAAAATAGCGCAATATCATCTCTAATCTTGGTCCCAAGACAACTGATCGATCAGCTGCTCACCACATACAGAATAAGCCGCTAGGGTAACACAGCGGCCTTCACCTGACTGACTTATCTCTACCGCAATATCAGCTTGCGGCAAAAACCCCAGTCCTCGCTCCGGCCATTCTATCAAGCATAACTTAGCCTCGGCCAGATACTCACCAAAACCCATATATTCGAGTTCTTCAGCATCGACAATACGGTAGAGATCAAAATGAAAAACTGAACCCACGGGCAGTTGATAGGGTTCAACAAGGGTATAGGTGGGGCTCTTAACCGCACCCTGATGACCTAAACCCTGTAATAGCCCGCGAGATAAGGTAGTTTTCCCTGCTCCCAGTTGGCCTTGTAAAGTAATTACCATAGGCTTAGTGATTACCACACTGATGGCACAACCAAAATTCACCATGGCGTCCTCGTCGGCTAGCTCAACGGAAATTTTGGCCAATACCGGCACTTTATTCATAGATAACTCTGATTTAGCAGACTGCGTATCCGCGGCAATAGATCAGATGCCACGAGACCTCTCGAGCCCTGCTCTTGCACTGTCAGATCAGCCGCACTACTGTGCAGGCAGCAGCCTAATTCTGTCGCCGTCTGTACATCACAGCCCTGAGCCATTAAGCCGCCAATAATGCCACTGAGAATATCGCCCATACCAGCAGTGGCCATTGCCGGGTTACCATATGTACAGACTTGGGTAATTTTATCTGGGCCCGCAATCAATGTGCCTGGTCCTTTTAGCAGCACTACACCAGAATATTTTTCCTGTAACAGGCGCACTGCACCATATCGGTCTGCCTGCACTTCCGCCACAGAGACCCCCAGAAGCCGAGCAGCCTCACCGGCATGAGGCGTCAAGACCCATTGACTACCATCGGGATTAGGTACCACACGTCCGTCAGCGAGAATATTCAAACCATCCGCATCTAGCACCATGGGTAGGCCAGCCGCTACAGCTTTTTGCAATAGCTGCTCTGACCAAGGTGATCGGCCCAACCCAGGACCAACCACTAAAACATTGGGCCGACTGAGCAGAGGCTCTAATTCTTGACCAGAGACAACTGGGCAGGCCATTACTTCGGGTTGCCGCACCAACATCGGGGCAATATGCTCGGGGCGAGTGGCTAAACTCGTGACGCCGGCACCGATTTGCAAGCATGCCTCAGCCGCCAAGATAGCCGCGCCACCAAAGCCCTGATCACCACCTATTACCATGGCATGACCACGTAAATTTTTATGTCCGTCAATTGATAACGGCGGCAAACAATCCATTAATTCAAATAGATCCAGCAGTTTTGCTGTTGCCGTAACCTGTTCGAAAACCTGCCCTGGCACATCTAAAGAGTCATAGGTTATATCACCGCAAACGGCAGGCCCTTGAGCAGAAAACAATCCTTGCTTGGCGCCTATAAACGTGACTGTAAGATCCGCTTTCACAGCCACATCGGCAACATGCCCAGTATCGGCATGCAGACCTGAGGGAATATCAAGAGCAAGCACCGGTAACCCAGACGCATTAATCAATTGAATCGCATCAATATAGGGTTGGCGCAAGTCACCATCAAAGCCGGTACCCAATAAACCATCAACAATAACACCAGATGTCACCTCAGTGACTTGACTGAAATCAGCAAAATTAACGCCAGCTTGTTGAGCAAACTGCTTTGCCTTAGATGCATCTGCACTCAGCTTGGTCGCCAGCTCAACAATCTGTACCGGAATATTTTTAGCCGCTGCTAAAGCACCGACGATATAGCCATCGCCGGCATTGTTGCCAGAACCGCAGAAAATAGTCAGTGATGTCGGCACCCCAAAGGTATCGAGTAATTCACTTAAGGCCGCGCGGCCAGCACGCTTCATTAAAACTATTCCCGGCACACCATGGGTATCAATCACGGTGCGATCTAATTGCGCGACTGATTTGGCGTCGAATAGGACATCTTGTGGAAAGTTGTGCGACATTAAGCGAATATCCCCGTAAAATTGGCGCAATTATAAGATAGAACCCGATCTAAAACATGGTACAAGATGTCGTCGATATAGAAAAACTTGATAACCTCGCCCAAAAAATAAAGGCTTGGGGCAAATCATTGGGTTTCCAGCAAGTTGCCATTGTCGAACCTGATCTCGATCAAGCATCGACACGCCTTAATAAATGGCTGGCGGATGGCTTTCAGGGCTCTATGCAGTGGATGGACGAGCACGGGGAGAAACGCTATAACGTCGACCAATTAGTAGATCAGTGCTTACGAGTCATCTCTGTTCGTATGGATTACCTTGCGGACGATAAAATGATCGCCGTTTTGAAAGACGATAATAAAGCTTATATTTCAAGATATGCTCTGGGTCGCGACTACCACAAACTAATTCGCAAGCGGCTAGCAAAGCTAGTATCGATGATTCAAGATGAATTACCCCAACTCAGGCTATCTCAACGACCCTTTGTAGACAGCGCACCAGTGATGGAGAAACCTCTCGCTGAACAAGCCGGATTGGGCTGGATCGGCAAAAATACTCTGCTCCTCAATGATCAGGCTGGCTCGTGGTTTTTTCTTGGCGAAATATATACATCATTACCATTACCTACCGATAGCAGTGAGCAAAAAAATCGCTGCGGTAACTGTCGCGCCTGTTTAAAAATTTGCCCCACCGATGCATTTCCCGAGCCCTATATACTGGATGCGAGGAAATGTATTTCATACCTCACTATTGAGAATAAAGGCACAATCCCTGAAGCCTTGCGACCTAAAATGGGCAACCGCGTATTCGGCTGCGATGATTGCCAGATTATCTGTCCTTGGAATCGCTTCGCCTCACAGTCTCAGGAACATGACTTTACGCCGCGACACAATCTCGACGATTCTAGTTTAGTCACCTTATTTGCTTGGACAACTGAAGAGTTCGAAAGCAAAACCGAAGGATCGCCTATCCGCCGAATTGGTCACGAGCGCTGGCTACGCAATCTCGCGGTAGGCCTTGGTAATGCCAGCGGATCAGCCACTATTATTGATGCATTAGAGAAAAGGAGCGACCATCCGTCGGCGCTAGTGCGCGAACATGTGCAATGGGCTATCTCGCAACAAAAAAACAAAATAGCAGCTATCAAGGCCGAATAAACACGTCACGATAGTAAGCTAACTCTGCAATCGAGTCGTGAATATCATCCATTGCCAAATGACTTCCTTTTTTAGTAAAACCATTTGCTAACTCGGGTTTCCAGCGTCTCACCAGCTCTTTTAAAGTACTCACATCAAGATTTCGATAGTGAAAAAAATCGGCCAGCTCAGGCATGTAACGTACTAAGAAGCGACGATCTTGACCAATGGAGTTGCCACACATGGGAGACTGCTGTGCGGGCACCCACTGACGTAAAAAATCAAGCGTTGCCGTGCACGCTTCAGCCTCAGTAATCTGACTATTACGCACACGCTGAGTGAGTCCAGAATTACCATGTTGATTGGTATTCCATTGATCCATATTATCAAGTAATTGATCTGATTGGTGGATGACCAATGAGGGCCCTTCAGCCAAAACATTGAGATTTGCGTCAGTCACCACAGTGGCTATTTCAATAATGCGCTCATATTGAGGATCTAGACCTGTCATTTCCAGGTCGATCCAAATTAAATTGAGAGGGTCTTGAACAGTCATAGTGGCGCCTGTGATGGTATGTAAAATGTTACTGAAGGCGTTTATGCTATATCCTTGGCGTCCATAACACCAGACATGCATGTCAACCGAGAAAAAGTATTGAGTAATCGCAGACTGAGTAAACGTCAAAAAGATCGTATTCAGGCCATTCAAGAGCGCCGACGCCAGCGAGCCACTCTTAAACAGACGCTGAATGACGAGGATTTGAAGAACTTGCAGGGTCTCGGACAAGAAACGCTGGGAACAGTGGTGACAAATTACGGCACTCAGGTCGATATTGAGGGCATTGAGGCGCCTTTTCAGGGACACATTTTTCGTTGTTATAAACGCACTAATTTAGAGACATTAGTCACTGGTGATCAGGTGGTCTGGCGGCCTGCTGAACCCCATGGTGTGGTGGTGGCCTGCGAGCCGCGCCAATCGCAGCTCATCCGGCCCGATAACTACGGCAAACTGCGTCCCGTTGCCGCTAACATAGATCGCATTGTCATTGTGTTCGCCCCTAAACCGATTCCATACAGTAATTTACTTGATCGCTACCTTGTTGCCGCTGAGGCTCAGGGAATCACACCGCTACTGGTACTTAATAAAAGTGATATAGTCGATCAAGATAATCAGACCGATATCAATCAACTGTTAGATAACTATCGCTATATAGGTTATGAAGTTATCGTGGTATCGGCCAAAACAGGTCTTGGCATTGATCTATTGCAGCGCTATTTAGCTGAACACACATCGATTTTTGTCGGTCAATCTGGCGTCGGTAAGTCATCGCTATTAAATCGCTTACTTCCCGATGCCAATATGCAAGTGGGGCCCTTGTCCGACGTCAAAGAGGAAGGAACTCATACCACAACCGCTTCGAAACTATTCCATCTGGTCGGTGGTGGTGTAATTATTGACTCTCCTGGCATTCGAGAATTTGCCTTGACGCATTTAAGTCAGGAAAAAATTATCAACGGCTTTATTGATTTTCGGCCCTACTTGGGTAAATGCAAGTTTCGCGACTGTCAGCATGATAAGGAAATTGGCTGTGCACTATTGCAAGCGGTGGCAGATAAAAAAGTACTGCAAGTACGACTGATGAATTATCGCCAAATTATGCTGAGTCAGCAGCAAAGGTAACGCGCGCCTAGGTTAAAAAATGCTAAAATCGCGGCTTACGTAGGATTATTCATGACCAATAACCATCTTATTGAACCCAGCGAGCTTGAAACCAAGCTTGGCGACGACGACCTCATTATTGTCGATCTGTGCAATCAGGCGCTGTATCAGCAGAAACATGTCCCTGGCGCGATTCACTTGTCGGGCAATCATTTGGTCGCAGGCACGCCACCTGCACCCGGTGCTTGCCCAACTCTGGAACAACTACAACAGGTCGTAAACTATTTGGGTATTGATGGTAACAAACAGGTCATTCTCTATGATGATGAGGGTGGTGGTTGGGCTGGTCGTCTGGCATGGACATTGGATTTATTGGGCCTGTCTAATTGGCGTTATTTAAACGGTGGCATCGTCCCCTGGATTAAGCAGGGCTTTATCCATGAGAGCACAATTAATCAGCCCAACAGTATTGAGTCGGTAGTAAGCTTTGCTCGACCTCAAACGCGCATTGATCAGGAGCAAATTACTGGCCTTTTAGGTGAGCCTAACTTTGCCATCTGGGATGCCCGTAGCCCGGCGGAATACAGTGGCGATATGGTGCGTGCCGCTCGCGGTGGACATATTCCGGGAGCAATCAATCTCGAGTGGACGCAGCTGATGGATCAGCAAAGGCATCTGCGTATCCGCGAGGATGCCCAACAAATTTTAGATAATGCCGGCCTTACGCGAGATAAACACATTGCCACGCATTGCCAAAGCCACCACCGCTCTAGTTTTACCTATATGGTTGGGCGAATACTGGGCTATAACAATATCCGTGGTTACGACGGCTCTTGGGCAGAATGGGGAAATCTTCAACACACGCCAATCGACCTTGGCTTTTAGACTACGCAACTAACCTAATTTAACCTTTAATTGAGTATTGATACTATGAGCCACCGCGCTGACCTATTTGTCGCCCTACAGCGAATACTGCCAAAACATAGCCTCTCACGCGCAATTGCTAGAATCGCCGAGTCAAAGCGACCTTGGCTAAAAAACAGGCTCATCACAGCGGCTATCAAGGTGTTTAATATCAATATGGCGGAGGCTGCTACAGAAAACCTCGATGATTATGAACACTTTAATGCTTTCTTTACCCGTCAACTCAAAGCTGGTGTCAGACCCATAGAAAAAGGTAGAAGCACTATTATTTCACCCGCCGATGGCGCCATCAGTCAAGCGGGGCCCATTAGCAAAAATAGAATCCTGCAGGCTAAAGGTATCGATTATTCAGTCAGCCGTCTATTGGGCAATTCGGTGCAGGCACAGGCCTATGATAACGGGAGTTTTGCCACTATCTACCTGTCTCCCAAAGACTATCATCGCGTGCATATACCGGTTGCCGGCAAGCTACTGAGCAGCCGCTATATTCCCGGCGAATTATTCTCTGTTAATGATCAGACCGCTCAGGCTTTGCCCGGTTTGTTTGCTCGTAATGAGAGGCTGGTGTGCGAATTCGAGTGCACTGAACTGGGCCGCTTTAGTCTAATTTTTGTCGGCGCCATGTTGGTGGCCGGTATCGAAACAGTATGGTCTGGCTTTGAAAAACCTGGACCAGGTGCAGTGAGAGAAACCGATTATTCTGAGGATTCAATCGATTTTGCCAAAGGTGATGAGATAGGCCGTTTTAAGTTTGGCTCTACCGTTATTCTACTGTTCCCAGAACAGGCCATCGATTGGAGTGAAAAAGTTAAACCCTATGCGACCGTTAAGATGGGCGAAGCCATTGCTAAGAAGAAAGGTTAAACCAGCGACGATAACATTGTACCCATCCGTTAGACGGTATCTGTAACAGTCGCTACTGGTGACTATGCCACCGAACGGCGTTCCATTCAAGGCCGTTCAATAATGCATTTAGGCTTGTCGCTAACGCGCGGAGAGTTTATGCACCGCGTCAATAAAAGCTTTCGCATTTGCCGGATCAATATCAGGGGTAATACCATGTCCAAGATTGAATATATGACCCTGGCCTCTGCCAAAGGATTGCAAAATAGTGGCGACCTCAGCTTCAATACGAGCTGGATCAGCCCTTAATACAGCGGGATCCATATTACCCTGCAAGGCGACTTGGTTGCCAACACGGGCTCTGGCTGCGCCAATATCGACAGTCCAGTCCAAGCCGAGAGCATCGCAACCCGTTTCCGCCATTGCTTCCAACCAATGGCCGCCGCCTTTGGTAAACAAAATAACGGGGACATCGCGACCCTCGGCATGTTTGGTCAGACCGTTCACAATCTTTTGCATATAGGCTAGTGAAAACTCTAGATAGGCAGCATGGCTAAGCGCACCACCCCAGGTATCAAAAATTTGCACCACCTGGGCACCAGCACTGATCTGCGCATTGAGGTAGTCGATAACGGAGAGGGCCAATTTATCCAACAACTGATGCATCAGCTCTGGCTGCGTATACAGCATCGTTTTAGCCCGAGCGAAATCTCGACTACTCTGACCTTCAATCATATAGGTGGCCAATGTCCATGGGCTACCCGAAAAGCCAATCAACGGTACACGCCCATGCAGTTCTCGACGAATCATCGCGACGGCATCGGTAACATAGGCAAGGTCGGATGCGGTATCGACCACATTAAGTTGTTCAATGTCTGCTTCGGTGCGCACTGGCTTGCGAAACTTGGGACCCTCTCCCTCTTCAAAATAAAGGCCGAGCCCCATCGCATCAGGAATAGTAAGAATATCTGAAAAAAGAATCGCTGCATCCAGCTTATAACGCTCTAGGGGTTGCAACGTGACTTCGCAGGCCAGTTCTGTGTTCTTACACAGGCTCATAAAATCACCGGCTTGAGACCGAGTCGCTCGGTACTCGGGGAGATATCGTCCGGCCTGACGCATCATCCATATCGGCGTGCGGTCTACCGGCTGGCGCGCCAACGCTTTAAGAAAGCGATCATTTTTTAACTCAGACATTAAATATCCAGATAATCCAAAATACCTTCAGCAGCCTGACGGCCTTCAAATACCGCAGTCACAACCAAGTCAGAGCCGCGCACCATATCACCGCCGGCAAATATCTTTGGGTTGGTGGTTTGAAAGGCGTACGTCTGCTCTTCCGCAGCCAGCACTGCGCCCCAGTCAGCAGTCTCAACCTTAATCCCAGTCAACCACTCTGGTGGACTAGGCTTGAAACCGAAAGCAACCAACACCGCATCAGCAGGTAACACTTCTTCACTACCAGGTACGACTTCAGGTCGGCGACGACCATTTTCATCGGCCTCACCAAGTGTGGTTGTAACCACTTTTACACCGCTGACATTACCAGCATCGTCGGCTAATAGTTCAACTGGCTGCATGTTAAATTTAAACACCACACCTTCTTCTCTGGCGTTCTTAACTTCGCGGCGGGAGCCAGGCATATTTTCTTCATCGCGCCTATAAGCACAGGTGACGCTAGTGGCGCCTTGGCGAATTGACGTGCGATTGCAATCCATCGCTGTGTCACCACCGCCAAGTACAACAACTCGTTTGCCTTTGACACTGATGTACTCATCAGCTGATTTCTCAAAGCCCATATTGCGATTGACATTAGACACCAAGAAATTCAGCGCTTCATGAACTCCAGGCAAATCTTCACCGGGGAACCCACCCTTCATTGTGGTATAGGTTCCCATACCAAGAAATACTGCATCATAGTCATTTAGCAGCTCATCAATCAGAATATCTTTACCAATCTCAGTATTCAGCCGAAATTCCACACCCATACCCTCAAGCACATCACGTCGGGTACGAATTACTTCTTTTTCTAACTTAAACTCAGGAATACCAAATGTTAGTAGTCCACCGATTTCAGGATACCGATCGAACACCACTGCCTTAACGCCATTGCGCACCAAAATATCGGCACAGCCAATGCCGGCGGGACCAGCGCCTATGACAGCGACTTTTTTATCGGTCCAGACCACTTTCGACATATCTGGGCGCCAACCCATGGCAAAAGCAGTATCGGTAATATACTTTTCAACGGAACCAATGGTTACTGCGCCAAAACCATCATTCAGTGTACAGGCGCCCTCACAGAGACGATCCTGTGGACAGACTCGACCACAAACCTCTGGCAAAGAATTAGTCTGGTGACTCAACTCTGCCGCTTCGATCACGTTCCCCTCTGCCACCAACTGCAACCAATTAGGGATGTAGTTATGCACTGGACATTTCCATTCACAATAGGGGTTACCGCAAGACAAGCAACGATGTGACTGGCTAGCGGCTTTTTGCTCAGTAAATGGATCATAAATTTCAACAAACTCCCCGACTCGACGGTGCATATCACGCTTGGGAGGATCCATGCGCTCGACCTCAAGAAACTGGAATTGATTGTTAGGTGTTGCCATATTCTTTATCTCTATTACTGTTGGCGTTACTGCGGATTAGCATGTGCTTGCGCTAACAAACTACTGAGGCTCGCCGCTTTTGGCTTCACTAACCAAAACCTTGACGCATAATCGGAAAAATTATCAACAAGCTCATGAGCCCAAGCACTGCCAGTCTCAGTAGCGTGATCTCTTATCATACTCTTGAGAAATACTCGGTGTGACTCAGTAGCCTCTGAGGTAACTCGCTGAATATCAACTAATTCCATATTATAGCGATCGACAAACTCACGTTGCATATCGAGCACATAGGCAAAGCCACCTGTCATACCAGCACCAAAGTTGTAGCCGGTTGCACCTAGCACGGTCACGATACCGCCGGTCATATATTCACAACAGTGATCACCCGCCCCTTCCACTACCGCAACGGTGCCCGAGTTACGCACCGCGAAGCGCTCACCCACCTTGCCCGCAGCATATAGGCGACCACCTGTAGCACCGTAAAGGCAGGTATTACCCATAATCGGCGTATCGTTGGACTTGAATTGACTGGTTGCCGGTGGTGTCAGTACTAGTTTACCACCAGCCATGCCTTTACCCACATAATCATTGGCATCACCCTCAAGGTAGATTTCCAGCCCTCCGGCATTCCAAACACCGAGAGACTGACCTGCAACGCCTTTAAGGTTTAACCGAATTGGGGTCTCTACCATACCTGTATTACCATAGCGTTTAGCAATTTCACCCGATAGTCGTGCGCCAATAGAGCGGTCGCAGTTACCCACTTTATAATCAAACTCGGCGCCCGTTTGTGCCTCAATCGCCGGCAGAGCATCAGCTACCATACGCTCAGCAAGTAAACCCTTATCGAAAGGCTCGTTCTTAGGTTCCTGACAGAACTGCGGCTTCTCACTGATTTCCACTCTGTCTTCAATCAATGGGCTGAGATCTAAATTTCCCTGTTTGTTGGTACTTCCAGGTAACACTTCAAGCAAGTCAACGCGTCCAATAAGTTGTTCTATCGAGCTGACACCTAGCGCCGCCAACCATTCTCGCGTTTCCATTGCCACAAACTTAAAGAAGTTGGTGGCCATCATTACTGTGCCGCGATAGTGGTCATTGCGTAAACGATCATCCTGCGTTGCCACGCCGGTAGCACAATTATTAAGATGACAAATACGCAGATACTTGCAACCGAGCGCGACCATGGGGCCCGTGCCAAAACCAAAGCTTTCTGCACCCAAAATCGCAGCCTTAACGACGTCCAAACCAGTTTTCAATCCACCATCAGTCTGCACTCGCACTTTGTCACGCAAATCATTTGCACGCAGAGTTTGATGCGTTTCAGTTAGCCCTAATTCCCAAGGAGACCCAGCATAACGAATCGAACTAACAGGGCTAGCCGCTGTACCACCATCATAACCGGAGATGGTAATTAGGTCCGCATACGCCTTGGCCACGCCAGCGGCGATGGTACCTACACCTGGACGCGACACCAATTTCACCGAAATCAGGGCGTTGGGGTTGACCTGCTTAAGATCAAAAATCAGCTGAGCCAAATCTTCAATCGAATAGATATCATGGTGCGGCGGCGGCGAAATTAAGGTAACCCCAGGCACTGAATAACGCAATCGCGCAATTAATGCATTTACCTTGCCCCCAGGCAGCTGACCGCCCTCCCCGGGCTTGGCGCCTTGAGCAACCTTAATCTGAATCACTTCGGCATTTGAAAGATAGGCAGGAGTGACGCCGAAACGACCCGAGGCAACCTGCTTAATTTTGGAGGTTTTAATGGTGCCATAGCGAGCGGGATCCTCACCACCCTCTCCGGAGTTGGAGCGCCCACCCAAACTATTCATCGCTTCCGCTAGCGATTCATGTGCTTCGGGTGATAGAGCACCCAATGACATCCCGGCAGAATCGAAACGACGGACAATATTTTCCATCGGTTCCACTGCATCTAGATCGATTGGCGTAACGTTATCTCGGATAGCCAGTAGGTCGCGCAGTGCCGCTACTGGCCGGTTATTGACCAGATCAGCATACTCAAGCCAGGCTTTATAATCACTATTTTGCACTGCCTTATGCATAGTCTGCACAACGTCTGGATTGTAGGCATGATATTCCTGACCATAAACATATTTAAGCAAACCACCTGGATTGATCGGTTTGCGTAACTTCCAGGCCATATTGGCGAGTTCGGTCTGATCTTGCTCTAGATCACTAAATGTTGCGCCTTGCAGACGACTGGTCAAACCAGGAAAGCAAAGATCAATAATCTCTGAATGCAGCCCTATCGCTTCGTAAAGAAGAGCGCCGCGATAGGAGGCTATGGTCGAAATACCCATTTTTGATAGAATTTTAAGTAAGCCTTTATTGATACCTTTACGGTACTGCTTAAAGGCCGTATCCACATCCACCAACAACTCACCCGAACTGATTAGGTCGCACAGAACATGGTAGCTTAAGTACGGATAAACCAATGATGCACCACAGCCAATTAGAGTAGCTATTTGATGAGAATCGCGCGCATAGCCAGTACTAGCGACAATATTAGTATCGCAACGCAAGCCTTTTTCAATAAGACGATTATGCACAGCACCCACAGCCAGTAACGAGTGAATTGGTTGCTTTCCCTCATCAATATCATGGTCCGAGAGAATACAGATCACTGTGCCATTACCAACGGCCGTCTCTACCTCATCGCATATTCGCTGAATGGCACTCTGCAGGTTTTCTTTCTGTGGGTCGTAGTTGAGCTTGAATTTATCTACCGGAAATTCATCAAAATCATTGTTTTTTAATGCATAGTATTTACGCGGTGACAGCACTGGGCTAGATAACCCAATGCGCTGTCCGAGATTAGATTTCTCTTCAAAGATGCTACTTTCACGGCCCAATTCGACCGCAAGCGACATCACCATAGCTTCTCGCAAGGGGTCAATCGGAGGATTGGTGACTTGGGCAAACTGTTGACGAAAATAATCAAATACATTGCGCTGTCGGCTCGATAGCACCGCCATAGGGGTATCGTCGCCCATCGATCCCACCGCTTCCTGACCGCCCTCTGCAAGGGGGCGCAAAACCTGATCTCGCTCCTCAAAAGAAATTTGGAACATTTTCATATAGGTTTTAATTTGCTCGCGGCTCAGTGTGCCCTCAAGCTCGATACTGTCCATATCGAAACTCGACTCAATAGCAAAGCGGCCTTCTTTAAGCCATTCTTTGTAGGGATTACGCGCTGCTAACTGGTCCTCAATCTCATCGCGGAACAAGATACGCCCCTCTTGGGTATCTATCGAGAGTATATCCCCTGGCCCAAGACGCCCCTTAGCAACCACATTCTCTGGCTCATAATCATAGACGCCCACTTCGGAGGCAACGGTAATCACGTCGTCATCGGTCATTACCCAACGCGATGGGCGAAGACCATTGCGATCCAGCGTGCAGACTGCATAGCGGCCATCAGTAATTACTAGTCCAGCTGGCCCATCCCAAGGTTCCTGATGCATGGATAGATAGTCGTATAACGCACGGTGATCGGGATTACGATCCTCAACATTCTGCCACGCAGGAGGCACTAGGGTGCGAACTGCAAGATGCAGATCCATGCCCCCAGTAACCAGCATCTCAAGCATATTGTCTAGGCTAGATGAGTCAGAGCCTGTACGATTAACCAAGGGAGCCGCCTCAAGTAGGTCAGGCAGCAGGTCAGTCTTATATTTTGACGTACGTGCAACAGACCAATTCCTATTGCCCATAATGGTATTAATTTCACCGTTATGTGCGAGCATACGGAAGGGTTGCGCTAGCGGCCAACGGGGCATGGTATTGGTGGAAAAGCGCTGGTGAAAGACACAGATCGCGGTTTCCAGACGCTGATCAGCCAAATCAAGATAAAAACCCGGCAAATCGACCGGCATCATCAGGCCTTTATAACTCAGGATATTTGTACCCAAGCTGGCTACATGGAAGCTACTATCAGCCTCAAGACGTTTTTCCGCTTTACGCCTACCCATGTATAAACGCGCGCTGAATCTTTGCTCATCAACGGTTTCGCTCGGCGCTACAAACACTTGCTCAAAAGCGGGTAGCGACTCCAGTGCAATAGGCCCCAAACAGCTGTTATCGGTCGGCACTTCACGCCACCCGAGCACCGCTAGCCCTTGGGCCTCTATTTCCTGTGTGAAGATACTCTTGGCCGACTCTCGCTCAGCATCATCCGCACTTAGCATAATCGCCCCGACGGCATACGACTCGGGCAACGTCAACTGCAGAGTGTCTTTAACAACTGCGCGCAGAAAGCTATCCGGTTTCTGCATCAGTAGACCACAGCCATCACCCGTCTTACCGTCCGCGGCTACACCGCCACGGTGTGTCATGCAGGT
Source organism: Porticoccaceae bacterium (assembly GCA_049631145.1). Classification (GTDB taxonomy): domain Bacteria; phylum Pseudomonadota; class Gammaproteobacteria; order Pseudomonadales; family Porticoccaceae; genus HTCC2207. The sequence continues at coordinate 42,420 of JBNAAJ010000011.1, forward strand.
CAATGCTTGAATAGCGTTCTGCAATAGTTTATGACTGGTCTTGCCTTTTACTTGGGCAATTAGTCCAAAACCACAGTTATCTTTAAAATCGTCAAGCCGACATAAGCTTTGAGTCATAATAAAACTCTAAAAAATAAATTTTGATGGATGATCGAAAGCACTTTTCGGTGCTATTTGGCAAAAGCGCGATATTTTACACAGTTAGAGCTTATTGAACAATCTGTTCAAGGCTACTAATACTGTGTACGCACTGCTGTAAGAGGTTGGTTTTACCTATCGGTGGTTTTCTAGGGCAACATCAAGCATTGCAGGCGTCACTGAGGACTTGCTCCAGCAAACTGGCGTTAAAATCTGCGCGAACCATGGCATGGCCGATGCCATTAAGCAAAACCAAACGCAGCCGACCATCTAATACCTTTTTATCGCGCACCATTAGCTGCATAAAGTCGTCGGAGGTCATTCCAGAGGGAGGTTTTATTGGCAATCCACAGGCAGAGATTAATCCTATTGCTCGCTGTAACTCAGATAATGCCATATCACCGGACAATACAGATAACTGTGCGGCCATTACCATACCTGCCGCGACAGCCTCTCCATGTAACCAATCGTTGTACTGTTGGTATGTCTCAATGGCATGTCCGAAGGTATGGCCTAGGTTAAGAATTGCTCTGACGCCCTGTTCTGTCTCATCAGCACTCACTATCTGAGCCTTGTTTTCACAGGAGCGTTGGATAGCGAAAGCCATAGCGGTATTATCGCGCTGCAACAATGCGTCCAAATTATCTTCTAACCAATCAAAAAATTCAGCATCGCTTATCAGACCATACTTAATAACTTCAGCCATACCCGCTCTAAACTCGCGATCGGGCAATGTCGTTAAGGTATCGGTATCGATAACAACCGCCTGCGGCTGATAAAAGGCACCAATCATATTTTTACCAAGACTGTGATTGACCGCCGTTTTACCCCCCACTGATGAGTCAACCTGCGCAAGCAATGTGGTCGGAATTTGGATAAACGGCACACCACGCTGATAGCACGCCGCAGCAAACCCTGTCATATCTCCAATAACACCGCCTCCCAATGCTACCAATGTCGTTTTGCGGTCATGGTGTTGATTGATTAGTTCAGTATAAATATGATTCAGGTTTTCGAGATTCTTGTATTTTTCACCATCTTCTAGAATCACAGTATCGACCTGTTTTTCCTGCAATTGCTCTGTCACCGATTGGAGATAAAGTGGTGCAATACTGGTGTTAGTTACGATTAATACTTTTTGACCCTGAATATACTGGCTTATATTGGCCTGCGAAATTTGTCCGCAACCTATATGAATAGGATAGCTTCTGTCGCCAAGATCAACGGAAATCGGCGCGGGTAAAACTGTTGGAGATGCTTTACTACTCATGGGAACTTGGACTCAAAAGTTGCTTGGGCAGGCATTATGCTAAAGGCGACTAAATTATCAAAGCCCTGCGAGCGCTTTCGCGAGGGTTTTTGTGATCTTATTGGGCGAGATATGGCCAGAGGGGAATATCAAATCGGCAACCTCTTTATACAGCGGCTCTCTTTCCTTTACTAACTGATCAATCACTGCTCTTCGATCTTTGACTTGTAGCAGAGGTCGATTTTTATCTTTGCGCGTCCGCTCAAACAGCTGTTGCTTAGTGGCTGAGAGGTACACTACTTGCCCATTGGCACTAAGTGTTGCGCGATTTTTTGCACTCAGAATAATACCGCCTCCAGTAGCGATGACAGATGAGCGGTCATTAGCTATTACCTCCATTAGTACTTTACTCTCGCGCGCCCGAAATCCAGCCTCACCCTCCATATCAAATATCCATTGAATATCCGCGCCAGCACGAGATTCAATTTCATTATCAATATCAAAAAAAGGGCGATTGAGATATCCGGCCAACTGCCGTCCAATCGTCGATTTGCCGGCTCCCATCGGGCCAATCAAGAATATGTGTTGTTCGCTCATCTATCCAACAGATTATCGTCAATTATTTTCGGTGTCAGGAAGATTAGTATTTCACGTTTTTCAGTCTTTCGCAGGTCATTTCTAAATAACCTGCCAAAAAAAGGTATATCTCCCAAGATTGGCACTTTCTCACTCCCTTTTACATCTTCGGTATGAAAGATACCACCAAGCACTAGCGTCTGTCCGTCACCCACCAAAACTTGGGTCTCTATTTGAGTGATATCAATAGCTGGCTCACCAGAGGCTGTAAAAGCGCCGACAGAATCCTGCGACACCAACAAATCGACAATAATATGATTATCCGGTGTTATTTGAGGTGTCACCTCCAATTGCAGTACCGCCTCTTTAAACTCAACGCTTGTAGCACCGCTAGAAGTAGCCTTTTGGTAGGCTATCTCCGTTCCCGTTTTTATCACCGCTTGTTGCTTATCCGCTGTCAAAACTTTGGGCTGTGAAACAATCTCTGCAAAACCATCCGACTCCAGTGCACTGAGTTCTAAGTCAATCAGAAGATTATCAGTCAGATAACCCAAACCAAAGGAGCCGCTGGGATTGGTCACACCTAAATCAACCGCTAAATTATCGCTCAAGCCAAAATCATAATTGCGCATGGCAATACCATCAGGACTAGGATCAACCTCTCCCTCATCGTCAACACTAGCGCCCAAAGTTAACCCCGATCTACGACCGGCAAAATTGAGACTGCCGGCACCACTGCTATCTGAGGCCTGATTAGCTGATAGTTTTTCCGTTCCAGCCAAACCCCAGATCACGCCAAGTTCGTTTTTAAAGTCGGTATTGGCAATAACAATCCTCGCTTCAATTAAGACCTGTTTGATCGGAATATCTATTTCAGCTACTAGACGTTTAAAGTCTGCAATCTTTGAGGTGGTGTCGGTGAGAATAATTGTGTTGGTGCGCTCATCAACTACCGCATTACCTCGCTTGGATAGGATACTAGTACCCTTTCGCTCGCCACTTGCCTCTGCCAAGACGCTTTTATCAGTATCCTCAACAAATAACTGATAGATAGTCGATGCATCAGCGTATTTTATCCGTAAGAAAACCGTTTCTAGAGCTGCCAACTCCTGAGACTGACGATTAGCCTCTATCTGTAACCGCTCCTGCTCGGCAATTTCCACCGCCGTAGCGATCATTACAATATTGCCAAACTGACGCTTACCTAGCCCCTTAGAATTAAGAACTACATCTAGCGCCTGATCCCAGGGAACCTGATCCAAATGCAAGGTTATATTACCAGTAACGCTATCACTAACGACTAGATTTAGGTCGGTAAAATCGGCAATTATCTGTAACACCGAGCGCAATTCAATATTGTGAAAGTTGAGTGACAAAGGCTCACCAGTAAAGTCAGTGCTTGAAGTTGACTCCATCTTGGCAGCGAGCAGTGGCTTAACTCTAACAATATATTGTTCACCATCCCGATAGGTTGTAGCCTTATAAGGCGCTGTTACTTTGACATTGGCGACGGTTGCAGACTGTTGCTGACTTACATCTATATCAGCAACAAGCGTACCCAGATCACTCACGTCCATTTGTCGCTGCAGATACTTTGATAACTCAGTGTTAAAAAATGTTACGCCAATACTGTTTTCAGTTTTCTCAACATCAATTTTTACCGCGGGGTCACTGAGTTCAAATACAATGATTCCAACGCGCCCAATATCAGAGTTAACATCAACATTGGTCAACAGTGCAGTCGAAACTTCAAGGGGTTGGAATGAGGTAGGCTTTTGAGTACCGGCTAGACTGTCTCCAATAACGAGGCAAAGGCACGCAAACAACCATAAACCACAGTATTTACAACTAACCATCATAAACGTTTCCTTTGATCAATCAGTCTTCAACAATCATCAGTAACCTCTGCCGATAAACCCAGCCTCCATTATCGTTCGGTACGGTCTCCAACACATGTAATTGCTGCTTATCAATCCGAGTAATCTCGCCATAGTTTCTGCCTATATAACTCCCTACAGCTACTCTGTGTATACCACCCTCTCCATCATCAATCAGAGCCCACATCTGCTGTCCACTGCTTAACGTACCAACCATCGACAGAGCACTGTAATTAAAAAACTCCAGCGGCTCACGCGATCGACCTTGGTCTGGCGCCAGCACAACCGTATTTGATAACTGATCTTTCCCAACAGTGCCCACTGGCGGCAAAAAAGGACTGCGCATGGTCAACGCGGTGTAATTAGACCGATCAATTTGTGGTGCAACAGGTAATGATTCAACAGTACTTTTAGCGTTATGCCTAAAAGTGGCCATTTGAATATCTAGATCATCGTAATGAGCCCTAGTATCGCAACCGAGCAACAATACTGACATGTAAATAGACAAAAGGCTTAACCAGACCGCCGCCATTAATTGGCCGACTCCCTGTATCTATATGCCTTGGCCTCAATAACCATCTTGAGTGACGATTCATTATAAGTCTCAATAGAATAATCATGCAGAGTAACCACTCTGGTTAGGGACGTTATACCGCTAACGAACGAACCAAAAGCATGGTAATCACCAGTAACTTCAATTCTCATTGGCAATTCAAAGGTGAACTCAGCAACTTTTTCTGGTTGTAGCGAGATTGCTTGCATCCTCAGACCACTGCTAATAGCGGTATTGTTAATATCCTCTAACAGATTTGGCATATCCGCAGTGTCAGGCAGCTGTTTGACTGACGCCGTAAACATTGATTTTAAATCTATTAACTGCTGCCGATATGCATCCAAATTTGCCGTCTGAAAAGCCTTGGCGCTGTATAGTCGCAGTAGCTTCGACTCATTTTCAGCGGCGATATGAAACTGCCTACGTAGATCTGATATGACAAAAACTTCACCGCAAAGTAAAATTGCGACAAATATTAACAACCACAAACTTATTCTTAATAACAGCGGCCATGCACCAATCTGCTTGATCGCTAAGTCGGAAAAATTTATGGCTCTGAGCTGATTTAGACTTTCTGGCAATGGCACATCATCCCTCTTATCCTTGATTGAAAAATATGCTCTGAATTAGAGTTTCGGTGATATTTTAGCCCCGACAATGACTTGTAAATTAAATGCACTAGCGTTGTTATCCTGTTGCATTTCGACGAGGCTAGCATTGTCATATTGAGCTGATTTATTCAGGTTCCTCATCAGCACAGACAGTTGATGGTTAGACTCGGAGACTCCATACAACATCATTGTTGCTGCACTTCGCTCTAGTTTAGTTAGGTAAATATCCTCTGGTATTGCATAAACTAATTGATCAAAAATACTTACGATTTCCGTTCTGCCATCCTGTAAGCTACGAACGACTTTCATCCGTAAGGATAGCTCCTGCCGTTTTATTTTTATCTTGGTAATTTCTGCAAGCATTCTATCCATCTCAGCACTATTGCTTTCAAGATACAGATTTCGTTGCTGCTGCTTTTTCAGCGCTATCTCTGCAATCAAGGCTCCTATTGCGACCAGAAGTATGGACACCAGTATCACGAGCCCCAGCCACACACAATATATCTTCGTCGCACGGTTTCTAGATTCTTGTCGCCAAGGCAATAAATTAATCCTCGACATTAATCAAAACCTCTCAAAGCAAGCCCCACGGCCAAAAACATTGCCGGCCCATTATCAAAGGCACCAAAATTCTCAGTTTGTGCACTTATCGACATATCGGCCAGCACATTAGCGATCTCAACAGGTATACATAGGGCGGCCTCAATATCGCATGCCAATCCTTCAAGAGCAGATAGGCCGCCAACAAGAAATAGCTGATCTACACAGTTGTAATCGCTTGAGGAGTAGAAGATCTGTAATGCTCTAGTAATATGCTCAATCACATTTTTCTTAAAGGGTGCAAGTACACTTGATCCGTAATCATGTGGAAGCGAACCCTCACCTTCAATATTGCAGAATTCTTCCCAAGATAAACCATAACGGCGCTGAATCTCTTCAGCTAATTGTTTGCCACCAAATAACTGCTCTCTGCTATAAATCACCCTACCGTCTATCAATAAAAATAAGTTAAATAGACTCTCACCGATATCAGCAACGGCCACTAACCTACGATCATTATGGATAGATTGAGATAGGATTAGCCGAAACGCTCGTTCAATAGCGTAGCTTTGCGGTTCTACTGCATGAAGCCTGAACCCAGCATCTTCTGCTGCCTGTTTAAGCTTCTCTATATTCTTCTGAAGACAGGCGGTGACTAAAACCTTGATCTGGTCTTGATCCTTTTTCAACGAATCTACGATTTCAAAATCAAAGGCTATCTCTTCAATAGGGTATGCAAGGTGCTCGCTTATCTCTAACCCAATCTGCGCTTCTAGTTGTAAATCCGCAAGCTCAGCGGGTAATTCAAACTCCTTGGTAATGACCAAAACATCGGGAATAGCCAGCGCTACATTTTTAAGCTTGATACCAGACTCTAAGGCTAGTACTTTTAACGTCTGTGTCAGGGCCATCACATTGATAATATCTTTTTCAATTACTGTATTAGCAGGTAGGGGAAGGGAATTGCAGGCTTTGATCTCATAACCCTGAGCTGTTGGGCTCAGTTCGATCAATTTAACTGCAGTAGAGGAAATATCTAGGCCCAATACAGGCTTAGGGGATATTGACGAAAAATCGAAAAGGGGCATTTAATGATAATCCTCCTTGATGTGTTTCTGGCCAACCATGGCGATGACAGACATTAACAATGTTTGCCTTTGCCGCAAATGATGCACTTCACATTCCCTACACCTTATAATATCGCCTGGTTTTTATGGTGCCTGAAAAATGCGGTCCAAGAATAAGCGTAAGCTACTAAAATCATTATCTATCCTGACGATACTCGGCCTCGGAGGATTCCTCGTGGTGGCCTCCTGTCTCTACCTATATCTGTCGCCAAAACTGCCGTCAGTGGAAGAACTAAGGGAGATTGAGTTACAAATCCCTCTGCGTGTTCACTCACAAGATTTGAAAGTTATTGCTGAGTTCGGTGAAAAAAAGCGTACACCGGTGAGTTTTGAGGAGATTCCTCAACCGATGATCGATGCCTTTCTCGCCGCAGAGGACGACAGTTTTTTTGAACATAAAGGCATTGTTATCTCCGGTTTAGCGCGCGCCGCGATAGAATTGATTACAACCGGATCTATTCGCAGTGGCGGTAGCACCATCACCATGCAGGTGGCACGCAACTTCTTTCTAAGTAAACGTCAAGAATTCACTCGAAAATTCAACGAGATACTACTAGCCTTTAGAATCGAAGAGGAGCTAAGCAAACAGGAAATTCTCTCCCTCTATACCAATAAAATCTATATGGGCAACAGAGCCTATGGCGTCGGTGCCGCTGCTCAGGTTTATTATGGTAAAACCCTTGATCAACTGAGCTTAGCCGAAGTGGCAACAATCGCCGGACTGCCGAAAGCGCCATCAAGATACAACCCCTTAGCTAATTCTGAGCGTGCCATACAACGCAGAAATTGGATATTGGGTCGTATGCTAAGCCTAGGAACTATCAACCAACAACAGTTTTTAGAAGCAAGTGCCGAGGGAGATACCGCCTCTTACCACGGTTCTATTTCAGAACTAGACGCTGCCTATGGCGCTGAAATGGTGCGTCAAGAAGTGGTCAATAAATTTGGTCTTAAAGCTTACACCGAGGGCTATACTGCGATAACTACATTGGACTCCAATATGCAGTCGCGCGCAGTAAAAGCCTTACAAGCCGGCATTACGGCTTATGACCAGCGTCATGGCTACCGAGGCGCAGAAATAACGGAAGTCGCTGAAGACCAATGGGAGGCAACATTAAAAGGCACTGCGGTTTACGGCGGACTAGAACCCGCTATTGTCACTGAGGTAGCCGAAGATCACCTGATGATACTCACCAGAGATGGCCTATCACTGCCCTTAAACTGGGTAGATGGATTAGAAAACTTAAGGCTGTATAAAACTGTTAATGCTCGCACAGCACCAATAGAGTCTGCGGCAACGGTATTTAAGGTTGGCGATTTAATTCGCATTTTGCGTCATGCCAATGACCGAGTCAGCTTAACGCAATTACCGGAAGCTCAGGCTGCTATGGTTGCCCTAGCCCCTAACAATGGTGGCATCAAAGCGCTAGTGGGTGGCTTTGATTACCGTCAAAGTCGCTTTAACCGGATTACACAAGCGACCCGTCAACCAGGTTCAAACTTCAAGCCCTTTATCTATGCCACCGCCCTGAAGAATGGCTTTACGCCTGCATCAATGATAAATGATGCTCCTGTTGTATTTGATGACGTTAAACTAGAGGAGACTTGGCGTCCAGAGAATGATGGCGGCAAGTTCTACGGACCCACTCGCTTACGTGAGGCACTTTATCGATCGCGTAACTTGGTCTCTATTCGATTGCTGCGACGTATGGGTATAGATCGCACCCTAGAAGGTCTTCAATCCTTTGGTTTTGACACGGGTGATATGCCGCTAGATCTCAGTCTAGCTCTTGGTAGCCATGCCCTAACACCTCTGGAAATTGCACGCGGTTACGCAGTGTTTGCCAATGGTGGCTATTTAGTCAATCCCTATATTCTCGACAAAGTAATCGACCGCGATGGCAACGTTATCTATCAAGCTAATCCGGATACCGTATGCGATCCCTGCGAGTCAACTAATAGCGATGGTGAAATCAACAATCCAACTGAATCTGAAGATATCGACCTGCAACTGGAACAATTGTTGACTAATCTGGCACAGGAATCGCTGCAACAAAATGAACAAGATAGTTGGCAAGCCATAATGCAAGCGCTACAAACTACCAGTGATGTAGAGACTGTTGAAGCCAAACGAGTGGTAGATAAGAAAACCACATTCCTGATCGATTCCATGCTTAAGGATGTTATCTTGCGTGGTACAGGTAAAAAAGCGCAAAAACTCAATCGCTCTGATCTTGCGGGAAAAACCGGCACAACTAACGGCCCCAGAGATGCATGGTTTTCAGGATACTCGCCCCATTTAGTGGCTACCGCTTGGGTAGGATTTGATGATAATTCACTCCTCGGCCGCAACGAATACGGTGGTTCATCGGCACTGCCGATTTGGATTGAATTTATGGGAGCCGCGCTGGCAGATAAAGCACAAATACAGAGACCTCAGCCCAATGGTATTGTAATGGTTAAGATTGATGCCAAAACGGGGCAGCGCGTAGCGCCCAATCAGGATGGCATATTTGAATTTTTCAGAAATGACAATGTACCCGAGCTTGATGATAGCGGTACCTCATCTGCAAGCGATAATCAAAATCCGCTTCCAGAGGATTTGTTTTGATTACGGCAGACTTTGGTAGGCAGGACTGGCATAAGATTGACACCGTGCTTCTCGATATGGATGGCACATTACTGGATCTACACTTCGATAGTTTTTTCTGGCTACAGCATCTTCCGCGACGCTATAGTCAACTGCATGGCCTGCCCGAAGACACAGCCAAGGCTGACCTCCATCAGCAACTCATTGCCAAACGTGGCACTCTAGACTGGTACTGCACCGATTACTGGTCTCGGCAACTAGATGTCAATATTGTCGACCTTAAACGCGAAATCCAACATTTAATTGGCGAACGCCCTCAGACTTTGGCGTTTTTGCGTGGCCTTGGTAAAATCAATAAACAACGTATTTTGGTGACCAATGCCCACCCTGACAGCATTGCGATAAAATTTGCAGTCACTGATATTGAACCCCTGCTAGATAATGTCATTTCATCTCATGATTATGGCTACCCCAAGGAGGAGCAGCAATTCTGGCAACAGCTCCAACACAACACTGACTTTGACCCAGATAGAACATTATTTATTGATGATTCCGAACCGGTACTCAACGCCGCGAGACACTATGGCATCCGATATCTGCTGACTATTGAGACGCCCGATAGCCAACAGCCATCGAGCCCAAGCGATAAATACTCAGCCATACGTCGCTTTGAACAAATTCTGGCTATCAATAATGGATAGCACTGATAAAGTTCGAATCGATAAGTGGCTTTGGGCCGCGCGCTTTTTTAAGACGCGCGCAATTGCTAAAGCGGCTATAGAGAGCGGCAAGGTGCAGATTGATGGCCAAAAATCAAAACCTAGCCGACTCATTGAAGTAGGTATTGTACTGACGGTTCGTCAGGGCTTCGACAGTAAAACTATCGAGGTGGTGGGCATCTCAGAGCAGCGTCGCAGTGCTTCTGAGGCGCAAAAACTGTACATTGAAACCGCTGAAAGCATTGAGCAAAGAGAGAAACTCGCGGCAGAGCGCAAAGCATTTAATGTCTCTACTCCAACCAGTGAACGGCCCAATAAAAAACAACGTAGACAGATTCATCGATTCTTAAATCATTAATCCTTCTTGCCAACCCAAATAAAAGTACAATTCTTATCATGAATAACCAAGATATCAGACAGCGATTCCTTTTTGACGGCACCGATATACGCGGTGAAATTACTACCCTGACGGATAGCTATCAGGCCATCGTGACACAGCAGCAATATCCATCATCGGTAGCCAATATTCTCGGTGAATTTCTGGTGGCCGCCAGCTTACTCAGTGCTACGCTGAAATTTTCTGGGATTGTCAGTATTCAAGCCATGGGGGGCGGCCCTCTGAGCACAATAATGGCAGAGTGTTCTCAAGGGTCTAAATTACGCGGCATTGTGCGTGGTGATTTAGCCGCTGCGGGTAAAACCGACAACCTTCAGGAACTAGTCGGCAATGCCAGTCTGGCGATTACCATCGAGCCAGAGGGCGGAGAGCGCTATCAGGGCATTGTACCAATGGATGCAAAGGATCTTAGCGGCTGTTTAGAACACTATTTCAATCAGTCGGAGCAATTGCCCACGCAAATCAAAATAAGTGCCAACGAAAAAGTTGCTTCTGGTGTTCTGGTCCAGCAAATGCCCAATGGCAATAGTGTCGATAAAACTGCTGCAGATTGGGAGCATATATGCGCTCTGATGCAGACCTTGCAATCTGAAGAACAATTACACCTATCCCATGACGAACAGCTTTACAGGCTGTTCCACGAAGATGGTGTGCGCCTGTTTGAGCCTGAGTCTTTACACTTTTTCTGCAGCTGCTCGAGACAGCGAACGCAACAGGCGCTAATATCCCTGGGGAGTGAGGAAGTCTATGATATTTGTGAACAGCAGGGGTCGGTAAAAATTACTTGTGAATTCTGCAGTGAGCCCTACGAATTTAACCGAACCCATATCGACGAAATGTTCGCCAATCCTCAGCCGACATTACACTGACTTACTAAGTAAATTAACTACAGCCGAGACATAAAAAAACCGCTAGTCTGGAACAAGCGGTTTTTTTATTGCAATCTTTAGCGCTATCACTTGCTGTTGTCGAGAATATAGTCAATGGCCGCTATCACTTCATCGTCACTACAGTCCATGCAAGTGCCCCTTGCGGGCATCGCGTTTATGCCATTGATCGCATTGGCATAAACGGTCTCAATGCCTTTTTCCAGTCGGCTGGCCCATGCAGCAATATCACCGGAGATGGGCGCGCCACCAACACCTGAGCTATGACAGGCAACACAGTTACGATTGTAGATGTCTACGCCTGCGCGTAAAGCACCGCTTGTCGCTACAGCGGCAACCACTTCACCGGCCTTAATCACGTGGCCAGCTGGTGCGATACGCTCTGCAACCGCCTGCTCTTGCGCTGCAGTGAGTTCTCGATCCTGTTTAGCACTACATCCCCACAGCAGAGCACTGGATATGATAATTAATGCGCAAATTCTTAAATGACTCATGGTCGCTCCCATTGATTTGAAAACTGATAGATAATTGATGGCGCGCATTATACAGAAAGCAGCGCTTGCAACCAGCTTAAGTTGTAGACTAACCCAGTGATCTTATGCCTACCGCCCGCCTGACGTCCGCTATCAGAGCTGAACTGCTCTGACGGGCTCTGTCCGCACCCTGTCTCAATACGGCTTCAACTTCAGCTGGGTTCTCCAAAAGCTGTAAATACTTTTCTCTCGGCTCTTTCAATTGCTCGTTAACCAACTCAAATAACTGCCGTTTAGCCTCTCCCCATGCTATTCCATTGGCAAACTCATCACGCATAGCTTGCACTTGAGACTTGCTAGCAAAAGCCTGCCAAATTTGAAACACCGCGGAACTATCCGGGTCTTTAGGTTGACCAGGCTCAAGTAGATTCGTTTTAATTTTATTGATATGTTTTTTAAGTTGTTTTTCACTTAAAAACAGAGGAATGGTGTTGCCGTAACTCTTGCTCATCTTACGCCCATCTAATCCTTGTAAGACAGCGACATTATCATCCACCTGCGCTTCAGGCAGTATAAAGTGCTCGCCATAATGATGATTAAATCGCTGAGCAATATCTCGCGCCATCTCAACATGCTGAATCTGGTCGCGGCCAACCGGAATTTTGTGGGCATTAAACATAAGAATATCAGCGGCCATCAAAACGGGATAACTAAACAAACCCATGCTGATCGCCATATCTTCATCCTCTCCGGCATCAATATTTGCTTGTACAGCGCCCTTATAGGCATGAGCTCTATTCATTAGCCCCTTAGCGGTCATACAGGTCAGCAACCACGTCAACTCAGGGATCTCGGGAATATCCGACTGGCGATAGAAGGTCACCTTTTCAGTGTCTAACCCCAGGGCCAACCAAGCCGCTGCGATTTCCCGAGTCGACTGATACACCATATCGGCGTCCTGACATTTAATCAGGGCATGATAATCAGCCAAAAAGAAAAATGACTCAAATTCACCCGAGTGACTCGCTTCAATCGCAGGCCGAATAGCACCTACATAGTTGCCCAAATGAGGCGTTCCTGAAGTGGTAATACCGGTTAAAACACGTTTTTGACTCATAGTAATTCTTTCTTCTTCAACAAAGCGGCTATAGTAGTGGATAAAAGCGATTACTCAATGGCTATTGCTAAATTTCCTGATTTATTAAAAAAATCTTTCAACACCCGTTGCAATCGCGCGGGATCTTCAGCGCCGGTCACTTCACGACAAGAGTGCATGCCCAGCTGGGGGATACCCACATCCAGTGTTGGCACGCCTAATCTGGATGAGGTAATGGGACCTATGGTGCTACCGCAACCAAGATCACTTCGGGAAACAAAGGTCTGCACGGGTACCTTGGCATCGGCACAGAGCTGACGAAATAGACTCGCATTTAAGCTGTTAGTCGCATAGCGTTGCTTAACATTTACCTTTATCACAGGTCCGCCATTTAACAACGGCATATGAGCACTATCATGCTTATCGGCAAAATTTGGATGGGCGGCATGAGCATTATCACAAGATATCATTAATGAGCCATCTAATAATTGACTGAGAGTAGCATCATTGTCAGCGGCGAGAATACGCTCCAGCACAGATTGTAAGAAAGGCCCATCTGCTCCAACCGCAGAGACACTCCCAACCTCTTCATGATCATTGCATACTACCAAACATGTATTTTGTCCATCTGCTTGCAATAATGCCTCTATAGACAGGTAACAGCTGAGAAGGTTATCTAACCTCGCAGAGGCAAAAAAGTCGTTCTTCAACCCAACAATAGCTGCTCCCTGAGTATCATAGAGACAGAGTTCGTAATCCAGTACCTCTGCGCCCTCCGGTAGAAACCGCTCAGCCAATAATGCTCTAAAGTCTGCCGAAGCACCGCTATCAATCATTACTAGAGGCGGAATGTCAGTTTGCGGATTAACCGTGCGACCCTTGTTGGCCTCATGATCAAGATGGATAGCCAAGCTGGGTATCATCGCTACTGCTTGTTTAAAATCGACCAATGTCTGCACTAACTGTTGCGCTTGATTACGATAGACTACGCGACCGGCAATGGATAGATCACGGTCAAACCAAGGATTGAGTAAGGCACCGCCATACACTTCAACAGCTAACTGAAAATAACCATTCTTGTGCAATTCCGGTTGCGGCTTAATCATTAAACAAGGGCTGTCAGTATGAGCACCCACCATCCGTAAGCCCGATTGGGGCACAGAGCTCGAACCTACAATAAAAGCTATGATAGAGGAGCCATTTCTGACCACGTAATATTTTTCACCTGCAGCCAACTGCCAGTCTGTGGATTCATCTAACGCAGAAAAACCAGCAGTTTTAAGACGATCTACTATTGAGGCGACAGCATGAAATGGTGTTGGCGAAGCATCTAAAAACGCTGCCAACTCGCGATTAACTTGCTCTGCACTCATTTCTTTACTCATAATTTGCTACCTTTTCTATCCTTGAACCGGATTCTTTAAGCGGAATAATAAACTGGAGGTATCATAGCGGCCACCCCCCATACCTTCTATCTGCTCATAGTACTGATCGACCAGTTTGGTAACCGGCAAGTCAGCACCATTACTCTTTGCTTCTTGTAAGGCAAAAGCCAAATCTTTACGCATCCACTGCACTGCGAAACCGTGCTCATAGTCACCCGCCAACATGGTTTGGTATCGATTCTCCATCTGCCATGACTGTGCTGCGCCCTGACTAATCACATCAATCACCTGATGAGCGTCTAGACCAGCGCGCTCAGCAAAATTAAGCCCCTCAGCTAGCCCCTGTACTACCCCTGCAATACAAATCTGATTAACCATTTTACACAGTTGTCCACTGCCCCAGCCACCCATGAGCTGAACTGACTTGGCGTAGCATCTTATGATCGGTTCCACCTTGGCGAATATCTCAGCCTGACCGCCGCACATTACCGTCAACTGGCCATTTTCAGCGCCCTGCTGACCTCCAGAGACAGGAGCATCAATAAACTGACTACCAGCACGTTCAACCTCTATCGCTAACTGCTTGGCGAGTTTAGCCGAGGTCGTTGTATGATCGACAATAATAGAACCGGATGCGAGCGCCGCCATAACACCCTGCTCGCCTCGCATTACCTCGCTAACATCACTATCGTTACCGACGCATACAAAAACAATATCAGCAGATTTAGCAGCAACGGCTGGGCTCAATGCGTGTTGACCCGAAAATTCAGCAACCCAGCGCTCAGCCACTGCATTAGTGCGATTGTATACAGTGACCTGATGGCCATTGCGACTGAGCCATCCAGCCATGGGGTAGCCCATAACACCCAAGCCAATAAATGCCAATTTGGTCTTACTCTTCATCGCATCAAACCCACAGAATAAAAATCAACACAGCGCCTAGCAACAGCCTGTAAATAACAAAAGGCATCATCCCCACACGTTCAACAAAACGTAAAAAACTGTGGATACAAAGATAGGCTGTCACACCTGATATTACGGTGCCAATAAGTAGTTCAGGCCAGATTATCGATTCCTGCCCCAACAACTCAGCGCCTTTAAAGAGGCCACTCAGAGTGATAATAGGGATCGCTAGTAGAAAAGAAAAACGTGCAGCTGATGTGCGATCGAAGCCTAGAGCGAGAGCTGCTGTCATTGTAATGCCTGATCTAGAGGTTCCCGGAATCAACGCTAGCATTTGTGCGAGACCAACTACTAGAGCGGCTCTCCATGTCATCTGATCTAGTGTTTTAGTGCCGCGATGACGGCGATCAGCCCAGCCTAATAGCAGGCCAAATAATATAGTGGTAATGGCAATAACTGGTATTGAGCGCAAATGAGCCTCGATAAAGCCCATTAACAAAAGACCAGCCAACCCTGCTGGCAGGGTACCCACAATAATCGACCAGGCTAGTAGACTTGATGGCGTATTCGGTCGATTGGGCGATAGACTTTTGAACCACTGCATAGCTATCTGCTGTATATCAGCACGAAGATAGACCACAACGGCCACAAGTGAGCCGACATGAACTGCCACATCAAATACTAATCCTTGATCAGGCCAGCCAAAGAGCTCTGTAGGTAAGATAAGGTGCGCGGAGCTCGAAATAGGTAAAAATTCTGAAAGACCTTGAATCACCGCCAGCCATATTGCCTGAAAAATATCCATAACCTAAATATCCCTTAACCGCTTTCTTTTTTTCCAAGCCTCTGCACCTCGCAAATAGACCAAGTCAACAGCGCCTATGGGCTTGGCAATACCCTCTGCTAACCGACTTTCTGTAATAGGAATTAGATCTAGGGCATTCGGATAAATTGGTTTATAAGTTCTACCCGTCAGTTCATGTGTAGTCGCAAGCGTTCCCGCATCACCAACCAATATAGCAGAGGGGTAATCATCAATCATCGCTATCGTATCATCTATACTGAGTAGCTGATCCGGCGCCAATACCTGCATTTCAGGGCCTGATTGAAGTTGGTAAACTGCACAGTTAAATTCATCCATTCGTGCATCTAGTAGGGGCAGCACAATACTGTTTGTGGCGACATTTGCAATACGCTCATAAGTCGCCACAATTGCCTGTAAAGAAGATATGGCAATCACTGGCAGGCCTGCCGCAAACGCCAACCCTTGTGCTGAAGCAAAACCAATCCGTAAGCCCGTAAAGGAACCTGGACCTACAGTAACACCAATGGCATCAACTTGATCAATTTTAATCTCGGCCTCATTGAGTACCTCGTTAATCATGGGCATAACTTGCTGTGTATGAGAGCGAGGCACCTCTGAATATCTTGAGATAAGCCTACCTTGCATCTTCAGTGCAACTGAACAAGCTGGGGTTGAGGTTTCAATGGTTAATAATGCGGCCATTTAATATCCATAATTTATGAGACAAAAAAAATCCCTCAACAATGTGAGGGATTTTGATTTTACAGATCTACAGGCCATTACACCATTAAGATTTCTTGGCTGATGACTTTTTAGCCGCCACTTTCTTGGCTGTGGCTTTCTTAGTGACGCCTTTCTTACCGCCTGACTTCTTTACTGCCGTTTTTTTTGCGGTTGACTTTCTAGCTGCAGGCTTTTTGGCTGAAGGCTTCTTAGTCGCTTTCTTTTTCGCCGCAGCTTTCTTAGCTGCAGCCTTCTTGGCAGCAACTTTCTTGGCTGCCGCTATTTTTGCAGCTGCTTTTTTAGCCGCGATTTTCTTCGCTGCTGCCTTCTTAACTGCCGCTATTTTTGCAGCTGCTTTTTTGGCCGCGGCTTTCTTCGCTGCTGCTTTCTTGGCTGCCGCTATTTTTGCAGCTGCTTTTTTAGCCGCAGCCTTCTTAGCAGTTGCCGCTCTCTTCTGCTGTGCCGCAGCTTGCTTTTTGGCCTTAGCGGCTTCTTTCGCTGCCTCAGCCTTTATCTTGGCGGCCGCCTTTTTCTCAGCAGCTTTAATTTTGGCTGCTGCTACTTTCTTAGCTGCAGACGCTTTTTTAGCATCGGCGGCCAAACGAGCTTTGCTCCACTTTGCTTCGAACTTACGTTGAGCTGCCGCTAAATCAGCTATGGCCTTTGCCGCCAACTTTGCTTC
>JBNAAJ010000012.1:0-55844 GCA_049631145.1 Porticoccaceae bacterium
ACAGAGATGGTAATGCCTGGCGATAACGTACAGATGGAAGTGACGCTGATTCATCCGATTGCGATGGAAGAGGGTCTGCGCTTTGCGATCCGTGAAGGCGGTCGTACGGTAGGTGCTGGTGTTGTAGCGAAAATTATCGAGTAATAGCAAAACCAGAGAAAAAGGGGCTCTATGAGCCCCTTTTTTGACCTCAGCAGATTATCAGTCGGCAAATTGGCTGATGTGAGAAAAAAGAACGGCTACAAGCGCTAAACTGCTTGACAGTCCCGTAGAGCGGCACTAATATTCGCGCTCCTTTTTCGGGGCAGGCAGATTTTCGTATTCTAGCCTTGAAATTTAAAAGAAATAGCGGAGTTTCGCTAACATGCAAAACCAAAGCATTAGGATTCGTCTTAAAGCCTTCGATCACAAGCTGATCGACACCTCGACCCAAGAAATTGTCGAGACTGCAAGACGTACAGGCGCTCAAATTCGAGGCCCTATACCGTTGCCAACGCGTAAAGAGAGATTTACCGTTTTGATTTCTCCTCACGTTAATAAGGATGCGCGCGATCAGTACGAAATTCGCACGCACAAGCGCTTGATCGACATTGTCGAGCCAACAGAAAAAACTGTTGATGCGCTGATGAAATTGAATCTTGCTGCTGGCGTTGAAGTTCAGATCAGTCTGAGCTGATAACGAAAGTAGCGGTTCGGCAGTAATGCCGGGCAAACACTAAAGTGTAATGCCTTGAAATAGGCAGCCGTAGCGGGTAAGAGCCCCGTACGCTTAAGAGGTTATAAAAATGAGTATAGGTATTGTCGGCCGCAAATGCGGAATGACTCGTGTGTTTACCGAAGACGGTGCATCTATCCCTGTAACAGTGGTAGAAGCAACGCCTAATCACATTACCCAAATTAAATCCGCGGAGACTGACGGCTATTCAGCTATTCAGGTCACCACCGGATCACGCAAAGCTTCCAGAGTTTCCAAATCACAAGCAGGACATTTTGCCAAGGCAGGTGTCGAGGCCGGTCGTGGGCAATGGGAATTCCGTTCTGAAGGTTCTGAAGAAGCCTTTGAAGTCGGCTCGGCATTGACTGTAGAGCGCTTCGAAGCTGGTCAAAAAGTTGATGTCACTGGTACCTCTAAAGGTAAAGGCTTCCAAGGTGGTGTAAAGCGTTGGAATTTCTCCATGCAAGACGCCACTCACGGTAACTCAATCTCCCACCGAGCGCCTGGCTCGATTGGTCAAAATCAGACTCCTGGCCGAGTATTTAAAGGCAAGAAGATGGCTGGCCATATGGGTGCAGAGCAGGTTACTACGCAGAATCTAGAAATTGTACGTGTCGATGCAGAGCGCAATTTATTGCTTATCAAGGGAGCCGTACCTGGCGCGCCTGGTGGCAATATCGTCGTTCGTCCGGCAGTTAAGGTTTAAGGGGAGTGTCCATGGAACTAGCGATTGCGACACCCAAGGGTAATCAAGGAACCGTCGAGGTTTCAGAAGCTGCTTTTGGTACAGAATTTAATCAAGATCTGATCCATCAGACCGTTGTGGCCTTTTTGGCCGGTGGTCGTCAAGGAACGCGTGCGCAGAAAAACCGCTCAGCCGTATCGGGCGGTGGCCGTAAGCCATTCCGTCAAAAGGGTACTGGGCGTGCGCGGGCAGGAACTATCCGCAGCCCAATATGGCGCGGTGGTGGCACTACCTTTGCGGCGCAGCCTCAGGATCATAGTCAGAAGCTAAATCGCAAAATGTATCGTTCGGCGATGCGTTCAATTGTGTCAGAGTTGGCACGCCAAGAGCGTTTGATTGTCGTAGAGAGCTTTGACTTGGATGCTCCTAAAACTAAGGCGCTGATAGCTAAGTTAGGCGAGTACAGCTTAACTGAGGCATTAATCGTGACTGAAGAGGTAAGCCACAACTTGTACCTGTCTGCACGTAACTTGCACAAAGTTGATGTGCGTGATGCAGCGGCGGTTGATCCAGTCAGTTTAATTAATTTTGACAAGGTGCTGGTGACTGTTGCAGCGCTGAAAAAGCTTGAGGAGATTTTGGCATGAACCAAGAGAGACTCTTCAAAGTGTTGCTCGGACCGCACATCACAGAAAAAGCAGCGATGACTGCCGGGGCGGCAACTCAAGTAGTATTTAAGGTGGCTACCGATGCCAGCAAACTGGAAGTGAAAAAAGCTGTTGAGCAGCTCTTTGAAGTCAAAGTTGAAGGCGTTCGTGTAGTTAATGTAAAGGGCAAGACTCGTCGCACGCGCACCGGCATTGGCCAGCGCAGTGACTGGAAGAAAGCCTATGTACGTTTGGCGGAAGGTCAAGATATTGACTTTTCAGTAGCGGAGTAAGGGGCTAATCATGGCAGTTATCAAAAGAAAACCAACCTCCCCCGGTCGTCGCTTTGTTGTTAGTGTTGTTACTCCTGACCTACATAAAGGCGCACCTTACGCACCGCTTTTAGCACCAAAGAAGAAATCTGGTGGTCGCAACAGTGCTGGTCGCATTACTGTGCGTCACATTGGTGGCGGTCATAAGCAGCACTATCGTGTTATTGATTTTAAGCGCAACAAAGATGGTATTCCCGCAAAGGTGGAGCGTCTTGAATACGATCCTAACCGCACAGCGCATATTGCTTTACTCTGTTATGCCGATGGTGAGCGTCGATATATTATCGCGCCCAAAGGTGTAGCGGCTGGAGACACGTTAGTCTCTGGTGAAGACTCGCCTATCAAGGTGGGCAATTGCCTGCCGTTGCGTAATATCCCTGTCGGTTCAACGATCCATTGTGTCGAGATGAAGCCAGGTAAGGGTGCTCAGATCGCGCGTAGTGCTGCCGCGTCGGTTCAGTTAGTTGCTCGTGAGGGCGCTTATGCAACGCTGCGTTTACGCAGTGGCGAGATGCGTAAAATATCGGTTGATTGTCGCGCCACTTTGGGCGAAGTCTGTAACAGTGAGCACAGCTTGCGCTCATTGGGTAAGGCGGGCGCATCGCGCTGGCGTGGTGTTCGTCCAACCGTTCGCGGTGTAGCGATGAACCCAGTAGACCATCCGCATGGTGGTGGTGAAGGGCGCACTTCAGGGGGCCGTCATCCGGTATCACCTTGGGGTATGCCAACTAAAGGTTACAAGACGCGCAAAAATAAGCGCACTGATAAATACATTGTTCGTCGCCGCAAATAAGCGTCGATTAGACTATTAAAAGAGGATAGCAAACGTGCCACGCTCTCTAAAAAAAGGACCATTCATTGATCTTCACCTGGCTAAAAAGGTGGAAGCTGCGGTAGCCGCCAATGAGCGTCGCCCGATTAAAACTTGGTCGCGTCGTTCCATGATCTTGCCGGATATGGTGGGCCTGACCATCGCTATCCATAATGGTCGTCAGCATGTTCCTGTTTTGGTCAATGAAGAAATGGTTGGCCACAAGCTGGGTGAATTTGCGCCAACGCGTACCTATAAAGGGCACGCGGCCGACAAAAAAGCCAAGCGCTAAAAGAGGTATTGATTGTGGAAGTAGCAGCAAAGTTAAAAGGTGCCAGAATGTCAGCGCAAAAGGCGCGACTGGTAGCTGATCAAATCCGCGGTAAGTCAGTTGAATCTGCATTGGAAATTTTGCAGTTCAGCGGCAAAAAAGGTGCGGACATTATTAAGAAAGTGCTCGAGTCGGCAATTGCCAACGCTGAGCACAACGATGGTGCTGATGTAGATGAGCTCAAAGTATCAACCATATTTGTTGACGAAGGCATGACGATGAAAAGAATCAAGCCGCGAGCAAAGGGCCGTGCAGATAGAATTTTTAAGCGCAGCTGTCACATCACAGTAAAAGTTGCTGAAAAGTAGAATTTAGGTTCGGGAGACCATTCAATGGGTCAAAAAGTACATCCAACTGGCATCCGTTTAGGTATTGTTAAAAAGCATACCTCAACTTGGTATTCTGGTAAGAAGGACTATGCAGACAAGCTCTATCAGGATCTAACGGTTCGAGAGTTTATTAAAAAGAAACTCGATCACGCTTCAGTGAGCCGCGTCGATATTGAGCGACCTGCAGACAGTGCGCGCGTCACTATTCACACAGCTCGCCCCGGTATTGTTATCGGCAAGAAAGGTGAAGATGTTGAAAAGCTGCGCAATGAAGTGTCCAAGCAAATGGGCTGTCCCGTGCACATCAATATTGAAGAAATCCGCAAGCCTGATTTGGATGCCAATCTGGTAGCTCAGAATGTTGCGCAGCAGCTTGAGCGTCGCGTAATGTTCCGTCGCGCTATGAAGCGCGCAGTGCAAAATGCCATGCGCGGTGGAGCCTTGGGTGTAAAAATTCAGGTTGGTGGTCGACTGGGTGGCGCTGAGATTGCGCGCTCTGAATGGTACCGAGAAGGTCGCGTGCCGCTACATACATTGCGCGCTGATATCGATTACGCCACTGCAGAAGGTAACACTACCTACGGCATTATCGGCGTCAAGGTTTGGATCTTCAAAGGTGAAGTTTTGGGTGGTGAGGAAGCTGAGACAGCGCCTGCCAAGACACAAGAAACAAGAAATAAGCGACAAGGGTAAAGCGAAATGCTGCAACCGAAACGTACAAAATTCCGCAAGATGCACAAAGGCCGCAACCGTGGTCTGGCGCAGCGCGGCAGCAAAGTCAGCTTTGGTGAGTTTGGACTAAAAGCCTCAGGGCGTGGTCGTCTAACTGCTCGTCAAATTGAAGCGGCGCGTCGTGCGATGACCCGGCACATTAAGCGTGGCGGTAAGATCTGGATTCGAGTCTTTCCAGATAAGCCGATCACTAACAAGCCGCTCGAAGTGCGTATGGGTAAAGGTAAGGGTAACGTCGAGTACTGGGTAGCATTGATCCAGCCAGGCAAAGTTCTTTATGAAATGGAAGGTGTTAGTGAAGCGTTGGCGCGCGAAGCATTCGCTTTGGCGGCAGCCAAACTGCCCGTTGCGACCACCTTTGTTAAACGCACGGTGATGTAAACATGAAAGCTAACGAATTGCGTGAAAAATCAGTTGATGAGTTAAAAGCGGCTTTGGGTGATGAGCTCAAGTCTCAGTTTAAGTTGCGTATGCAGCATGCCACTGGTCAGTTGAACGAAAGCCATAAGGTTAAAGAGACGCGCCGAAATATCGCGCGGATCAAGACTGTTATTAACCAGAAGGCAGGGGAATAATTATGTCTGAATTGCAAACGAGTTCGCGTACGCTGACCGGTCGTATCGTCAGTGACAAGATGGATAAAACCATTACCGTGATGATCGAGCGTCGAGTTAAGCATCCGGTTTACGGGAAGATCTTGACTAAATCGACCAAGATTAAAGCGCATGACGAAGCGAATGATGCGAATACAGGTGATCTAGTAACGATCGCAGAATGCCGACCTGTCTCTAAAGATAAGTCGTGGAAACTGGTGAATATTGACGAGCGCGCTGCTGCAGAATAAATCTGCGTAAGGCGAAGGTTTCGGAGTAGAAAATGATTCAAACAGAAAGTTATCTTGATGTAGCAGACAACAGCGGTGCACGTCGCGTGATGTGTATTAAAGTGTTGGGCGGTTCCCACCGTCGCTATGCTCGGGTTGGTGACATTATTAAGGTTACCGTTAAAGAAGCAATTCCCCGTGGCAAGGTAAAGAAAGGCCAGGTGATGAGTGCTGTGGTAGTGCGCACCAAGAAAGGTTTGCGTCGCCAAGATGGTAGCTTGATCAAATTTGATGACAATGCTGCTGTGTTGCTAAATGCCAGCAACGCACCTATTGGTACACGTATTTTTGGGCCGGTAACTCGCGAGCTTCGCACTGAGAAGTTTATGCGCATTATCTCCCTAGCACCTGAAGTGCTTTAAGCGAGGAATTAGAAATGGCAATGCTTAAAATTAAGCGCGATGACGAAGTGGTTGTGATTGCGGGTAAAGACAAAGGCAAGCGCGGCAAGGTACTTAAGGTACTTGAAAATGGCCGGTTGCTGGTGTCTGGTGTGCAGATGATTAAAAAGCATCAGAAGCCTAATCCTCAGGCTGGCATTCCAGGTGGAATCATTGAAAAAGAAGCGCCTATTCAGGTGTCTAATGTTGCAATATTCAATAGTGCAACCAATAAAGCGGATCGCGTTGGCTTTAAGATCCAAGAAGATAACAAAAAAATTCGTGTCTTTAAGTCCAGCGGCGAAGCCGTCGACGCTTAAATTAACAGGTAACTGAAATGGCAAGGCTGAAAGAAGTATATCAAAACGAGTTGGCACCCAAGCTTAAAAAGGAGTTGGGTCTGGCCAATGTAATGGAAGTGCCTCGCATTACCAAAATCACTCTGAATATGGGTGTGGGTGAAGCGATTGGTGACAAAAAGTCGCTGGAAAACGCGGTGGCAGATCTCACGTTAATTGCCGGTCAAAAGCCAGTAATTAATAACGCACGCAAATCTATTGCAGGCTTCAAAGTGCGTCAGGGGTGGCCGATTGGTACCAAGGTAACCTTGCGCAGTGATCGTATGTACGAATTTCTAGAGCGCTTGGTCGGTATTGCCATTCCGCGTATCCGTGATTTTCGCGGTATTAGTCCTAAGCAGTTTGATGGTCGCGGTAATTTCTCAATGGGCGTGAGTGAGCAGATTATTTTCCCTGAGATCGACTACGAAAAAATTGATAAGTTGCGTGGGTTGGATATCACTATTACCACCACCGCGCGTAACGATGACGAAGGCCGTGCTCTATTGCGTGCCTTTAACTTTCCGCTGAAAGGTTGAGGTAGTAGATAGATGGCAAAGGTATCCATGGTTCAGCGCGAAGTAAAGCGCGCCAAGACAGTTGCAAAGTTCGCCGCGAAGCGCGCTGAACTAAAAGCAATTATTCATAGCGTTGAAGCCTCTGATGAAGATCGTTGGCAGGCGCAACAGAAGTTACAAAAATTACCCCGTGATGCGAGTCCAAGTCGTCAGCGTAACCGCTGCAGAATTACCGGACGTCCACACGGTGTTTACAGTAAGTTTGGCCTGTGCCGAAACAAACTGCGCGAATCAGCGATGCGTGGTGAAGTTCCGGGACTGGTTAAAGCCAGTTGGTAAGTTGAGGAGCCAAACAACATGAGTATGCAAGATCCAGTTTCAGATATGTTGACGCGCATTCGCAATGCACATCAGCGCAGTCACCCAGCAGTGACCATGCCAGCGTCAAAATTAAAGGCCTCAGTGGCACAAGTGCTACAGGATGAGGGTTATATTGCCGGTTTTACTGTAAGTGAAGAGGTCAAGCCAAGCTTGACGATTGAGCTAAAGTATTTTGAAGGCAAGCCCGTTATTGAAGAAATTACGCGCATCAGTAAGCCCAGTTTGCGTAGCTACGTAGGTACAAATGACCTGCCGAAAGTTCGTAGTGGCTTGGGTATAGCTGTTGTCTCCACCAGTAAAGGTGTGATGACTGATCGCGCTGCTAGAGCTGCCGGTATCGGTGGCGAAGTGCTTTGCACCGTATTCTGATAGGAAAGAAAAATGTCTAGAGTTGCAAATAACCCAGTAGAGTTACCCAAAGGTGTTGAAGTCACGCTTGGTGGTACTGAGATCTCTGTTAAGGGCGCAAAGGGTACCTTGGCAATGCCGGTTAACCCGCAGGTTGAAATCAAGCAAGAAGACAATGTTCTGACGTTTGCCGCGCGCACTTCAGACCAGTTTTCTAAAGCTATGTCTGGTACAACTCGGGCGCTAGTCAACAATATGGTAACTGGCGTGTCTGAAGGTTTTGAGAAGAAGCTAGAGCTTGTAGGTGTGGGTTACAGAGCACAGGTGCAGGGTAAGAGCATCAATTTGACTCTTGGCTTTTCACACCCAGTTATTTATGAGTTGCCAGAGGGTGTAACCGCTGAGACGCCTAGCCAGACTGAAGTGTTATTGAAGTCTTCGGATAAGCAAAAGCTGGGGCAGGCCGCAGCTGAGATTCGCGCTTACCGCCCACCAGAGCCCTACAAAGGTAAGGGTGTTCGCATCACTGGTGAGTATGTAAGACGTAAAGAAGCCAAGAAGAAGTAATAGGGTAATTCGATGAGCGATAAAAAAGTATCACGTCAGCGCCGAGCTAAGCGCTCACGCATGAAGATCCGCGAGCAAGGTGTTACACGTTTGTGTATCAACCGTACTCCCCGTCATATCTACGCGCAAATTATTGCTGCCGAGGGTGACCGAGTGCTGGCTAGCGCATCTACATTGGATAAAGATTTACGTAGTGGCAGTACCGGTAATGTTGAAGCTGCCGCTGCCGTAGGCAAGTTAGTTGCTGAGCGTGCTGTTGCCGCTGGCGTAACCGCAGTGGCGTTCGATCGTAGCGGTTTCAAATATCACGGCCGTGTTAAAGCACTGGCAGACGCCGCGCGTGAAGCCGGCCTCGCATTTTAATAGGTAGATAATATGGCTCTTACAGATCAGAAAGACGCAGCTGCCGAAGGCATGATGGAAAAGCTGGTTCAGGTTAACCGTGTTGCAAAGACGGTTAAAGGTGGACGTATTTTCGCCTTTACAGCACTAACTGTTGTTGGCGATGGTAATGGTAAAGTGGGATTTGGGCGCGGTAAAGCCCGTGAAGTGCCTATGGCAATCCAGAAGGCTATGGAGTCTGCACGTCGCAATATGATTGATGTTGCACTAGACGGCTCAACTATTCAGTACCCCACCAAAGGTATCCATGCGGCGTCTAAGATATATATGCAACCCGCGTCTGAGGGTACCGGTGTTATTGCCGGTGGTGCAATGCGCTCGGTGCTTGAATTAGCTGGTGTACAAAATGTACTGGCAAAGTGCTACGGCTCAACTAACCCGGTTAATGTTGTGCGTGCAACCTTTAAAGCACTGCGCGATATGAAATCACCTGATGATGTTGCAGCAAAACGTGGTAAATCTGTGGAAGAAATTCTGAACTAAGTGATGGCATAGCGACCGTCAGTTATTGGAACTGGATCATGGCAAAAGCGAAAATTAAAAAAGTTAAAGTAACTCAAACTAAGAGTTCAATCGGACGATTACAAAATCATAAGGCTTGTCTAACGGGCCTAGGTTTGCGTCGTATTGGCCATACCGTCGAAGTGGAAGACACTCCATCGGTTCGCGGCATGATCAATAAAGTTAATTATATGTTGCAGGTCGAGGAAGCATAAAATGCGTCTAAACACCCTTAGCCCGGCTCCGGGTCGGATTAAACAAGGCAAGCGTTGCGGTCGTGGTATGGGCAGTGGGCTTGGTAAAACAGGCGGTCGCGGTCATAAAGGCCAGAAGGCACGTTCCGGCGGTTCTGTACGCCCGGGTTTTGAGGGCGGTCAGATGCCTCTGCAAAAGCGCCTACCCAAATTTGGTTTTACCTCGCGTTTGGCGTCTGTCACTGCTGAGATTCGTCTGTCAGAGTTGGATAAAGTAGAAGGTGGCATCGTTACTATTGAGTCACTGCGTGCTGCAGGCATTATCAATAATAGTATTTCACGCGCTAAAGTTTTTAACTCTGGTGCGGTAACCACCGCGGTTACTCTGCAGGGTGTTTCTGCGACCAAAGGTGCGGCCGAAGCGATTGTGGCTGCGGGTGGCAAGGTAGAAGAGACCGCGTAATGGCAACACCTGGCGCTATGCCCATGGGCAATACAAAAGGATTAGGCGAGCTTTGGGCTCGCCTTCGATTTTTGTTTATGGCCATAATTATTTACCGCATAGGGACGCATATCCCGGTGCCAGGCTTCGATCCTGACCTGTTGGCAGATATGTTTAAGCAACAGCAGGGCACATATCTCGGCCTATTTAATATGTTCTCTGGTGGCGCCCTAGAGAGAATGAGCATATTAGCTCTGGGTGTTATGCCCTATATTTCGGCCTCGATTATTATGCAGTTGCTATCGGCTACTGTGCCGTATTTAGAGCAACTTAAGAAAGAAGGTGATAGTGGTCGCCGCAAGATAAATCAGTATACGCGGTATGGCACAGTTGCACTGGCGTTTATTCAGGGCCTCGCTATGGCAAAGGGTTTTGAATCGCAATCCTACACTGGTGCAGAGTACTTTTTGCCGGTCGCAGTATCGTCTTTAGTTGCTGGCGCGGTTTTCCTAATGTGGCTGGGTGAGCAGATTACTGAGCGCGGTATTGGTAACGGTATTTCAATGCTTATTTTTGCCGGTATTGTTGCAGGTATCCCAGGCGCTATTGGTCAGGCGTTAGAGTCCGCACGGCAGGGAGATTTAAACCCACTTATGCTGATTGTGGTGCTGATAATTGCATTGGCAGTGGTTTACTTTGTGGTGTTTATTGAGCGTGGACAGCGCCGATTGACGGTTAACTATGCTCAACGCCAAGGTAGAAAGGCCTACAATGCGCAAACATCGCATTTGCCACTCAAGGTCAATATGGCCGGTGTGATACCAGCAATTTTTGCCAGCAGTTTATTGCTGTTCCCGACCTCTATTAGTCAGTGGTTTGGGTCTGGGGCCAATGCCCCAGCTTGGTTGCAGGATGTGGCAATTTTGATTGGCCCAGGGCAGCCGCTATATATTTTGCTGTTCTCAAGCTTGATTATTTTCTTCAGCTTCTTTTACACGGCGTTGATGTACAACCCCAAAGAAGTGGCTGATAACTTGAAAAAAGGTGGTGCGTACTTACCAGGTATACGTCCTGGAGAGCACACCGCTAAATATATTGATAGTGTGACCACGCGTCTCACCTTGATCGGTGGTATATACATAACATTGATCTGTTTGATGCCCCAGTTCTTGAATGTGTACTTCAACGTACCTTTCTATCTGGGTGGTACATCGCTATTGATTGCGGTTGTTGTGACAATGGACTTTATGGCTCAGGTGCAGTCGCATCTTATGTCGCAGCAATATGATTCGCTAATGAAGAAGGCCAACCTTAAAAATGTTGGCCGTAAATAAAGAGGTGATGCTGTGAAAGTACGCGCATCGGTTAAAAAGATTTGTCGTAATTGTAAGGTTGTCCGCCGCAAAGGTGTGGTTCGCGTTATCTGTAGCGTCGAGCCCCGTCATAAGCAGCGCCAGGGATAATCTGGTTGATTTTTGATAGATCTATCGGTATTCTACCGCGCCTTTTTAGCAGGTCTGAAGGACTGTTGGTTGGGACGAAGATGCTGATTAAACCCATAGTAATAGTGGAGTAATGTGAATGGCCCGTATTGCCGGTGTCAACATTCCAGATAACAAGCACACAGTGATTTCACTGACTTATGTGTTTGGTATTGGTCGCCCTACAGCACGGAAAATCTGTGCCGACACGGGCATTGCAGAAGACACAAAAATTTCTGCGTTAGACGAAGCTCAGTTAGACAAACTGCGTGCTGCCGTTGGGCAAAACGAAGTTGAAGGCGACCTTCGTAGAGAAAACAGTATGAATATCAAACGTCTGATGGACCTTGGTTGCTACCGCGGCCTGCGCCATCGACGTAGTTTGCCGGTACGCGGACAACGTACTAAGACGAATGCGCGCACTCGTAAAGGTCCGCGTCGTCCCATAAAAAGATAATTAGGATTACTTCTAATGGCAAAAGCAGCAACTAAGCCGACCCGTAAAAAGGTCAAGAAGACAGTCATAGACGGCATTGCGCATATCTATGCTTCTTTTAACAACACGATTGTTACCATCACTGATCGTCAGGGAAATGCACTTTCTTGGGCGACATCGGGTGGCTCTGGCTTCCGTGGTTCACGCAAGAGCACGCCATTTGCCGCACAGGTTGCAGCAGAGCGTGCAGGTGAAGCGGCCAAAGATTACGGGTTAAAGAATCTTGATGTTCAAGTGAAAGGCCCCGGTCCTGGTCGTGAGTCAGCAGTGCGAGCGCTTAATAACGCTGGGTATAAAATTACCAATATTACTGATGTGACGCCTGTTCCGCACAATGGCTGTCGCCCACCTAAAAAACGTCGCGTGTAAGGGAGATAGACAATGGCTAGATATCTCGGACCAACTTGTAAGCTTTCACGCCGTGAGGGAACTGACCTGTTCCTTAAGAGCGGTGTGCGTCCATTAGAATCAAAATGTCGTCATGAGAGCGCACCAGGCCAGCATGGTCAGCGTCGTGGCCGACTGTCAGACTACGGTGTACAGCTACGCGAAAAGCAAAAAGTACGTCGTATTTATGGCGTTTTGGAAAAACAATTCCGCAACTACTACAAAGCTGCAGCGCGTCTTAAGGGTAATACTGGTGAAAACCTGCTGACCCTGCTTGAGACTCGTTTAGATAATGTTGTCTATCGTATGGGCTTTGGTGCTACACGCGCTGAGTCTCGTCAGTTAGTGGCGCATAATGCCATTCTTGTCAACGGTCAGAAGGTCAACATTGCGTCGTTTAAAGTACAAGAAGGCGATGTTGTGGGATTGCGTGAAAAATCGAAGAAGCAACTGCGTGTTCAAACTGCTCTGCAGTTGGCGGCACAACGTGGTGAAGTTGAATGGATTCAAGTTGATACAAACAAGATGGAAGGGACGTTTACGCGCAATCCAGATCGCTCTGATTTGCCTGCCGAGATCAATGAGAACTTGATCGTCGAACTTTACTCTAAGTAATCGCTTAACAGCTCTTACAGGTAATTATATGCAAAATTCTGCTACTGAAATGCTTACACCGCGCAATATCGATGTAACATCCTACGATCCAAACCATGCTAAGGTGGTACTTGAGCCATTAGAGCGTGGATTTGGCCATACATTGGGTAATGCCCTGCGTCGTATTCTGCTGTCCTCTATGACGGGCTGTGCCATTATTGAAGCCGAGATTGAAGGCGTTGAACACGAGTATTCCGCGATTGAAGGTGTACAAGAGGATGTGATGGAAATCCTCCTCAACCTCAAAGGCGTGGCTATCGTGATGGAAGGCCGTGATGACACCACCGTGTCATTGAATGTTACTGGCCCTGGCGTTGTTACTGCGGGTGATATTGAAAGCGATGGCCATATTGAAATTATCAACCCAGATCATGTGATTGCTACCATCTCTGGTAACACCTCATTGAATATGCAGCTGCGTATTGTTCGCGGTCGCGGTTATCAGCCCTCTGATGCCCGCGCCAACGATGATGAAAACCGCACTATTGGTCGTCTGCAATTTGATGCTACATTTAGTCCAATTTTTAAGGTGTCTTACAGCGTTGAAAATGCGCGTGTTGAGAACCGCACCGATTTGGATAAATTGGTACTTGAGTTAGAGACCAATGGCACCATCGATCCTGAAGAAGCGATCCGTCGTGCTGCGACTATCTTGCAGCAGCAGATGGCAGTATTCGTCGATCTTGAAGGCGAGACGACTGCAGAGCCTGAAGAGAAAGAAGAAGAGATCGATCCTATCTTGTTGCGTCCAGTTGATGATCTTGAGTTGACTGTTCGTTCTGCTAACTGTTTGAAAGCAGAGAGCATTTACTATATTGGTGATCTGATTCAGCGCACCGAAGTTGAGTTGCTGAAAACACCTAACTTGGGTAAGAAATCTCTTACTGAAATCAAGGACGTGTTGGCCTCTCGTGGCTTATCTCTGGGCATGCGCCTAGAAAATTGGCCGCCAGCAAGCCTAAAAAGTGAACGCGAACTAGCCTAATAAGGGCAGTTTGTTTAGATATCATTGCTGAGACAGCAACGAATTAAGGAATAGAAACCATGCGTCATCGTTACAGTGGCCGCAAACTGAATAAAACCGGCTCTCACAGAAGAGCAATGTTTCGCAATATGACCGCCTCATTGGTTGAGCACGAGTTGATTAAAACGACTCTGCCAAAAGCCAAGGAACTGCGTCGCTTTGCTGAACCATTGATCACATTGGCTAAAGAAGACAATGTCGCTAACCGCCGTTTGGCCTTTGATCGTTTGCGCGATAAGGCGACTGTTGGTAAGTTGTTCTCCGATTTGGGTAAGCGCTATCAGGAGCGGCCTGGTGGTTATATGCGTATTCTTAAATGCGGTCACCGCACCGGAGACAATGCGCCAATGGCCTATGTTGAGCTAGTCGATCGTGATATCAGCGATGTTGCTGAAGAAGTGGTGGAAGCGGCGGCAGAATAAACTGCACAAATAAAAAAAGCCGAGCGGATAGCTCGGCTTTTTTTTCGCCCGAAAAAGGCTACTGCCAAATTTGCACTCGCTGAGCCTCCGGTAGGTACAAACCATCGCCCGCTTCGACCTGATAGGTATCATAAAACGCCTGCATATTGGCGAACACGCCGTTGACGCGATATTTATCTGGAGAATGTGGGTCGGTTTTAACAATTAATTCCAAGATCTGCGGTCGCCACTTCAGTCGGCTGGATTGAGCATTACCAAGAAAAAATCGCTGCTCCGCTGTAAAGCCGTCAATCACCGGTGCAGGTTTTCCTTGTAGTGACATGCGATAGGCTTTTAACGCGATTGCGGTACCGCCCAAATCACCGATATTCTCTCCCAGTGTAAGTTCTCCATTCACAAATAGTCCCGGCAGTGGCTCAAACTTGGCATACTGCTGTACAAGCCCTTTAGTGCGTTGCTCAAAATTGGCACGATCTTCCACTGTCCACCAACTTTTTAGATTACCGTCACCGTCATACTTGCTACCCTGATCATCAAAACCATGGCCAATCTCATGGCCAATAGTGCTACCAATGGTGCCATAGTTGTAGGCATCGTCTGCATTAGGTAAAAAATTAGGCGCTTGCAAATAGGCTGCGGGAAAGACAATCTCGTTAAGACCAGGATTGTAATAGGCATTAACCTGTTGAGGTGCCATAAACCACTCGTCACGATCGATGGGTTGGCCGAGCTTGGCGAGATTGCGCTGGTGACCAAACAGCCGCGCCCGTTTGATATTACCGATCAAATCATTGTCCTGTACCGCCAGTGCTGAGTAATCTCGCCACTTATCAGGGTAGCCGATCTTGGGGGTAAACTTGGACAGTTTAAGCAATGCCTGTTGTTTGGTGGCCTCAGTCATCCATGGCAGATTTTTAATTGAGTCAGCATAGGCGGCGATCAGATAATCGACCATTTCGATCATTCGTGCTTTGGAGGATTCTGGAAAGTGTTTCTCTACATACAGCTGTCCGAGTAGTTCACCAAGGTAGCGATTAATGGAGGACACGGCTCTGCGCCATCGCGGTTGTTGTTGCTCGCGCCCTGATAAGGTTTTGGCATAAAACTCAAAATGCGTATCGACATAGTCAGCAGATAAATAGGGTGCAAAGCTAGTCAACAGTCGCACTCGTAAATAGTCTTTCCATACCGCTACATCAGTATCGATAAAAATGTTATTTAACGCTTGAAAATAACTGGGCTGACTAACAATGACATAGTCGATATCGTGGGCGCCAAGATCGTTTAAATACTGCTCAGGATTAAAATTAGATAATAGGCCGATAAACGCGTCTTTACTGTATTTGTTATACACCTTGTCCGCGTTGCGATTATCCACTTTTGACCATTGCATCGCGGCCAGTGAGCGCTCAAGCGCAAATATCTGTTCGGCGGCTTGCTCTCCATCGAGTCGCCCACTGTGATGCAATATGGCGTTAATATAGATTTTATACTGACTGATGATAAATCTACCGCGTTCAGAATCGTCAGTATAGTAATCGCGATCGGGTAGCCCCAGTCCGGACTGCATAAAGAACAGGGCATAGTTGGTAGCGTCTTTGTCATCTTGACCGACATAGAGATTAAGTGGTCCGTCGACCCCGATAGCATTGCTTCGACCAAAATAGCCGGCAATATCGGCATGAGTCTTTAAGGCGTCAATATTGGCGATGTCCGCTGCGATAGGGGTAATAGCCAACTTTTCAATCGCTGTTTGATCCATAAATGCATTGAAATAATCCCCAATTTTTTGTCTACCAATATCTTGGCCTGGGTTCTCGGCAGCATCTACTACAATAACCCTGCTTTGCTCAAGACTTTCTTTACGCAAGGTCATATAGCTTCCCCAGCCCACCTCATCAGCCGGTATCTCCGTAGTGGCGAGCCAGCCGCCATTGGCATACTCATAAAAATCATCTTGGGGGCGCACTTCAAGATTCATTCCCTGCTGATCAATGCCCGAGGTAAGTGGTTGCCGGGTGCCTGACTGATCACTGCAGGCTGATAACAATATGGCCAAAATTATTAAGCTATATTTTTTACACATAATATTGATCCTCTGGCAGTGAACGATAAAAACTCTATGCTGACTGATGAAAATACTGTTGGTTATCCAAATCCATTAAGCGCAGAGGGCCGCCCCAGACACAACCAGTATCAAGGGCAAAGATATTATCAGCGCAGTGACGTCCCTCAAGCGCCGCCCAGTGTCCGAACACAATTTTATCCTCGCTACTGTACTTTTGTGGATGCAAAAACCATGGCTTGAAGGGAGGCTCCATGGTCACAGCCGCCTTGGTCTCCAGTTCAAGCTCACCAGCAGCTGAGCAAAAGCGCATTCTAGTGAGATAATTGGTAATAAGGCGCCAGCGTTCAGGGCCTTGTAACTGATCCGACCAAACGGCAGGTTGATTCCCATACATATGCTCAAAATATTCTGCGGCGCAATCTGAGCGCAACACCTTGCTGACTTCACCGGCGAGGCGATGAGCTGTAGCCAGATCCCAGATAGGCGGTATCCCCGCATGGACAAAATGGTATTGCCCAACCTGCAGCAACAAGGGTTGCTGCTGTAGCCAATGAAGTAAAACCTCTCTATCTGGCGCATCGAGAATGTTGCTAAAACTGTCTTTAGAGTTGGGGGCTCTTGTGCCTCTGGCAATGGCCAATAAGTGCAGGTCATGATTACCCAATACTGTTTTAAAACTGTCCCCTAGACTGTAACAAAAGCGCAGGGTCTCAAGAGACTTAGGTCCACGGTTAACGAGGTCACCCACAGCAATCAATCGATCTTTCTTGGGGTCAAAGGCCACTACTTCTAATAACTGTAGTAGCGGATCTAGACAGCCCTGAATATCACCGACAGCATAATCTGTCATTTAGTGCACTGCGTTGGGCATTGACAGTAAAAAGGGCTGTATCGGGGCATCAAAGGCGTCTCCTTGATCATCAATTAATTGATAGGACCCATGCATAGTGCCTATCGGTGTGTCCAGCACCACACCACTGCTATAGCGGTAGCTATCCCCAGCAGCAATCAAAGGCTGCTCACCAATAACTCCCATTCCTTTAATTTCCTTACGCTCCTGATTGGCGTCTACGATCACCCAATGCCGGCTGAGTAGCTGCGCTGGTGTGGAGCCGCAATTCTCTATGGTGATATGGTATGCAAAAGCATAGCGGCTCTCCTCAGGCTGTGACTGTCTGGACAGATATTCGGTTTCGACGCTAACAATGATTGGTTGGGCATTCATATTGGATGCAGGCTCTGGTTAATGGAATTAGTTAATGTTACAAACTCTGCGACAGATAATTGCTCCGCGCGGCGCGATAAATCAATTACCTCTGTGACCGCGTCCAAATGCTGTGCATAGGTGCGCAGACCATTGCGTAGTGTTTTACGACGCTGCTGAAAACATTGGCTGACAATTTGGCTAAGCAATGATTCATTGTCGCAGACATTGGGCAATGTTTTGTGAGGCTTTAAGCGCACCACTGCCGACTGCACCTTTGGTGCTGGCCGAAATGATTGTGGAGGCACAGGTATAAGCGGAGATACTCTGCAATAGTACTGAATCATAACTGAGAGCCGTCCATAGGCTTTGGTCCCAGGTGTAGCCCCAAGTCGATCGACCACTTCCCGTTGCAACATAAAATGCATATCTTTAATTAGATGGCCTACATCAAGGAGATGAAATAGCAGAGGAGTCGAAATATTGTATGGCAGGTTGCCCACCAAGCGGAGCTCACGACCTTGGTGAAATTGTGCAAAATCGGTTTTTAAGGCATCGCCACTGTAGACAGTGAAATGCTTATTATGAGCAAACTTCTCCTCAAGGAACGCTACTAGATCTCGGTCGAGTTCTAGCACTGACATGGTTGGACAATACTTAATAAGCTGTTCAGTAATAGCGGCCATACCGGGGCCAATTTCAATCAGGTTGTCCTCTGCTTTGGGGTTGATGGCAGATACTATCTGGGCAATGATTTGCTGGTCGACCAGAAAATTCTGACCAAAGCGTTTGCGTGCTTGGTGACTAATGCTCAATGCGATTTCCCTTCCGCCATTTGGCAGGCGACTCTAATAGCGGTCTCTAGACTACCACTATCGGCCTCACCGGTGCCGGCCAAATCCAAAGCAGTGCCATGATCAACAGAGGTCCTAATAATTGGAAGGCCGAGAGTAATATTGGCCGCACGTCCAAAACCCTGATGCTTTAACACGGGTAGACCCTGATCATGATACATAGCCAATACCGCATCGGCGCTATCTAGATATTTGGCAGTAAAGATTGTGTCTGCAGGTAATGGGCCCAATATATTCTGGCCGCGACTACGGAATAGCTTGAGCACAGGTTCAATAATATCTATTTCCTCTCTACCCAGATGTCCGCCTTCGCCGGCATGAGGATTTAGCCCGCATACCAAAATGGTTGGCTGCTTTATGCCAAAAACGTTTTCGAGATCATGACATAGCACCTCAATCACATCAGTGAGTAATTGCTTATCAATGGCTTGTGCAACTTCACATAGAGGCAGATGAGTGGTTGCCAGCGCCACGCGGAGTTCCTCGGTTGCCAACATCATCACGACAGTCGAGGTATTTGTTTTGGCGGCCAAATATTCAGTGTGGCCAGAGAAAGCAATTCCGGCCTGATTAATCACTGACTTTTGCACTGGACCGGTCACCATAGCATCACATATCCCCGTCTGGCAGGCATGTACAGCTTGATCCAGTGTATTAAGCACATAATGTGCATTGGCATGATTTAATGAGCCGGCAATTACCGGTTGCGCGACGCTGATTGAAGCCACCGACAGCTCACCAGCCTGACTGGGCTGCGGCGGTTGATCAGGCGCGAACGGTTTTATCCTCAGCGGTAGTTGGAGCTGTGCTGCACGCTGGATTAGTAGGTCGGCATCAGCAAAGGCAATAAGCTCTGCTGGGTGGTAATTTTGTGCAAGCTGAATTAATAGGTCTGGGCCAACACCGGAGGGCTCTCCGGGTGTTAGCGCCAATCTTATGGTCATGAGTTATCTGATCCTTTAATCTCAATAAAGGCTTCGTCTCGAATTTCTTGCAGCCACACTTGCAACTCTTCTTCGTACTTGCGTTGGCGCAACATATTGGCCGCATTATTACGCAATATGGTGGAGCTAAAATCCTCATTTCTTCGCTCTGTAACCTGTAATATATGCCAACCAAACTGGGAGCTAAAAGGCTCGCTAATTTCATTTAATGCAATACTATTCATAGTGTCTTCAAATTCTGGCACGAACATGCCGGGCGTTGACCAGCCTAGCTCACCGCCTTTTAACGCTGAGCCTGGATCCTCAGAGAATTCCTTTGATAGATCGCCGAAGTCTTCACCAGCAAGGGCGCGCTCACGGAGCTTATTCAACTCCTCGATAGTCGCCTGCTCATCGCGGATTTGATTGGGCTTAATAAGAATATGACGGGCAAAGTGCTGTTCTACAAGACGCTCACCGCCACCGCGACGCTCATAGAGTTTTAATAAATGGAAGCCAGCAGCACTGCGAATTGGCTCGGAAACGCCACCCAATTCCAATTGCTCAACTGCATCGATAAATACGCCAGGTAGTTGCGCCATTTTGCGCCAACCTAAATCGCCCCCCTGAAGTGCCGACTGATCTGCGGAGTTGGCTATCGCCAGTTGGCGGAAATCTGTCCCATTGTTTATTTGCTCAAGCAAGTTTTTAGCGCGCGCCATAATACTGTCGATTTCGTCATTGCTGGCACCTGATGGCACCGACAATAAGATTTGTCCAACATTAACATCTGGGCTGGTTAGGAATCGTCCTTCCTCTGAGTTAAGGAAGTTATCCAGTTCTTGTTCGCTAATTTGAATGCGGCGCATGACCTTGCCCTGTTGTACACGCATAATAGAAATTTCATTGCGTATATCTTCTCGCACCTTGGCTACGGTGCCGCCCTCGCCGTGCACCTTGGTAATGTACTCTTCCATAGTTAGTTGGTTATTGGTAGCGATTCGCGCCATAGCCTGATTAACTTCTTCATCAGTAATTCGCACACCGGCGTTATAGGCAATATTTAATTGCAGTCGTTCGGAAATCAGTCGTTCCAGTACCTGTTGTACTAGAATGTCTTGCGGTGGTGCTTGGGTCCCCGAGGCCTGAATCTGCGCGTAGATGATCGCTAACCGCGCATCGAGTTCCGATTGCAGCACCACATCGTCATCCACAATAGCGATAACTTTATCCAGTATTTGTACCTGAGCAGTGGCTGCTAACGATAGTGTCATTGCACTGGCTGCGACAATTGCAGTTGAGAGTGATTTAAAAGTTTTCCAGAGGTTCATAGCCATAGATACCATTTTTAAGCATTGCGTCCACCCGGCTGTTGACACCAGCCAGACCTTTAAATTGGATTTGAAAGAAAATACCGGAATTTGTTTTTAGGTTTTGCTCCGGTAGCAGTATTTCGTCTTGACGATCCAACCAGCGTCTAAACACTAGACTAGCGCGCCAGCAACAGTTGTTGTATTCGAAACCAGCAAAGGTTTCTAGTTCCCGATCATTAGTAAAATCATAGTTCCAACGGCCAACCCAGTTTAAATTATTGCCTGTTGGCACAAAGGCGGAAATATCCACCTGCTCAATATCCTGATCTATTTCGGTATTATCAAAAATTCTCGCTAGTTGGCGATTATGCCTATAAGTGAGGTTGAATAGGCGGTTTTGATTGTCATTGTAGCGCATTCCCACGCTCGCTTTGTCCACTTCGTGATCGAGATCATCATAAATAACATCGCCAGTAAAGTGCCAATTACTAGTGAACCGCGCCGCCAGCTCAATGGCCCAAGGCGATTGATCTCTGGTCAGTTCTGCGGTTTCGTTGGCTGAGTTATTTTGCAATATTGTTACTCGACGATCTTCGTAAAATATCGACTGGGCAATACTGATTCTTAAGCGCTCTTGACCAGTCGTCTCGTTAATAAATCTGCTTGATAGCCCTATGGTAAGACGATGGTTGTCGGCAATGCGATCACCACCACTAAAGCGCGTATCACTGAAAAGTTGATTATAAGACGGTATAAAAGCTGAGGTATCAAAATCTGGCAGGGCGGACTGATTTTCAAATTCAGATTTGACATAAAAAAGTCGTGGTTCAAGTGTCTGCTGAAAATTTGTCAGCCATTTAAAATCGCGCTCAAAAAACATGCCTGCATCAATAGAGTAAACAGGTACCGAGATTGATGGGCTGCTATCATCTAGCGTCATATTATTGCCGGCGTCTAAGCTATAGGAAATATGTTTAAAATTGATTTGTGGCTCGAGATAACCCCATGTCCAGCGTTTATCCCAGCTCAAGCTATAATCCAGCCGGTTGCGGCTACCAGTGACAAGGTTGGGGTTACTGTGATCAAAAATCGAATAGCGGTTTTTGAGTTCGAGTACTAATGAATTATTAAATCTGTAATAACCATCGATAGAAATCTCCGGTTCTAAAGAATACTGATCAGCGAGCCCTCGAGTGAGCACTTGATAATCTTGGGTTCTTAGCTGATAGTTCCAGTGCTCCGTTTTGTAGCCCAACGAGGCGCGGCGTTGCAGATGTGTCTTACTGCTATCGGCTTGCGACAGATTACCTAGGTCGCGGATATAATCTTCGTCGCTGGCATAATTTAGATCCAAGAAAGTTGACCAAGGTCGATCAATGCCGCCGTTATGGCTGATCTGGTAGAGGTGCCGGTCTTTGCCCAAGTGACGTGGCAGTCCAGTGTTGGGGTCTATATCATCCTTATCATCGCCGCCTTTATCATTAGTCAAATAGCTACCTGAAATCTCGGTGTAAGACCATTGGCTGAGGTGACGAAATTCCGCAGCCATACTTGCGCCGCGTTTTTCGATATAGCGAGGTGTAATGGTGGCATCATAATTAGGTGCGATATTCCAGTAAACCGGTTGGGCGAAGTCAAGACCATTCTCGCTACCGGTTTCAATATTGGGAAAAAGTAAACCCGATGAACGGCGTTCATCTACAGGAAATTTAACGTAGGGAA
Source organism: Porticoccaceae bacterium (assembly GCA_049631145.1). Lineage (GTDB taxonomy): Bacteria > Pseudomonadota > Gammaproteobacteria > Pseudomonadales > Porticoccaceae > HTCC2207. Next base: position 22,085 of record JBNAAJ010000012.1, read on the forward strand.
TATAGAATATTGGCACACCCTTGACCTGCAGTTGGGCATTTTTAACTGTGGCAAACCCCGAGCTTTGATCAATAGCAATTTCATTGGTGACTAACTGCCAAGCATTGTCGTCTGGCGCGCAGGTAGAATAGGTAGAGTCGTTAATAACGATAATGCCATCTTGAGTCCGAGTCAGAGTATCTGCCGAGCCTCTGACTGAGTTCTCATGTAGCACGTAAGTAGCATTCTCAAATTCGACCTCTTTACTATCGATATCGATCTCAGCACTGTCGCCCATCAGCAGTATGCCGGGTTCACGAAAACGCACGTCTCCCTGCAGGTCTACTCGTCGCGCAACTTGGTCGACGGTGGCCTTATCGCTTCTGATTTGTCGATAGCCTTGTGATATCTGTACATCACCCTCCAGCAGGGCAATATTTTCATCCAGCGCTTCAGTGCTATTGGCATTGAGGCGTATCGAGGCGTCCTTTGGGTCTACATTGGCATCTTGATAGTTCCTCTCGGGCTCAATATAACCACCACAGCAGTTTTGATCGATCATTGCTTTTTGCTGCGCAGACATATCCTCTTCCAACACCCAGTCAAGGTTACGCACCTTGGCAATTCGGGGCTCATCGGGATTATTCGGTGGTTGTTGGCGCAGTTTACGAGTAGGCTGGCGGTCGGTATTTTGAGGTGACTGCTTGTCGAGCGATGTTGCAATTATCTCTTGATTGCATTGCCAATCGCCATTGGCATTTGCTGTGCAGTTCCACTCTGCAGTGGTTTCTTCAGCATTGACTGAGTGTAACGGCAGAGCGGCAAACAAAAGCAACAGCGCAAGACGCTGAAGGTGGCTATTAGGTTGATTACGATGTGTAATAGCTGCGAGCAAAACTGTAATCCAGACATTTAAATCCCAGCGTTTATATTACCTGATATCTTGCCTAAGTAGAGCCCTCTAATTGCCCGAAATAGGCTAGAATGGCGACTTTATTTCACTATCAACGCTAGATTTGGCTTTAGCGACGTCAGCTTTGACGAAATAGCGTAAAAAAAGGGGTAAACGCTTGTCTCAACAGCATTATCAACGATTTGTCGATTGGGTTCAGCTCTCCGTACCTGAGGAGATAGAACAACGGCAACCTGTGCAAATAACACCCTTAACGGGTGATGCGGGCTTTCGCCAATATTATCGAACAAATACAGTGCCCAGCTTGATTGCGGTGGACTCGCCACCCGCTCAGGAGGATAACTATGCCTACGTCAATATAGCGCATGCACTGCAATCACAAAATGTGCGCACACCGATTATTCATGCGGTAGATTATGAGTCGGGATTTATGCTTTTGGAGGATTTTGGCGAGCAACTATTGCTTCCACTGCTAAACCCCCAGTCTATGGACGATCTTTATACCAATGCTGAGACTTGCTTGCTTCAAATTCAACAGTTGCCGCGCAATGATCAACTTTTCCCTGATTACGACTCTCAGCGGTTGGCCGATGAAATGGCCTTGTTTTATCAGTGGTTTGTGGCTGAATTACTGGGTATCAGCCTAGATCAGGACGAAATGGCGATGCTCGAAAAATTATTTGCTCACCTGATTGATAATGCGGTGCAGCAACCTCAGGTACTCGTTCATCGGGACTACCATTCACGCAACCTTATGCTGTTAGCTAATGGCGAATTAGGAGTGATTGATTTTCAGGATGCCGTGTGGGGGCCGGTCACTTACGATTTGGTTTCTCTATTAAAGGATTGCTATATCCGTTGGCCAGCAGCGCAGGTTCGTCAGCGGGTATTGGCCTTTAAACAGCGTTTGATAGATGCCGATACAAGCTTAACTATCGACGACGCTGAATTTTTGCGTTGGTTTGATCTAATGGGGTTGCAACGCCATATTAAGGTGATGGGTATTTTTGCCCGTTTATCACTGCGAGATGGCAAAGATAATTATCTGCATGATCTACCGTTGGTAATCGACTACAGCCTTGAGGCTGCGCGCCAATATCCAGAGACTCAGGCCTTTTGTCACTGGTTTGAACAACGCATCAGTCCATTACTGCTGTCGCAGAGCTGGTATTCAGCTAAAAGCGTGACTGACCGATGAAGGCGATGATCCTCGCTGCAGGGTACGGTAAACGTCTGCGACCATTGACCGATATTACGCCCAAACCCTTGCTGAAAGTAGCAGGCAAACCGCTATTGCAATACCATATTGAGCGTTTGGCGGCGGCGGGTATTACTGATCTGGTGATAAATACCAGTTGGTTAGGCGATCAGATCGAGGATTATTTTGGCGATGGCAGTGACTTTGGTGTAAAAATTTGCTGGTCCCGCGAAGCGCAGCCGCTAGAGACTGGAGGAGGTATCGCCAAGGCTCTACCGTTATTGGGTAACAGCCCCTTTTTACTGCTTAATGGTGATGTGTGGACAGATTTTTGTTTTGAAAAATTGACTGTCGCGAAGCTAGATCCGATACTGGATGCTTGGCTATTGTTAGTTAACAATCCGGATCATCATCCCCGTGGCGATTTTGCTTTGTCAGATAGGCTAGTCAGCTTCACTGATAGTCCAAACTTTACTTTCAGCGGTATTAGTTTGGTGCGCCCAGCGTTATTTTCCGATTACCAATTAGCTCATCCCAAGCAGCAGGTTTTTCGTTGGCTTGATGCATTAATGCCAGCGATAAAGCGAGGGCGTGTTGCCGGTGAAGTATACAGAGGCCAGTGGTGGGATGTTGGAACGGTTGAGCGATATCAGCAACTTAATCGTTATTTAGATTAATGGGCTGAGCAGGGGGATTGTAATGAACAAATCTACCTATTACCGGATATTATTTTGGCTCTGTGCGGTGGCTGCAGTGATAGTCTCCTTGGTGCCGACAACGGGTGCCCAGTTATTTGACTTGCAAGATAAAGTCGCTCACGTGGTTCTCTATGCCAGCCTCTATTTTATTGCGGTGCAGGCCTATGGCCGTTCTTTTTCGCTGTTACTGTTGGCGATCATGGTGATTGGTTTTGGCTTGTCTCTGGAAATTGCGCAATCTATGACCAGTTATCGTTACGGTGATATCTGGGACTTTGTAGCCAATAGTATCGGTGTAATTGCCGTTTGGTTGCTGTTGTTAATGCGCGGGAGACCTGAGTGATTGCGGTTTATCAGGGCAGTGACTATTTTGAAGCGCAGCTATTAGCTGGTCTGATGGAGCAGGCTGGGCTGCAGGTTTTCCTGCAAGGTGTGGCACTGCAGGGAGGGTTGGGTGATTTGCCGGCACTGGGACATTTATCTATTACCGTTGACGATGCGGACCATGACTGTGCCGTGGCCATTGTTCAGGCCTACGAACAGGGTGACTACGCACTGCAGGATGAAGATTAATGACACCGCAACTAAAACGCTGGTCTCTTTTTATTGGTCCTGTGGCAGCAATGGCGTTAACTTTTATTATGATGTCGCTGGGCTGGGCTCAACAAGGCGCACTTGCCGCTGGTTTAACGTTACTTTGCGCGCTTTGGTGGATTTTTGAGCCTATTCCAATCCCTGCCACCTCAATGATCCCCCTGGGAGTCTTTCCGCTACTGGGGATTCTCGATGGTAAGCAAGTGGCTCTAGCCTATGGTGACCCACTGATTTTGTTGCTAATGGGCGGTGCCATGCTGTCCAAAGCGATGGAAAAAAGTGGCGCTCATAGGCGCCTTGCGCTGTATTTAGTTAATCTCTTTGGTGCTTATGATCAGCGTCGATTGGTGTTTGGTTTTATGGTGGCCGCGGCGGTTTTGAGTATGTGGGTGTCCAATACCGCCACCACATTAATGTTATTGCCGGTGGCCTACGCAGTATTAGAAAGTGCCGATAGCGATAGTGTGGCACAAAAACTGGCTGTGCCATTGTTTTTAGGTATTGCCTATGCCTCCAGTATTGGTGGGCTTGGTACGCCGATTGGCTCGCCACCTAATGTGGTATTTCTGAAGGTGTATGCTGAGACAACCGGAACGTCGATCGGCTTTGGTCAGTGGATGCTTTGGGCACTGCCTGTGGTTTTGATGATGGTTCCGCTGGCGGGTATTTGGATCACACGAAATCTTAATAGAGGTGAGCCACTGCTTATCCCCAAAGTTGGTGCTTGGCGTTCCGAGGAGATCAGAGTGCTGACATTGTTTAGTTTAACTGCGTTAGCTTGGGTCACATTGCGAGAGCCTTTTGGGGGCTGGAGTAGCTGGTTTAATGTGCCCAACGCCAATTATGCTGCCGTGGCACTGACATCGGTGGTGTTAATGTTTGTCTTACCTAATGGCAAGGGCGGCAAATTGCTGGATTGGCAATCAGCCTCTAGTATTCACTGGGGGGTGTTACTGTTATTTGCTGGAGGTATCGCCATTGCTAAAGCGTTTGCTGTAACAGGTATTAGTGATGCCATTGGCCAATCGCTCTCTGGTGTTACTCGATTATCGATCATTGCCATTATTGCCATTGTCGCTCTTGCAGTGACTTTTTTAACTGAGATTACCAGTAATACAGCCACTACCACCTTATTGATGCCAATTCTGGCTGCCGCTTCCTTGGGTGCGGGTTTTGAGCCTGCGACTCTTATGCTGCCGGCGGCACTGTCAGCTAGCTGCGCCTTTATGTTACCGGTGGCTACAGCGCCTAACGCGATAGTCTTTGGTGCGGGAAAAATGACAGTCGAACAAATGGTGCGCGAAGGTTTTGCACTTAATTTAATCGGCGTGGCAGTGATAACCACTGTGGTTTATCTATGGTTGGCTTAAGATCTAGTTTTCCAATAGTATCTTGATATTGCTGGGTTGAAGTGTTGAGCTACCGGCCAATGACAGTACCAATGTTGCCATTTCATCCCATACCTGAGCCTTTCTCTGACCTTTGATGCCGCGGTCAATCGCACCAGCCTGATGTAAGAGCATACGCAAATGTGCTGGACTCAATCGTCGCAATGCGTTGCGCAACATGGGGATTCGTTTTTCCCAGACACCGGCACTTTTTAATGCAGCATCGGTATGGCTGCCCTGGCTGACTTTCTCACTCGCTATGACTAGCAGCCGTAGCTCTCTGGTAATCGCCCATAGCAAGGGCACCGCGTCAGTGCCTTCATTTTGTAACCCGCGTAAAGAACGAGCAGCGGCCTGAGCGTCGCCCATTAGCATGCGATCGATAAAGTCAAATAGGTTGTATCGGGCGCTATCCGCGACTACCGAAGACATTAGTTTGGCATCGACAGCACCATCTAGCGCGAGGAGCTTTAACTTCTCTATTTCCTGCACTGCGGCGAGAAGGTTGCCCTCGACGCGATCAGCTAAAATTTGCACTGCTTCATTATTAGCTTCAATGCCGACCGTCTGAAGCCGTTGCTGTATCCATCGCGGTAGCTGTGCACCAGTGACGGGCCATACTTGAATATGAGCACCGACTGACTCAAGTGTTTTTAGCCATTTACTATTTTGCGCGCCTTTGTCGAGTTTAGGTAGCACAATCAGCAGTAAGTTATCTGGATTTAGATTGGCACATATCTCGACGATTGCTTTACTACCTTTATCGCCTGGTTTGCCATTGGCAATGCGTATCTCCAACACTTTTTTATCAGCGAACAACGATAGAGAGTTGGCTTCGTTAATAACGGGGTTCCAATCGAAATGCTGAGGGTTGCCTTCAAAATAAAATAGTTCGCGCTCAGTAAAGCCCTTTTGTTGGGCGGCGGCTCGCACAGCATCAACTGATTCCTGCGCTAGCAATGGTTCGTCACCACTGACCACATAGATAGGCAAAAGCTGCTTTTGCAAATGGGCGTTAAGCTGCTCTGCCTTTATTTTCACAGAGGATCCCTTATTGCCCTGCTCTCAGCGGCAGTTTCTGGAATCAGTCGCAGTCGGTTGAGAATTTGATAGATAATATCAGCACGCATCTCTTCCTTGACCACTTGTTCTTCATTGTCGGAAGCCAGTACATCGCGCTCATTAAATTCATATACACGCTCAACGGATGCGGTAGTCAGAGGGACAAGATTATTCCCTTTGGCATCCATAATCAGAAAGTCTACCTCTTCATTAAGCTGATATTCTGCGACGCGTGCGCTGGCATTAGTGGTTCCGATGCGTCTGGTGCTTTTGAAGTCGACAATAACGACAGAATAGTTGGCATCATCGGCATTGGGTACCACTTTTACTCCATACACATCGAGTGCCCTAGTGAGTTCAGCGATAAGATTGCTGTGGGAATCTGCAGAGGAGAGGTGCAGACTGCCGAGGCTCTGAGGAATTATTTGACTATTGCGCAATTGCCAACCGCAAGCAGTTAGCAGGGCAAGGGTGGCAACAAGCAGTAGTGTTTGAATTCTCATAACAATGCTCTCAGCAAGGAGTTAGTTTGCGACTATATTCACCAATCGTCCAGGAACGACAATAATTTTACGGACAGTCACCCCGTCAGTAAAACGCAGTACATTGGCATCTTCGAGCGCTCGCTTCTCAATCTGCTCCTTATCAGCGTCGGCAGCCACTTCAATTTTAGCGCGCACCTTACCATTAACCTGAACGACCATTTCAATACTGTTGCGCACCAGAGCGGCCTCATCTACGCGCGGCCAAGCGGCATCGGCAACAGCGCCAGTATGGCCTAGTGCGTGCCACAGGCTATGACAGATATGAGGAGCAATAGGTGACAGCAGTAGCACGGCACTGGTCAACGCTTCATGACGCACTGCAATACTTTGCGCCTCCTGATCAGACAGTCTAGATACTTCATTCAATAATTCCATAACCGCGGCAATAGCGGTGTTAAACGTATTGCGGCGTCCGTAGTCATCATTGACTTTACTAATAGTTTCGTGAGTCTTACGACGGAGATCTTTTTGTGCATCATTCAGCGCAGCAATATCTAGGTCAGCTAAATCTGATTGTTCGAGATGGCTGCCGACCATAGTCCAGAGTTTGCGCAGAAATCGATGGGCGCCAGCAACGCCATCATCGCTCCACTCCAGCGTTTGTTCTGGGGGTGCAGCAAACATGGTAAATAAACGCACAGTATCGGCGCCATGCTTATCAATTGCCGTCTGTGGATCGACGCCATTATTCTTAGATTTTGACATCTTGGTAATGCCACCACTGTGCACCTTATCGCCTGTTGCGGTTTCACTGGCGCTGATGGTGCGGCCTTTTTCATCACGCTCAACACTGACTTGCGAAGGTGCCAGCCATTGTTTACGACCATCGGTTTCGGTATAAAAAGATTCGGCTAACACCATTCCTTGGCAGAGCAGACTCTTGAACGGTTCACTACTGTCTACCAAGCCTTCGTCACGCAGTAGCTTGTGGTAAAAACGGGCATAGAGCAGATGCAAGATAGCATGTTCAATGCCACCGACGTATTGATCTACAGGCAGCCAGTAATTGGCACGCTGAGGGTCTAGCATCGCACTGTCTAAATCGGCACAGGTAAATCTAGCGTGGTACCAAGAGGACTCCATAAAGGTATCGAAGGTATCTGTTTCATGCTCCACCGGCTGACCTTTGTATTGGGTCTTTTTCCACTCAATATCGGCTTTAATCGGTGATTGGATACCGTCCATCTCGACATCAGTCGGCAGTAATACTGGCAGTTTTTCCAATGGTACGGGGATCTCGCCTCCCTCGGCCAAGTTGTACATAGGAATAGGTGATCCCCAGTAGCGTTGGCGACTAACACCCCAGTCACGCAGGCGATAGTTAGTGGTTACTGACCCTTGACCTTTCGCCTCTAGTGCAGCGGCAATAGCGTCGAAGGCGGCATTGTATTCTAAGCCATTATAGTCAGCGGAATTAACCAGCACGCCTTTATCGGTAAAGGCTGCCTGATCGATATCACAAACACTGCCATCACTGGGCGTCACAACCTGCTTAATAGGCAGTCGGTATTTTTTGGCAAAGTCATGGTCGCGCTGATCATGGCCAGGTACGGCCATAACAGCGCCTGATCCATAGTCCATAAGCACATAGTTGCCGACCCAAACGGGTACAGACTCACCGGTCAATGGATGCACTGCACTAATCCCTGTATCCAACCCTATTTTTTCCATCGTCGCCATTTCGGCTTCTGATACTTGCTGTGTCTGACATTGTTGAATAAAGTCTGCTAAGTCTGGGTTGGACTGTGCCACCTGTAAGGCAATCGGGTGCTGGGTGGCCAGTGTTAGGTAGGTGACGCCCATCAATGTGTCTGGTCTGGTGGTGTAGACATCAAAGCTGTGGTGTTCAGCGACTGGCTCGCAGAGCTTAAAAGTCATATTGACCCCGCGACTCTTGCCAATCCAGTTGCGTTGCATGGTTTTAACTTGCTCAGGCCAATGGTCTAGAGCATCCAGATCATTGAGTAATTGCTCGGCGTAGTCGGTGATACGGATAAACCACTGAGGTATCTCCTTGCGTTCTACTGGGGTGTCGCAACGCCAGCAGCAGCCATCAATCACTTGCTCGTTAGCGAGCACTGTGGCGTCGTGGGGGCACCAATTAACCGCGCTAGTCTTTTTATACACCAAGCCTTTTTCATAGAGTTTGGTGAAGAACCACTGTTCCCACTTGTAATAGTTAGGCTCGCAGGTCGCCAACTCCCGAGACCAATCGATACCGAAACCCAGTGATTTAAGTTGGGCTTTCATATAGGCGATATTTTCATGGGTCCATTTAGCGGGCGCGGTTTTATTTTGAATAGCGGCATTTTCAGCGGGTAGACCAAACGCATCCCAGCCCATGGGATGAAGTACATTTTTGCCCTGCATGCGCTGGTAGCGAGCAATAACATCAGTAATTGTGTAGTTGCGCACATGGCCCATATGGAGCTTGCCGCTGGGGTAAGGAAACATGGCTAAGCAGTAAAATTTTTCTTTATCGGGGTCTTCACTGACCTCAAAGGTCTGGTTGTCAGTCCAATACTGTTGTGCGTCCCGTTCTATGGTGGCGGGATCATAATGTTGTTCGATGGTCATGAAGATTCACTGCTGTTAGGGGTTGCTTGTAATAGCTGTGAATTATAGGGGAAGTAGCGCCAGTCTAACAGCGGTTAGACTGGCATTGGTTCATTGGCACTTAGCTGGATTGTCGCGCGGGAATACCGAGATCGATTAGTCTAGCCGCCATATCTTGTGCAGAAGTCGCGGCATTGATATTGCGATCGATAAATAGAATCTTGCCGTCTTTGCCAATATAGAACGTGTGCCGTTTAGGCACACCGTAAAAAGCCAATACATCGTAAGCTCTGGCAACTTCTTTGCTGGGATCGCTTAGAAGAGGGAAATCAGCGTCATTTTCCTCGGCAAATGCCTGATTTTCCTCAAGTTTATCGACACTGGCCATAAAATAGGTTACGTCAAGTTTTTTAAGCAGATGCCCATTTTGCGCTAGCGATTTACATTCAATGGTACAACCACTGGTGAAGGCCATGGGGTACCAGGCAATCACAATGGCTTGTTTGTCGCGGAATTGGTCCAAGGTATAGGTTTTGCCGTCGGTTCCCTGCAGAGTAAAGTTGGGCGCTTGATCACCCACATCTAGGGCGCTAGCAGGAAAAGCCATCAATACAGCAAGGCTTAGAGCGATTTTTAGCATTAATCTCATTTTATTTGTCCTCTATATTTGTTAACCACCTTTTGATCATCAAACTGAGACAAATCAATATAGACAACAACACCGTTGGCCAACTGCCTAAGCGAGTAAAGGCGGTCTGACCCTCTCTGGGCGCTATAGTGCCACTAAGCTCACTGGCACTGTACTGCTCAAGTTGTTGATCGATCTCACCTCGGTAGTTGACCAATGCGGTCACACCATTGTTGGTGCCTCGCATTAGCGGTTTCCTATTTTCTATGGCTCGCATGCGTGCCATTTGCATATGTTGCTGTGGCGCCATTGAGCGGCCAAACCACGCATCATTGCTAACGGTTAGCAGCAATCCTGCCTCAGTAGCCCTTTCGGCCACGAGGTTTGGATAGGCAATTTCGTAACAGATCGCCGGCGCTATTAACTCGTTCTTTACCGATAGCAAAGGTTGATTGGCTGAACCTAGAGAAAACGACGACATAGGCAGATCAAAAAACCTATTTAGCCCTCTGAGCACGTTTTCTAATGGTACATATTCGCCAAAAGGTACCAAACGGGTTTTATCGTACTGTCCCCTTGCATCCCCCAATGCCAACATTGAGTTAAAGTAGCGCCGACTGCGCCAATCCTCAGTGGGTATACCGATTAATAATGAGGTTTGGTTCACTTTGGCGCGATTATCGATGTCAATTAAATAGTCCGAGACCTGTCTTGGTAGAGCGGGAATTGCACCCTCCGGCCAGAGGATAATATCTGCACCCCAGTGGGCTTCAGTCTGACTGGCTAGGCGTTGCAGGATCTTGTCTCGCTCAGAGGGCGACCATTTATCTTCCTGATTGACATTGGGTTGCACCAATACCACGCTAAGCTCAGTACCAGAGGGCTCAGTCCAATCGACTTTTTGCAAGCCATAACCCATCACCCAAAGTGTTATTACCAGTGCCGCCATCAGTTGCGTTGTACCATAAGCCTTTCGCAGTAGCTGGACTGAGGTCGCAGCTGCCAACCCGTTGATATAACTCAACCACAGCACGCCACCAACCGGCGCCCAGCCATTGAGCCAGGTATCAGTGTGAGCATAGCCAGCATACAACCAGGGAAAGCCAGTAAAAATCCAGCCACGGAACCATTCGCTCAGCACCCAAATGGCCGGCAACCCAATACTCAGTGCTATCGGCGTCTGTGGCATAAGGGCACTGAAAATAAAGGGGACAGCAAAAAGTAGCGCTAAAAACACACAGAACAGTATTGTTCCAAGCAATGCTAGCGGTGCGGCAACATCGCCATGGTCATGCATACTAATGTAGACCCAGCTTACGCCGGAAATAAACAGGCCGAAACCAAATACTGTGGCGTTGATAAATGTTTGCTTTGCGCTATTGTTTTCCAATAGCCAGAAGAGAACGGCGCTACTAACAATAGCTATGGGCCATAGAGAAAAGGGCGCTAGGGCCAAAGGCAAGAGCGCACCGGCAGCCAATAACGCAATAAATGTGCGCGCGCGACTGCTGGTCATTTAGTTAGCGCGCATCATAGATCGTTTTTACTCACTTCTAGTAGGTTGATCTTGCGGCTGTCACCATCAATCACTTTAAAATCGAAGTTTTCAATACTCACACTCTCACCAATATCGGGCAAGCGACCGAACTTGTGTACGACTAATCCGCCCACAGTGTCAAATTCATCATCGGAAAAGCCGATATCAAAATACTCATTAAAGTCTTCTACTTCGGTGATGGCTTCGATTCTGTAGAGGTTGGCGCCAATCTCGCGGATTTGTTCCGCTTCTTCTTCATCAGTTTCATCTTCTATTTCACCGACGATTTCTTCGAGTACGTCCTCAATAGTCAATAATCCAGACACGCCACCATATTCATCCACCACGATGGCCATATGATAGCGATGCTCACGAAATTCCTGCAGGAGGATATTGAGGCGCTTACTCTCCGGAATAATCGTGGCTGGACGTAACAGGCTTTTCAGATCAAATGATTCTTTACCGGATAACACTAGAGGCAGCAGTTCCTTTGCGAGCAGAATCCCCAATACATCATCTGCAGACTCTCCCACCACTGGGAATCGTGAGTGTTGAGATTGGATGACCATCTCCAGTACCTGTTCAAGGCTAAAGTCCTCCTCGATCACATTCATTTGCGAGCGCGGAATCATTATTTCGCGCGCTTGCAGATCGGACACTTTTAGCGCCCCTTCCATAATTTGCAGTGCACTGGCATCAATAATCGACTCATTTTCCGCACTGCGTAGCATATCGGCCACTTCATCACTGCTACTGGGATTGGGCGAAAAAACCTTAGTGATTTTTTTCAGTAAGGAATTATCTGCGCCTCCACTTGATATTTCGTCGTTCATGATTATCTCGGTTAGCTCCTAGGAGGTTGCTTTAGGTTATTTAGTTGCATAGGGGCAGGAAAAGCCAAGGTCCAGCAAGATGCTGGTCTCCAGTGCTTCCATCACTTCTGCATCATGATCGCCAACATGGTCGTATCCCAGTAGATGCAATACACCATGTACGCACATATGAGCCCAATGCGCCTCGGCGGGTTTCTGCTGCTCAATAGCCTCGCGATTGACAACAGGGGCGCAGATAACCAGATCTCCGAGTATCGGCAGAGGTTCAGGTGTCACTGCATCGAAGGGAAAAGACAAGATATTGGTAGGGCCAGATTTACCGCGGTATTGCTGGTTTAGCGCCGCGCTTTCCCGTTCATCGACAATTTGCACGCTGAGCGCCAGTGTTGCGGTTTCATCGCGCATGGCAGCGTTGACCCAGTGGCGCATACTGTCCTCATCTGGAACCTCCTCAGAGGCGCAGGCCACCTGCGTTTCAATGCAAATATTCATTGCCTAGTGATCGGATTGTTTCTCGAAGGCATCGTATGCATCAACAATGCTCTGCACAATAGGGTGGCGCACCACATCTTGTGACTCGAAATGGGTAAAACTAATTTCATCCACTTTCCCTAATACCTCGCAGGCATGCACTAGCCCAGAACTGACCCCGCGGGGTAGGTCAATTTGCGACATATCACCGGTGATGACCGCGGTCGAGCCAAAGCCGATCCGGGTGAGAAACATTTTCATTTGTTCTCGCGTGGTATTCTGACTCTCATCGAGAATAATATAGGCGCCATTCAGGGTGCGACCGCGCATGTAGGCCAGCGGTGCTATTTCGATCACATTGCGTTCTTGCAGTTTGGCTACCGCGTCAAAGCCCAACATTTCATGCAGAGCGTCATAGAGCGGCCGCAAATAGGGGTCAACTTTTTGTGCTAGATCACCGGGTAAAAACCCCAGTCTTTCACCGGCTTCCACCGCGGGTCTGACCAGAAGAATGCGTTCCACTTCATCGCGTAGTAATGCTTCTACAGCACAGGCTACGGCTAGATAGGTCTTGCCGGTTCCTGCGGGACCAATACCAAAGTTAATATCATGGGTCTGAATAGAGCGCACATAGCGTTGCTGGTTAAGGCCCCGAGGTTTGATATTGCCTTTTTTAGTGCGGATGACCGAAAAATTGTCAATATTACTGGCAGACTGCAGATTACTAGCAGATGGCGTCATAGGTTTTGTCTCGCTTTGGCGAAGGTGGAGGTGAACTTCTTCAGTGGCCAGCTCCGAGAAATGAGCTGTTTCCTGATAGAGGTTATAAATAATGTCGACGGCACGCTGCGCGCTATCAGTATCGCCGTAGACGGCAAAGAAATTACCGCGCGAGCGTATCTCGACGTCTAGTCGCTGTTCGATAAGGCGCAGGTTTTCATCGAATTGGCCGCAGAGTGAGGCGAGACGACGAGCGTCATTGGGCTCGAGAGTAATGCTGTCGGCTGATGGTTGAGTATCCAATCGTTTCAATAGGTGCTTTTAAGCCTTCCCAACTATGTCGAGACGCTAGCATAACGCGAACGGGAGAACAGCGTAAACACTTTTTGTAGTATAAATAGACTCACTTTTAAGCGTCTTTTCCTGCGATTCTTAGATTGCAACAAGGTTGCCTCGGAGGCTGTTAGGCAAAGCCTCGGTTATTTCTGCTTCGGCAAACTGACCGATCAGGCTGTGATCGTCGCAGCGAAAGTTAACCACGCGATTGTTTTCAGTACGCCCCTGAAGTTGCCCTGGATCTTTTTTGCTGATACCGGTAACGAGAAGCCTGACTCTGGAGCCCACCATGCGACGGCTAATAGCACTGGCATGCTGATTAATGCGATCCTGAAGGATTTTTAACCGCCGCTTTTTGGTTTCTTCGCTGGTATCGTCCGCTAAATCTGCTGCCGGCGTACCGGGTCGGGCGCTGTAAATAAAGCTGAATGAGGTGTCAAAGCCAATTTCCTCGATTAACTTCATGGTAGCGGCGAAATCATCATCGGTTTCACCAGGGAAACCGACAATAAAGTCCGATGAAATGCTGATATCAGGGCGTAGCGCACGTAGACGACGTATTTTCGACTTGTATTCAATCGCGGTATGACCCCGTTTCATTGCCATCAAAATGCGATCAGAGCCACTTTGCACCGGCAGATGCAGATGGCTAACCAGTTCTGGCACCTCGGCATAGACATCAATCAGTGCATCTGAGAATTCCACTGGATGACTGGTGGTGTAACGGATGCGATCAATGCTCTCTATATCTGCTACATAGGGGATAAGCTCGGCAAAGTCGCAAATCGAGCCATCGGGCATCTCACCGCGGTAGGCATTGACATTCTGGCCGAGCAAATTGACCTCGCGAACGCCCTGATTGGCGAGTTCAGCGATTTCAGCCAGCACATCGGCCATAGGTCGGCTTACTTCTTCACCTCTGGTATAGGGCACCACACAGAATGTACAGTATTTGGAGCAACCTTCCATAATGGAGACAAAAGCGCTAGCCCCGTCGGCTTCCGGCGTTGGTAAGCGGTCAAATTTTTCAATCTCAGGGAAACTGATATCCACTACGACGGTGCCATCAGTTTTGCGGGTTTCCATCATCTCAGGTAGACGATGCAAGGTTTGTGGGCCAAAGATAACATCGACAAATGGCGCGCGTTTGGCGATAGCATCGCCCTCCTGGCTGGCGACACAGCCGCCCACGCCGATAACTAGATCTGGATTGGCATCCTTTAAATGTTTCCACCGGCCCAACTGGTGAAATACTTTTTCCTGTGCTTTTTCACGTATCGAACAGGTGTTAAGCAGAATAACATCCGCATCTGCCGCATTATCAGTCGGCACCATAGCGTGGCTGTCACCGAGCAAATCCTGCATGCGCGCTGAATCGTACTCATTCATCTGGCAGCCATGAGTCACGATATGCAGTTTTTTTGCGGTCTTTGCAGTCATTTAATTGGTTATTCTTTGATCAAATTAACAGGCTCGGCATTATAGCTGTGCGGCGCCAATTCGCAACATTAAAGCCTCGAACTCTTGTCGGATTGTGCTATCATCGCGCCCCCAATTTAATCGCTGAAATTGACATATTATCCATGGCTAGTGAACCTATTTATCGTATAACGTTTTTCAATCAGGGACAGGTCTACGAAATCTATGCGCGGCATGTATTTCAAAGTGATCTGTGGGGATTCCTTGAAGTGGAAGAATTTATTTTTGGTGAGCGCTCGCAGATGATTGTGGATCCCGCTGAAGAGAAGCTTAAAAATGAATTTTCCAGCATTAAGCGCAGTTTTATCCCTATGCAATCCATCGTGCGTATCGACGAGGTCGAAAAAGAGGGTGCCTGCAAGATTACCGAAGCCCCCAGTGGCGGCAATATCAGCGCGTTTCCTTTTTCTGGCATGGCTGGTATCAAGCCAAAAACAGACTAATTTCCTCGCTTGTGATTGGCTTTCCTTGCCAATAATTACAGCTTGATAAGCGGTGACATTACAATGCGTCCCAACATGCCTGTTGATAACAACCGATAAAATAACTATCCACTCTAGCCCAGTAGTCTAAACTAACTAGGTTAAAGCGACTCTTGGTTGCGCTGTAATAAGCGCTTAATAATGCCAGACTAAACTGTGATTATGGTAAAGTTCCTATATCACAATGCCGGAATCCCCGTCCGGTTTGAGCTATATGGCGTGAGCTATATGGCGTAACAATAGGCGAATATAGGCAGAAAATGGTGCAGTCAACATTGGAATTACTTCCCTACGAGTTTGCTCGGGTTAACCGAGTATTGTTGCAGAGCGAGCTAGCAAATTTAATGCTGGCGCCAGATGCACCTGACTGGGCTATTGCCGAGGTGAGTCGTGCCGCGGGCACCAAGCTTACCGTCAGCCGCGTGGGTGATGACACTTTTGATGCCATGCTCAGCCAGATTTACAGCGGCCGCCAAGGCTCCTCAGAGGCGGTGATGGAAGATATCAAAGAATTTGTTGATTTGGAGTCTGCGGCGGCAGAGATCGAAGAGGCCGGAGATCTACTGGATGCCGAGAATGATGCCCCCATCGTGCGGCTGCTCAATGCTATTTTAGCCGAGTCGCTGAAGGAAAATGCCTCGGATATCCATATTGAACCCTATGAAAAAGAGGCGTTGGTGCGTTTTCGTCTCGACGGTGTGCTGAGAACGGTACTCAGCCCCTCAATTCAAATTGCTCCGTTATTAATTTCGCGTATTAAAGTGATGTCGAAACTGGATATTGCTGAACGCCGTCTGCCACAAGATGGGCGCATGACAGTGCGTCTCGGCGGTCGCAGTATTGATCTACGTATTTCCACTATGCCCTCCAGCCATGGCGAGCGAGTGGTGATGCGCCTGTTAGACAAAGACGCTGGAAAATTACAAACCGATGATCTGGGAATGCCAGCGAGCACGCGGCGCGAACTCGACGATTTGGTGTCGCGGCCCCATGGCATTATTTTGGTAACGGGACCTACGGGATCGGGCAAGACCACAACGCTGTATGCGGCGCTACAGCAGATGGATCGGCAGCAACGCAACATTATGACGGTCGAGGATCCGGTGGAATACGATTTGCCCGGTATCAGTCAGACACAGATTAATCTGCGCGCCGGAATGACCTTTGCTCGCGGCCTGCGAGCGATTTTGCGTCAGGACCCCGATGTTATTTTGATCGGTGAAATTCGTGATGGTGAAACCGCTGAGATCGCCACTCAAGCCAGCTTAACTGGCCACCTAGTGTTGTCTACACTGCATACCAATACCGCTGCTGGTGCTATTACCCGCCTGCAGGATCTCGGGGTCGATAGCTTTTTATTGGCCTCTACGGTACGTGGCATTATTTCGCAGCGACTCATGCGCAAGTTGTGTACTCACTGTCGCTATCAGACTGAGGCGGATGAATTTAATCGTGGACTGTTATCGCTGCCGCCAGGCGCTATGATTTATCAGGCCAAAGGTTGTAGCCACTGTAATAACTCAGGCTTCTCTGGGCGTCAGGCGTTATTTGAATTGGTGACGGTGGATGCTCAGTTACAGTCGCTGATACATGAAGATACTGGAGAAATAGAGCTTGAAGCATCGATTCGTCAACGAGTTCCCAGTATCCGAGAGGCCGGATTTGAGTTGGTGCATCAGGGTATCACTACCGTCGAAGAAGTTCTTCGCGTGACCAGCGTTTAATTGCCATGCCGGCCTTTGACTATTCAGCCTACAATCGCGACGGGAAGCTGGTTGATGGGCTGATCTCTGCTGATTCCGAGCGTCATGCGCGGCGTCTGCTTAAAGATAAAAATTTGTTGCCGGCCACGCTGGCAGAGGTTAGTCAAAGTACCGCTAAAAACGGGTCGCGTCGAGGCAGAGAGGCGAGAGTCAATAACTTTGATTTATCGCTCCTGCTACAACAGCAAGCTATTTTGATTCAATCGGGCTTGCCCCTTGAAGATGCCTTGCGCATGACCATTGAACAAGCCGAGACCGATAAACAGCGTCGAATGGTGGAAAGTTGGCGTACTGAGATTGTCGAGGGCCGCAGTTTTTCCGAGGCTTTGCGACGTTCTCCCTATAAAATTCCCGAGGCAGTGATTGCGGGTATTGGTGTGGGCGAGGAGGCCGGTCATCTGGACCGAGTGCTGACGCGCCTTGCGGAAGATCTTGAAACCAGCACAGAGAACCGCAAAACGGTTACCAGAGCACTCATTTATCCGGCAACGCTGATCAGTACATCGATTATTGTCGTGGCGATCATGATGGTCTGGGTGGTGCCTAAAATTACCGCGATTTTTGTGAGTTCCAATCGTGAGTTGCCATTGATTACCCGTATTGTGATTGGTCTGAGTGACTTTACTCAGCACTATGGCCTTTATCTATTGCTGGTGGTGATAGCAGCGATAGTGATAATGCTGCGGTTAATGCGGGATCCGCTGCGCAAAAGTCGATGGCATGGCCTTATCTTGCAGATGCCTGGTTTAGGACGCTGGACCTTGATGGCCAATATTGCCGATTGGTCACGCAGTCTGGGGGTGCTCCTGAATAATGGTGTGCCGGCGTTGGCAGCGTTGAAAATATCCTCTGCGGTGGTCAGTAACTTGCATCTGCGTAGCAAAATGGAACAGGTAACTGAGGCTATGCGACGTGGCAGTAGTTTACAAAAAGCATTAGAGGAAAATAACATCGGCAGCGGATTTTTAATCCATATGGTAGGCAGTGGTGAGGCGTCCAGCGAGTTGGATAAAATGTTAATACGCGTGGCCGACTATTATTCGCTGCGGCTAGCCAATGCTATCGAGGTATTCCTCAAATTAATTAACCCGATCCTGATCATACTGATGGGCATGATTATTCTGTCAGTGGTAGCAGCAGTGATGCTACCAATTATGGATATGAACAATATGGTGTGACGTTGAGTCGCCTGTTCATTGAACAGCTTTTGATGCAATAACTTATTAGGTACAAATGAATGAAAAAACAATATAAACAGTCGGGCTTTACGCTGATTGAAATGATGGTAGTAGTGGTGGTCATTGCCCTACTGGGAGCTATGATTGGCCCAACCTTATTTAAAAAGGTTCAGCAGGCGGAAGAGACGAGAGTGTCGCAGGATATTAGGACAGTTGTCGGAGCGCTAAAGTTTTATCGCTTAGATAATTACCGGTACCCCACGCAGTCTCAGGGCTTGGAGGCTCTGATTACGGCCCCAGCAGGAGCTGAGTCCAAGTGGAATGGCCCTTATCTGGAAGCATTGCCGAAGGATCCTTGGGGAGAGCCTTACCAGTATCAAAATCCCGGCACCCATGGCAAAGAGATTGAGGTCTACAGCCTTGGTGCCGATGGTCAGAGCGGCGGCGAAGGGTCCAATCAGGATTTGGGTAATTGGAATATCCAGTGAATTTAATCTTGCGGCGGTAGATGCCAATGATAATTGCTCCAATATATCAAAGGGGATTTACACTTATCGAAATACTCGTGGCGGTGATGATTGTCGCCACCCTATCAGCCATGAGTGTTTTGGCTATAAATCAGGCTTTCGATCGACGATATATTGCCGAGGCTGATCGCTTGCTAATCTGGTTGCAGCAGTTAGGTGAAAATTCGGCTCTGCAGGGTGCTGCCTACGGTGTTGTTAGCGAGACTGGGGATACAGGCACCCAATTGCGTGCGGTAATCTATTATCGCAACCGTTGGGTTGCGGTGACCCAGCCAGCTCCTTTCCCTTTGAGTGATGCTGCTGCCCTGACTTGGCTAGTGGACTCTGCCAGTGATGAACAGCTATTGCCGCAGCAACTAGATGCAGTCTCTATTGGTACTACCGAGGATGAGGAAGATTTGCTGATACCGGAGATCGCCTTTCTTCCCGATGGCTATATAGAGCCGCTGGGAGAGATAGTATTGAGCTTCGTCGGTAATGAAAAACAATTTATCTATCGCTGGGCAGATGAAGCGCAAATGTCGGCTCCGTTGTCATTGGAGGCGATCAGGCCATGAGCAGATTGACGCGGGTTGGCGGTTTTACACTGATCGAGGTCGCAGTCGCATTGACTATTCTCAGCTTAGTGTTGACTGGTGCCCTGTCCGTTGTCAGTCAGTACAGCGATGAGCGGTTGCGGCTTCGAGATCGCGCGTTCGCTTCTCAGGTATCTTGGAATCGATTACTGGAGCGTTACCAAATTGCTGAAAAATGGGTTTCATCGACCCAGCGCGCCACGGTGGCCAGCAAAGGTATTGACGAACAGTATGGGCAGCAATGGCGTTGGCAGATGAGCACCGAGGCGGCTATGGGCCAGGGCCTTTTCCGCTATGAGGTGAAGACTGGAGCCGCTGATCAGCAGCAATCAACCACTGCATTGGCCATTTACCTGATAGATCGCAACTAATGAAGCAACCAATCCTACCAAGGCAAATCGGCGGCTTCACCCTGATCGAAATATTGGTTGCCATGTTGCTATTGGCATTGATGTCGATGATGTCCTATCAGGCGATTAATGCGGTATTAAACATCAATCAGCGCAGTCAGCAAGGTCTTGCGCAGGAGGCTCGATTGCAGCGGGCCTGGCAAATTATTGGCCGCGATATTATTCATTTGCGAGCACGCACCTTTGTCGATGGCTTAGGTGCCTCAGAGCCGGCCTATATCACCGATCCCAGCGAGTTTGGCGTGCGTTTTAGCCGCGGTGGTGGGCCCATGGTGCGCTCCAACCCCAGCGGTCTGCGACGCGTCGAGTATCGGGTCAATGAAGATGCGCAGTTGATACGCCAATCTTGGGCCATTACCGAGTCTCCTCGTCTTAGCGACGGTAGCACTATGGTGCTGGTGGATAACGTTGAGGAAGTGCGCTTCGAGCACCTGACAAATACCTTTATTTACAGCGAAAACTGGCCACCAATCAACGAACAACATAGTCCAACCAGCCTGCCGAGAATGATTCGGGTATTTATTGTGTTGGAGGGTGAGCGAGAGACATCAAAACTGTTCCCAGGTGTGGTAGTGAAATGAGGTTACAGCATTCACGACAATCGGGTGTGGCACTGCTGGCGGCGCTGATTCTGATGTTGGCCGTGGTAATGGTGATGGGTAATATTTTTTATCGCCATCAAATCGATATTACTCAGGCTGCAGCCTCAGTGCACAGTGATCAGGCCTTGCTATTGGCAATGAGTGGCGAAAACTGGGCTCGCCAGTTATTGTCCGATCAGGAGGATGACCGCGCAGTGGATAGCTTTGACGAGGATTGGGCTCAGGCATTGCCCATGTTACCCGTTGATGGCGGCTTGATTACTGGCTGTATCAGCGATCTTCAGGGGCGGATCAATATCAACAGTTTTGCCAATTACAGTGCCCAGTCTTTACAGCAAGAAATCGATGACGATAAAAGCGGGCTTGCGATAGTCTGGTTGCGGCTTCTCACTCAGTTAGATTTATTGGCGGATCCATCGCGAGTAGCGCAAATTATTGACTGGCTGGATGCGGATTCAAGCCTGATTAATAGTTGGGGTGCAGAACAGGCTGATTATGACGGCCTGTTGTCGCCGCGGGTGCCAGCCAATAGTAAGATTACCGATATCAGTGAGTTGGCGGCGATCAAGAGCTATCAAGTGGCTGAAGTGCAGTTGTTAGCGCCTTGGCTAAGCGCCCTACCGCAGTCAACCAAGATCAATATTAATACTGCTTCACAACCGATGATAAACGCTTTGGCGGGAACGTTGAGTCAAGATATTGCCGACTTGGTGATGGAAGAGCGACCCTTCGACTCGATTAATGAATTTCATCAATTCATTGCTGAAAATACGCAATTTGAGATACCTGAAGTACAGTTGCGATGGCCTAAAGAATTGATCTCTGTTAACTCCGACTACTTTGAACTCTATTTGGAGGTGATATTGGGGGAGGCACGTATCGAAGTAAGAAGTATAATGGAGCGCTTTAATCGCAATGAGCCGGTAATTATTGCGCGGCAACTGACCTTTGTGCCGGCAGCATTGCCCAAGCCCGATTTATCAGCGGCTGAGGCGCTATTTAATAGCGAGGCAGATAGTGGGATACTGGTGGATCCTGAAGCAGAACAGCCGACGGGTGCCAGCGCAGGGACTGATCAAGCACAGTCTGCCTGCACAATGATTGGGGAAACTAGCTGATGATATCAGTTGATCATATTTATAACCTTGACCGCCGGATTACTAATAAAGGTGCCGCTTTTAAGTCGGCAGCGGGCTCCAATGCTGTGCCCATGCAACTCTGGGTGCCATCTGAGCGCGTCGGCTTGCATCTTATTGATGTACCCACCGCCCCGGAGCGTAAATGGCCTGAATTGATACCTTGGTTACTGGAAGACAGAATTTTACAGCCGGTGGCGGACATGCACTTTGTTATTGCTGGTCGCACTGAGGGTGGGCAGCTACAGGTATGGGCGGTCAGTCATGCAGATATGCGCCAATGGCAACGGGTAGCCGATAATGCCGGTATCGCGGTGCAATCGATGGTGCCCGATTATCTAGCCCTGCCCTATGAAGAGGGGCGTATCAATATTGGCTGGCGGGATGGGCACTGCATAGTACGAACTGGTGTCGACCAAGGTTTTGCCGCTAATGCCGACATTGCATGGACAATGATTGATAACCTGCTGGCCACCGCCGATGTTATTCCCAGACTGTCCATTTCAGTCCCAGATCTAATGTTGATACCAGAGCACATACGCCAACAAGCCGATATCAACAATGCCAGTATTGATTGGACATTTGCTGATATGCCTGTTGCTGCCAATTTATTTTCAGGGCAGTACCGTGCGCCAACCCGCTCATTATCAGTCTCTCAATGGTTACCCGCAGCTGCTTTGGGGGTGTTGGCATTGGCGTTAATATTTAGTTACCTAAACTTATCCAGTAGTTTTTTACAAACCCAGATACAGAGCTTAGAGAAACAGTTAGTAAGAGATTACTCAAAACTATTACCCGGATCTCGACAGGGCAGTAGCTCTATTAGAGAGGCGGTGGCGGCTCATTTAGACGCTGGTTTTGTGCAGCAGCGAGCGTTGACCAATGGACCGGTAGCTGTATTGGGTGCCTTGGATGAACTAATGACAGTCTGCGACTGCGATCTTATTGGCCTAGTGGCTGAAAAAGACAGTCTTGAGTTGACTGTTGGCAATGGTGAGCAACTTAAGACTAGAGTGCTGAATATTCCCAACTATCAGGTCGCCATAACTCAGCAGTCAGTAGGGAATGGGGCGTCCGCAACAGACGCACTTTTGCTTGTGATCAACCCTGATCCGGTAGGGCGCTTATGAATAAACTACTTACTACCATGCAGGATGGCTTATCCAGACTGCAACCCCGAGAAAGGTTGTTCCTAGGTGTGGGCGCCACTGTGATAGTGACTGTCTTACTGTATTTAACATTGCTCCCCTCTTGGGAAAAACACAGCACATTATCTGCCCAGCACTCGCAGCTACAAACCGATCTAGACTGGTTGCATCAGCAGCGAGAGATAGTCTTGCGATTGGCCAACAGTTGTTCGGTCAAATTAGTATCTACTGGTGCACCGAGAAAGATGCTGACCCGTTTAGTTCGACGTAATCAGCTAAAGCTAGACAGTTTTCAGGAAGCCAACGATAGCATACGTCTGAAGTTTACCGGTTCAGATGCAAACTCGATTGTGCGGCTAGTCCATGAAATCGCTTGTGATGGTTATCTGGTGAAGAGTTTGCAGGTCAAACAGTCTTCCAATGATGCCCAACAGTTGGTCGCTGATTTGGAGGTGCAACTTGTTGCTCGATAAATTGGGTTACCGTCAACAAACAGGGTTTCAAAAGAGCCTGATAGGCTTACTTTTACTTATCTGTGTTTATCTTATTGTATTGATTTTGCTGCAGATAACTAAAATAACCGACAGTGGTTTCGCTGATATGCCACGCACTCCACAGTCGGCAGTTAAATCCTGGAACTGGTTTCGCAGCGGTACTTTTGTTGCCGAAACTGCCGATCAGACTCATGGTGAGCTCCCTGAAGCGAATATAAATGCTGAGCTACTGGGTGTTATGATTGCCGGTGACAACTCGTTTGCCACGTTAAAATTTAATGGCAAACCGGAGGTTGTTTACCATAAGGGTGATGATCTTAGTGCTGGGTACGAGTTGGTGGCTATCGAAACCTATCGTATTGTCGTGCGTAAGAACGGTCTTAATCAGCAGGTGTTAATGAAAAAGCCTGAGAGTATTATGGAGACTGAAGTGATCAAGGAAGAGGTATTAGCACAACCCTCGGAGGGGTTCGCGCTGGCCAATATGTTTGGTGCAGTTCCGGTAAGTGCAGGTGGTAGCGCTGGATTAAAGCTTAATAACTTGTCCTCCGCTATTACCTCAATCGCGGATATACAAGAGGGTGATGTAGTGATTGCAGTTGATGGCACATCGGTGCAGGAGTTGATGAGCAATCCAGCGCAGTGGGGAAAGTTCAGCAACAGCAGTAACTTGCCGGTGACCGTGATGCGCAATGGTCAAGAACAAATCATTTATGTTAATGCAGCCAGTCTGGCGGCAAAAGTATTACCGAATATTGGATTAGGTCGATAACATGAAAATCATAGCAATGAAGCGTATTAAAATGTCCATGGCCGGTTGCCGTAGGCTTGTTCATACAGTGACTGCGGTGTTTTTTTCTATGCTACTGATAGCAGAAACTTGGGCCGCAGAGCAGGTAAGAATTAACTTTCGCGATGCAGATATTCGCAGCGTTATTGAAAGTGTTGCTGAGATAACGGGTAAATCCTTTGTGTTGGATCCCAGAGTCAAAGGCAAGGTAACCATTATTGCTCCAGAGCCAATTGATTCATCTCTATTATTTGAAGCGGTACTGTCGGCGATTCAGGTGCAGGGCTTTCAGGCAATTGAAGATGGTGCGGTCACTCGGGTGGTGCCATTTAATCAGGCATTTAGTTTTGCTGGTGGTGTTGGCAAAAATCAGCTGCAAACCGAAGTGCTAAAAATAAACTATGTGCAGGCCGCCACCTTGGTGCCGGTGCTTAAACCGATGATGAGCAATGGTGCCAGATTGCAGGCCTACAATCAGAGTAATTATCTGGTTATCTCGGATATTCGCTCCAATATTAATCGAGTAAAGCGTCTGATCGCCGATATGGATGACCCAGATCAAAATGTCGTTGAGGTGATTAGTCTTGAATATATTTCCGCGGCGGAAGCGGTGCATATTGCCAGCCAGCTCAAGCAGTTGCAGAAACAAGATTTATCGCTGGTTGAAGATGGTCTCAATAACCGTGTGATTGTCAGCGGTCCAAGCATGGCACGAGCCTCATTTAAATCCATGCTTAAGACATTGGATTTACCTTCGGTTAAAAAAGGCAGTGTTGAAGTCATTTACCTTAATTACTCCCGGGCAGAAGAGATGAAGCCGATTGTCGAGGGTATGCTGCAATCGGATATCTTTTTACGCTTAGCTGGCGAATCAGGGTCTGGTAGCAAAGGCAAGGGTGACAGTGCCTATAAGATTGAAATTGATCAACTGAATAATGCCTTAATCATAGCTGCCCCGTCGGCGGTGATCCGAGAAATTAAAAATGTGGTGAGCAAGCTTGATCTTTCGCGGCCGCAGGTACTTATTGAGGCGGTAATAGCCGAGTTGTCAGAGACTCAGGCAAAACAACTTAGAAGCGAGTTGGTCTATACCAGTAAAGATCGCGGGGGTTATCTAACTAATTTTGATCAATTGTTATCCTCACTGTTGGGGGTGGCAGCCGATGGTGAAATAGATGAGGCGACATTGGCTCAAGCCGTTGGTCGATTACCCAAAACTGCACTCGGTGTGGCGGGAGATTTTGATAAAAATACTGGCAAGGGCATGGGTATTTTAATTCAGGCATTAAAAGCTGATGGCACCACTAATATTCTATCAACTCCTTCTGTGGTGACGCTGGATAATGAAGAGGCAACTCTAAGTGTGGGTGAAGAAGTACCCTTTGTTACCGGTAGCTTCTCTAGTATCAATAGCAATTCCTCCAATGGTAATCCTTTTACCACGGTGAATCGAGAGGAGGTGGGTGTGATGCTGAAAGTTAAACCGCAGATTAGCAAAGGTAATGGCGTGCGCCTTGAGATTGAGCAGGAGTCCTCAAAGGTTAAAAATGGTAGCGGTGAAGTTGGTATGCAAACCACTTCTAAGAGCACCATGCAGACCAACGTGATGATTCAGGATGGCGAGCTATTGATTTTAGGTGGTTTGATTGAAGATCAATCCACCAATAGTGCCTCTAAGGTGCCGTTATTGGGGGATATTCCTTTACTAGGCCGCTTATTCCGCTCCTCCGGTCGCGGCAGCTCCCAGAGAGTACTGATGATGTTTATTCGGCCAACCATTATTCGTACTGCCGAAGATGCCCGAAAGCTATCAACTAAAAAGTTTGATCATCTTATCACCAGAGATATCGGTGGCGATGATACGGGAGCGATCGGTCGGCAATTGGAAGAGTTTCGTCCGCAGGAGCAGACCAGCGATTAGAGAAACGCGATGAGTCTATACCTCAAGCATTTTGGGCTCGCCAGAGAGCCCTTTTCCATCGTTCCGGATCCGGGGTTCCTATACCCCAGTGTTTATCACCGTCAGGCCGTCGCTCATCTTAAATATGGGCTCGACCGAGAGGGTGGTTTTATTCTGCTGACCGGTGAAGTGGGTACCGGCAAGACTACTTTGACCCGCACCATGCTAAAACGATTGCCAGCCCATGTGCGTGTTGCCTATGTCCTTAATAGCAAATTAAAAACCACCGATGCTCTGGCGAGTATCTGCCATGAGTTAACAATTGAATTGCCCGAGACTCGCGGCCTGTCATTTTCCAAAATCTGTATCGACGCGCTTAATCAAAACTTGTTGCAAGCCCATGCTGAAGGGAAAAAGACCTTAATTGTTATTGAAGAGGCGCAAAATTTGACCGCTGAGGTGCTAGAGACTCTGCGCCTGTTGAGCAATCTTGAAACTCATTCTCATAAGTTGCTGCATATCTTGCTGGTGGGTCAGCCGGAGTTATTGACGATATTGGCGCAAAAAGAACTGCGTCAACTCAATCAGCGGGTTGTTTCAAGGTTTCATCTATTGCCACTGGAAAAAGATGATCTTGCCAACTACGTTAATCACCGCTTGCATCGTGCCGGCGCCAAAGGTCCCATTTTTGATCAAGCGAGTATGAAGACGCTGTTTAAATTGACAGGTGGAGTACCGCGGCTTATTAATCTGATCTGTCAGCATGCATTATTGGCAGCCTATTCCACCGAGTCGAGACAGGTTACCCCAAGCTTGGTAAAGCAGGCGGCCATTGAGAGTTTGGGGCGCGGTAATACCCCGCGTCAGCAATTTCAAGGATGGCACTACTGGGCGCTATTCACTGCCTGTGTTCTGGCGGTGGGATTTTATGCCCTGCAATTACCCAAGCAGCCAAGTTCACAATGGCCGGCTACTATCACGCAGTCCCAGTCAGACGCTGAGCCAGCGGCCAGATTAGCGGCATCAAACCCCTATGCCAGTCTATTAAAACGCTGGGGCGTTCCGGCAGATGAGATTTATTCCGAAGAAGAATTGGTGGCACTGGCGGCACGCTATGGGCTAAGCACTGAGCAGCTCAATTACGCCAGCCTAGTAGATATTCAGCGTATTAATCGCCCCGGTATTGTGCGAATAAAGGATCAGTCGGGATTGTTGAAAAGTGCTGTGCTCAGCTATATCGATTCATCGGGAGTCAGTCTGGTGCAATCCAACAAGACCCTGCGGTTAGATAAGCAAAGCTTTGCTGACGGTTGGTCTGGTAGCTACCTGTATCTGTGGCGGCGACCGCAGCAGATAACACAATTAAAGTTAGGAGATAAAAACCCTGCGGCGTTAGCCTGGTTGCAGCAGCGACTCACAATGGTAGACCCTGAAGCCGAGATAATTATTAGTGCGGGTCGCTACACGTCGGCAGTGGTGGAGCAGGTACGACGTTTTCAGCGGCAACAAAATATAAGTGCTGACGGTGTTATCGGGCGTGAGACTCTAATGCGCCTGAATCAATTGACCGAACAGGGAATTCCCTTGTTATCAGAGGAGCCCAGTTAATGTCCTATATTCTGGATGCATTAAAAAAGGCTGAACGAGACCGACTACGAGAAGATCCCAAAGAGCTGGATGATTTTGCCAGTTCCAATTGGGACCCCTATTATCAACCATCCAAATCTGACTTCCCTAAATATCTGTTTCTTTTTGTTTGCGCTATCTTGCTGGTTGGCTCTTGGATAATTTATAGCGGTATTATTAGGCTACCTCAGCCAGCACAATCTCTGTCGACCTCAACAACAGCGCCAGTCACAATTGAGCCAGTCGTATCGCCGACTGTAGTGGAAAGACCGCTAGCACTTCCAGATTTGCAGATATCCGGACATATGTTTATTGCTGAAGGCTCGGCATCTAACCGCTTATTTGCCAATGGGCGCAGTTTCCGTGAGGGGGATAAGATTGATGATCACTGGATACTAGTTACCATTGGTGTCGAAAACTTTGCTATTAACGCTGGGCAGCGCCGAGAAGTAATAAAGTACCGCTAATTTGGCTGTTGCGGAAAATTAGTCTAATCTGAAAAAACTTCTAGAACGGAACTTTTCCCTCGATCAAATCGTTTGGCGCGGCGATAAGGGAAAACATCAACCACATAACCATTACGTATCTGTTCTTGCAGATCAGTCCAGAAACTCACTTCGTAAAGCTCACCATGCATTTTCTCAAACATTTTTCTGGCTTTGGTATTGCCAGAGAAAAACAGGCGGAATTCCTCTGGGAAAATATCATCTGGTGCCACCGTATACCAAGTGCCAGACTGCATTTCCTCCTGCTCATTGCGAGGTTGGGGAATAACGCGGAAATTGCACTCAGTTAACGTGGCGATTTCATCGTAGTCATAAAACACCACGCGACCGTGACGGGTCACACCAAAGTTTTTTAATGGCATATCGCCAGGGAAAATATTAGCCGCAGCTAATTGCTTAATGCAGTTGCCATATTCTTCCATGGCACTGCGCATCTCATCATCGCTAGCTGTTTCCAGATAAATATTTAGCGGCGTCATATAGCGCTCGGTATACAGATGCTTAATTACCAGTTGATCGTCGCGCAGTTCAATAGACGAGGACGCTACCTTCTGTAGCTCTTCAATCAACTCAGGTGAAAAGCGCGCTAGCGGAAACACCAAATTATCAAACTCCTGTGTATCAGCCATGCGACCAATACGATCATGTCGCGACACCAAACGATATTTCTCACGCACTATCTGATGAGTCACCTCCTTGGGAGGAGCAAATTTATCTTTAATAATTTTAAACACAATATTGTATGAAGGCAGAGTAAACACTGTCATCACCATGCCTTTAATTCCCGGTGCGATAATAAACTGGTCCGTGGAATTTTCGAGGTGGCCGACTAATTGACGATAAAACTCGGTTTTCGCATGTTTAGGGAAACCTAAACTATTATAGATTTCATAATCCAGCTTGCGTGGCATTAAGGTTTTAAGAAAATGCGCGTACTGATAGGGCAGAGGCGCATCGACCATAAAATGGTTACGAGTAAAGCTGAAAACAACACTGAGATCATCATCATTAAATAATGCTGTATCGACGTAGAGATTGCCCTTTTCAGTGTTGAGAAAAACTAGCGCCATTGGGAAAGTCTGATCACCATCAACCACACGGCCAACCATATAGGCCGCTTTACTACGATAAAAAGTGGACTCCAAAATATCGAACTTAATTTGCTCCGGCGCACTATTAAGCTTCGGTGCCACCTCTTGGTTAAACACCGCCATAATACAGTCGAGATCCAGTTCAATATCCTCTCCCGGTAGACTGAATTCCGATTCTTTTAGAATGCGTTTAAACGTATCGCGAAAGCCTTCACCCTGATAGCGTACAAAAATACTATATTCCGCTTCCGGTGCCTCTATCAGTTGCGATGACAGAACATAGATAATATCGTCATTGATCTTATCGTGGTCATGGATATCGCTAAATACCGAATTAAAAAAGGTCTCAGCGATTTCAAAATTGGGAAAATTAAACACCAACTGGGTATACGCCTGTTTTGCTTCACTCCATAACTCGAGGTTAGCGATATCTTTATTGGTCACCATTTCCAAATACTGTACCGTCTGCGCCACTTTATCTTTGTACAGCTCTAAGCGATCGACATTGGCCTGTTGCACACCGTGCCAGTCGGCTTTTTCAAATCGTGCTTTGGCGCTGAGGGTAGAATTCAAATAGTCGGCAAAATAGCTGCGAAAGCCATTCAGAATGGTTTTCGCCATACGTCGCGCAGTGGAGTTATGTGTGAGTAGTTGCCCAGCCATAGTGCTAGTTAGCTTAACAATTGCTTAAGCTGATCCAACTGCTCAAGATTATGTTTTTTGGTCGCGGGCACTTGAGGGCTTTCAGGCAGCGCTTCTGGTGGTTCAATACTAAATGCTTCACCTGCAATGACCCGATCACAGTACTGCTGATAGATGTCGGTAAATGCAGGCAATGCTTTGCTCTCAACTTCATTGGCCAATAAATGCCAGCCGCAGTCACGACCAGCCAGATACACCACGGCATGGGACCATTGTTGTTCGGCCTTTGGGCTGGGTTTATTACAGGCTTCTTGATAGGCCTTACGACTATTGGGTAGCCCCGCAGGCAGTCCGGCCGCGCGACAGGCAGTGAGCATTTTATGTAGAGTAGGCAAGTACTCACTATCAGCGATAATCCTCTCTGCCGCGGCCAAAATACAGTCTGCACCAAAATTTTCCAGTTTCGATAACCACAGTTTTTTGGCCAGATTTTCCGATTTGGTGTTGTCGCCAAAGGCGGCGTAATACTGATTGTGGTAGTTGACCTGAAAAAGCGCAAAGGTCTGATTGATGGCATCAATCAGCTCCGCACTGGCGGCAGCCGACTTAGCTTGCCCAGCTGCGGTCGGAGAGCGCGTCGATGATGCTGCGATCTCGGATGCGACCTTCTGAATTAGATCCTTGCTTGCCATGGCTGCCACTCGCTGACTGAGATTGATTATGATACGCCCATTGGCGCTTTACGTACTGCAAAAACTTGGTGCTCCAAGAGGCATAAGGGGTACCATTTTCATGCCAGTAGAGAACAAATTCCGGAATAACCTGTTGTGCAAATTGACGATCGATATTAGCCATTTGTAGCACATCATAGACCGATTCTTTGGGTTGCCACTGCGCAGGTAGCGCGCGTGGCATACTGTCTTGTTCCATCATGCCAGTATAAAACTGCCACTGTCGCCTTACATGCTGAATAAATTTTGAGTCCCAAGTACTGGATACATCACCGCGGTCGCGCCAGTACAGAATAAACTCCGGAATAGCGTCTTCGATAAAATTGGCATTGATGCCGCCCTGCTTAATCAGAATATTCATCGCATCGGATGAGGGGCGCCACTCACCGGTCACCGAGACTTCTTTATTGCGCTTGTGCTGATGACTTTGGGCTTGCTGCCATTGCCGCCAGACTTCTTTAATATATTTAGACTCCCAACTATGACGAGGGACATTGCGCTCGCGCCAGTAGGCGACGAATTGTGGAATTTGCTGCACGGAAAACTCTCGTGTGACACCCAACTGAGCGAGTTGCCGCAATGCATCATCACTGGGTTGCCAGTTGCCGCCAATGGTTTTAGCTGAATGTGGCGTAGTGGCCTGAGACAGCGAGGGTTTTGCCGCTGCTGGCGTTTGTGCAGCGGTAGGCTCGTTAAAGGCAAATCGAAAAGCCTGCTGCGCAGAAAAAGCACCACCACCGATAAGGAGCAAACCCTTTTCATGCAGGCTAGAGGATAGACGACGAATATCCTCCTCACGCCAAAACGGCATTAGGTTGAGTAACTTTTGCCCTGATACCGTTACCCAGTTAAATCCGCTGCTCTGAACTCCATCACCATGGGCGATACATTCTTGCAATACTTGCAGCAACACCGTCTCCTCAAGGCCGAGCGTAGCGGCCAGAGTAGGTGAAATAACAATCGGTTTTTCGGGAATTAACGACATCGGATTACTGTAGCAGAAAGCATTGCTTTGAACGAGATAAACCTAATATTCAAATCATCAAACCGCGATTTAACCTCCTACATCCATATTACTTAGCGTTGATCTTGAGTTAAAAAGTGGTCGGCCAGTTTGACTAACTGATCACCAGTAACGCGATTGACGGTCCAATCATCCATAGGCTCGGCACCCAGTGAACGGTAGAAATCTTTAGCGGGCTGATTCCAGTCCAGCACCCACCACTCCAGCCTACCGCAATCTCTCTCTAGTGCCAGTGCCGCAAGATAGGCGAGCAATATCTTGCCAAACCCTTTTCCGCGCATCGCTGGCTGAATATATAGATCCTCTAAATACAGACCTGGTCGACCAAGAAAAGTGGAATAATTATGGAAAAATAGCGCAAACCCAACCGGTTGGCCCTGATATTCACCGATAACCACTTCGGCATATGGTTTATCACCAAATAGTGATGCTTCCAATGTTGCTATATCAGCCACTACCTCATGAAGTAGCTTTTCATAGTCAGCTAACTCTTTAATAAATTGCAGAATGAGTGGGCAATCTTCAATGGTGGCCTGACGGATAGCAAGGGTCATGGTTAATCAGCTACTGTTAATAGACATCTTATCTTAGCCGCCAAAAGGACTTTTTATTACTGTACATAATAACAGTAATGCGATTAAATAAGGCCCAATCACAGGAGAACTTGCGTGGCCACTAAATCCAAAACAGCCTATGTGTGCAATGATTGCGGCGCTGACTACCGCAAATGGCAGGGGCAGTGCAGTGAATGCAATGCATGGAATACCTTATCAGAGGTGCGTTTAGGCCCCGCCGCTCGCAGCGGTAAAGTATTGCGTCCCGGCTTTGCCGGTGCCGTAGACGGTGCGGTAAAAACACTTGCCGATATAGCGCTGGAAGAAATTCCCAGAATTAATACAGGCACCGGAGAGCTGGATCTTGTGTTGGGCGGTGGTCTTGTGCCCGGCTCCGCCATTCTGGTGGGGGGTGAGCCCGGTGCAGGCAAGAGCACCCTGCTGCTACAAACATTATGCAAGCTGGCGGAGAATAATTCGGCGCTCTATGTCACTGGTGAGGAATCTCCCCAGCAGGTTGCCATGCGCGCCCGCCGGCTGGATCTGCCAACGGACAAACTTGAAATTATGGCTGAGACCTCAGTCGAAACGGTATGCGCCATTGCTGAGCAAAAACGCCCGACTATTTTAGTGGTCGACTCCATTCAGGTGATGCACCTTGAGGAAGTCGCCTCAGCACCGGGCAGTGTTTCTCAGGTGCGCGAGAGCGCCTCTATGCTGGTGCGTTTTGCCAAGCAGACCGGCACCGTATTAATACTGGTGGGCCATGTGACCAAAGATGGTTCACTGGCGGGCCCCAAAGTGCTAGAGCATATGATTGACTGCTCGCTGATGCTTGAGGGTTCAAGTGACAGCCATTTCCGCACCTTGCGCAGTAATAAAAACCGTTTTGGCGCGGTCAATGAGCTCGGTGTCTTTGCCATGACCGATAAAGGCCTTAAAGAAGTGGCCAACCCCTCGGCAATTTTCCTTCAGCGTGGTGAGGAAGTGTCTTCAGGCAGTGTGGTGATGGTGGTCTGGGAGGGCACCCGCCCTCTGCTAGTGGAATTACAGGCGCTGGTAGATGATAGTCATTTGGGCAATCCGCGACGCGTCACCGTAGGCTTAGATCATAACCGCCTATCCATGTTGCTAGCGGTATTACATCGCCATGGTGGTATTTCCGTTGGTGATCAGGATGTCTTCGTCAACGTGGTAGGCGGCGTTAAAGTGTTGGAAACCAGTGCTGACTTAGCACTCATCCTATCGGTGATTTCCAGTTTTCGTGATAGATCATTACCTCAGGATCTAGTGGTATTTGGTGAGGTCGGTCTAGCGGGTGAGATTCGTCCTGTCGCCAATGGTCAGGAGCGTTTGCGTGAGGCGGCGAAACATGGTTTCACGCGGGCTATCGTGCCGGCAGGCAATGCGCCCAAACAGCCCATCAAAGGGATGACCGTGGTGCCAGTGCGCAGAGTGACTGAGGCGCTGGAGGCCCTATCGCACTAACTGCTATAATTTAAATAGTACTTAGCAACATACTGGCTTTACTATCGCCCATGCCATCAATCAACCTCTCTTACTTGTGACCTATTATCGAAATCAGCTGAACTTGACTCATAGATTTCAACTACTAAATATCAAGTGCCGTTAGACTATGGGAAT
>JBNAAJ010000013.1:0-55218 GCA_049631145.1 Porticoccaceae bacterium
ATTTGGAGTTTGAGGTGCCTGATAATGCCGTAAGCATGGCGGCGCCAAAGGCTGGTGGAAACTTGAGTATTGGCAATTCCGGCTTTGCCAGAGATTCTGACTATATTCCGGTCTATGTACCGCAACCACAGTATCCTCGTCGCGCTCAAACGCGCGGTAAAGAAGGCTATGCCGTTGTAGAGGTGATTATTACCACGACCGGCGGTGTTCGCGACCCGATTATGATTGAGGAATGGCCAGAAGGTTGGGGCTTTGGTCGCGCGGCCATCAAGGCCGCTAATAAGCTAAAGTACAACCCAAGAGTAATCGACGGCACTGCGCAGGAAGTGCCTGGGGTGTTGTATAAATTTACCTTCCAAATGGCTAAATAAGGGGTATCTGATGTTGAGACATACCAAAAAATTAGCCGTATTCGGCGCTGCGTTTTTGCTCCCTCTGATGGTCACAGTGGCAGACCCACAGTCGGTATTAGGCACTGCAGCGATAGCGGCAGAGGAAAAGAAAGAGCCAAAATACAAAAACGTAAAAACACGCCAACGCCAAGCTGTTGGTGCCAAATGTGCCAAGGCTTTGGAAAAGGTGCAAGGTGTTCTTGAAGAAGAGCAATGGGCTGAATCTCTAGTGTCACTGAATAATATTGAAGCAAATCCAAAGACTTGCGCCTCTGACTATGAGCAGACGCAAATCTGGAAGTTTCAGGGCTATGTACATTATTCTTTAGAAGATTTTGCTAGTGCTATTCGCTCTTACCGCAAAGTGATTAATGGTGTTGGCACTCCGCCGGAATTGCGGTTGGATACTCGCTATACCTTGGCGCAGCTGTTTACCGTTGAAGAGCGTTACGCAGAGGCCGCTAAAGAACTAGAAGTGTATATGCAAGAGTCCACTATTGTGGGTGCCGATGCCAAGGTTTTGCTGGCGCAAATTTATTATCAGTTAGAGCGCAAACGCGACTCTCTAAGATTGCTGGAACAGGCCATCACTGACGTTGAGTCCAAGGGTATCCTACCGAAAGAGGGGTGGTGGTCATTACAGCGTGTTCTCTATTATGAGAAAGGTGATTACAAGCGCGTTGTCAGTATTCTTGAGAAGTTGCTCAAGCACTATCCGAAGTGGACCTATTGGAAACAGATCGGTGGCATGTATGGTGAGCTCGAGCGCGAATCTGACCGCTTGGTGGCCACTGAAGTTGTCTATCTCAATGACCAGTTGGATAAAGAGAGCCAGGTCATGAGTATGGCTTACATGTATTTGGGTGCAGAGGTGCCTTATCGCGCGGCAAAGATTATTGAAAAGGGCATGAACGATAAGATCATTGAGCGCAATGCTAAGAACCTCGAGATCCTAGGCACTGCTTGGTATCAGTCTAAAGATCTTAAAAAGGCGCTTAAGGCTCTTGAGAGCGCATCAAGATTTTCTGATAAAGGTAATTTGCAGTCGCGCTTAGCGGGAATCTATCTGGATCTGGGTCGTGATAAAGAAGCCTATAAAGCAGCGGTTAAGGCGGCGAAAAAAGGTGGTGTTAAACGGCCCGATGCCAATTATCTGGTGATGGGCAATGCGTTGATTAACCTGCATTGTTACAAAGACGCTATTTCTGCTTTCCAAAAGTCATTGAAAGCGGCGAAAGATAAGAAGAGCAAGCGCTACCCTAAGCAGTGGATTCAGTATGCCGATGCTGAGGGCACGCGTTTAGGCAAACTGCGTGATGTAGGTGCCACGGTGCCGAGTTGCAGTAAAGCGTAAGCTTGCCGTCAAACCAAAAAAGCCCAGTTTTCATACTGGGCTTTTTTATGCCAGCTTAAATTAAGCGGGCTATGAACGGTATTAATCTACAGCTGTGATAAATCTCTTACTGCCCCTTTGTCGGCACTGGTTGCCAGTTTGGCATAGGCCTTTAATGATGCGGTCACTTTGCGTGGTCGTTCCTGTGCCGGTTGCCAGCCTAGCTTATCCTGTTCGGCACGACGAGCCTCTAACTCAGCATCAGAAATCAACACATCGATGCTGCGATTAGGAATATCAATGCGGATAGTATCGCCGTTGCGCACTAAGCCGATATTGCCACCGGCTCCAGCCTCAGGAGAGACATGCCCAATGGATAAGCCCGATGTGCCACCAGAAAAACGCCCATCGGTAATTAGGGCACAGGCCTTACCGAGATTTTTTGATTTGATATAGCTGGTGGGATAGAGCATTTCCTGCATACCCGGCCCACCGCGAGGACCCTCATAGCGAACAATTACTACATCACCGGCTTTAACTTCATCGTTGAGGATGCAATCCACCGCCTCATCCTGACTTTCAGTAATAAATGCAGGTCCTTCAAAAACATGAATGGACTCATCGACGCCTGAGGTTTTAACCACACAGCCGTCCGGTGCCAAATTGCCAGTGAGTACCGCCAACCCCCCTTCCAGACTGAAGGCATTGTCGAGATTGCGGATACAGCCGCCTTCGCGATCGGCATCCAGTGAAGGCCACCGGGTGCTTTGACTAAAAGCGGTTTGTGTGGGAATGCCAGCGGGGCCGGCTTTGTAAAATGTTTTTACCTCATCACTGACATGGCCGCTAACAATATCCCATTTATCCAGCGCCTCTTGCATGCTTGGCGAGTGCACTGTGGGTAAATCGCCATGAATTAAGCCAGCACGGTTTAGCTCTGCCATGATGCCCATAATACCGCCGGCGCGATGAACATCTTCAATATGGTATTCAGGGGTATTGGGGGCCACTTTACACAGCTGGGGTACTTTGCGCGAGAGGCGATCAATATCGCCCATATCAAAGTCGATGCCGGCTTCTTGCACAGCAGCCAAGAGGTGCAAAATAGTATTGGTTGAACCGCCCATGCAGATATCCAGCGTCATAGCATTTTCAAACGCTTTAAAATTGGCAATTGATCGAGGTAGAACGGAATAATCGTCTTGTTCATAATGCTGGCGTGCCATCTTTACAATGGTGCGACCGGCCTCTTGGAATAACTCACGGCGATCGGAATGGGTAGCCAGCACGGTGCCATTGCCCGGTAGAGATAAACCAAGTGCCTCAGTCAGACAGTTCATCGAGTTAGCGGTAAACATCCCCGAGCAAGAACCGCAGGTTGGACAGGCAGAGCGCTCGTACTCGGCAACTTTTTCATCACTGGCATTGTCATCGACTGCGATAACCATCGCATCAACCAGGTCAAGTTTATGTTCAGCAAGTTTGGTTTTGCCCGCTTCCATTGGACCGCCGGAGACAAAAATAACCGGAATATTAAGGCGCATTGCTGCCATTAACATGCCTGGGGTGATTTTGTCGCAGTTGGAAATACACACCAAGGCATCAGCACAATGCGCATTGACCATATACTCCACGGAGTCGGCAATAATATCGCGCGAAGGCAGTGAATAGAGCATGCCGTCGTGGCCCATAGCAATACCATCATCGACGGCTATGGTATGGAACTCACGGGCGATACCACCCGCTTTAGCAATCTCTGCCGCCACCAAATCACCCATATCCTTCAGATGCACATGGCCGGGGACAAACTGAGTGTAGGAGTTGGCAATGGCAATCATTGGTTTATTAAAGTCATCATCCTTCATGCCGGTAGCGCGCCATAAAGCACGGGCGCCGGCCATATTACGACCCTGTGTAGTAGTGTGAGAGCGATACTTAGGCATCAAATTTTCCTTGTTAAATTCTCTGGTTGTGCAACAGAGCCATAGTTTAAATGGCTCTACTAAATATTCTGGAATTGCGTTGATAATTATAAAGTGACTGTTTATGTGATGGCAGGTTATCAACACTGGCCTCGATAAAGCCTTTCTCAACAAACCAATGGGCAGTCTGAGTGGTCAACACAAATAGTTTGTTTAAACCCTGCTGCTGCGCATTCGCAACGATGGCATCAAACAGTCTAGAAGCAATGCCTTGACCGAGAAATTCTGGGTGCGTAGCAACGCAGGCTAGCTCGCCAATGCCTTGCTCTGAGGTCGGGTAAAGCGCCGCGCAACCCAGCAGCACGCCTTCGGGATGCACGACTAGCATAAAACGCGAAATCTCGGTTTCCAAAAGTTCTCGTGAGCGCTTTACCAGAACGCCTTGTTGTTCCAGTGGCCCGATAAGGTCAAGGATGCCGCCGACATCATCGATGGTTGCCGGTCTGATGACTTCGGAATGATTTTTCATTAATAGCGTGCCGCTGCCATCGCGCGTGAACAGTTCTGTGAGTAGGCCACCATCGATCTCACAGCCAACCATATGCACCCGGTCAATGCCATGACGACAGGCTTGAGCAGCCATATTTAGTAACTGTTGCTGAGGCAGCGGTGACGTTGGCACTAGTTTCTCAAGTTGAGGCAGTGATAGATTGCGCAGTAAATTAGCATCATCAAAAATCCCCTCAGCGCGGCTAACAAAAATAAGTTTTTCTGCATTAAGGGCAATGGCGGTCTGTGCGGCCACCTCTTGATAGCTGAGATTAAAGGTTTCACCGGTGGGTGAAAAACCCAATGGTGATAGTAGTACCATTGCGCCATCAGTAAGTTGACGTTCAATCGCCGATGCGTCGATTCGACGAATTTCGCCAGTGCACTGAAAATCAACACCATCACGGATACCCACAGGTTTGGCGGTAATAAAATTGCCACCGAGCACACGAATTTTAGCGCCATGCATCGGCGAGTTGGGCAAACCCATGCTAAGTTCGGATTCAATTTGTAATCTTGTACTACCCACAGCTTCTTTCACACAGCGCATGCTCTCAGCACTAGTAATACGCATGCCATCATAAAAGTCTGAGGTAAGGCCTGATAGATCTAGGCGGTTATCAATTTGTGGTCGGGCACCATGGACCAGCACCACTCGAATACCTAGGCTCTGCAAGAGCGCAATATCGTGAATGGTACTGTGAAAATTACCCTGCAAGACCGCATCACCCTCAAGAGCAATAACAAAGGTCTTGCCACGATGGGCGTGAATGTAGGGCGAGGTCTGGCGAAAGAACTCTACATAACTGTGCTTATTCATTGTGCGATTATACCACGCGTTGGCCTACAAACAGCCCTATCGATTGTCTGGTTGCAGGAAGACTCTCTGACCCTTCATCCGCACTTATTATTATCGACATGGTGACGTGGTCAAGTGAGCGAGGCTAATCTCTTTACTCGGGTTGATTGATTGGCGTTACGAGTATACGGCGGTAAGTATCTACTCTTGCCATGTTTGTTTAGAATGTCAGCGAGATCGGCTAATTCAAAAGCATTGGGCGATATATAATTTACCCTGTTATTAGTGACATTGTGCCGCTAGGCACTAATTTACTTCCGAGTTAATGATGACAAAAGAACAAACAGCATTGTTAAACGACGCTTATCAATGTCATCTTGATCATTTTAACCAAGTCGCTCCTGACGCGGATTGGCTGCAGCAGCAACTGCAGGATCCCCAGTTTGCCGCCGAGTTAAAGTTGCTGTGGAGCGCCAGTGATTTTGTTGCCACCCAGGCGGCGATGGACCCAGCAGCGTTCAAAGAATTAGTTGATTCCGGTGATTTATTACGTCGCTATGGCGCAAATGATTATAGTCAAGCACTAGAGTCTCAGCTGGATAAAAACTGCTCGGAGCAACAACTGATGGTGCAGTTACGGCATTTTCGACGCCGCGAAATGCTCCGTATTGTGTGGCGTGATTTTACCCGTCACGCCCCGATGCGCGAAACCACCAGAGATACCACACTATTGGCAGAAGCCTGTATCAATGCAGCGCTAGCGCGCTTACATCCACTTACTGTCAGTGAGTTGGGTAGCCCTGTAGATACCGCTGGTAACGAACAGCAATTACTGGTGATCGCCATGGGCAAAATGGGTGCCTATGAGCTTAATATTTCCTCAGATATCGACCTGATTTTTGTCTACCCAGATGCGGGGCAGACCTGCGGTGCCGCTAGAAGCGTAACCAATCAGGAGTTTTTTACCCGATTGGGGCAAAAACTGATTGCCGTACTGGATAAGCATAGCGCCGATGGTTTTGTGTTTCGTGTTGATATGCGGTTGCGGCCCTATGGTCAAAGCGGTGGTTTGGTGATGAATTTTGCCGCTCTTGAGGACTATTTGTTAACTCAGGGCCGCGACTGGGAGCGTTATGCGATGATCAAGGCGCGGGTAGTTGCTGGTGATACTAAAGCAGCAGAGGATTTGCCGCAGATACTGAAGCCTTTTGTCTATCGCAAGTATTTGGATTATGGCTCTATCGACTCACTTCGAGATTTAAAGCGCAGTATTGTCCGTGAGGTGACTCGAAAAGGTATGCAGGACAATATCAAATTAGGCTCGGGAGGTATTCGCGAAGTTGAATTTATTGCCCAGACTTTTCAGCTGATTCGAGGTGGCAAAAATCAGGCATTACAAACGCAGTCGTTGCACAGGGCATTAGAGGTATTGGTGGAAGAGGGATTAATGGAGCTTGCTGAACA
Source organism: Porticoccaceae bacterium (assembly GCA_049631145.1). Taxonomy (GTDB): domain Bacteria; phylum Pseudomonadota; class Gammaproteobacteria; order Pseudomonadales; family Porticoccaceae; genus HTCC2207. The sequence continues at coordinate 6,460 of JBNAAJ010000013.1, forward strand.
GCAAAATCTCTTTGCAGCCTATGAGTTTTTACGCAACACAGAACATGTATTGCAGGGAATAGCGGATAAGCAGACGCAACAGCTACCAGCGGATAAGCTTGGTCAAGCGCGGTTGACTCGGCTGATGGGCTACACCGATTATGAAAAGTTTAATGCCCAATTACACCACCACCGTCAGTTGGTCAGCCGCAGTTTTGCCGCGATTATCAGTGCAGACAAGACAGACGATGCAACGGAATCGGGTGATGATACTGCCATAGAATGGCTTCATAACCCAGATAGTGAACATATTTACCAATACCTTAACCAACTCGGTTATGACCAAGCTGAACAGCATGTCGATCATTTAATGGACTTCTATCAGTCAAAAGCGCTGCGAGTGCTCGGTGATTTGCCGCGTACAAGGCTTAACAAGCTGATGCCCAGTGTCTTACAGATATGTGCTAACCGCGGTCATGACACATTGTCACGGGTGCTGACATTGCTACAGGAAATATTGCGCCGCAGTGCCTACCTAGCCCTGCTGGTTGAAAATAATCAAGCGCTTGAGCAGCTTTGTCTTCTCTGTGAGCGCAGTAGTTGGATAGCCAGTGAGTTAGCCGCCTATCCTGCACTATTGGATGAATTATTGGATCCACGTACGCTGTATACCGCACCAGAAAAACCGTTTCTACGAGATCAATTGCGCCAACAGACCATGCGTGTGAGCAGCGATGATATGGAGCAGCAGATGGAGGTTATCCGCTATTTCTGCCGCTCTTTTACGCTCCGCGCTGCGGCTTGTGAAGTGACCGGCGCACTGCCGCTGATGCAGGTGAGTGATTATCTTACATGGATTGCCGAAGTGGTCGTTGAGCATGTGACACATATCGCTTGGGATCAGTTACAGGCTACCTATGGCGTGCCGCCAAACGATCAGAACTCAGCTGCACAGACGCCGGGGTTTGTTGTCGTTGCCTACGGCAAAATGGGCGGGCTGGAAATGGGCTACAAATCCGATTTAGATCTTGTGTTTCTCCACAATGCCTTGCCCAATCAGGTGACAGAGGGGCCCCGATGTATTGATGCGAGTACTTTTTTTATTCGTCTCGGCCAGAGAATTATTCATTTACTGTCGACAGCAACAGCATCGGGTATGGCTTATGAAATCGATATGCGCCTGAGGCCATCGGGCAATTCTGGCCTTCTGGTTTCAAGTCTAGCGGCGTTTGAAAAATATCAGCAATCGCAGGCTTGGACCTGGGAGCATCAGGCGTTGGTGCGTGCTAGAGCAGTAGCGGGCGATAAAAGCTTGGCTGAATCGTTTGAAGTGGTGCGTAAAAACACCTTGCAGCGCCAAAGAGACTTACGTGTTTTAGCTACAGAAGTGCAAGAAATGCGTGAAAAAATGCGCAAACACCTAGGTCAAGATAATAAAGATGGCAAATTCGCCCTCAAGCAGGACAGTGGAGGTATCGTCGATATTGAATTTATGGTTCAATTTGCGGTCTTGGCTTGGTCTTGTGATAAGCCCTCGATAACCCGATGGACTGATACCATCCGTATCCTAGAGATGCTAGCTCAGGAGGGTTTACTGACGGAGCAAAAAGCACAACAGTTAATAGACGCCTACAAGATTTACCGTTCCGCAGGGCATCGGTTGCAATTGCAAAATCAACCGGCAGAAGTTCCTGCATCGGAGTTTTTAGACTGTCGCAAAAGGGTGATTAACCAGTGGCAGACAGTATTTGATAAACAGTTAATACAGAGGGGATAAGGTCGATGTCGTTTTCAGACCGTGATGGTTTTATTTGGATGGATGGTGAGTTGGTTGACTGGCGGGATGCGCAGACGCATTTCCTGACCTCTTCACTGCATTATGGCACTGGTGTTTTTGAAGGCATTCGCGCCTATGAAACAGCGAAAAATGGCACCTGTATATTCCGGCTAGAAGATCATATCAAACGCCTGTTTAACTCAGCGAAGATTTTGCATCTCGAGGTGCCCTATACGCAAGAACAAATCTGCGCTGCGCATCGAGAAGTTATCCGCGCTAATAAATTGGACGCCGCCTATATTCGGCCGCTGGTGTTTTTGGGCTCTGAAGGTATGGGTCTGCGTGCAGAGGGGCTTAAGGTCCATGTCGGTATTGCTGCGTGGGACTGGCCGTCCTACATGTCGCCAGAAACGTTGGAAACGGGACTAAAAGTGCGCACGTCGTCCTATACCAGACACCATGTCAATATCACTATGGTAAAAGCCAAGGCTAGTGGTAACTATATTAACTCAATGCTGGCCTTGCGAGAGGCACTGGACTCTGGCTGTGACGAAGCTATTATGCTTGACCCAGAGGGCTATGTTGCCGAGGGTAGTGCGGAGAACTTCTTTACCGTGCGCAACGGTGTTATTTACACACCGGATCTGACTTCTTGTCTCGATGGCATTACCAGAGATACGATCTTTAAGTTGGCGGGAGATCTAGGTATTGAGGTCTGTGAGAAGCGCATTTCCAGAGATGAAGTCTATATCTCTGATGAGGCATTTTTCACTGGTACAGCGGCAGAGGTAGTGCCCATTCGTGAATATGACAGCCGTATTATAGGCTCCGGAAAGCGAGGGCCGATCGCCACCGCACTGCAGTCCGCCTATTTTGATTTGGTGCGTGGCAAGAGTGAGAAATATCAGGAATGGCTGGCGCCAGTCGCTGAATAGGTGCTTGTGCCTCAATAGTTAAGTCGATTCGGAATTTATTTAATGGCAACACAAAATGAACTGGTTAATGTTCTGTGTATGAAGTGGGGTACCAAGTATTCCGCGGAATATGTTAACACCCTATATTCTATGGTCGCTCGAAATCTGAGCCGAGACTTTCGTTTTGTTTGCCTTACAGAAGATGACGTCGGGCTAGATGATAATATTGAGGTTTTTCCGCTACCTGAGCTTTCCGTCGATCTGGGCGGCCCTGAGCGCGGCTGGAATAAGCTGGCGGTGTTTGCTGAGACTCTCTACGACCTTAAGGGCAAGGTACTATGCCTTGATTTGGATCTAATTATTACCGGCAGTCTTGATGATTTGTTTGATTATCCGGGCGAGGTAATGATTATCCGAGACTGGATTAAAAAAGATGGCACAGGCAACTCCTCTGTGTATCGTTTTGAGGTGGGAGCCCATGCCGAGATTCTGCATGAGTTTGAGCGTTCATTTGAGCAGATAAAAACTACTCACCGCAATGAACAGGAATATTTGTCTGCTGCCATGATGGCCAAAGACGCACTTGTCTACTGGCCAGACAGCTGGTGTCGCAGTTTTAAGCGGCACTGTATTAAGCCATTTTCTCTCCTGATTGCCCGCGAAACAGAGATGCCAGAGGACACCAGAGTTTTGGTTTTTCATGGTAAACCAGATCCCCATGAGGCTATCGCTGGAACCAGTGGTAAATGGTATCGTCGCTTTAAACCTGCCACCTGGATATCAGCGCACTGGCACTAAAAATTGAGTGGCGGAGGGCTTTATCGTAAAGATGGGTCCGGTGCTGTTAGACTATCTATCCTGTTTTTGACGGTTAACCACTCGATGCAATGACCTATATAAGGAGCCTAGAAAAGGTGCAGCTATTTAGCCAAGATCACAGGGCGTAAGTTCAAATGGCGTCTCTGTCTGGGTTACAGATAAAATGGCAGTCGAGGATATAGAAGCCTTATTTGCAGAAATGCCCGACCCTTCCTCCGAACAATTAATGCAGGGTACCCAACTGTTAAAACAGGCTAGCCAGCGATTGGTTTTTCAGGCTGAGGCACTCGGCCTGCCGACTGACAAAGCTGTGTTTAAAATGTTCCCTCTGAAGAATCCCTCTTCTATGCTGAGATATCGAAAGTATGCTCGGCGTGAATTTATCAATTATCACAAGGCTCAGAAACATAACGTGCCGGTGCCAAAAATCTATGCCTATCTTGAGAAGCGGCGCTTTGGGTTTGTCACTGGTACGGGCATTATTATTGAATGGCTGGAGGGTCAGCGTGACTTAAAGGATATTGCCAGTCACAGCTCCAAAGGTTATGCCGCTGCGGCAAAGCTTGGTATTCCAGCGCTGGTTGCCCTGTACAATGCAGGTGCCATGCACATTGATGCCAGAGACGAGAATATCTTTTTATCGAGTGACAAGTCCTCAACCGACTTTTGTATTATCGATTGGCAATATGCCAGTTTTCACTCTCCTCGCTCTGAATGGATGTTGGAGCATCTGGCGGCCTATTATATTCGCAATGCTCCAGCAGCTGAATGTGATGCCCTGTGCGGTGAATGGTTGCAAGAGTTGCATGCTCAGGCGAGGCACAGCACTGCATTTGAGACCTTTTTGTTAAGAGTGAAAACGTTGATGAGTGCCCGTCAGTCGGTGCGAGCGCGGTTGAATTTACGACCAGCCAAAAAGATTAGGGATGTTTAATGAGCTTGGGCAGCAAAGTTAAGACTCTTTGGGCAACAGTGGAATTTAATGTTCGTCTGGCACATGCAAGACTCAAAAAAGGTACTGTGCGTTTCAAAATAACGGATTTGACCGGCTTCTATCAGCAGATGCACAGAGCGGATATTCCCTATGTTGTATTGCGCTGGGCCGATGATGTGCCTATGACAACAGAGCAGGAACAGACCAATAAACATGATATAGATCATCTGATAGCAGACCATCAGATTAAAATAGCTCTGCAGTTTGCATCCCAGCGGCCGGGCAAATCAAAATGTGATTTTTATTCAGCCTCAGGGCAGTCTGGCACTACGTACAATGGCATGCCCTACTATATGCCTGTGCATGCTCATCGTATTCTAAGCCGACGAGTTAAAGACCCGCGCGGCTTTTTTCGCCCCAGCCCAGAGGATGAGTTCTTTGCCTTTGCATTTCACCTCTGTTACCACAAAGGACATCGCTGTGGTATCCCAACCGGTGTGGATGTAGCTCATGAAAGTTCTCCCCAGCGGGATTATCTAGCGGCACTCCTGGCCATGGCGAAGACAGCAGGTATTGCCGTTTCCTCTAATGCCACATTGCTACAACTACATGGTTTGCTCGCAGAACATGGCTGGAGCATGTCCAATGATCTTATGCTGCGCTGGCCTGATCAGCATCCGTTTATCAAGGCGCTGATTAATCTGGAGGAGCAGGCGGTAGAGGAATATATTGAAGTAGCACAGAGCCTGACAGTGTTTATCTTGCGAGATGACTGTGACAGCCAAGAGCTACAGCAAAGCGCAATCAATATGATCGCCGAGCGCTTTACGATTCTTGAGCAAATCAGTTTGGATGCTGAGAGCAAAAATCGCATTATGAGTCAGACCAGAGGCGGCAATTGGATTGAAAAATATCGCCCTGAACCAGTGCAGCCCATCATTGCCATTATATGTCGCCAGTCTGCTGAACCCGGCCCGCTACCTATTTCCATGTCCGCGGCCAAGCTAGCAAAGCGCTACCCCCATTTGGATAACACCGATGTGTTAATCAAGCGTGTTATTCGTGACTATCTTAATGAAATTGCGCCTCTCGAGCATGATAGGGTCGCCATACATGCTACCGACAATGCATTGGAAACGGTCGAAACAATGCGAGCAATTCTTGGTGACCAGATGAAAACGTTTATTGACCAAAGATGCAGTTAATAAAGTCTCTCTGTACATAACAGATAGCATCGATGGCGAGATCGATCTACGCTGTTTTATTTTACCTACTACTGCCGTTAATTATTTTGCGACCGCTGTTTCTCAAGTTGGTATCTCGTCATCCAATCGAGTACATCTGAATACTGAGAAGCGCCGAGATACTTTTTTCCAGTCGCTGGATACTTTTCATCAGTGATATCCAGATTGGGTAATACTTTCCTCCCCATTATTTGCTGGTCAGCGGTAGGGTTATAGATAACGTTATCCATGACAAAATAATGCGAGTGATAAGCAAAATTATGTGGCGACGCCGGATCTGCCGGTGCCAATAGGTGACGCCCGAGATTAGGGTATTTGGCATCGGAGAGTGCTAAATTGTAGAGGGTCGGCATAATATCTTTATGTGATGCGATTTGCTGTGTGTCGACCTCATTGTCGGGCATGTACTGGTTGGGCACATAAAGGTAAAAGGGTACCGATATTTGGTGCAACTGCTCTGTTGCAGAAAAGCTCATACCGCGTATCGCATGATCACCTGTAAACGCCATAATAATGTTGTTCTTGAGATTACTTTGCTTGACCTGACTTAACAATGTGCCAAGGTGCTCGTTAGTATATTTAAATGTCTCGACAGATACTGGAGGCAGGTTTTGCAATCGGGCTACTAGTGTTTGGTTGATTTGTTCTGCGGGCTGAGTTGTTGTTTTTGGCAATACGTAGGGAGGGTGATTGGTCACGCTTAAGGATACGATAAAAAGTGGTTTATCTTGTTGGTCAGACTTGGACAATGTGTCCCATACATAGTCATAGACATATTTGTCTTCGCCACCCCAGACAGAATCGCCCATTTTAGGGTATAGAGTTTTGAGTTTATGAGCGCCAATAAACTCATCAAAACCCTGTTGCCTTAGGTAATTAGCATTATTATTTTCACCTTCAAATCCGGCGTAGACAAACAGAGTACGGTACCCTGCACGTTTAAATATCCTAGGGGCAGAGGTTTCTAACGGGATCTGTTGATGAGTAGAACGGCTGATATTGCTATATTCAGTGTTGAGCATAATACTCATTAATGATTTTTGAGTACTGTCACTCGATGGAAGAAAAGAACTAAAATACAAGTCTTTATCGAGGTGCTGGCGCAGAGCTCCCGCAGTGTCGAAGCCGCCATTAAATCGGTCTAAAAGCAATGCTTGCCCCATGCTCTCAACAAGATGTAAAACTACATGTGGTGGGTTTTTCTGTAAAAAGTCAGATTTATTTGACGTGGTAAAAAACTGTGCGAATAAATCTTCTGATGTTGGCTCGTAGCCAAAGAAGGACTGAAATAGCGCCCTACCCTCAGCATCATCTGCAGCTGCTAGGCTGCGAGATTTTTTAAATTCCTGATAGCCGTAATAGGTGGCAATCACGCCATTGGCAATAAGGTTGTTCACGTCCGTTTCGGCTGAAATTGTCATATGCCGATGGGACAGTGGGAATGTGGTTACCGTGCCACGACCAAGCAAAACAAACACCGTCAGGTATAGCACAATCAACAGTGCATAACGTGTAGTTGCAAGGCTATTGCCCCAAGCGTTTTTGCCGATAACCGCAAGCAATCGCCTGTAGAGAAGCAAACTAATAGGCATGAGAACCAATATTGCTAAGAGACTGACAATAAAATTATCAAGACCAGCAATACTCTTAGCAGCTATCTGCCAACCATAAGTCAGCCCCTGAAAAGCAAAGCTATCAATAGGGCGATCAAAAAAGCTGATATACATAATATTGCTAATAGCGAAAAATAACGCCAATGCAATCAGAACATATCCGAGAACAACCGTTGACCACCAAGCGAGTTGGCTCGCTTTCCTAAATGGCAATAGAGCGCAAATTAAGCTCAATAATAAGCTGAGCAAACTCAAGCGCAATGTAGTCGCAATATCAAAGCGCAACCCCATCCACAGAGCTTGCCACACTTCTGGATTAGTAACTGCGTTATCTATCGAGCTATACAATACCAAGGTAGCTAATCTGGCAATAAAAAATAAGCCGCTACATATAAGACCGAGGCAGCCAATAAGAACAAGAATTCTTATCAAAGTGATCCGGTTATAGTTATTTGCGTTGGTCTCGGAGGATAAGTTGGGCATGGTAAGGGTTGAGGTTGTTTTAAGTGTTTAGTATGAAATTGAAAAACCATTACTGGTACAAAGACGCCATTTTGTATTTCTGATCTGTTACCCTGATTGTTACAATGACCCTTTGCGAAGCGTAGACCATATCAGTGATTCGACTACTTTACAGTATTTTCTTTTATTTGCTTACGCCTTTTATTATAGGCCGGCTATTTCTCCGCGGGTTGAGTTCTCCTGCATATCATCGGCGTTGGAAAGAACGCTTTGGCTTTGTTGCCAGTCAACCTAACAGCAGAGTAATCTGGTTACATTCCGTGTCAGTGGGCGAAACATTGGCGGCGGTACCATTAGTTAAGGCGCTGCAACAGCAGTATCCAAGCCACCGACTGATGATCACCTGCATGACTGCAACGGGTTCAGATCGCATATGTGCGGTCTTTGGTGATACCGTAGAGCACAGCTATGCTCCCTATGATATGCCAGACTCTGTGTCGCGATTCCTCAATCGGATCGAGCCTGAATTACTGATTATTATGGAAACTGAACTGTGGCCAAATACGGTCGCTGCCTGTTATAAGCGAGGCATCCCAGTACTGCTAGCTAATGGTCGACTGTCGCAAAAATCGGCATTGGGTTATGGCAAAGTCAAACCACTGATTAAACCCTTATTAAAGTCGATGACTGCGGTTGTTGCGCAACACAGTGATGATGGCGCGCGATTTGTAAAGCTTGGGTTGCCCCAGTCCAAATTAACTATCAGCGGTAATATTAAGTTTGATCTCGATATTGATCAGCAGCTACAACAGCGAGCGGCGCTGTTACACAGCCAGTGGCAGGCAGCTGATCAGCGGCTGGTGTGGCTGGCGGCCAGCACCCACAATGGTGAAGATGAGATTATTCTGCAAGCCTTCGCGCAAATTAGATCAGCTGTAGATAAGCCACCTTTATTGGTCTTGGTACCCAGACATCCTGAACGCTTTGATCGAGTAGCAGAGCTTTGTATTAGCGCAGGCTTCAGTTTGGCAAGGCGCAGCAGTACCGATGTCAGCGATAAAGTTGATATTGTTTTGGGCGATACTATGGGCGAGCTAATGACGTTTTACGGTGCTAGCGATTTTGCCTTTGTTGGTGGTAGCTTAGTGCCTACCGGCGGACACAATATGATCGAACCTGCTGCCTGGGGGGTGCCCATTCTGATGGGACCACATTTATTTAATTTCACTGAAGCGTCGAGATTACTGTTAGAGGCTAATGCCATGCAGATCTGTGAAAATGCAGATAGTTTGGCACAGCAATGCATTGAGTTGATAAATAATCAGTCGTTGCGGGAAACCATGGGGAGCGCTGCACACAGTGTGGCAGAGGCTAATCGTGGCGCGCTGGACAGGCTGTTAGCAGTGGTTACTAACAGCCTAAAATAACAGGCTACTTGGCAATAACTAGCTGTGGGTCTAGCCAAGCATTCAAGCTGCCAACATCTTCTGGCGACAGCTGCCCCGCCACTTCTTTAAGCGCCATCATCGAGAGAATATAGTCATAGCGAGCATTGGCATAGTTACGCTTTGCTTGATAGAGGGTGCGCTGTGCAACAAGGACATCGACAATGTTTCTAGTACCTACTTCATAGCCAGCCTGAGTGGCACTCAGCGCACTGTCTGCAGATGTAATTGCTTGACGACGGGCCTTGACTCGGGCGGCGTTGGTCACTACCAACTGATGTGTTGAGCGTGCAGATTGCACCGTATTGCGCCTAGCCGCAGTATATGTCTCAGCAGACTGAATTGAGCGCTGTTTGGCCTGTCGACGTTGTGCGTCGACACCGCCACCCCAAATCGGCATGCTTATGGAGACGACATATTGATGGCCGTCCTGTATCGATTCAAATGGGTTGCCAAGATTATTAATGCCTTCTGCGTCTGAGTCATAATAGCTAGCTCGACCAGAGATCTTAGGTAACCGTGCGGCTAGAGCAGCTTTAGCTTGATTGTAAGCAGCATCTTTCCCCAGTTCGGCGACTTTAAGCTGAAAATTATTAGCCAAAGCTAAATCAACCCAATCCGCGTTTGTCTCTGGCACGGGTGCTGCAGCAGTGAAGTTGTCTTTTAAGCCAGCCAGCACTTGGTGATCTTTTCCGGTTAGCACCTCTAGGCCTTCAAAAGCGATATTGAGGGCACCACGTGCTTCGAGACTATTAACAGTGGCATTATCAAAAGCGGCCTGTGCTTCATGGACATCGGTAATAGGTAACAAGCCAACCTCAAAGCGCTCTCTGGTTTGTTCTAACTGACGCTGAATAGCCAGTTCTTCTGCATCGCGAGTTTGCAAGTTATCGTAGGCGCGCAACACGCTGAAATATGCCTGACTTACGCGCACAATAAGGTTTTGCTGGTCCGCCGCAAATTGCGCGCGGGCACTTTGGCTCAACGCCTTGGCGCCTTTAAAGCTATACCATGCCGGCATATCAAAAATAGCTTGGCTGAGTGTGGCATTATAGGCAGTCGTTTCGCTGTCCAATAAGCCCAATTGTGGAGAGGCTATTGAATATTCATTTTGTTCCGCTTCCGTGTAGTCTCCAGAAATGGCAAGCCGAGGAAGTAATGCCGCTCTGCTGATATTTTTAGTCTCTCTCTCAGCATTAAAGTTGGCTCGTGCAGCGCGCAGAACGGGGTCATTCTGCAGTGCGGCTTGATAAATATCATTAAGACTATCTGTCCAAGCGGTCTGAGCCGCAAGAAAAAGCGTAACTGAAGCGGTAAGTATTTTAATAAAACGCTTAGTGAACAGTGGCATACTGAGTTCCTTTGATTCAATAGTATTTTATGGGAGTGATTCTAGCAGACTTGTTATGGGCTTATATCCTTTTAATTGGCCAACTTAAACGCTAAACCAGATCACTGGTTTACGGACGGGAATTTAAATTTGATTAAAAAACATCGTTTTGGTGCGCAAGATTATGTAGTCGACGCAGAACAGATTCAGTATCAGGGATTTTTTCGTATCAGTAAACTGACACTTCGCCATCGCTTGTTCAACGGTGGTTGGAGTAAGCCGCTGGGTAGAGAGGTCTTTCAGCGTGGCGATGCTGTTGGAGTTCTACTCTATGATCCGCAACATCATCTTATTGGCCTTGTTGAGCAGTTTCGTGTCGGTGCATTGAAGGATCAATATGGGCCTTGGCAGTATGAAGTGATTGCCGGCATGATAGAGTCCGGAGAAACACCACAACAAGTCGCGGTTCGCGAATTGCAGGAGGAGGCTGGCCTGACCGTGGAAAAATTACTGCCCATCTGCGACTATTTGGTGAGTGCTGGAGGCACAGATGAGAAAATGTATCTGTTCTGTGGCCTGTGTAATCTGCAAGCATGCGGTGGTGTATTTGGTGTGGACAATGAGGGAGAGGACATTTTGTTTCAAGTCTGGCCTTATACTGAAGTGATGCAAGCTCAGGGACAGGGATTGCTTAACAGTGCCGCTGTTACTATCGGATTGCAGTGGCTGCAGCTCAATATTGAAAAATTGCACAACAAATCAATGCATAATGGCTAGAATAAAGCTAGTGCCAAATAGGCATCTTTTAGGTAATTGAGGGCGGTGAATACGTTGACTGATTTTGAAAGTCGTAGACAGCAGTTAGATCTGGTGCGCTTGCATAAAGAATGTGAGCACAACTATCGCCGTCTTTATCAATTATTTCCCGATACTGACCTAGCAGATGCGCAGGTCGCATTACAGTGCCGTGATAAGTCGGGTGCCGGTATGGCACTTAGGGTACTCGATGTTGCCAAGTACACCAGTACAGTACAGATTGTTGCTGATCGCGCCGGTCCCATGTGGTTGCCAGAGATTACTATCAAGGTGCGCATTTATCGAGATGCCCAGATGGCTGAGGTGATTGAATGGTGCTCTGACCGAACGATTCCTTGGGCGCTTGTCGAAAAAAGCGGCATGCAGGCGAGAGACGAAAAGTGGCAGTGGAATATGTTTCTCAGTGAATTACTCTGTCATGGTTTGCATCACGGAATGACTGCAGTGGAAGCGTAGTTGGCTATGGATACTGTGCATCTCACTCAGATTACCGATTTACATCTTGGCGTCGATGCATCGGCTATGCTTGGCGGAGTCCCTACTCGGGCGAGCTTTGAGGCAGTACTGAAGGCTGTTGCAGAGCAGGGTCGTGGAGAGGATTGTTTGATTTTAACCGGTGATCTAGCCAGTGACTGTCAACCCGCCGCCTATCAATGGCTAAATCGTTTTTTGACAGCCCAGAATAAACAGGCACTGTGGTTGCCAGGCAACCATGACCAAGCCGAGGTGATGGCAGAGTATTTGGTCGACTTCCCCAGTCAAACACTGACAGAGTTTGGTGCTTGGGGATTGCTTACGCTGGACAGCTCCCAGCCTGATCAGCCCGGTGGACATATCAGTGATAAACAGTTGCAGCATGTAGAGCAGGGGCTCAAGACACTGTCAGCCGATTTTATCTTAGTCGCAATGCATCACAGCCCAGTGCTGCTCAATTCCGCTTGGCTGGATACTCAGCAAATTGACAACCATCATCGGCTATATGAATTATTGCATGCCTCTGGCCGCGTTAAAGCGGTGATTACAGGTCATGTGCATCAGCAGTTTGACGGTTATTGGGGCGATATTGCACTTTACTCTACGCCATCAAGCTGTGTGCAATTTAAGCAAAATAGTTATGATTTTGCTCTTTCTGACCAGCCCCCTGGGTATCGCTGGCTGGATTTACACAGTGATGGGCGTATCGATACCGGTGTTGAGTTCCTCAGCGATTTTTATCCTCGCCCCAATCTGAGTTGCGCTGGCTATTAAGTCTAAAACAGTCGCTGACAACGCCGTTGCTTTGGCTATAATGGAGCCTGATTTCTGGGTTGCTTCGCTATGCCAATGTTGCTCTATCTTCACGGATTTAACAGCTCGCCTCAATCTAAAAAGGCATTGCAGACGCAACATTGGTGTGCTGAAAATGCACCGCAACTGGCATTTGTGTGCCCTGCGTTAACACCTTTTGCCAAGCAGACCCTCGAGCTGTTACGGTCATTGGTTGAAAAGCAGTTGCCGCAACCGGTATATCTGGTAGGTAGCTCTATGGGAGGCTTTTTTGCCACCTGCCTAGTTGAGCAATATGACCTGCGTGCCGTGTTGATTAATCCGGCGGTTAGTCCGAGTCGTGGCCTGAGTGGCTGGTTAGGCGAAAACACCAATTTTATGACCGGTGAGAAATGGGTGTTTGAACCCCAACATATTGATGAGTATATAGCGCTTGACCCGCCCCAGATACGCTATAAAAATAATTACAGGTTACTCTTGCAAACGGGTGATGAGGTGCTTGACTATCGCGATGCACAAAATCGTTATCGAGGTTGTGACATTATCACTGAACAGCAGGGAGACCACAGTTTTATAAACTACCATCGACACCTGGCCTCTATTTACCAGTTTCTGATGGCTTCTGAGAAATAAAATAACCAAAGTGACTTAAACAGCAGATGAGCAATTACAACGCAAAAGATATTGAGGTTCTTACCGGTCTTGACCCCGTGCGTAAACGCCCGGGTATGTATACCGATACCAGTCGCCCCAACCATCTGGCCCAAGAGGTCATAGATAATAGCGTCGATGAGGCCCTTGCCGGCCACGCTAATCGTATCGATGTCACGTTACATAAAGATGGTTCATTGTCGGTATGTGACGATGGCCGTGGTATGCCTGTTGATATTCATCCAGAGCAAGGGTTGCCCGGGGTGGAAGTGATTCTTTCAACACTTCATGCCGGCGGTAAGTTCTCCAATGATAACTACCAGTTCTCTGGTGGTTTGCATGGCGTGGGAGTATCGGTAGTAAATGCGCTTTCTAGCAAGTTGGATCTGATAGTTAAGCGCGATGGAAAGGTGCATCAAATACTGTTTGCGGATGGCCATAAAACCTCCAATCTAACGGTTATTGATAACTGTGGTCAGCGCAATACCGGCACAATATTGCGGTTTTGGCCTGAAGCCTCCTATTTTGATACGGTGAAATTTAGTGTGTCGCGGCTGCGCCATGTACTGCGCGCCAAAGCCGTGCTTTGCGGTGGCTTAACCATGAGCTTCCACGATGAAAACACCGGTGATAGTGAGGAATGGTTCTATGAAGATGGGCTAAAAGATTACTTGGCTGGGTCCTTACATGGCTGGGAAGTGCTTCCAGCGGAGCCCTTTATTGGAAGCTTTAGTTCAGAAAATGAAGCCGCTGACTGGGCTGTCCAATGGTTGCCAGAGGGTGGTGAGCTAATTCAAGAGAGCTACGTTAATCTTATTCCTACGCCTCAGGGCGGCACCCATGTTAATGGCCTGCGCAGTGGTCTGCTGGATGCCATGCGTGAATTTTGTGAATTTAGAAATCTATTGCCCCGAGGGGTAAAGCTCTCTCCCGATGATATTTGGGACCGCTGCAGTTTTGTTTTGTCCTCGAAGTTAGCTGATCCTCAGTTCTCCGGACAGACCAAGGATCGACTGTCGTCTCGAGAAGTGGCGGCATTTGTTTCTGGTGTGGTTAAAGATTCCTTCAGTCTGTGGCTTAACCAGCATACTGAAGAATCAGAAAAGCTTGCCGAACTGTGTATTTTTAATGCCCAGCGTCGTATGCGTGCGAGCAAAAAGGTGGTGCGTAAGAAGGTGACTCAAGGCCCTGCGTTGCCTGGCAAGTTGGCGGACTGTTCCAGTGCCGAGCCAGAACAAAGTGAAATATTTTTAGTCGAAGGTGATTCCGCGGGAGGTTCAGCCAAGCAGGCGCGCAATCGAGAAAACCAAGCGATCATGCCCTTGCGCGGTAAGATCCTCAATACCTGGGAAGTCGACTCTCAAGAGATACTTGGTTCTCAAGAGGTACATGATATTTCGGTGGCACTGGGGGTGGATCCAGCACTGGAGAATACTGATTCACTGCGTTATCACAAAATTTGCATCCTTGCCGATGCCGATTCAGATGGCTTGCATATTGCGACATTGTTATGTGCCCTGTTTGTCCGTCATTTCCGACCCCTAGTCAGTGCTGGTCATGTCTATGTTGCTATGCCGCCGCTATTTAGGATTGATGTGGGCAAAGAGGTTTACTATGCGCTGGATGATGCAGAGCGGCAGGGTATTCTCGATCGCATTCAGGCTGAGGGAAAGCGTGGCAAAGTCAATGTGCAACGCTTTAAAGGCTTGGGTGAAATGAACCCGTTGCAGCTGCGGGAGACAACCATGGATCCGGATACCCGACGACTGGTGCAGTTAACCCTTGAAGCTGGGGATAATACCAATACTGTATTAGATATGTTGTTGGCCAAGAAGCGTGCATCAGATCGCCGCACTTGGCTAGAGACCAAAGGCAATCTGGCTGATGCAGCCAATCTTTAAATTGAATTTACCTTAGCAAACAGGAAAAACGATGAACGATATCGTCACCTTTAATGACCAGGGGCTTGAGCAGCGATCTTTGAGCAGCTATGCCGAGCAGGCCTATCTGGACTATTCCATGTACGTTATCCTCGACCGAGCACTGCCTCATATTGGTGATGGTCTAAAGCCAGTTCAGCGCCGCATTGTGTACGCGATGAGCGAGCTAGGCCTTAAAGCCAACACCAAATACAAAAAGTCTGCGCGCACGGTGGGTGATGTTATTGGTAAATACCACCCCCATGGTGACAGTGCTGCCTACGAGGCTATGGTGCTGATGGCTCAGCCCTTCTCCTATCGTTACCCGCTGGTTGATGGCCAGGGCAATTGGGGGTCTCCCGATGATCCCAAGTCTTTCGCTGCCATGCGTTACACGGAATCAAAGCTGTCTAAATATGCCGATGTGCTGCTGTCCGAGTTGGGTCAGGGAACGGCAAATTGGCGTCCCAACTTCGATGCCACCATTGATGAGCCGGAGATCCTACCGGCGCGGGTACCCAATGTGTTGCTTAATGGCACCACCGGTATTGCCGTGGGTATGGCCACCGATATTCCGCCGCACAATCTCAATGAAGTGGTCAATGCCTGTCTGCATTTATTGGATAGCCCCAAAGCAACCGTAGTGGACTTAATGGCGCATATTAAGGCGCCTGATTTTCCAACAGATGCCGAAATTATTACTTCGCAAGCGGAGATACTCAATGCCTACGAGACGGGTCGCGGCTCGGTAAAAATGCGCGCTGTGTGGAGCAAGGAAGATGGCGATATTATTGTTACTGCATTGCCATTCCAAGCCTCTGGGTCGAAAATTCTGGAGCAGATCGCTACACAAATGCGTAATAAAAAGCTACCGATGGTGGAGGATTTACGCGATGAATCAGACCATGAAAATCCTACTAGATTAGTGATTACCCCCCGCTCCAACCGTGTCGATACAATAGCGTTGATGGATCATCTTTTTGCTACTACCGATCTTGAGCGCAGTTATCGCATCAATATGAATATTATTGGTATCGACGGGCGACCCGCGGTGATGAACCTGCGCCGGATACTAAAAGACTGGTTGAGTTTTCGAACAGATGTAACACGCCGTCGATTGGACTACCGCTTGCAGAAAGTGGATAAGCGCTTACATCTTTTGGATGGCTTATTAATCGCGTTCTTAAATATTGATGAGGTTATTCATATTATCCGCACCGAGGACGAGCCTAAGCCCGCCTTAATCGCGCGGTTTAATTTGTCGGATACACAAGCTGAATATATTCTCGATACTAAATTACGCCAGCTGGCGCGTCTTGAAGAAGTTAAGATCCGTGCCGAGCAAGATGAGCTGGCACAAGAAAAGGCCGAATTAGAGCGTTTGTTAGGCTCGGATGCGCGACTAAAGACATTGGTGAAAAAAGAACTGATCGCTACCGCTGAGGAGTACGGTGATGAACGTCGTTCGCCACTGACAGAGCGCGGTGAGGCGCAAGCGTTTAGTGAAAAAGATCTGATGACCGCTGAACCGATTACCGCAGTCCTATCCGATAAAGGCTGGATAAGGGCAGCCAAGGGTCATGAGATTGACCCAGTGAGTTTGAATTACAAGTCGGGAGATAAGTTTCTCTCGGCGGCCAAGGGTAAGAGTAATCAAAGTGTATTTCTGCAAGATACCACCGGTCGCTTTTATGCTTTGCCCGGACATACCTTGCCATCGGCACGGGGACAGGGCGAGCCAGCAACCGGTCGGTTAAAAATGCCACCAGGTGCTCTATTTACTGATGTGGTGATGGGTGCAGATGAGCAAAAAATTCTTTTGGGGACTGATGCAGGTTATGGTTTTATTGCCACCATCGGTGATTTGTTCACCAAAAACAAAGCGGGTAAAGCCGTGGTATCTATTCCCAAAGGCGCCCGTATCTTAGCGCCGAGGACGCTAGATGATCAAAATAGCCTTATTGCCGCAGTCAGTAATGAAGGTCGCATGTTGGTGTTTCCGGTGACTGAGCTACCGCAATTGGCGCGTGGCAAGGGCAATAAAATTATTAATATTCCCAGCTCAAGATTGCAGTCTCGCGAGGAGTATGTAGTTGACTATGGCATTATCCCGTCGGGAGGGGCGTTAGTTGTACATTCTGGTAAACGCTATTTGGTAATGAAGGATAAGGATCTCGATCATTATCGCGGTGAGCGTGGCCGCAGAGGACACAAATTACCGCGCGGCTTCCAAAAGGTTGATAGGCTTGATATTGAGGTTGGTTAATCAGGCTTTTGATTACTCAATAGTAAAAAAACGCCGTTTTTGCGGCGTTTTTTTTCACCCTATTAATTACTTATTGCTGCTTAATAGGTGGAAGCCCTTCAGCAAATTAACCGCTTCATAAAGCTGATTATCGGTGCTGTAATCTTCGGTGGCGGAGTTAGCCTCAGTCTCATTGTTACTGGCTGTTGTCTCAAGATGCCCTTCAAGATCGGCTTCTCGTACCCGTACAGTCTTAGCGTAGGGGCGAATCTCGGCGCGCTCAATAACAATATCGGGAACAATACCCTCAGCCTGAATCGAGCGACCATTGGGCGTAAAGTAGCGCGCGGTAGTCAGTTTTATTGCGCGGCCATCGCCTAATGGAATAACCGTTTGCACCGAGCCTTTACCGAAACTTTGCGTGCCCAGAATGGCGGCCCGACCATGATCTTGTAGCGCGCCGGCAACAATTTCCGACGCTGAGGCACTGCCACCATTAATAAGTACCACGATGGGTAGGCCATTAAGGCGATCGCCCGATGTGGCGTCAAAACTGCGATTGGCGCTGGGTAGACGACCTTCGGTATAGACCACGGTGCCGCCATCCAATAGGGCGTCGGTAATCTCGATCGAAGCGGGTACTAGGCCACCAGGGTTATTGCGTAAATCTAGCACCAGCCCCTTGAGTGGTGTTGGATTAGACTGATCGGCGGTTAATTTTTCTAGCGCGGCAATAAAGTCGGCGCCGGACTGCCTCTGGAATTGGGAAACTCGGATATACCCGTAACCAGGCTCCAACAGACGACTGCGAACGGCACTAACTTGAATAATATCGCGGACCACATCGATCTCTAATGGACCTTCTTGACCCTCTCTGTAAAGGGTTAGTTTGATCTCTGTGCCCTTCTCGCCACGCAATTTCTCGACTGCTTTTTGCAGGCTCATACCGCGCACCGGATTGTCATTCATTTTAACAATCAAATCACCGGCCTGAATTCCCGCTTTGGCCGCGGGGGTGTCATCAATTGGTGATACTACGCGAATGGCGCCATTGTCAGTACCAATCTCAATGCCGAGACCACCATATTTACCATTGGCATGTTCTTGTAATTCGCCGTAGTCCTGCTGATTGAGGTAAGCTGAATGCGGGTCCAATTCGGTAAGCAATCCGGCAATGGCATTATCTAACAGTTGTGTATCGCCCACCTCCTCCACATAACCGAGACGAATCTGCTCAAATACTTGGGTGAAAAGTCTTAATTCACGCAGCGGCAATCGCTGTTGAGGGTCGGTTGCTGATTGCTGCTCTTCAGCCTGAAGTGCAAGACTGAATATGAACAGCGGTAGAATCATCAAATGTTTTAACATTGATTGGTTCCTCTATTTTATTCTAGTGCATGGCGATAATGTCACTCAGTGACCATTAGTCACAGGTAATCGAGGTTAACGCTTATCCAACCAGACTTTGGGGTCGGCCGGATTACCCTTTTTACGAATTTCAAAATACAGTGCTGGCTTATTAAGCCCGCCCGTATCACCTGCACGGGATACAACTTCATTGCTCTGTACCCAGTCGCCAGTTTCTCTGAGTAGTTCCTGATTGTGGGCATACAATGTCATATATCCATCACCGTGATCGACGATAACTAGGAGGCCAAATCCTCGCAGGTAATTGGAGAAGACCACCCGTCCATGATGTACAGTTTTTACCGCATCGCCAGCTTTCGCACTGATTAGCCAGCCTTCCCATCGCAGGGTTCCGCTACGTTTGCTACCAAAGCTATGGGCAACGCGACCCTTAAGAGGCCATTTGAGTTTACCTTTACGTGATGCAAAAGATTCATAATTGGCGGGTGGCGCTAATTTGGCAGCAGCTTTCTTGACGGTCTCAATAATTTCTTCAAGCTTGTTGCGTTCACTTTGCAATTTACTCAACTTCTTTTTATCGGTGCGCAGAGACAATTGCAGTTTATCCAAGGTTTTTTTACGGCTTTTAACGCGGTTGGATAATGTCTTTTTATCGGCTTCTAATGCTTTTTTAGACTGATCGAGAGCCAATTTTTGCCGCTTGATCTCTGCCTTAGTTGCACTGAGGTCATCGATATCTTTTTTGTAGCGCTGGATTTTATCGGCTCGGGCTTTTAAAAAATAATCGTAATACTTGAGTACTCGCGCCAATTGTTGCGGGTCTTCCTGGTTAAGTAAAAGTTTTATCGGTTCCTGATCACCTAATTGATGCGCTGCGGTAATTTGTTCGCTAATGGCGTCGCTTTGCTGACTTATATTTTGTTGTAGATTTTTTTCTTTCTGATCGAGTGTTTTCAGTTGTTTTTCTAAATTATTGATTTTATTGCGCAGACGACGGATATTTCTATTGATCTTGCTACTCTCTAATTCCACCTTTTTTAGTGCAGATTGCAAACTATTGCGCTGCTTACCTCGATCTTCTAGTTTGCGCTCCAATGTGGATATCGATCGTTTAAGACTATCCAGTTCTTTTTGCTGACTGTCGTCAGCATTGGTTATATTGCATAGCAATACTGAGCAGATTAAAACAAAGCGAACTAGCAGAGACAGGCGCAACGGATTGCCTATGGAGAACGTTGTCGCTACTCGAAAAATCATTAGGTTATCAACGATCGGCCGGTCATTTCGGCGGGTTGTGGCAACGCCATCAGTGCCAGCATGGTGGGCGCAATATCCGCTAATGAGCCTCCCTCATCAAGATGTATTTGCCGTGGGCCAGCATAAACTAGGGGTACTGGCAAAGTGGTATGTTGGGTATGAGGTTGATTGCTTGACTCATCAAACATCTCCTCGACATTGCCATGATCTGCGGTAATTAATAGATCACCACCGGTGTCAGTCACTGCGTCAAGTATTTGGCTAAGGCATTTATCTACTGCTTCAACGGCCTTTACCGAGGCATCAAAGTCGCCAGTATGACCCACTTGGTCGCAGTTAGCGAAGTTGCAAATGATAGTATCAAATTGACCACTACCAATTGCCTCGACCAGTTTTTCGGTGACCTGCGGTGCGCTCATTTCCGGCTGTTGATCGTAGGTGCTCACCTCGGGTGAAGGGATCAGCACTCTCTCTTCACCGTCGTACAATGACTCACGACCGCCGCTAAAGAAAAAAGTGACATGCGCGTATTTTTCGGTTTCGGCGATGCGCAATTGCTGCTTGTTTTGTTTGGCTAGATATTCCCCCAGTGAATTAACTAATGATTCTGGTGGGTAGGCGCAGGGGACATCGAGATTGGCTTCATATTCTGTGGTCATAACAAAGCTTGATAAGGCTGGCACAACAGCGCGCTCAAAGCCACTAAAGCTATCGTCTACCAACGCATGACTAATTTCTCTGGCGCGATCAGGACGGAAGTTCATTGAGATAACTGCATCACCATCCTCTATTGCAATGGGCTGTTGACCCTCGCCAACAATGCGGGTGGCCTGAACAAATTCATCGTTTTCATCGCGGGCATAAGCGGCCTCTAAACCACTGCTGACATCCGCGGCCTGATACATTGCCTCGCTCTCTGTCATCAATCTGTAGGCTTGTTCAACACGGTCCCAGCGATTATCACGATCCATGGAGTAGAAGCGCCCAATAATCGACACAATACGGCCGACACCAAGTTTGTCACAGAGTGCTTGTGTTTTCAGTAACGAGGGCATGGCACTTCGCGGCGGACAGTCGCGGCCATCCAGCGAAGCATGAATATAAACTTTGCTGGCACCACGCTGCGCTGCCAGCTCGAGCATGGCATTGATATGGTCTTCATGGCTGTGCACACCACCGGGTGACAGAAGACCCATAATATGAACAGCTTTATCATTGGCAACCGCTTTATCAATAGCGTCGCAGTACACCGGATTGGTAAAAAAATCACCCTCGGCGATAGCTTTGTTAATCCGCGTAAAGTTCTGATATACCACGCGCCCAGCACCCAGCGTCATATGACCCACTTCAGAATTACCCATTTGTCCGTCGGGTAACCCAACGGCCAACCCAGAGGTATGAATCAGTGTTTTCGGATTATTCTCCCACAGTTGCTGCCAAGTGGGCGCCACAGCGCTAGAGATGGCATTGTATTTCGTCTTATCGCTGTAGCCAAAACCATCGAGAATTAGCAGTACTAAGGGGGATTTCACTGTATTCATAGGTGTTTTAAATGCTCTGTTATGTGAAAGGTTGATTTTAAAGCTAACACAGCGTTTTCGCTACGCTAGCGAGGCAATTAAATATTTTGTTGTGCATCGAGCTCTTCCCAGCGCTGATAGCTCTGATTAAGTTGTTGCTGTACGTCCGCAAGCTGTTGTTCGGTTTTCTCTATCTCTGCGCGCTCCGACTTATAAAAGTCAGGTTGACTGATCAGTTCAGTGATCTCACCAATTTGGATCTCTAGATCTTCAATCTGTTCGGGCAGTTGATCCAGTTCACGCTGATCTTTATACGATAGCTTTTTGCTTGTGCTTTTTGGTTTGCTGGTGACAGCGACAGGGCTGACTACTGTGGGTTGCTCGACTTTGCGTTGGCGCAGCCAATCATCATACCCGCCGACATACTGTTTTATGACGCCATCGCCCTCAAAGACCAGCGTACTGGTAACGACATTGTTGAGGAAAGCGCGATCATGGCTGACTAAAATAAGAGTCCCTTTGTAGTTGATCAGGAGTTCCTCGAGCAAGTCAAGCGTGTCGATATCCAGATCATTGGTGGGTTCATCGAGCACCAGAATATTGGAGGGCTGAGTAAATAATTTGGCTAGCAACAGACGGTTGCGCTCACCACCCGATAGCGCTTTAACCGGTTGACGACAGCGCTCAGGGGCAAATAAAAAATCCTGTAGATAACTGATAACATGGCGGGGTTTACCGTCAATCTCAAGCATGTCGCGGCCGCCGGACACATTATCCTGAACCGTCTTTTCCTCATCTAGGGCTGAACGATATTGGTCAAAGTAGGCGACATTGAGATTGGTGCCAGTTTTGATAGTGCCTTGCTGAGGGCTGAGCTCCCCCAATAAAAGTTTGATCAAAGTGGTCTTGCCGACGCCATTGCGACCAATAAAGCCCACTTTGTCACCGCGCTGAATCAGGGTAGAAAAGTTGCTCACCACGGCAGTGTTATTATCACCGGCAAAGCTAAAGCTGATATCGGTGGCCTCAGCGACAATCTTGCCAGACTTTTCTGCCTGTTGGATATTCATGCGGGCAGTGCCCAGTTGCTTGCGACGGTCGGCGTATTCACGGCGCATAGCCTCTAGTGCTCTGACTCGCCCTTCGTTGCGCGTGCGACGTGCCTTAATGCCTTGTCGTATCCACACTTCTTCCTGAGAGAGGCGTTTATCAAATAGCGCATTTTGTTTATCTTCAATTTCAAGAATCTCTTCTTTGCGCTTTAGATAGGTGGCGTAGTCACAATTAAATTCAGCCAATTGGCCGCGATCGATTTCGATAAAACGGGTGGCCAGGTTATCCATAAAACGGCGATCGTGGCTGATAAACAGTAATGAACCCTCCCATTTCAATAAAAACTGTTCCACCCACTGAATGGCGTCGATATCCAGATGGTTAGTGGGCTCATCGAGCAGTAACAGATCTGGGTCGCACACCAAGGCTCGAGCTAGAAGCACTCGGCGTTTGTAGCCCCCCGAGAGGCTGGAGATATCAGTATCGGCATCCAGTTCCATTTTGCTGATAATGGCTTCCACACGTTGATTGATATCCCAGCCATTAACGCGATCTAACTCTGCTTGGCAAGCTTCTAAATCGCGCATAACTTGGTCGCTTGGGTTGTCGTCTAAAGCGAGAATAAGATGGTGGTAGCGCTTTGCTAATTCACCCTCCGCGCCCAGGCCCTGCGTAATAACATCAAATACCGAGCCCTCGGTGTCTTGAGGTACAGATTGTTCCAGTTGCGCAACTTTGACCCCAGAGGCGCGTTTTAAAATACCGTCGTCAGCGGTAATCTGGCCGCTGAGTATCTTTAATAATGTCGATTTCCCAGCGCCGTTGCGACCGATAAGACAGACTCTTTCACCGCGCTCAATCACCAGATTTATATGGTCGATCAGCGGGGGTTGACCATAACTTAAATAGATATCCTGCAACGTCACCAGAGGCATACAGCTAGTTTCCTGAGCTCAATTGCTGACTGGAATCGGTCGGCTTGCCTAATGGTTGAGTGATTAAGATCAGCTTTGGTAGCAACGTCATTGAACCGAGTAGCGCTGCCGTCATCGCTAAGCCTGTGAGCAGGCCAAAGTAGATTGAGGGAATAAAATTCGACAATGCCAGTATAGAAAAGCCAACAATAATAGTTGTGGCAGTATAAAACAGCGCTCGACCAATACTGGCATGAGCGCGGTGCATCGAAGCTAAATAGTCGCCATCGATAGCAAATTCGCGCTTAAATCGGCTGATGTAATGAATTGCATGATCGACGCCAATGCCCACGGTAATAGCGGCAATGGTTATCGTCATCATATCCAAAGGAATGCCGGCAATACCCATGCCGCCCAACACCACAGCGGCGGCTAAAAAGTTGGGCAGTATTGCAATAATGGATATTTTCACTGAGCGGAACAGGATTAAAAACATCAACATAATGCCGACAAATACAGCACCCAAGGTAACAATCTGCGACTTGTAGAGACTCTGTAGCATATTGTTATAGAGCACTAACAAGCCGGTGTAGCGAATATCTGACTGAGCGATGCCGACTTCATTAACAGCAAAGTTATTGATTTTTTCCAACAGGTCAACACGTCGCAAACCAGCCGTTTCCATCGCGCGCAACTGGATACGCGCTTCATCAATATCTTCCAATAAATAGGGTGCGACCATCTGCTGGTAAATATCGTCGCCCAAGCTTTTGCGCATAAACGCGAGTTCAAAATCATTGAGCTTATGACCACTGAGGTCAGTGGCAACCTGATAAATTTGCACAAGGCTACTCACCTTACCCACTTCAGGTTGCGCTTCAAGAAACTGTTGCAGTTTACTTAGATCAGCGAGACCGGTGGAGGAAAACCAATAGCTATCCTTCAAACCACTATTATCTGACGTGGCTGCACCATAGTCATCTTCGCCATAGTCGTCTTCGCCATAGTCATCTTCGCCATAGTCGTCTTCGCCATAGTCATCTTCGCCATAGTCGTCTTCATCATAGCCATACTCTTCATCGTCCTCTGCGTTAGAGGACCCTGCAACTGGAAGAGCCGCAAAGGTAGGCGCTTGCAAAATAATATCCAGAGGCGTTGTGCCACCTAATGCAGTATCTATTACTTCCATGCCTTGATAGATCTCAGTGTCAGCACGGAAATAATCAATAAATCGATTTTCGACTTCTAATTTGGCAATGCCGTAGGCAGATAAAATACCGAGTAGCGCGGCGGCCATCAGTACCACAGAACCATAATGTTCGGTAAACCAAGAAAACTTACTGGTGATAGCGGCACTGTTATCATCGTCTGCGGCGTTATCGCCTTTACCAAACAGCATCATGCCAGCAGGGATAACCGTAAAGGCCACCACCAGAGCCAAGCTGATACCTATAGTCATCATCCAGCCAAAGTCGATAACTGGGCGTATATTGCTGACCACTAATGAGGTGAAGGCAACAATTGTAGTGAGTACGGTATATAGGCAGGGTTTTGCCATCGACACTAATGTATCGTTAACTAACTGCCGTTGATCGGATTCTGGATGCAGTGCCTGAAGTTCTCGATAGCGAACAATCAGGTGAATGCAAAGTGCTAAAGTAATAATCAGCAACAAAGAGACAAAATTAGAAGAGATTACCGTGAGCCGCCAGTCGATCCAACTTAAAAACCCAAGAATCATAATGAGACAGATTGCACAGGTGGCCAAAGGTAACACCACCCAGCGAAATTGGCGAAATATTAAGGCCAGAGTGACGATAATAAATAGCAGTATACCGGTACCAAAAATAACTAGGTCACTCTTAATAAAATCAACCATATCGGCAGTAATCATATCTGCACCACCGAGAAAAATAGTTGCGCGATCGCGATAGCCATCCATTAACTGTCGAACCTCAGCAACACGCTGATGGTCTATGGCCGCCTTTTCGGTGCGGTAATCGAGAAATTGTTGGCTAACGAGGGCTAGTTCAGTTTCCTGCTCTGCGCTGAGACCTTGTGTGTCTCGTGTTAAACGCAATGCATCACGCTGACTGACAAGTTGCAAATAGGTTTGATCCAGTGACATGGTGGCCATAATGCCGGTGGTCTGGCCATCGGCACTGAGCAAAACATCTTTATAAATTGGGCTATTGAGAAATTCTTGCTTAGCTGCTTGTTTATCAACACCCTCAGAGAGCAGAGTGTTTAGTTCGTTTTGCAAATCTGCAACACCAACTTTCGGGCTGTATAGGAGCGGCACATCAAGCATGGAGAGAATATTTTCCACACCTTCTATGCTGCCTAATTCTGTGCGCAGTGATGCTAGAGTATCGAGGTTGTGTTGATCAAAAAGGTCACCCTCAAGCGGCGAAAAAGTCACAATCAAAAAATTGTCACTGCCATAGCGTTGCACCACTTCACGAAAGAAATTTAAATCCTCATCATGCTCTAGCGTGAGGGAGTCGGCTGATGCGTCTAGTTTAAAATTAGGTAATCCCATAGCCATAGCGATGGTCAGCACAATCATAACAAGTAAAGTTTTTAATGGATTGTCGAGAACCACTTTTTGGTAAACATTGAGCAGAGATAACATGGAAATAGACGCCTTTGATAAGCCAGCAATTGACCCGCTATTATGGAGTTTTTTCGTCCAATATCATAGATCTAGCGTAGCTATTTACTGTTTGTCCTAAGTGCGGTTTCCAGTACACTTGTGCGCTCTAACAGATTTGTTCGGTAACAAAAGATGCGTGGTGTAATCCTCGATTGTGACAGTCTCGGCCCCAATGATCTCGACCTAAGTGCGCTATACAATTTGCCAGTCGACTGGACGGTTTACCCAGATTGTGAAGCCAGCATGATTGTCGAACGCATTGCTGATGCGCACATTGTCTTGACCAATAAAACCCCTATCGATGCCACAACGCTGTCGCTAGCACCAGAGTTGAAGCTAGTCAGTTTGCTGGCGACCGGTACCAATATTGTCGACCTCAAAGCGGCGAGTGCGGCATCGGTTATTGTCTGCAATGCTGTCAATTATGGTACCGCCTCGGTGATGCAGCATGTCTGGGGGCTTATCTTAGCGCTAACCACTCATTTGCCGTCATACAGTCGCAATGCTGTTGATGGTACTTGGGCGGAGAGTGAAATGTTTTGCCTATTAGATTATCCGGTGCGTGAACTTGAGGGTAAAACACTGGGTGTTGTTGGCGCTGGTGACTTGGGTTCGGCTGTGGCCGGTGCTGCTCAGGCCTTTGGTATGCAGGTGGTATTTGCCGCTTTGGCGGGTCGTGAGTATCAAGATAATTTGTCACGGCTACCATTACATGAACTCTTACCCATAGTCGATGTGCTGAGTTTGCACTGTCCTTTAACTGAACAGACTCAAGGTATGATTGGTGCCGCTGAGTTGGCATTAATGAAGCGCTCAGCGATACTGATTAACAGTGCCCGTGGCGGCCTGATTGATGAGGCAGCACTTAAGCAGGCGCTAGTTAGTGGTGCGTTAGCAGGTGCTGGATTAGATGTGTTATCGCAGGAACCGCCGGTAGATGGCAATGTGCTGATTGACAGCGCTGTTCCCAACCTAATTATTACGCCTCACACTGCCTGGGCCGCAGTGGAAGCCAGACAGCGGCTGGTTGGTCAGATGGTGGAAAATATCACTGCCTTTCTTGCTGGTGAGCCGCTCAGACAGGTTAACTAGCCAACAAATTCTGTTGATAGTTTTTTCGCCGCCAGAACTTTTTTCAGCTTGGGATATTGAGGAACCCCATTTTTATAGGGCGGATAATCCTCACCAATAATTAGTGGTTGCAAGTAGTCTCGAGCTTTCTGGGTAATACCAAAACCATTTTTGCTAATAAATGATCGGGGCATTTTCTTTTCAATATTAGCCACTTTGGTCAGCTCAGCTTCGCCCAGCCCCCAGCTATATTTTTTACTGTTGCCACGTTCGATGGTGACCATAATAGAGCTCTTGCCCTCAAGCGCTTTTTCTACAGCAGCGCGACCTACGGCATAGGCCTGCTCAACATCGGTTTTAGAGGCAACATGGCGCGCTGCACGTTGTAGGTAGTCGGATAGAGCATAATGGTATTTATAGCCTAGCGAGTGTTTAACCATACTGGCTAATGTCGGGGCGACACCACCAAGTTGCTGATGACCAAAAGCATCTTTATTTAATGAACCTGAAATCAGTGCTCCATCAGCGTACTTTGCGCCTTCAGAGGCGACCACAACGCAGAACCCTTTCTCTTTTACGGTTTGCTCCACTTGAGCAATAAACGCTTCGCGCACAAAAGGTATTTCCGGGAAAACAATAATATGTGGTGGATCCCCCGCCTCATCAGCCGCTAAGCCTCCAGCCGCGGCGATCCATCCGGCATGGCGACCCATTACTTCAAGAATAAAAATTTTAGTGGACGAGGCGGCCATAGAGGCAATATCCAGACTGGCCTCTTTTGTTGATACGGCAATATATTTAGCTACCGACCCGAACCCTGGAGAGCAGTCGGTAAAAGGCAGGTCATTATCGATCGTTTTGGGAATATGGATCGCTTGGATGGGGTAGCCCATTTTGGCAGAAATTTGCGATACTTTAAGACAGGTATCAGCGGAGTCGCCGCCGCCGTTATAGAAAAAATAACCGATATTGTGTGCTCTAAACACTTCTACTAGACGCTCGTATTCGGCGCTACTGTCTTTCAGGTCTTTCATTTTGTAACGACAGGACCCAAACGCGCCACCGGGGATATGCTTAAGCGCTTCTATTGTCGAGCGGGATTCTTTGTTGGTGTCGATCAGATTTTCATGCAAGGCGCCCAAAATACCATTTTGGCCAGCATAGAGGGTCCCTATTTTATCTTTGTTTGCTCTGCAAGCTTCAATAACGCCAGCTGCTGATGCATTGATAACGGCGGTAACGCCGCCCGATTGAGCATAAAATGCATTTCTCTTCGCCATATAAGCCGTCCATTCCCAATAATCCATTCCCTGCGCTGCAGTTTACTGGACTGACGGCTGGGGTTAAAGGATAAACAGTTAATCTATGGGAATACTGAGTATTAATCTCAGTTCGATATGACTTTGACGCAATGCACTGTGATTAGGTTGATGGATATACTCTGCTGCGCCTGAGACCCAAGCCATTTTTTCCAGCAACTGCCAAGGCCGTCGGTAGTTAAGCTCAAGTTTTTGCTCGCGGCCCTGAGGTTCTAGATTAAATGGCAGATCCGAATAGATGATTTGGCGATCGATTGTGCGTCCAGTGGCTACTCGCAACTGACCATAACCTGCCTCTACCCTCAAAGGTTGGCTGAAATAAACATCTAGCTGGTCGCCGGGATACAGTAGCGAACGACCTTTTAGGCCCAGGGCCCAGGCGCTACTGGTGATGGAATCATCTATGCTGATATGCTGGCTAGTGAATGCGGTTTCCGTTTTACCAAGGTAAGCTGCCAGCATGCCCTGCCAACGGTGGTTAAATGCTAGATGGCCGTTAATACCTGCAAAAATAGTATCTCCGCGCTCTGCGGACCCCAATGCCGGGCCGATACGAGTCCCGAGAAAACTGTCTTGTTCTTCAACAAAGCCAGTTTGGATACTCAAACCGTCATCACCGCTAAACACAGAATATTCCACGATAGCACCATTACTTTGTTGGTCACTGCTGGGTTGCCACTGATTCCAACTGGCGCGGCCATCGAATAGTGCTACCCGTACCTTGTTGTTGCCAGTGCCGAGATTCAATGCGCCGCCACTGCTCCAACCCTGTCGGGCATAGCGCAACCAAGGGGCAGCGAAACTGCTGTCATCTTTAGTTGCTGCTGGGGTTAAACCCGAATCTGCGTAGAGACCAAAAAACCAACCGGGGTTGGCGTTAAAACCAGCAAATCGCTCTGCGCCGCCCTCATCCTGAAAGTGCAGAGCAACGTAGTCAGCCTGTACCTGATCATTAGGGTTGCCTAGTGCGCGATAGTGCTTGTGCCAGGGATTAGGAGCCACTCCAAGTTGCAATGTGCTGCCATTGGCGAGTCGTTCAGTGCGGTGATTGAGTGATGTCGGTATCGTACTATTGGAGACCGAATGCACCAGAGATGCTGCGTTTGTGTAAAAAGGAAAACCCAGCTCATCAAATACGGCAATGGTAAATTGCCCCAAACTAGCAGCCAGTCCCTCACTCACAGCACCGCCAAGAGTCGTGATGCTAAATTGTGCCTGGCTAACTGTTCCTTCATCCAAGTTCATACCAGTAGCACTGGCAGTAGCACCTACGGGTCTGGTTGCGCTGTCGAGATCAAGTAGACCTTGACCATAAATTGCCTCATTAGCGTAAATGCCAGTTTTATTTGCTGTTATGAGTAAGCGATTGACCAGCTCATTATGACCAACAGTGGGGAAGAGCTGTTTTAGCAGGGCAAGTGAACCGCTGACCAAGGGTGCAGCGAGGGAGGTGCCAACAGCGCCGCCATAATAGTATTCACCTTCTTGTCCGGATTCTGGCGGAGAAATAGGCGATAAAATGCGCTCGTTATCACTGATCTGATCATCACCATCGGCGTCGCCACCCCCGGGAGCGGCTAAACAAAAACTGGCGGCGACACCACAGCGATTGGAATAGCTAGCAATTTCTCCAGAATTGTCCACCGCGACAACTGCTAACATATGGTTTTGTAACTCAGGAAATAAATATGGCAGACCGGGCATTAATTCTGGTGAATCAGCGTCGGCCAAGTCGCCGGACTCTGTTAGGTTATCAAATGCATTGCCGGCGGCGACAACAAAAATACTGCGGTCTCCCGCAGACTTATTGGTTTGTCTTAATGACTCCAGTGTATTACTGAGAGCGTTTTCAATGGATTCGCTACTAAAAGATGTGACAACACCAGAGAAGCCAAAGCTTAAATTAATAATATCAGCGAGGCCGGCCATGGCATCAAAGCGTTGGGCAAAAAACATATCTTGGTCTACGGTAACATAACTTTCTTCAAGCGGTTGGTAAGGGTCATCTCCTGAACCCAGTGGGATTTCCCATGTACTGATATCGGCGTTGTAAGCCACGCCATGCATATTGACATTAACATTATTACTGTTATCTCTATTGGCAGCGATAACGCCAGCAATGAGTGTGCCATGCGCTATAGCGTCATTAGAGCGCTCATTATCGTTAGCGTAATCAGAGCCGACAATCGAAACTTTATTACCGGCCCCTGACTCAAATTCAATGTGCTCTTCGTAGACTCCAGAATCTACAACACCCACTGTTACTCCGGCGCCAGTGGCGCCTCGAGCATAGGCACTAGAGGCATTAATCATAGCCAGTCCAGTCATGCCGAAATACTCGGCTGTTTCAAATTCACTCACCGCGATATCGAAATTATCTTCATCGGGATCTTGGGTTTGAAAATTGGTGTAGGGAGGACCGTTAAATTGGTGCGCCACGGCAGGTGGTGCGGGGGATGTCGGTGTGCCGGTGGACTCAACTGTACCTCCGCCACCGCCACCGCAGGCAGATACCGTTAAGACAATGCAGGCCAGAATGCCAGTGGCCCTCTTCTTATGGTGGAAAACTATTCCGTCCATTTTTTTACTGAGCCCCTATATCGCTGACCAATGTACCTCTATTTACCGTTAATTGTTAGTGGTGGATCTCACTTAATATAACTTTTAAGGCAGTATTTACGTTATATTAGTAGTGTGATTAGCGTTTTAAGAATCAAAGGGAAGCTCTAAACTGATGCATATCCATATCCTTGGTATCTGTGGCACTTTTATGGGTAGTTTGGCTCAGCTGGCAAAAGCCGCTGGCCATTCAGTCTCTGGGTGTGATGCGAACGTTTATCCGCCGATGAGTACACAACTTGAACAAGCAGGTATCAGTCTGATCGAGGGTTTTGATCCTGAGCAATTGCAACCCGCGCCAGATCTAGTGATTGTAGGCAACGCGATGTCCCGCGGTAATCCTTGCGTTGAAGCAATGCTTGATCAGCGGCTACCCTATATTTCCGGACCCCAGTGGTTAGGCGATAATATTTTGCGTCACAAGCATGTGTTATCGATTGCTGGTACTCATGGCAAAACCACAACCAGCAGTATGCTGGTTAAAATTTTGGAGAGTGCCGGTTTGCAACCTGGGTTTTTAATTGGCGGTGTGCCTCAGGATTTTGGGTTATCAGCACGATTGGGCAACGGTGATTATTTTGTCGTCGAGGCAGATGAATACGACAGTGCTTTTTTTGATAAGCGCTCTAAATTTGTCCACTATCATACCGATACTCTGGTGATCAATAATTTAGAATTTGACCACGCTGATATATTTGAGGATTTGGCTGCTATTCAAAAGCAGTTTCATCATTGTGTACGCACTGTACCCAGCGCCGGCACAGTAATCTATCCTGAGGGAAATAGTAGTATTAAATCGGTTATCGATAGGGGTTGTTGGAGTCAACAACACACTTTTGGTGAGCATACCGATTGGCAGTATCGTCTTTTAGAGGCGGATGGTTCGCGATTTGAGATTAGCCATGGTCAGCACTGCGCCGAGATCAGCTGGCAGCAGACTGGACTGCATAATGTGCTTAATGGCATGGCCGCGGTGATCGCGGCCAGACAAGTGGGAGTGAGTCTCGATCAAGCCTGTGCGGGGTTAAGTGAATTTATCGGTGTGAAACGGCGGATGGAACTTATTTATCAAGATACCAATGTCAGTGTCTATGACGACTTTGCTCATCACCCCACAGCCATCAAGACGACGATCGAAGGACTGCGCAAGAAGGTCGGTGAGCGCAAGATAGTGGCTGTGATAGAGCCTCGATCAGCAACCATGAGGCTGGGTATTCATAAACAAACATTGAGTGCCGCTGTAGCCGATGCGGATCAGGTCTTCTGGTACCAGAACGCAGCTATTGACTGGGATATTGATGCTGTCGCAAGTGCCTGTGAGGTACCCGCCGTTGCTGTTGCAGATATTGACAATTTGTTAATGCTTGTGGCCGAGTCTATCAGTCAACATACTGAGATAGTTATTATGAGTAATGGCGGTTTTGAAGGGTTTCATAGCCGCTTAGTGGAACGTATTAGCGCTCGCAATTAGACTCTGAGATTAAAGGTAACCGGCCCATCATTGCACAAGGACACTTGCATATCGGCAGCAAAAATACCATGTTCGACAGTACTGTGCTGCACCTTGGCCTGAGTTAAGAAATAGTTATACAGCGACTTTGCCTGATCTGGTGTTGCTGCGCAGGAAAAGCTAGGCCGCAGTCCTTTATTGGTCTCTGCGGCGAGCGTGAATTGTGAAACAACCAATAAGCCACCGCCAATATCCTGTAGCGAAAGATTCATTTTTTGATTGCCGTCAGCAAAGATTCTGTAATTCAAAACCTTGTGCAAAAGCTTGTCGGCAGTCTCTTGGGAGTCAGTTTTTTCAATACCCAGCAGTAGTAAAATACCCTGATCTATTTGTCCTTGTACTTGATGCTCAATGGTCACTGAAGCAGAGGATACGCGTTGAATAAGTCCGTACATTGATCGGCCGTTATATTGGATAGTCTTAAAAGTCAGCTTAACTTGGAATACCATTAAAGCATTAGTGATCATCGATTTGCTAGAGCAAGAGCTGGGGTAAATAGTATTTTCGATTGGCTCTGTTGTTGGACACAGCAATTAATAATCTATGGCCAGTGGACAATACTGATTAGCTAGATTATTTTCCTCGTTACCATTATGCGATAGAAATAAGATTTTATTATGACTGATTTAATACGCTGTGGGTGGTGTGGCAGTGACCCGCTCTATCAACAATACCATGATGTCGAATGGGGCTTTCCTTGCAGGAATGATACTAAGTTATTCGAGTTTCTGATCCTTGAGGGGGCGCAGGCAGGCTTGTCTTGGATCACTATATTACGCAAGCGCGAAAATTACCGGCAGGCCTTTGCGCAGTTTGATGTTGAAAAAGTAGCGGCATTTACCCAGCGCGATGTTGAGCGCTGTGTTGCCAATCCCGGTATTGTGCGCAATCGACTAAAGATTAATAGTGCTATTTCCAACGCTCGCTGTTTTCTTGAGGTGCAGGCGCAATTTGGTTCTTTTAGTGACTATTTATGGCGCTATGTGGACGGTACTCCAATTATAAATCGGTGGACCGAACATGCTCAGATCCCAGCGTCAACGGCACTGTCGGATACATTGAGTAAAGAATTA
This sequence comes from Porticoccaceae bacterium, assembly GCA_049631145.1. Classification (GTDB taxonomy): domain Bacteria; phylum Pseudomonadota; class Gammaproteobacteria; order Pseudomonadales; family Porticoccaceae; genus HTCC2207. The sequence continues at coordinate 40,234 of JBNAAJ010000013.1, forward strand.
AAAAGACGCGGTTTTACCTTTTTTGGCTCCACGATTTGTTATGCTTATTTACAGGCCATGGGTGTTGTTAATGATCACATAATTACCTGTCATCGCCATGCTCAGTGCCATTAAAACTAGCCTATCACTACTCTGTCACGGCCCATATGTTTTGCCTGATAGATACCATTCTCAGCCGTCGATATAAGATCATCAACACCAGTGCACTTATCACATGAAGCTACACTGAGACTTAAACCTAAAATCAATTGATCGCCCTGCGGTGTCTGTATATCTATTTTTTTCGCGTTTAGGCGGAGGCGATCACCGACCCTAGCAGCATTGTCACCTGTAGCACCATGAAGCAGAACCATAAATTTATTACCTCCCCAGCGTGAGACAATATCCTGATCACGTAATGATCTTTGCAGCATCTTGGCAGTAATACAGAGAATATTGTCTCCCACATCGTAGCCATAACAATCATTGATAAATTTTAAATGGTCTAGGTCAACTAGGAGTATCGAAAACACATCTTTGTCGAGCAGATATTGCTGATACTTTAGCTCCAGCTGGGCTTCCATACTTTTGCGTATGGGCAAGTCTGTCAGCGCATCCTGTTGAGAAATCTGATCCATCTGTGAGCTCAGATTTTGGAACCTTAACAAGCTGTCAGCGCGAGATCGATTCATCGCCAACGTAAAGGTAGCTAGTATCAGAAAAGCGAACAGAAACTGTACCACTAGTGTGCGCTCATAACGAGGTTCAGGCAGTGGTATGGCACCACCGTTGAGCACCCAGATTGTGGTGGAAAAAATACAAAGTAATATTAACAGGCTGTGGCGATGCGCAAAGATACCCACTAGCACAGGGATGATAGTTAGGCACCACATGAGTGAACCTGTACCTGGGACGATAATTAAAAGGAAAAAAAAGCCGCAGATCAATGCACCTGTGAGCAATAATTTGGCCAAATGGTAGTGATCAAAAATATACAAAACGCCGAGCGCAACAATAAGTATACTAGCAAGAGCCAGATAAAACGTAGCTAGCCTCATATCACCCTGTTGATAAGCATACACGGCACAGGCAGTAGCAATAATTTTTTGTGTGATCAGGGCAAAAGACAGAAAATTGCCAGCAACCAAGTCTTTTTTGCCCTTGCTATACATAAGTCGATTTCCATGAGCTATTCACTAAACACTAGCCCATGATGAAGTGGAAATCGACGCCTAAGTTGGCTAGTTAATACCTACTTAGGAGCGCGTTTACGCAGATTTTCTGTCAACAATTTTTTACGCAAACGGATGCTCTGAGGTGTGACTTCTACCAGTTCATCGTCCTCGATAAATTCCAGAGCTTGTTCCAAAGTGTGTTTAATAGGTGGCACTAAAGTCAGCGCCTCATCGGTGCCGGAGGCGCGGACGTTGGTTAATTGTTTACCTTTAATAGGGTTGACCACAAGATCATTGCCACGAGAGTGAATGCCCACAATCTGGCCTTCGTAGACGTCAACGGCATGGCCAAGAAACAGCCGACCACGTGCCTGAATATTATGCAAAGCAAATGCCGCGGTTTTGCCTTTGACCATGCTGATTAATGCGCCATTCTGACGGCTGTGAGTTTCACCTTCTTTTACAGGACCGTAGTGATCAAATACGCTGGTCATAATTCCCGAGCCGGATGTTAGTGTCAGAAAGGCACCGCGAAAGCCGATTAGCCCGCGGGAAGGAATCATAAATTCTAAACGTACACGACCTTTGCCATCAGGTTCCATATTAGTCATTTCACCCTTGCGCATGCCGAGCTCCTCCATTACTGCGCCCTGATGCTGATCTTCTACATCAATAACCACCTGTTCAAAGGGCTCTTGGATTTCGCCATCGATTTCCTTGGTGACAACCTCAGGACGAGAAACGCCCATTTCAAAACCTTCGCGTCGCATGGTTTCAATTAATACCGACAGGTGCAGTTCACCGCGTCCTGAGACAATAAATTTATCTGGCGAGTCACCCTCTGAAACACGCAGCGCGACATTATGAATAAGTTCTTGATCGAGTCGATCTTTGATATTTCTGGTCGTTACATATTTACCTTCCAATCCAGCGAAAGGCGAGTTATTCACGTTGAAGGTCATACTTACTGTGGGCTCATCGACGCTGAGTGGCGGTAGAGATTCGACATTGTCTGGATCGCAAAGTGTGTCTGATATGCCCAGACCATCGATACCATTGATGCAGACAATATCGCCGGCAGTTGCCAGCTGAGTTTCAACTTGTTCAAGGCCTAGGTACCCTTTTACATTAAGTATCTTACCTCTACGCTCTTTGCCATCCGCGGTTTTCACAATGACTTGTTGCCCCGGTTTAAGTTGGCCGCGGGTAATACGACCAACGCCAATAACACCAACATAGCTGTCATAAGCCAGCGCCGAGACTTGCATTTGGAAGGGACCATCGACATCGACTTTGGGAGATGGAACATCGGCAACAATCATCTCGTACAGAGGCGTCATATCATCCGCCATATCGTCAACATCATGACCAGCAATACCATTGAGTGCTGAGGCGTAGATCACCGGAAAATCTAACTGCTCATCGGTGGCGCCAAGACTGTCGAACAGATCAAACACTTGATCCATTACCCAATCAGGTCGTGCGCCTGGCCGATCGATTTTATTGATCACTACAATGGGGCGCAGACCCTGCTCAAAGGCTTTGGAGGTGACAAAGCGTGTTTGTGGCATAGGGCCATCAACGGCATCCACTAGCAATAGTACTGAGTCGACCATCGACAAAACACGTTCTACCTCGCCACCAAAGTCGGCGTGACCAGGAGTATCAACAATATTGATGCGGTAATCATTCCAATTGATCGCTGTATTTTTGGCCAAAATGGTAATGCCGCGCTCTTTTTCTTGGTCATTAGAATCCATCAGGCGTTCCGCTCCGACATCCTTTCGATCAAGGGTGCCTGACTGACTTAAGAGTTTGTCGACCAAAGTGGTTTTCCCGTGGTCAACGTGGGCGATGATTGCAATATTGCGCAAATTTTCAATAGACATGAAGATACCTAAGAATGCCACACAGGGCGAAAAAGCCGCGATTATACGAGAATCTGCAGGAACTGCTACCGATCTTTTCGCTTGATCGCATTAGTAATAAGCTGTTTTGAGTTGTGCCTAGTTAGCGAGCATGGGTGGACAGACGTTATATGGCCTGCCGGTTAAACATCTGGAGTGAAAATAGCAATCTGATTAAACCCCTTTTCGCGCATCACTTGTGCCTGTATACGACTCATAATGCCTTTGTCACAGTACAGTAGGTAACTGCTTGCTTTATCGAGACTATCCAGTTGTTGCTCGAAATTAAAGAATGGAATATTTATTGGCTCTACAGCAGCGATATCCAGCGGTTTTTGTTCCACTTCTGTCGGGTGCCGTACATCGATAAGCGTATCCTTAGGCCTGATATGCGAGACGATTTGAATTTCGGTGGGTGAATGATTGATGGTTAGACCTGCGACATTGTTGGGCTATGCTAAACCTTTACCTAGAAAGCCTCGTTAAAAGGTGACAGAACAATCTGAGGTGGGCATTATAGCGATACAGCAAGAAATAAATCTAAACAAAATAATATTCGCACCAAAATGGTGCTATTTATCGCGTTTAGCACCATAACGGTGCATATATTACCCTGCAGGAAATCGCCAACAAAGGCTTTAAGTAACTTAGCCATGACGGGCTGTAGCTTTCAGCGACGTTTACTGGCAAGGCTGATTTTGATGGCCATTGGCATGACTATTGCAATCCAATTGCTGAGGAAAACTTAACGGTAACCAAGCCAGTTCGGTTTCGATGCGCCAGCTGACTCTGTAAATAAAGCATTACTGATTCCATAGTGGAGGAAACAATGTCTGAGAAGACTCTAAATCTGATAAAAGATAGCGAAGCGCGTTGGGTTGACCTGCGTTTCACCGATACCAAAGGTAAAGAGCAGCATGTCTCTATTCCCGTGAGTGAAGTGGGAGAAGACTTTTTTGTTGAGGGTAAAATGTTTGATGGTTCGTCAATTGCTGGCTGGAAAGGCATTAACGAATCAGACATGATTTTGATGCCTGACGACAGCACAGCGGTGCTCGATCCATTTACTGATGAGCCAACTGTTATTGTTCGCTGCGGTATTGTTGAGCCCTCTACTATGCAAGGCTATGAGCGCGATCCTCGCTCCATTGCTGAGCGTGCAGAAAAGTACTTGCAGTCTACCGGTCTCGGCGACACAGCATTCTTTGGCCCAGAGCCAGAATTCTTTGTATTCGACGATATCAAATGGGGTGCCGACATGAGCGGTAACTTCTACAAAATTAACTCAGACGAAGCGGCTTGGTCTTCTTCGATGGAATTGCCAGATGGCAACATGGGCCACCGTCCCGGTGTTAAAGGTGGTTACTTCCCTGTACCACCCGTCGATAGCCTGCACGATTTGCGTGCTGCAATGTGTGCTGCTATGGAGCAAATGGGTCTTGAAGTAGAAGTACATCACCACGAGGTGGGCACTGCAGGTCAGTGTGAGATCGGTATTCGTTTCGATACCTTGGTAAAGAAAGCTGACCAAGTACAGATTCTTAAGTACTGCGTGCATAACGTTGCCCATGCCTATGGCAAGACTGCAACATTTATGCCCAAGCCAATCGTTGGTGATAACGGTTCTGGTATGCATTGCCACCAGTCTTTCTGGAAAGATGGTGAAAACCAGTTTGCTGGTGACGGCTATGCTGGTCTCAGTGAGACTGCGCTTTTCTACATTGGCGGTATCATTAAGCACGCTAAAGCAATTAATGCTTTCGCTAACGCATCGACCAACTCCTACAAGCGCCTAATCCCTGGTTTTGAGGCGCCAGTAATGCTGGCTTACTCTGCGCGTAACCGTTCAGCATCAATTCGTATTCCTTATGTTCCAAGCCCTAAAGGTAAGCGTATCGAAGCGCGCTTTGGTGATCCCACAGCTAACCCTTACCTGATGTTTGCAGCTATGCTGATGGCTGGCATCGATGGTGTTAAAAATAAGATACACCCTGGAGATGCTGCAGATAAGGATCTCTATGATCTACCCGCTGAAGAGGCCGCTGCTATCCCTCAGGTCGCTGGAAGCCTGCGTGAGGCACTAGACTCACTGAGTTCCGATCGTGAATTCCTAACAGCAGGTGGTGTTTTTACCGATGATATGATCGATGCGTATATCGAGCTGAAGATGGAAGAAGTTTACCGTGTAGAGCACACCACTCATCCGGTAGAGTTTGATATGTACTACAGCTGCTAATAATTGCGGTAGAACAATCTTAATTAAGCCCGCTATTGCAAAATAGCGGGCTTTTTTATTGCCTGCTTGAGAGTTTTTGCCCGGTACCATTAGCGTTCAGTGGTCTGAATAAATGACCCAAAATAGTAACACCTAACACAAGCGCACCAAAATGGTGCATAATACCAAGCATAGCGAAAGCCAGTGCTAAAACGCTGCTCTGCAGGCCCCATAAACCGGCCACGTTTGATACTGAATGATTGAATTAATTGGCCTAGTTATTGCTACTACTAAAATGATAACTAGATAACCCCAGTTAACAACCTGTGTTGTAGGATCTATGACCACTGACCAGTTACATCGTCTGTTATTGGACAATCTCAATACTGCTGTGCTGTTGCTTAGCGATGAGTTGCTGATTGACTACATAAACCCAGCAGCAGAGTCATTATTGCAGGTCAGCAGTGCGCGACTTTGCGGCACCTCTGTCGACGCCTTATTTGCCAACAGTGAGACCATTTCCGACGCACTCTATCAAGCGCTCAAGCTGGGACGACCACACACTCGCCGGCATGAGTATCTACGTGTTCATGGAGTCGAGGCCTCTCAGGTGGACTACAGCATTACGCCAGTGGATCTACAAGCCAAGAAAATGTTACTGATGGAGATGCAGCCCATTGATCGGTTTTTAAAAATTAACCGCGAGGAAGCATTGTTGTCAGTGCATGACACATCCAAGAGTCTTGTTCGCGGTTTAGCTCATGAGATTAAAAACCCCCTTGGGGGTATCCGTGGTGCCGCCCAATTGCTGGATCAGGAGATCACTGAGCAGGGAGACGGCGAGGCCAGTGAGCTATGCCAAATTATCACCACTGAGGCTGACCGTTTGTGTAATTTGGTTGATCGTTTACTCGGGCCAAATCATTTACCTCAGGTCGCCAACTTGAGCATCCATGAAGTGACCGAACATGTCGCCACTTTAATTGAAGCGGAGGTACAGGGGCAACTAGTCTTGGAGCGTGATTATGATCCCAGTATCCCGGAGATCAGCGGCGACCGCGAGCAGCTAATCCAAGCTGTGCTAAATGTAGCCCGCAATGCCATGCAGGCGCTGATGGATGTATCTCAAAGCAGCCGGAAAATTATTTTTCGCACCAGAGTTCAGCGCAGCTTTACCATCGCCGGTCAGTATCACAGAGTGACTTGCCGTTTGGACATTATTGATAATGGCCCTGGCATTTCAGCTGATATCAAAGAGCGGATATTTTTTCCCATGATTAGCGGTCGTAGCGAAGGCTCAGGTTTAGGCCTAACCATTGCACAAACGGCGGTTAACGGGCATCAGGGAATTATTGAATGTGAATCGGAAGTAGGTAATACCTGCTTTTCTATTTACCTACCTATAAAGGCTTAATATGAATAACCCATCAGAAATTTGGATCGCCGAAGATGACCGTTCCCTGCGTTGGGTAATGGAAAAAGCATTGGTGCGCGACGGTATTGCAGTACGTAGTTTTGAAAATGGAGATGATTTATTAAAGGCACTGGCCAAGGCTGAGCCAGAAATTATTATTTCAGATATTCGAATGCCCGGTATTGATGGGTTGGAATTGCTTAAAAAAATTCATGCCAACCATCGTCATATACCGGTGATTATCACCACGGCGCATTCCGATCTGGACAGTGCGGTGGCAGCCTATCAGGGTGGCGCCTTTGAGTATTTACCAAAACCATTTGATCTCGACGAACTGGTTGATGTGGCGCGGCGGGGCCGATCATTTGCGCAGGAACAGCGATCTCAACATACACCGACTGCCGAAACTCAAGAGGTTAAAGAAATTATTGGCGAGGCGCCGGCCATGCAGGAAGTATTCAGAGCCATCGGCCGCCTCTCTAATTCTAATATCACTGTGCTAATCAATGGAGAGTCCGGCACAGGTAAGGAACTTGTGGCGCAGGCGCTGCATAAACACAGCCCACGACGCAATAATAAATTTATTGCGCTCAATATGGCGGCAATACCTAATGACTTAATTGAATCAGAGCTGTTTGGTCATGAAAAGGGCGCCTTTACCGGTGCAGCGGAGCGGCGAACCGGGCGTTTCGAACAGTCTGATGGCGGGACTTTATTTCTCGATGAAATAGGTGATATGCCACCTGAAGCGCAGACGCGGCTGTTGCGAGTTTTGGCCGATGGTGAGTTCTACCGTGTTGGCGGTCATACGGCTGTAAAGGTTGATGTACGCATTATCACCGCAACCCATCAGGATTTAGAGGCATTAGTAGAGCAAAATCGTTTTCGTGAAGACCTTTTCCATCGGCTTAATGTTATTCGGGTGCATCTACCAAAGTTATCTGATCGGCGAGAGGATATCCCCCAGTTGATGACACACTTTTTTAACCGCGCCGCCAAAGAACTTGATATGGAGCCCAAACTGCTCTCGCAAGAAGCGGAGGATTTTCTGTTTAATCTCCCTTGGCCAGGCAATGTTAGACAACTGGAAAATATTTGTCGCTGGTTGACGGTAATGGCTGCAGGTCGCGAGGTGCTGCTGTCTGACTTGCCACCTGAGCTGCGTGAAGAGAACGTGGTTAAAGATATCCGCAGTCAGGGTGACTGGCAGCATATGCTGCGTCGTTGGACTGAACGAGAATTAAAGATGGGGCGTCAGGAAGTGCTTGCGCAAGCGGTTCCAGACTTTGAGCGCACTATGATCGAGACTGCCTTGGCACATACTGGTGGACGAAAAAAGGATGCTGCGCAATTATTGGGTTGGGGGCGCAATACCTTGACTAGAAAGCTACAGGAATACAGCATGGAAAATCAGGCGCTTTGATGCCCCTTTGCGTTTAGCCGACTATAAAAAACCCGCTACTAAGAGCGGGTTTTTTATAGTTTTATCTCTTGAGGCTTAGTGCGTGGTATCTTCGCCTGCACTCTCACCTTCGCTCTCTTGCGCTTTTGCTGCGGCCTGTTGTACTGCGTTGGCAAATAGAGCGTCAAAGTTAATCGGCGGAATCATCAGTGGAGGAAATGATCCCTTGGTGAGGACGTTATCGATCGTTTCACGCGCATAGGGGAACAGCATAGTAGGACAGGTCGTATTCAATACCTGAGTGACTTGCTGATCGTCAAAACCCGCAATGTTGAATAAGCCAGCTTGCTCAACTTCGATAAGGTAAATGGTTTCTTCACCGTCAGTTACGGTGATGGTCATTCTAAGTGCAACTTCAAACAAATCATCGGCGACTTTAGACGACTTAGTACTTAAGTCTTGATTAACTTTAGGTTGCCATTGCTTGTTAAAGGCCGCCGCGCCCTGCGGAGTCTCGAAGGACAAATCCTTGAGAAATACTCGCTGGATCGCAAATTTCTGTTCACTTGACTGTGCTGGCGCCTCTGCGGCAGCTGCTGTTTCTTCTGTCATGATTGTAAGCCTATCTACTATTAATGTTTTACTGAATTCTATATGGCGTCTGTATCAGGCAATTCAACCCCTGAGTTGACTAACTGCTCCAGATGCCCATCGACTTCGAGCTGTCGCAGGTCAGTGTAACCGCCAATATGCACCTCGCCGGCCCAAATCTGCGGAACCGTATTTCTAGCGCTCTTTTTCATGATTGCAGCGCGTAGCGATGCATCGTCGTCTAGCGGTATATCTTGATAATTAATGCCTTTGGCTGTCAGTAAACGTCGAGCCGCCGTGCAGAACGGGCAGAACCGCGTTCCGTATAGTACAACCTGTGACATGGTGTTTCCTATGTTATGGGTCGAGTAAATCCGTTAAGTGTAGTTCAAGACCCCTGTACCACTGGCAAGCTTTGACCTTGCCATTCAGCCATTCCGCCACCAAGGCGACGGACGTTGTACCCCTCTTTGCTCAGTGCTCTTCCTGCGCCACCGGCATGCTGACCCATATTGTCGGTCAGCACGATGGTTTTGCTGCGGCACTTTTCTAGCTCGCTAATGCGGCCTGCTATTTTTGTATGTGGAATATTAATGGCACCGTGAATATGGCCGTTCTGGAACTCGCCGGATGGGCGCACATCCACCAACACGGCCTCATCGGCGTTCATCATCTGCACCAGCTGGCTGGCCGAGATAGACTTACCTCCCTTGGCTCGCTCTGTCCAAGCAAAGATAAAGATCAGGCCAAATAACAGGCTTATCAGTACAAACTGTTCGCTAACGAAGATAAAAAAATTCACGGTACTATGCTCATTGTTCGACTATTTAAACGCCCCCGCAAGGCGACGGCGCGCAAGTATACACAGGAATGGCTAACTAAGGAATTACTCTGCCTTAGTTTAATCCCAGTGGCGCCATATTGGTTTACACTGATCGGGTAATTCAGCGACCATACCCAGCGCCGCCCAATGCTGATTAGGTGCGTGAAAATCAGAGCCACAGGAGGCTAGCAGTTTAAATTGATTGCATAATCGCGCTAAATCTTGAGTTACGGAAGGCACCTGCATGCCTGAAATTACCTCCATTCCTTGCCCCCCTGCCGCAACAAAATCAGTGAGTAGATTGATCAGTTTGCTACGAGTCATTTTATATTTAGTGGGATGTGCCAATACTGCAACACCACCGGCCGCCCGAATCCACGAGATAATGGTCGTCATATCGGACCACTGCTCTTTAATATCTCCCGCTTTACCGGCGCCTAAATATCGCTTAAAGGCTTGCTGAACATTGCTAACTGCGCCAATCGCAACCAAATGCTGCGCAAAATGTGGCCGCCCTACTTCACCGCCGGCCGTAAATGCTTTTGCCCCCTCAAGACTGTTATCAAAGCCGAGACGAGCGAGTTTTTCGGCAATTTTTTCACCACGCTCACGCCTTGCCTGAGTCTGCAGTGAGACTCCCTCTATTAGCGCGTCGCTATTGAGGTTGAGATTAAGGCCGACAATATGAACCCCTGACTTGCGCCATTGACTAGAAAATTCAATACCATGGATAAGGGTTAGCTTATCGCCGATAGGGGCAATCTTTTGGTAGGCATCAACGTTGTCATGGTCGGTGATAGAAAGAATATCAATTTCTCTCTCGCAGGCGAGATTGATAAGCTCTGTTGGGCTCAGAGTGCCATCGGAAGCTGTTGTGTGGCAGTGCAGATCGATATTCATAGCAAGTAAAAATAGCGTAAAACAGCCATTGTACCAGTGCTATGAGTCTTTATAATCAACCTATGACTCAATCTGTTGATGTGGAGCCCATTTCTGAATTACAGCGAGCTGAGGTAAAGCGCGCGACCCAGCAGTGCATCAGTCGAGCAGAGAAAATCTACAATCGTCGGTTTAAGCCATTGCAAATCGACTTTGATCTTCGCGGTAAATGTGCCGGAATGTATCAAGTGAAGCGTTTAGAGCGCAGAATCAGATTCAACCCTTGGATATTCGCTAAATACTATCAGGATAGCCTCAACGATACTGTCGCACATGAGGTCGCGCATTACGTTGTTGATTGTCTCTATGGTTTGCGCAAAGTAAAACCCCATGGCCGTGAGTGGCAGGCGGTAATGCGTAATCTCGGTGCTGAGCCGAAAGCCACGGGTGATTATGACTTAACCGGTATACCCACCCGACAATATCAGCGCTTCGCCTATCGTTGTGGCTGTCGCACTCATCACTTAACTATTTTACGCCACCGCAAAGTGCTTAGAGGCCTTGCTAAATACCTTTGCCAGTACTGCCACGGGCCGCTTGCGCAGATTGAGTCGCCCAGATGAGTGATTGGTGCAATGGGACAAAATAAACAACTGTCACCCTGGTATGTCTACATGGTGCGCGCCAGTGATCAAAGCCTTTACACCGGTATTACTACGGATCCTGAGCGTCGGTTTGCTGAGCATCAGTCAGGCAAAGCCGGCGCCAAGTATTTTCGTGGCCGCGATGCCTTGGAAATGGTGTATCTGGAAGCCAGTACTGATCGCAGTAGTGCCAGTAAAAGAGAGGCGCAAATCAAAAAGCTGAGTCGCGTAGAAAAGTTAGTGTTAATCAAGCATTAGAGCTAAGTTGTATATACAGATAAATTAGTATATTGTCATTCTTTTTACTGTATTTTCATAATTATAAGCGCCAATTTATGCCTATTCGATACTTTTGGAGGCGAAAGATATGATAAGACCTGATTTCAAATTGTATATACATATAAATAATGTATATACAAGTTAAATATGCCTGAACTTGCACCTAAACTGCCTCAATTTGCGCTTATTAAGCAATATTTACAGGCGCAGATAGCAGCAGGCGATTGGCCCGCCGGCACTAAGACCCCGTCTGAAAATGCGTTAGCAACAATGTTTAACGTCAGTCGTATGACAGCGCGACGAGCGCTACAAGAGTTAGCTGATGCAGGGGTGCTAGTTCGAAAGCCTGGTCGTGGTAGCTTCGTTGCTGAAAAAAAACCCGATATAGCGCAGTTAGAGCTCTATAACCGACTGCAACGAGCCCAAACTATGGGTACCTACAGCAATAGAATTATTAGTTTGGAACCCATTATTATCAGCGACAAAATGCGTCGCATGTTACACAGTGATACCACCGAGACGGCCTACCAGTTGACTATGGTGCATCTAGAGAAACAACGTCCAGTGCAGTGGCAGCAATTGTATGTCAATCCGTTACTGGCCCCTGCCTTGTTAAAGCAAAAGTTTAACAAAGTCAGTCCCGATGATTACCTGCACTGGGTGGCTCCAGCGACGTCTGTTGAGCGCCAGTTAGTCGCGGCATCAGCTAATGCCACTCAACGTCGGGAACTATGGTTGGCAGAGCCACAATCTGATGTCTGTATGCAATTAATAGAGCGTCGTTGGGTTAATCAGCAGGTACTGAGCTTTTCTGTATCAATGCTGCCCGCCCATCAGTACCGCCTAGGGGTGCACCTTTTACAGGAGTTTGATTCGCCATGAAACAGCTAGCGCTCTTTGTTGATGTGCAGAATATTTATTACACGGTAAAACAGGCCTATGGCTGCCATTTTAATTATCGTGAACTATGGCAACAGCTATCGCAGGAAGGCAAGATAGTGCAAGCACAGGCCTATGCCATTGATCGCAATAACGCTCAACAGCAGGGCTTTCAACAAATATTGCGCGAGATTGGTTTTAACGTAAAGCTAAAGCCCTATATACAACGGGTTGATGGTTCAGCAAAAGGTGATTGGGATGTCGGTATCGCAATCGACATGATGGATGCGGCGCTGGCGCAAGCTGAACCCATCGACAGAGCTGTATTGCTCTCCGGTGATGGTGATTTTGACCTGTTACTCCAGCGGCTGTGCGCTGCCGGTGTTGACAGTACGGTATACGGCGTCCCCTCACTGACAGCGACATCATTGGTCAATGCCGCTACCGAGTTTCGAGCGATTGAGGGTGACTTGTTACTTAAATAACCCTGGCTAGGTGATAATGCCGCTACCCTGATTGCCGACACCACCGCCCCCCTGACCGGGAACGACAATTTGCGAGGCTTGCTCGCGGCGCATGCGTTCTAGTTCCTTAGCGGCCTCTTCCACTGCGATCGCAGACTTGCCGGCAAAATCTTCTGCAGCCTCACCAATGGTTTTGCCATCGAGAGCAAAGTTAAGCGGTATTGCTCCCATCGGCGTCATCACCTGAGCGGAACCAAAAAAAGCAGTCTCGCGATCTGGGTCATCGGAACCATCGGCTTTGACAGGAATTAGCTTGCGAATAGCGCCAAGTTTTTGATCGGTATAATTTTCCTCGCGGAACAGCCCATTGGGGTCCATGGTATTTTCAGTTTCATTAGTCATAATGGTTTAAATCTTGGGGTTAGTTAAAGGCCGACACCGTAACAGACATCAGTAAAAAGCTCTAGGTACTGTGCATCAGCCCCCGGCAGGCTAGCACACTAAGCATAATCATCGCTGAGGACATAATTAGGCAGCTAATCATGCCAAACTGTTGATATAGCAGCCCGGATAGCAGAGTGCCTAACAGGCGACCGGCGGCATTGGCCATATAGTAAAAGCCAACATCAAGGGAAACAGCATCGCGCTTGGCATAGGCAACAATAAGATAGGAATGCATGCTCGAGTTAATTGCGAACAGGGCGCCAAATACTAATAACCCTGCCACCAATACAAACGCTGTTTGCTCAGAACTGGGTAATGCCAGCGCAATAGCACAGGGAATTAAGGTCAACAATCCTCCCCAGTAAACCAGTCGATGAGGATTGGGCAGCTGTCCCTGCTGTTGCCCGGTGACGGTAGGCGCTAGAGCCTGTACCACCCCATAAGCGATGACCCATCCGGCCATCAGGGTACCGACTTCAATATGAGTCCAGCCCAATTGGCTCTGCAAAAATACTGGCAGGGCCACCACAAACCAGATATCTCTGGAACAAAATAAAAATAAACGCGCCATAGATAGCCAATTAACTGCGGTACTTTTATTCAAAGATTGGCTAAAACGCTGTTTATTACTGCCCGGCTGATAGGGCAGTAGTAACCCTCCGATAACTAGCGCAGGTACCAATAGAAGAATCAAAGCAATCAGACTGCCGCGAAAACCAATACTCGCCAGTAGCGCACCACCGAGAAAAAAACCTAAACCTTTGAGCGCATTTTTAGAGCCAGTTAGCATGGCTACCCAGCGGTATAAACGACCTTGTTGATTCTCAGGCACCAACACTTTGATACTACTTTTAGCGCTCATTTTATTGAGATCTTTGGCTATGCCTGACAGAGCCTGTGCCACCATCACATAGACCACCGTAAGCTGGCTGGGATCGAGTAGCAACATAGTTAACGCCACAATTTGTAGACCCAGACCAATCTGCATACACAATGTGGTCCCAATACGATATGCCAGCCAGCCACCGTAAAGATTGGTCACAATGCCAAAAAATTCGTAGAGTAAAAACAGGCTAGCGAGCTCAATAGGGCTGTAGCCGAGATCATGAAAGAACAGCAGCACCAGCATTCGCAGGGCACCATCGGTCAGCGTAAAGGCCCAGTAACTTGCGGTTACGGTAATATATTGCGCTAAAGCGGATCGCAGTTGCATAATTGGCCTATAACGAAGCCGCCACCAGTGCGGTTAATTCCATCATCCGATTAACGTAGCCAATTTCATTGTCATACCAGATAAGGAGCTTGACCTGCGTATTATTGACCACCATGGTCGAGGGGCCATCGACAATGCCCGAACGTCGATCATTGGTATAATCAACGGATACTAGGGGGCGTTGTTCATACCCTAAAATACCCTGCAAGCGACCTTCGGCCGCAGTTTGTATTGCTTGATTAACTTGCGCCACAGAAACCGCTTGGCGCAATTCAAACACCGCATCGGTAAGGGAGGCATTGGCCAGAGGGACCCGCACTGCCAGGCCATTGAGTCGTCCTTTTAATTCAGGAAAAATGTCAATAATCGCCGTAGCTGAACCTGTGCTGGTCGGGATTAATGACATACTGCTGGCGCGTGCGCGGCGCAAATCCGCGTGATACTCATCGAGGATACTTTGCGTATTGGTGATATCGTGGATAGTGGTAATAGAGCCGTGTTCGATACCAAAGCTTTGTTGCAGCACATCGACAACGGGCGCTACACAATTAGTGGTGCAGGAGGCCGCAGTAACAATATTCTGACCTTGATAAAGTTGGTGATTAACACCCATCACCACATTCAACACCTTATCTACAGGCAGACCTTTAATCGGGGCTGATACCACAACTTTAGCA
>JBNAAJ010000014.1:0-236 GCA_049631145.1 Porticoccaceae bacterium
TAGGCTCCAAAGCCCTGACCATTAAGCAAGCAATTTTAATTGCTATGGTGTTTGAGTTTGCCGGTGCTTATCTAGCCGGTGGCGAGGTCACCTCAACTATCCGCAAAGGTATTGTTGATTCAGCAATCTTTAGTGAACAACCTGATCTGCTTGTGTTTGGTATGCTTTCCGCGCTGCTGGCTGCAGGCACCTGGCTGGCCGTGGCCAGCTTTATGGGTTGGCCAGTGTCGACTACT
>JBNAAJ010000014.1:246-52746 GCA_049631145.1 Porticoccaceae bacterium
TCGGTGCCATTGTTGGCTTCGCTGCCGTTGGTGTATCCAATGATGCCGTAAATTGGGATAAGGTCAGCACCATTGTTGCTAGCTGGGTAGTCTCACCAGTGATGGCGGGCACTATTTCTTTTGCTATTTTCAGAAGCGTTCAACAGCTGATTCTGATTCAGGACAACCCTTTTGATCGCGCCAAAAAATACGCGCCGATGTATATGTTTGCCGTCGGTTTCTTGATGGCCATGGTGACCTTACTCAAGGGCTTAAAACATGTCTTTAAAGACTTCGGCATCAAGTTAAGTTATGGAGAAAATGTTCTCTATGCCGCTGCCTTTGGTATTTTGGTGGCTATTATTGGTACCTACCTGCTGAGCAAAGTTGAGCGCGATACCAGCAAAGAAGAAGACAACCGCTTCTACAATGTCGAGAAAGTATTTGCCGTACTCATGATTTTTACCGCTTGCAGTATGGCCTTTGCCCACGGCTCAAATGATGTAGCCAATGCCGTTGGTCCCCTGGCCGCAGTCGTTAATGTGGTCAATGCTGGTGGTGATATCGCCGCTAAAAGCATGATGCCCAGCTGGATTTTATTGCTAGGTGGCGCCGGTATTGTTGTCGGCCTTGCCACTTACGGCTTTAAAGTCATGGGCACCATTGGCCGCAAAATTACCGAATTAACGCCCAGCCGCGGTTTTGCCGCTGAACTCGGCGCCGCAGCTACCGTAGTACTGGCATCAGGAACAGGGTTACCTATTTCAACTACTCATACCCTTGTGGGTGCGGTATTGGGTGTTGGTATGGCACGTGGCATAGGGGCAATTAATCTGCGAATGGTCGGTTCGATCTTCCTCTCTTGGGTAGTCACCCTACCTGCAGGTGCTGCTTTATCGATAATATTCTTCTTTTTCTTTAAGGGCGTTTTTGGCGCCTAAAAGCGCGGTGTTAGACACTGCAGATACTTTGCGGTTTAAAGCTCTAGGAATCCTTAATATTGTTTAAGATTTCTAGAGCTTCCACCACCTTTGCCTGTGGTACAAAAAGATGGTCATGGTAATAACCGGCAATTATATTGGCGCTAATATTTGCATCAGCTAATTTGCCAGAGATCGCCGCAGTCAAACCAACCGCCTCCAAACTCGAATGAATCTGCAAACTGATGCAACGAAACAGGCCATCATAGACGAGACCCTGAGCATCGGCATCAGTCTGATTTATTACCAGAGTTAGCCCCTCCTTTTCCTGAAAGCTGGCGATAGGGCGGGTCATCGCATAATGGCCATAAACACCATCCGCTAGAGTACAGAAAACATAGGTTTCATCTAACAATTGCGGAGACAAACCACTAAGAAGCGTATTGATATCAGTTTCGCCAGCCATATTATTTTTTCACCAATGTAGACAGTAACACCAAAGGAATTGCAAATGGGCCTAGCAAAACCGCCATCCAACCCCAAAAACGGGTATTGGCATTGCGACTTTTGGCTATCTGATAGCATATATAGATAGACAAAATATTGAGCGCAATTAGTGCATATGACAGTGGCATGATGTCGACTCTGAAAGCATCCTTATATGAACATAACATCAACGGTAATATACGCTATTGTACCGTCAAACCGCAGGTTTTAATCCGGCCGCTGACAAAACCCCTGGGCAGGGACATCTAAGGCGGCATTAAATTTACTCGATGAATTTTGGAAGGCAATTAGCCCGGTCAATTCAATCACGGCATCGTCATCGAAATGCTGTTTCAATCGTGCCATAAGTGATTCACTGACCCGTTGCTCTGTATAAGTCACTGCCTCTGCGTACTCCAGCGCGACACGTTCTCTATCATCATAAACAGTACTATCAGACCATCGTTCAAGTTCAAGTACTTTGTCCATTGAGTCCGCTCGTTGCGCCAATGTAGCCGAGTTAATATCCACACAAAAATGACACCAATTTATCTGCGACACCCGCACCGTCACTAATGAGCGCAGTACTGGATCTAGCGGCGAACGGCTACGATCAATAACAGCATAGAATCCAGCGACCGCCGCGAACAGTTTTGGTACTCGGCCCCAGAGCAAGCCAGGCTCCAGTATTGCGCCATACCTGCGGCGCTGGAGGTAGTAAAGTGGCCGTAGCCACAGCGGGTATTTTGATAAAGGCTTCACCGGAATATGCATAAAGTATTTCAATCCACCGTGAGTTTAGAGGTTAACAATATAACTTGAATTGCATAGTTTAAAGGGCAAGGCGAATACCCTCTTCAGCGATATTAAATCCCGCCGCGCGGACCTGTTTGGTTTGTTTGCTCTGTGGATCAAGTAGTGGGTTGGTATGGTTCATATGAATAAACCATACCTTGTTGCGGTGCTCTAGAGACAGGTCACTAAGTTTTTCCATAGTTTCAGTAACTAATGGATGAGGCACTTTGGACATATCACGACCGGGCAACTCATCATTACCGAAAAAAGTCGCATCCAATAGGGCATAGTCAACGCGCTTAATTAGCTGGGCAATATCGGTATCCCAAACTGACCATTTATTAATATCTGGGATAAATAGTGCACTTTTATTAGCGCCCTCAATAATATAGCCAACGGTCTCAGAAAATTCATCGCGGTGGGGAACTAGGAGAGGGGTGACTGTTTGGCTGGCAATATCCTGTGCGCGATTGTTTTGAAGAGGCCGTAACACAATATTGCCGTACTCAACTAACTGACTCCAAGGGCCATTATTGATTAGATAATCCGTCATTTTAGGCATCGCATAAACAGGGATTTGCTTGCTTCCCATAGCCTCATGGCCAAAAAACATTAGGCCCGCATAATGACCCATATGCGCATGGGTCAGAAAAACACCATCAAGCTTATACTGCGCTGAGGGCGCTTCTTTTTCTAAAACATATAACTGCTGAGGTAGATTAGGAGTGGCTTCAAAGAGAACTTTTATTTTAGCAACAGGATCAATCAATGCTATCGACGTCGCCCCACGTCGCAGTTCTGGATTCTGCCAGCCGCGCATACAATGGGGCTTATAACAACCCGCTTGAGGGTAGCCGGCATCTTGCGCCACGCCTAACACATAAAGATAAGCTCTATCTGATTTCGCTGTGACGAGGGCAGACGCGGTAATACAAACAATCAACAACAGATGTTTTATAGACATTGATCAATACCTCAAAACAGCCTGAACGCTATGTTTGAGCCTGAAGCATTGCGGCCATATTTTGATGAATAAGACTAACCGCTTTTAATGGGCGAATCATTACCTTAAATTCAGTGATTAGACCTGCATCATTCCAGCGAATCATATCCACCCCATTAACCAAGATCCCTTGTAGCTCCACTTCAAATTCAAGCACAGCCTGTCCCTGACCATGAACCTCACGAACGTAAGTAAAGCTATCATTAAAAAAAACAGTGAATGCCGCACTCAGGTATTTGCCGGTAATCTGTTTACCGACTTGGGGGCTGTGAACCACCGGTGAGTGGAAAATTGCATTCTCGTCTAACAGATTGTAGAGACCTTCTATATCTCGGTTTTTAGCCACTTGATGCCAAACGGCAATAGTATCAATAGACATAAACTACCCTACCAGCATCATAAATTGGAACCACATGATCATCAGCGTTACCACCGATAGAACGAACACAACAAAACGATGTGGCACATTGTTGTAACTGATATGAATAATGCTGTGAACCAAACGCAACGCAACATAGAGCCAGGCTAAATCAACCAATAGCTGGTTATTGATTTCAAATACAACGACCAATACCGCCAACAGATAAAATAGCACCGGCACTTCTAAAAGGTTGGCCATATTGCGCCCAATCTTTTGCACATAGTCGGGTGGGGTATCACCCGACATCAACAAATAGTACCTCGGATGGACCTGTCTGCGACGAACGCTGATTAACCGCGTGATGCCCGTGGCGGCGAGCATAATAAAGGTCAGTATCACCAGACTGAAAACAGGATAGATAATATCCATGATTGCAATCTCCTCTTGTTGTTATTGTTAAGCATAGTCGGCAAAGCTGAAGTGATTGCGATAGCCGAACCTACAGATTACTCCATACATAGCTTTTGCTTAATGGATTACCCCCTTACCGTAAGTTAGCGGCGCATTTAATTAATCTTTGGATTAAGCTCACCACTGTCATAGCGATCCGTCATTGCAGCCAACCCGAGCGCTTTTATCTTGCCAGCATTGCCCGCTGTACCAAAGGCCTCATAGCGTGCCACAGCAATATCTTTCATCGCGCTAATGGTTTCCTTGAGATAGGAGCGCGGATCAAAGGCGGCAGGATTTTCTGCCAAGTAGCGTCGCACCGCACCAGTTGAAGCAAGACGAAGGTCAGTATCTATATTGATTTTACGCACCCCGTATTTAATGCCTTCACAAATCTGCTCAACAGGCACACCATAGGTTTCGGGAATTTCACCACCATACTGATTAATAATTGCCAGCCACTCCTGGGGCACTGAAGAAGAGCCATGCATCACCAAATGCGTACCGGGAATGCGTTTATTGATCTCCTTAATACGATCGATGGCTAGAATGTCTCCAGTTGGAGGACGACTAAATTTGTAAGCCCCATGACTAGTGCCACAGGCAATGGCCAGTGCATCGACATGGGTTTTCGATACAAAGTCTGCCGCTTCCTCGGGATCAGTAAGCATTTGCTCATGGGTTAACGTGCCCTCTGCACCAACGCCGTCTTCCTCGCCAGCCTGTCCTGTTTCTAATGAGCCCAAACAGCCCAACTCACCCTCAACTGACACCCCACAAGCATGGGCCATCGCAACTGATCGCTGGGTGACGTCGACGTTATAGTCATAACTTGAGGGAGTTTTGCCATCCTCCATTAATGAGCCATCCATCATCACCGAGGTAAATCCAAGCTGAATAGAGCGCTGACATATAGCCGGACTGGTGCCGTGATCCTGATGGACACAGACAGGAATATGCGGCCATTCTTCGATCGCAGCTTGAATGAGGTGGCGCAAAAAAGGAGCCCCAGCATACTTGCGTGCGCCTGCAGAAGCCTGCACTATCACCGGGCTGTCTGTCTGTTCAGCGGCCAGCATAATTGCACGCATCTGTTCTAAGTTATTGACATTAAAGGCTGGCACTCCGTAGCCTTGTTCAGCCGCATGATCAAGCAATTGTCTCAGTGAAATTAACGCCATAATCTCTTCCCTCCTTCCCTTTTACTGAAAAATTATTTAGTGATGAGCCCTCTGTTTAAGTATCGCCACAGCAGGTAATTCCTTGCCTTCAACATATTCTAAAAAGGCCCCACCACCGGTTGAAATATAGGACACCTGTCGACCAATATTGTATTTATCTACTGCAGCTAGGGTATCGCCACCACCGGCAATTGAAAACCCGTCACTCTCAGCGATGGCTAATGCCAATGTTTGTGTTCCCTGTGCAAATTGATCAAATTCAAATACGCCCACTGGGCCATTCCAAATAATGGTGCCCATAGAGGCGATAAGCGTTGCTAAGTGACTCGCTGAATCTGGCCCTATATCGAAAATCATATCGTCATCAGCAACCTCATCCACTGATTTGATAACAGCTACAGCCGTTTCTGAAAATTCCTTGCCCACCACCACATCAGTTGGCAGGGGGATACTCACCTTTTTCATCAAAGCTTGTGCCGCGGGAATCAAATCCTTTTCACAAAGCGATTTACCCACGTTCTTTCCCGCCGCCGCTAAAAAGGTATTGGCAATGCCACCACCCACAATCAACTGATCGACTTGGTCGGCAAGAGTCTCCAAGACCATTAATTTTGTTGATACCTTTGATCCACCAACAATCGCGGCAACCGGCGCAGCTGGAACCGCCAACGCGGTTTCCAAAGCCTCTAGTTCTTTGGCTAGCAATGGGCCTGCGCAAGCAATAGGTGCAAATTTAGCCACACCATGGGTAGAGGCCTGAGCGCGATGCGCGGTGCCAAATGCATCCATAACAAACACATCACATAACTCAGCATATGCCTTAGCAAGATCATCATCGTTGCTCTTCTCACCTGAGTTAAACCGCACATTTTCAAGCATTGTTATTGAACCGCCAGTACTCTCTAGCCCCTCGCGCCAATCACGCGCTACGCTGACGGAGCAATCCAACAGATCAGACAAATAGGCCGCCACGGGTTTCATACTATAGGCATCCTCGTATTGCCCCTCAGTGGGACGACCGAGATGCGACATCAGAATAACCTGAGCACCTGCCTGCAAGGCCAGTTTAATTGTAGGTAAGGCTGCTTTGATTCTGGCGTCACTGGTAACAACACCATCTTTGATGGGCACATTGAGATCTTCACGGATCAGTACTCGTTTGCCTGCTAACGCTTGGTCGGTCATTAACTTGACGGTCATCGTAGTCCTTAATAGCTGTGATTGATGATTAGTGTTTGGTCGATGCAAGTCCGTACCAACTCAGCAGAGTATCGAGCATTCTATTGGCATAACCCCATTCGTTGTCGAACCAAATCAATACCTTGACCAGTCTTTGCTGACTTACTCGAGTTTGGCTAGCATCAACAATGCCGCTGCGGGGATCGTGATTAAAATCGCAGGAAGCCAATGGCTCTTCAGTGTACCCAAGTACGCCGCGAAGATTGCCATGAGTGGCAGCCAATAGTGCGGCATTTACTGAAGCTGTATCGACCTGATTCTTGAGCATGACTGAGAGATCGATGGCCGATACATTGAGTGTTGGTACACGCATGGCCTGTGCTTGAAAGCGGCCTGTCAGTTCCGGCAGGAGACGATCAATGCCCAGAGCGAGACCCGTATCAACGGGGATAATCGATTGCATCGCCGCACGTGTCTTGCGCAGGTCGGTGTGATGATAGGCATCAATCACTGGCTGATCATTCATCGCCGAATGGATAGTGGTGATAACCCCACCATCAATACCAAAGGCCTCATCTAGTACTTTAATCACCGGCACGACGCAATTTGTCGAGCAAGACGCCGCGGAAATAATCGTTTCATCACCGGTCAGGCACTGTTGATTGACGCCATAAACAATGGTGGCATCCACTGATGGCTCTGCAGGTTGAGAAAACAACACCCGCTTGGCACCGCTGACTAGGTGCTGCTCTGCGCTTTCACGGTCACTAAATGAACCGCTACACTCAAGAACCACATCGACCTCTAAATCCCCCCAAGGCAACTGATCCAACGACTGATTGTGCAGAATCTTAATGCTGTCGCCATTAACGGTTAGCGAATGCTCACTTGCGCTAATATCGCCGTCAAATCGGCCATGTGTAGAATCATATTTCGTAAGATGCGCAATGGTTTTGCTATCAGCAGGTTCATTAATGGCAACAACCTGCACATGGTCGCGGGCCTCTGATTCATATAGAGCCCGTAACACCGAGCGGCCAATTCGGCCATAGCCATTAATGGCTACACGAACCATTAGCCAACTACTTCCAAAACATTGGCTATAACATTATCAACGGTAAAGCCAAATTCTTTCATTAATTCACCCCCGGGCGCTGATTCACCAAAACTCCGCATACCAACAACACGACCATCTAAACCAACAAATTTATACCAGTAGTCTGCATGCAAGGCCTCAACCGCAACGCGAGCTCGCACCGACGGCAATAAAACGGAATCACGGTAGTCAGCTTCCTGCTCGGCAAAAATTTCTGCACAAGGCATAGACACCACACGCACCAAGATACCTTTATCGACTAACTGCTCTGCGGCCTGCATAGCAAGCTCCACCTCAGAACCCGTCGCAATCAAAATAGCTTGAGGTGCATCACAGTCATGCAATACATAGCCACCGCGGGCAATGGCGGCCACCTGTTCCTTGCTGCGCGGCATAGGCGTTAAGCCCTGACGACTAAAGACCAGCGCGGCCGGGCCATCACGACGCTCAATCGCGCTTTTCCAGCAAACAGCGGATTCAACTGTGTCACAGGGGCGCCACGTATGCAGGTTAGGCGTTGAACGCAACGCACTTAACTGCTCCACTGGTTGATGAGTCGGCCCATCCTCACCTAAGCCGATCGAGTCATGGGTGTAAACAAAAATGCTCTGTTGTTTCATCAGCGCCGCCATGCGTACCGCATTGCGTGCGTACTCCATAAACATAAGAAAGGTAGCGCCATAGTTAATAAAGCCGCCATGCAGTGCGATGCCGTTCATCATTGCGCTCATACCAAATTCGCGCACACCGTAGTAAATGTAGTTACCATCAGCGTTGTCACCACTAATATCTTTGGAACCTGACCACAGAGTGAGATTAGAGCCGGCAAGA
This sequence comes from Porticoccaceae bacterium, assembly GCA_049631145.1. GTDB lineage: Bacteria > Pseudomonadota > Gammaproteobacteria > Pseudomonadales > Porticoccaceae > HTCC2207. Next base: position 8,528 of record JBNAAJ010000014.1, read on the forward strand.
TCTGCAGAACCACCCAATAGTTCAGGTAGCAGTGGGCCATAGGCGTTAAGACAATTTTGCGAGGCTTTACGCGAAGCAACTTTTTCCATGTCATCTTGGCACTGCTGAATATAAGCGTCAGCTTGGGCACTAAAGTCAGCAGGAAGATCACCGCTAATACGGCGTTCAAATTCAGCCGCGAGCTCTGGATGCGCGGCGCGATAAACGACCAACTTCTCGCTCCAGGCGGCCTGCGCTGCCTGACCCTTATCAACAGCATTCCATCCAGCATAATGATCGGCGGGAATTTCAAATGGCGCATGCTCCCAACCGAGTTCTGCACGGGTCAAAGCTACTTCATCAACCCCTAGTGCGGCACCGTGACAATCTTCCTTACCCTGTTTATTAGGCGAGCCGAAACCAATAATGGTTTTACAACAAATCAATGTCGGCTTGTCTGTCTCGGCATGAGCCGCATCAATAGCCGCTTTAATCGCTGCACTATCATGGCCATCGACATTGGCAATAACATGCCAGCCATAAGACTCAAAGCGTTGCGGCGTGTCATCACTAAACCAGCCCTCAACCTCACCATCAATAGAAATGCCATTATCATCATAAAATGCAGTCAACTTACCTAGCTTTAGGGTACCTGCCAGTGAACAAACCTCGTGGGAAATCCCTTCCATCAAACATCCATCGCCTAAGAATGTATAGGTTTGGTGATCGACTATATCGTGACCGGAACGATTAAATTGACCCGCAAGCACTTTCTCAGCCAGCGCCATGCCCACGGCATTACTAATGCCCTGACCTAACGGGCCGGTGGTGGTCTCAACGCCGGGAGCATAACCGTACTCAGGGTGGCCCGGAGTTTTAGAATGAAGTTGGCGAAAGTTTTTAATCTCAGCAATGGGGAGATCATAACCACTGAGATGAAGCAGTGAGTAAAGTAGCATTGACCCATGACCATTTGACAGAACAAATCGATCGCGATTGGCCCACGTCGGATCAGCAGGATTATGGCTGAGATAGTCATTCCAGAGCACTTCGGCAATGTCTGCCATGCCCATTGGGGCGCCTGGATGTCCACTGTTTGCCTGTTGCACAGCATCCATGCTGAGGGCGCGAATAGCATTAGCAAGGTCTCGACGTGAGGCCATGGATTATCACTCCTGAAACGGGAAATTTGGAAGCCGCTATTGTCGCCTAGACGAGGTTCGCAGTAAACCGATATTCGGTATTTAGCGTTGCTTTTACCGAACCTCGCCACTCATTCAATAACACCATAATCTGTTATATAAAAATATTTTGATATAATGCCGGCCCTATGCTACAGTCCCGCGCCATGATTAACAGTGTCTCAGCATCAACCGCAGAACAAGCGGCTGCCCCCGATATCAGTGCTATTACTGCACTGACTAAAGCAGCTGGAGATCCGCTTCGCATGCAGGTGCTAAAGGTTTTGCAACAAAATGCCTACGGCGTGTTGGAACTGAGCCAGATTTTCGCCATTCGGCAGTCTGCAATGAGCCATCACCTAAAAATTTTAGCCAACGCTGGCCTTGTGGCAACTCGACGTGAAGGCACCACTATTTTCTATCGACGCAATTTACGCAATACCGATATTGATCTTCAGCCCCTGCAACAAGCGTTGTTTGCCAGCATCGATAAGGCGGCACTTGATGACACTATCCGAGAGCATTTACAGGAAATTAATAAAGAGCGCGCCTCAGCCTCGGTTGAGTTTTTTAATCGCAATGTCTCGCGGTTCGAGGAAAATCAAGATTTGATTGCGAGTTGGTCCGACTATGGCGACAGTGTTGAGAGTTTTCTCGACAGCAGTATTGGGGCCACCGGTAAGGCAATAGAAGTTGGTCCTGGTTATGGTCAGTTTTTAGTAAAACTGTCACAAAATTTTGACCAAGTAATCGCGCTAGATAATAGCGCTGAAATGCTTGAGCAATGTCATAGCAGGGCTGAAAAACAGAGTTTAAGCAATATTGAATTTGTAATGGGTGATACAACATTGGCGGTGCAACGCGGTATGAGAGCTGACTGCCTATCGCTAAATATGGTGCTTCATCATAATCCTGCGCCAGCTGAAATTATTGCCGATTGTGCCACATTACTCGCTGCAGACGGCGTACTGTTAATAACCGATCTCTGCGCCCATGATCAGGAATGGGTCAAGGAGAGCTGTGGTGATTTTTGGCTCGGCTTTGAGCCAGAAGAATTAACTCACTGGGCAAATCGCGCTGGCCTAGTTGAAGGTAATAGCTTGTATTTAACTCAGCGCAATGGTTTTCGCATTCAATTGCGACAGTTTAGTGCCGGACGCACTGACGTTTAAGAAGGAACGAGCAATGTCTAACTACAACTTATTTACTTCCGAATCTGTGTCTGAAGGGCATCCCGATAAAATGGCCGATCAAATTTCAGATGCCGTTTTGGATGCCATCCTTAAAGATGACCCTCATGCGCGAGTCGCCGTTGAAACATTGGTCAAAACAGGGATGGCCGTTATTGCCGGTGAAGTGCGCACAGACACCTATGTTGACTTGGAAGACATTGTCCGCGAAGTGATTAAAGGTATTGGTTATAACCACTCCGATATCGGCTTTGATGGTAACTCCTGTGCTGTACTCAATGCCATCGGCAAACAATCGAGTCATATTGCCCGAGGAGTGGATGAATCAGAGAATAAAGACCTTGGTGCGGGAGATCAGGGGCTTATGTTTGGCTATGCCAATAATGAGACCTCGGTGTTAATGCCGGCGCCGATTTTCTATTCACATCGCCTTGTTGAACGCCAAGCCGAATTACGTAAAGCAGGTACCCTGCCATGGCTGCGGCCAGACGCTAAAAGTCAGGTCACCCTGCGTTATGAACAGGGTAAACCCGTGGCCGTTGATGCGGTGGTTTTATCGACTCAGCACTCGCCAGATATTCAGCTTGGGGACTTGCGAGAAGCCGTACTTGAAGAAGTGATTCGGCCAGTGCTTCCAGAAGAGTGGCTGCATGCCGGTACTCAGTATCATATTAACCCGACCGGTGTCTTTGAGATTGGCGGCCCGATGGGCGACTGTGGTCTCACCGGCCGTAAGATTATTGTCGACACCTATGGCGGCATGGCTCACCATGGCGGCGGCGCCTTTTCCGGCAAGGATCCCACCAAAGTGGACCGCTCTGCCGCCTATGCGGGGCGTTATGTTGCCAAAAACATTGTCGCCGCAGGTATTGCCGATCGCTGTGAGGTTCAAGTGTCCTATGCTATTGGCGTCTCAGAGCCCACATCGATTAGTGTCAATACGTTTAATACTGGCAAATTACCTGACGATGAAATTGTTGCACTGATTCGTAACCACTTTGATCTACGCCCCCGTGGTCTCATCGAGATGTTGGATCTACGTCGGCCTATTTATCAGGCTACAGCTTCCTACGGCCATTTTGGTCGCGAGGAAGAAAACTTCACTTGGGAAAAAACCGATAGAGCGGCAGAACTCCGCAAGTCATTGTAACGATCTTTGCAATGCCAACCTATACAAACTGACAGATTTACAGGTACTTATTATGACCGCAACCATTCAATCCATCGACAGTAATGACGCCTTCGATGACTATAAAGTAGCAGATATTAGCTTGGCTGATTGGGGAAAAAAGGAAATTTCTATTGCCGAAACTGAGATGCCCGCATTAATGGCGCTACGCGAAAAATACCGTGATGAAAAGCCACTGGCTGGCGCACGTATTCTGGGTTGTATTCATATGACCATTCAAACTGCGGTGCTTATTGAAACTCTTGAAGCTCTCGGCGCTGAAGTGCGCTGGACTTCATGTAATATTTTCTCAACTCAGGATCATGCTGCTGCCGCAATCGCAGCTAATGGTACCCCAGTGTTTGCTTGGAAAGGGGAAACAGAAGAAGAGTATGAGTGGTGCCTAGAGCAGCAGGTGTTGAAAGATGGCGTACCCTGGAATGCCAATATGGTGCTTGATGATGGTGGCGATTTAACCGCCTTACTGCATCAAAAATATCCGCAGGTTTTGGACGCTGTTCATGGTATCACTGAAGAAACTACAACGGGCGTGCATCGTCTATATGAAATGCTGGAAACGGGTGAGCTCAAAGTACCCGCTATTAATGTTAACGACTCAGTGACCAAGTCCAAGTGTGACAATAAATATGGTTGTCGACACAGTTTAAACGATGCGGTAAAGCGCGCTACAGACCACTTATTGTCAGGAAAAAAAGCCGTTGTTGTTGGCTATGGTGATGTCGGCAAAGGATCGGCACAGTCTCTACGTCAAGAGGGAATGATTGTAAAGGTTACCGAATGTGACCCTATCTGCGCAATGCAAGCCTGCTTGGATGGCTTTGAAGTGGTTTCAACTTATAACGACGGCGACGCGGCCAAAGGCGTTAACACAGCGCTTCTGGCAAATACCGATATGTTGGTAACTACCACCGGCAACTTTAACGTCTGTGACTCAGACATATTGTCTGCGCTAAAAAGCGGCTGTGTGGTTTGCAATATCGGTCACTTCGACAATGAAATTGATACTGCCTACATGCGTGGGTCTTGGGAGTGGGAAGAAGTAAAACCGCAGGTGCACAAGGTGTATCGCAACCGCGCTGAGAATGATCACCTACTACTTTTAGCCGAGGGGCGTTTGGTAAACTTGGGCAATGCGACGGGTCACCCCAGCCGCATTATGGATGGCTCTTTTGCCAACCAAGTTTTGGCTCAAATCGAACTCTACGGACAGAAATTCGCTGAGCAGGATAAAGAGTCTAAGGCTAAGATGCTGCGGGTTGAAGTTTTACCTAAGCACCTTGATGAAGAAGTTGCGCGTCATATGGTTGGCGGCTTTGGTGGCGTAATCACTAAACTCACTCAGGCCCAGGCAGACTATATTAATGTGCCTGTCGAAGGCCCATTCAAAGGCGATAGCTACAAGTATTAATTGCTATAAGTCTGGATCCAGCACTTTTAACTTAAAGGTTGGATCCAGATTCCATAAGTAACCAGGAAGCTAGTTTCATGACGAACAACCCCCATATAAGCTTTGAATTCTTTGCTGCAAAAACTGAAGAAGGCATCGCCAAGCTTAACACCACCTGTAGAGAGCTTGACAAATTCAGCCCCGAATTCTACTCCGTGACCTATGGTGCCGGCGGCTCAACTAGGAATACCACAAAAGATATCGTGCTTAATATTAAAGCCAATGGCTACGTATCAGCACCTCATCTCTCCGTCGGTGGCGACAAGCAGAGCGAGATTATCGACTTAGTGCAATCCTATAAAGATGCTGGAATTACTAAACTCGTTGCCCTGCGCGGTGACCTACCCTCAGGTGTAGGCGGGACTAAACAATTGATCCATGCCAATGAATTAGTCTCGATAATCCGCGAGCATACTAGCGATCACTTTGAAATCTATGTGGCCGCCTACCCAGAGATCCATCCGGAAGCAGAAAGCTACAGCAAAGACATATACTGGCTTGGAGAAAAATTTGAGGCGGGTGCGAATGGTGCTATCACGCAATATTTTTACAATCCAGATGCCTACTTTAGATACATTGACGAGTGCACCAAAGTAGGTATTGATCAGCCTATACTGCCCGGCATTATGCCATTGACTAACTATCATAATCTGGTGCGTTTTTCCGATAACTGCGGCGCTGATATCCCTCGCTGGTTGCGTTGGCAGCTCAAAGAGCGCAGTGACAATCCTGAGGACCTTATTAATTATGGCATTGAGGTGGTTACTAAGCTCTGTGAAGATCTTCTGGCTGGTGGCGCGCCCGGACTCCATTTTTATACCATGAATCAATGGCAAATTTCTGATACCTTATGTCGCAATCTGGGCCTTCCTATCAAGGTGGTTTAAATGAGAGCGAGCCATGCGTATACCGCGAATCTATACCCCTGAGCAGCTAGCGGTCGGTGCCTGTATCGATCTTGATGAAAGCGCTGCTCGACATATCACCGCGGTATTGCGCATGCGCGCCGGTCAGCAACTGGTTTTATTTAATGGCTTGGGCGGCGAGTTTGGCGCTGAATTAGTAACAGCGAAAAAAAATAAAGCCTCTGTTATGGTCACATCGTTCGCCGACTGTGACCGAGAATCCGCACTACAATTGCACCTCGGTATTGGTATTTCCCGTGGCGAACGTATGGACTGGGTGATACAGAAAGCTACCGAGTTAGGCATTAAACAGATTACACCAATCTTTAGCGCTCGCTGTGAGGTGAAACTCACGGCAGACAGGCTCAAGAAGCGGCTCAAACATTGGCAACAGGTGGCCATTAGTGCCTGCGAACAATGCCAGCGCAATACTGTGCCAACCATTAATCCTGCCATCGGCCTTGAAAGTTGGTTACCTTCCTGTCAGGCAGGATTAAAGCTGGTATTACACCACCGCACTGAGCAACGCCTTGCCGATATGACCAATAGCAATCATTGTATTGAACTTTTAGTCGGCCCTGAAGGCGGCTTAGATAATGCAGAGATCGATCAGGCGCTGGCCAATGGCTTTCAGGCCATAGCCTTGGGGCCGAGAGTCCTACGCACGGAAACGGCGCCGCTTGCAGCGATCAGCATTATTCAATCTGTTTGGGGCGATATGGGTTAGGCCCATAGCCAATAGCGCAGCCTTATAATGGTTACTGCAAACGCATTAATTAGATTCCTCTGCTCTTGGTTACTCTTTGCCAGTCAGTTGAGTCAAGGGGCAATTTTTGGTGACGGCAATCAAGCCAACGGACCTGAAGACAACCGCACTTCAGCACCAAAGCATTTGCTCGGTGGCGTGGGGACTGTATTTTGTGATGGCGCTCTACGCGGGACGGCCACCCAAATACAAACCGGCGCGATGTCATTCAAGCGAGCACCATCAATAATTGTTACTGCTGCTCATGTGCTATTTAATGCTGACTCTGGGAAACCATTTACTGATTGTCGTTATCAGCCGAAAAATAAACGCTTAATGGCGGTACCCTTTGGTGAAATTTCCACCCATAGTTATCAACCTGTGGACGGCAATAAGTTGCGTCAGTCCGTGACAGATATTGTCTTTGTGGCATTGCAACACCGGCTTTATGATACGGGATTTACATTGAGCTCCTCAGCCAGTTCCGAAGAGTTGCTGTTACTAGGCTATAACGAGAGCACTGAGAATATCGACTTAAGTCATTCATGCCGACAATATCAATCGCAAATATTTAACAGTACCGAGCTACTTTTGCATGACTGTGATAGCACGGCTGGCGCCTCGGGCGGCCCTGTGTTTGCCGTCGCTCACGGAGACAATAGAGACAGAAAAAATTATCAGGTTATTGCTGTGCATGGCGGTACGCTAGCCAGTATCGATCAGGCGGTTCCAGGCGCCAAAGCTGATGCGGAGCAGTGGATAAATCAAGCGCGCAAGATTGACCTCATTACGCTTGGTCGGCTAAAGACGTTTCTCGCATATCTGCAAAAGGGTTCTGTAAACTAAATTCAACTGGCTGGGCAAATCCTGGGATTTTTATACCTTGCTCTGTGAGACTGACATCAGACTCATTGATTAATGATTCACCAAAGCGATAAATAACATCCAACTCTGCACCATCTGCTCGGTCGGCATAGGCAGCAGCACTGACTCTGGTCTGTTCACGTCGAGTTGTGTAAGTAGCATAATTATCCGCATGACGAACAGCCAACATTGACTCTACCTGATCAGGGGACAACACCACGGCGGTGGCATTATTACCACCAAAGCCTTTGGAATTAATAAATGCTACTTGCATTTTGCGATTGCTGGTATCCATATCATCTAGCGCAAATGTCGCCCGCAGCTGGTGCACATCCGCGGCAATCTCAGTCACTGTTTTGATACCGGGGATCACATCGTATTTAAAGGTGCCCAAGGCGGATACCAGTTGATCGCCGCTGGCAGTGGACAGCGAATGACCAACAAAGGCTTTAGCTGCCGTCACTGGCCAATCAGTGATATCAAATGCTGTAGCAACGCGGTCAATTAACTCCGACTCTGTCGTGCGGTTAGCTGGCGTACTAGACCCATGAGCATGAATAAAACTGTGCTGTTGTACTGTCTCTTTACCGACAATGCTGATCGCTGCGGCCACCGCCTTAGCAAATGAAATATAGTTACCCACGCCGGGCGCTGAGATAGATTTTTTAACCCCATCGGCGTTGATAAACACCTCAGGTACCGCACCATGAATATCCGCACCTAATTCAACTGCCAGCGTATCATCCATCAGCACAAGATATTGTGTTGCTTCAGATAATATAAAACCACAGTTGTGGCCAAATGGGCGGCTAGCGCGACGCCAGTCTGGCTGATCTGTGCCATCGAGCTTGCATAAATTTTCATCACTGGCCAAGGCGCTCATGTTGGCGAACCCTTCTGATATTTCAGGGACCAGTGCGGCTTCAGCATTGCCGACAATCGCCACACGACGATGGCCACTTCGTATATCACGCACGGCCGCTTGCAGTACATAGAGGAATGTCGCACAAGCACCTGTGATAGCTTCCGTGTGACCAACACTGCCTAAGACATAAGCGTTGATAAAATCGGCAGGCATAGTATTGAGGCCCAGAGGCATTTGCTTGGCGGTAGTGCGAATACCTTTTTGTCGCCCTTGCAACAGACCACCAAAGCCCTCTTCAGTCATTTGGCCCAGGGCACTTGAGGAGTAGACGCCAACTTGATCAGGTTTAACATGCGCGGCAATAGTCTGCCAATCGATACCAACGGAATGTACTGCGTCACTGCTACCCAGTAGCGCCATCTGCAAACTTTTGGGATGAAAACGGCTATTGTAGTGATCCGCTGGATCAAAGCCTCGAGGCAATTGCCCACCGGCTTTAGAGACTAGTTCATAATAAGATTCGATCAAATAATCACTCACCGCTGAGGCGGTGACCTCTACTTTGCCACCATCTAAATCACGGATTTGCCAATCGTCAGGAAGATTGCGCGGCAAATCTCGCTTGATCATAGTGAAGACAATTTTTTCGCCGTCCTCATGAGCAAAAGTAATTTTTTTATTGCCAGGTACCGCCGCAGGATCAAAATTTTCGATTCTACGCACCAAAGTTCCATCGAGAACTGCTGCTCTATATTGCGCATCAGCCTCTGCCATTGTTAAAGCATTACCTTGGGAATCGATGTAATGATCACCTTGCTTTTTGAGACAGCCCATCAAGCAAGCTAAACCAACAATGGTTTTACTTTGTTCAGCCGCTGACAGCGACTCCAGTATCATGCGCCGAAATCCTTGATGAGAAGAACTGCGACCCGCCGCATTGTAACCACCGAATCCGACGATAACAGGAAGAGAATGATTCATGGAGTGTCCTAGAAAATGACCAATATAAGTAGTCAGTGTAGGCATGATACTCGGTAATTTGTTTAATAATCCGGTCATTTATTTTAGTTTTATGGCCAAAATATGCTATATTTTACCTTTATGGCTTTTCACCTTACTCTTTTGCTCTGTGACAATATGCTGGTGTCTGGCAGTACATTGGCCGCAGAGATCTTTAAATTCGCTGAGGCTATGGGGCGCACTGTACAACATGGGGTGCGCGACGTGGTTATCCAACGTATCACTCCCGATGGCTTGCCCGTGCACACCTCTGCCGGCTTTGAGTTACAGCCAACCCATCGATTAGGTGAAGAATGTCCAAGCGATTTGATTCATATACCCGCCCTATGGCGCAATCCGCGGCCTGCCGTCAATAAATACCATGCCTATATTCCTTGGCTTCAAGAACAACATAAAAATAATATTAATATGACGGCGGTAGGCACTGGTGTCTGTTTTCTTGCTGAAGCTGGGTTGCTGGATGATAAACCAGCCACGACTCACTGGCACTATTTTGACCAGCTACAAAAAGCTTACCCTCAAGTACAACTTGAGCGGCAGCATTTCACCACTAAAGCGGGCAATATCTATTGTGCCGCCAGTGTTAACGCTATGGCAGAGTTAATTGTTTATCAAGTCGAGCGAATCTTTGGCCATGTGATTGCCAAACAGGCGCAACGAAACTTTTTCCATGAGATTCGCAATATCTCCGAGCCCATCGGTGTGGGAGCTGAACAGCAGTCTAGGCATGCAGATGAAGCGATTGCTCAAGCACAAATATGGATCCAAGATAATCTGAGCAAACCCCTGCTAATCGCTGATATTGCCGGTCAGTTCGGGATGACTCAACGGACTTTTCACCGCCGTTTTACCCGCGCTACAGGGATTAAACCCAGTGACTATTTAACCGAAGTAAGAATGGCTTTCGCCTGTGATCTTTTAAAGAATACTGATCTGTCGATTCTAGAGATTGCCAGTTTCAGTGGCCACCCTGAGTCCAGTTGGTTTTCCTCAAAATTTAAACAGTGGTCGGGAAGCTCACCGAAGGACTACCGCAATACCGTTAGAGCAAAGTTATTTAGCTAGCGCCAAAAGCATGGCAACAGCACCGCGATACGTCAGATAATACGTACGCGCACTACGCCTTCAACAGCCGCAATCGCCGGCTCTATGCTCGAACTTAGATCACCCTCAACATCAATAATATTGTAAGCGATATCGCCACGGCTTTTGTTCACCATATCTATGACATTGAGTTCAGCATCTGCCAATATCGAGAGCACACTGCCCAATACTTTGGGCACATTGCTGTTGGTGAAGGTAATACGTGCACCACCATTGCGAGCCATTTTTGTCGGGGGATAGTTCACCGAGTTGCGGATATTGCCGTTTTCAAGATAGTCCATAAGTTGATCGGCGGCCATAACAGCGCAATTCTCTTCAGCCTCTTCGGTGCTCGCGCCAATATGCGGCATAAGTAACACATCACTGCGACCCAATAGTGCTGGCGCAGGGAAATCACTGATGTAACCCGCGATAATGCCCTTGTCTAACGCTGCGACCATATCATCCGTGCTGACAATTTCTTCCCGAGCGAAATTGAGTATTTTGGCGCTACTTTTCATCAGCGCCAATGTCTCTTTATTGATAAGGTTCTTGGTTGCAGGAATCGCAGGCACGTGCAGAGTGATAAAATCTGCGCGCCCTAACAGGGTTTCCAAACTCCCCATGCGCTCAACTCGACTGGAGAGTTGCCACGCCGCCTCAACAGAGATGGCAGGATCATAACCGATTACATCCATTCCCAAGTCGAGCGCTAGGTTAGCAATAATTGAACCAATGGCACCCAAACCCACTACGCCTAATGTTTTTCCCGTGATTTCTGAGCCGGCAAAACGCTTCTTTTCCTTCTCAAGTAGCTTCCCCATCTCTCCAGAGTCATCCATATGGTCTAGCTCTTGCACATAATTCATGCCACCATAAATATCGCGAGAACCCAACAACAAACCGGCAACAATCAGCTCTTTTACGGCATTGGCATTAGCACCAGGGGTATTAAACACAACAATGCCTTGCTCTGTATAACTGTCGGTGGGAATGTTATTAGTCCCAGCACCCGCTCTGGCTACCGCAAGCACCGATTCTGGCAATACTTCGTTATGCAATTTCTGGCTTCGCAGTAGCACGCCCTCAGGCGCCACAGATTCGCTAGACACCTTGTAGTTATCTGCATTGAATCGGCTTAAGCCTTTTGAAGAAATAGCATTGTAGGTTCGGATGTTAAACATAAATTTTCTCAGTTATTCCAATAGTGGAGTACGTTTAAAATTATTGGTTCACTTGCTCATAGGCCCAGTCGAGCCAAGGAATTAGTGCCTCGATATCAGCTTGTTCAACCGTGGCGCCACACCATATTCGCAATCCTGCCGGCGCATCGCGGTATGCACCAATATCGTAAGCCACGGCTTCAGTATCGAGTAATTTAACGATCTGTTTAACCTTGTCGGCATGCAGATCTAAGGTGAGGCAAACACTTGTGTTGGAGACCAGATCTTGCTCACGAGCTAAGAAGTGAGCCCATGGTCGACTGGCAACGAAGTCTTTGAGCACCGCTAAATTGCCTTCTGACTTAGCGATCGCCGCAGGCAATCCACCAATAGAGCGCACCCAATCCAGCGCATCTAAATAATCGGCGACACAGAGCATTGAAGGGGTGTTAATCGTCTCGCCGCGGAAAATGCCATCAATTAATTTTCCGCCTTTGGTCAGTCGAAAGATTTTTGGTAACGGCCAAGGAGGCGTATAACTCTCAAGCCGCTCCACCGCTCGAGGACTAAGGATAAGCATGCCATGGGCACCTTCGCCGCCGAGCACTTTTTGCCAACTATAGGTAACGACATCAAGTTTTTCCCAAGGCAAATCCATAGCAAAAACGGCCGAGGTAGCATCGCAGATAGTCAGGCCCGTGCGTTGATCATCAATCCAATCAGCATTGGGGACTTTGACACCCGACGTGGTGCCATTCCAAGTAAAAATGCAGTCATGATCTGGATTGGCTTGAGTCATATCTGGTAACAGACCGTACTCAGCCGTGTAACTATTCAGTTCCGCTAACTTAAGTTGCTTAGTCGCATCGGTTAGCCAACCGGCACCAAAAGATTCCCAGGCAAATATATCTACTGGTCGTGCACCCAGCACCGACCACATAATCATTTCTACTGCGCCAGTATCAGATGCCGGAACAACACCCACCCGATAACCCTCGGGCAGACCCAAAATATCGGCGGTTTCGGCGCAAGCTCGACCCAAGGCCGTCTTCCCAATTGCTGATCTATGGGACCGACCAAGGGTAGCAATATCTAGGCTGGTGATATCATATCCTGGTCGCTTGGAGCATGGACCAGAGGAGAAGTTTGGATTTTTCGGCTTAACTGTTGGCTTCATGTTGGCATCTAGTCTGAGTGGCTGAAAAAAAGGGCTACATAGTACCTATAGGTCGCTTCTAGATAAAGTACTTTCCTCTAATAGTCATTATCTAACAGTAGCTTAAAAATAAGTGGCAAAAAAATACGCTGTAGAAACAGCGTATTTTTGCGCAGTTAGTACCAAAGATTAATTAGTACGGGCACTTCGCTCTTTCTCGATAAGGAAATCGGCGACTTTTAACATTCCTTCAAAGCCTCCGGCACTGCGAGTGCTTACGCGATATTTACCATTTACGATCACCTCTGGTGTGCCCTGAACGCGGTAGCCACGCACACGCGACTTTGCCTGATTAACCAAGCTACTAATACCGAATGAATTATAGACTTGGCTGAACTTAGTCTTATCGACACCCTGAGCAACAAAAACAGCGGCGAGATCCTGTTCAGTGCGAACCGATTTTCTTTGCACATGAATAGCTTCAAACAGAGGTATATGAACCTCGTCCAAAACCTTCAGAGCTTTGGCGCTGAAATAAGCGCGAGCATAAGGCTCTAGAGCAGGTTGCCAAACGGCCGGTGTGCGCTGAAAGTCGACATCTGTAGCCAGTGTTTCTGACCAGGGATGAATAACAGGTTCAAAGTTGTAGCAATGACTACAGGTATAGGAAAATACCTCATTGACCTCAATCTTATCGGGGTTAGCCGTTCTGATGCTTTGCGGTAGCACCTCGTAATGTACGCCAGCCTGATATTGGTCACTCTGAGCCTGACACATTGCCATTGGCATAATTAAGATAAGAAAAAGTACGCGTTTGATCCAGTTTGTCATAGGTGGTTCCCCATCGCCAAATTAATAGCCGTTACAGAAAAATATCTAATTTAGGCCTGAAATATAATTAGCCACTGCGGTAATCTCTTTATCACTTAAGTTAGCAGCAACACCCTGCATAATTTTAGCATTGCCACCACTGGCACGCTCTCCGCGACGGTAGGCCAAAAGTTGTTTTTCGATGTAGTCAGCGTGCTGACCACCTAATGCTGGGTAGCCGGCAGGATTATTCCCAGTACCCGAGGGCGAATGGCAGCCAGTACAGGCGGCAACGCCGGTTTTCATATTACCACCACGGTAAACCTTTTCACCAAAGGCAAGAGCTTCGTCTGGATTGCTGATGCCCACCAAGGTGATATCTTTAGCACCGGAAATCTGTCGCTGTTGGCTATCATAGTAGGCCGCCATATCCTGCAAATCTTGATCAGAAGAGGCATCGAGCATGCCTGTCATCTCAACGATTACGCGTTCGCCTGACTTTACATGGCGTAACTGAGCAGTAATATATTTCTCACCGAGCCCAGCAAGCTTGGGGAAGGCGGCAACCATACTGTTGCCATCACTCCCATGGCAGGCGGAGCACATGGCGATCTTAGATTCACCAGCAGCGGCATCGCCCGCAGCCAGTACCTGATTCGCTGTTAATGTCAGCAACAAACAAATAATACTTAAAAAGCTTTTTTTCATGGTTAATCAACTCTCGCAATCCGCTAGAATAGTCGCTGTTGTATACGTGCGACCATTGAATATTAGCCCTGTTGGCTAAAGCGCGCGCATTATATACCAAATAACCTGATTTCTTATAGCTACTTGGCACAGTCTTTTATGGATGCACCTGCAATCAACTATCATATTGCTGAATTTTTAACCAGCGCCCCAACGATTAAACAATGTCCTGCCGATAGTGGCTGCGAAGTCGCGTTTGCTGGACGTTCAAATGCCGGCAAATCCAGTGCAATAAATGCGCTTACTCGCCAAAAAGGGCTTGCTCGAACGAGTAAAACACCGGGCCGTACTCAGCTGATTAATTTCTTTCAACTATCGCACAACAAACGGTTAGTCGATTTGCCTGGCTATGGTTATGCCAAGGTACCAAAGGCAATGAAGGCGGAGTGGGATCGTCACCTAGCAGACTATTTGCAGATGAGAAATTGCTTAACTGGATTGATATTGCTTATGGATATTCGTCACCCCCTACAAGAATACGATCAGCAAATGCTTAACTGGGCGGCACAGGCCAGCCTTCCAGTTCATATCTTATTGACCAAAGCCGATAAGCTTAAAAGAGGGCCTGCAGAGAATTCGAGATTAAAGGTGGAGAAGTTATTGAGAGATATGGACCCAGGCTTCACTTTATTGTCGGTTCAGATATTTTCTGCACTTAAAAAGCAGGGGTTATCTGGATTAGAACAACAACTCAATCAGTGGTTGAGCGAGGACTCGACAGATAATTCACTATAGGTCTCCGAGTTTACTCAGCCGGCAAACGCCTTTGCTATAGAGTTGCTATAAAGTTGCTATAAAAAAGCCCCTGATCCAATTATTGGGTCAGGGGCTAGCTTACTTACTACTCGGAGAGTCTTTCTATACACACATCTAATCGGGGGAGAATATGATGTCACTACGTTGTACCCCTTTTTAGACACAGCTTTTATTACAAGTTCCCCAAAAGTTTAAAAAATTCGTTAATTTTTAGTTTTGGCTATTTTCCAGTGCAATAATTACCTGCTTTGTCCCTCAATGAGCCTCGTCCCAACTGTCGCCAACACCTATATCAACAACTAACGGTACTAGCAGGCTAACCGCATTTTCCATTAAATCAGTTAAGCCTTGTCGAACCTTATCTACTTCTGAATTTGGTACTTCAAGTACCAACTCATCATGTACCTGCATAATCATACGGCTCTGCAGATTAGAGCTTTGTAGCCAATTATCAACCTGTATCATGGCCAGTTTGATGATATCAGCAGCGGTGCCCTGCATCGGCGCGTTAATCGCGGTCCGCTCAGCGGCCTGCCGACGCATGCCGTTACGCGAATTGATTTCCGGAAGATATAGTCTGCGACCAAATACGGTCTCCACGTAACCCTGTTCCGCTGCGGTGTGACGAATAGTATTCATGTAATTTTGCACGCCAGGATAGCGTTCGAAATACAGCTCTATATATTCTGCTGCCTGTTTGCGGCCAATATTCAATTGCCGCGCGAGCCCAAAGGCTGACATACCATAGATAAGACCGAAGTTAATCGCTTTAGCGTTGCGCCGCATATCAGACGTAACATTGTCCTTGGTCACAGCGAACACTTCAGCGGCGGTGGCGCGATGAATATCCTCTCCGGCGGCAAACGCCGATAATAGACTCGGGTCCTCGGATAGATGCGCCATAATGCGCAATTCGATTTGTGAATAATCGGCAGCGACTATACGGCTGTCTTGCGGCGCGACAAATGCTTGACGCACACGGCGGCCCTCGGCCGTTCGCACTGGAATATTTTGCAAGTTCGGGTCGGAAGATGAAAGCCGACCGGTAGCCGTCCCCGCCTGATGATAAGAGGTGTGAATGCGTTGAGTCTGCGCATTGATCATGGTGGGCAACTTGTCAGTATAGGTTGACTTTAGTTTGGCTAAACCACGATGCTCTAGCAGTACTTTTGGCAATGGGTAGTCTAAGGCAAGCTCCTGCAATACTTCCTCTTTGGTGGAGGGTGCGCCCTTGGCCGTCTTTTTCAGTACCGGCAACTCTAACTTTTCAAACAGGATTTCCCCCAGCTGTTTTGGCGAGGCAAGATTAAACTGTTGTCCCGCCAAGTCCCAAGCTTGAGTCTCTAATTCTGCCAAGCGCTCCGCCAGCTCGGTACTCTGATTAAATAATAGCGTGCCATCCACTAGGGCACCATTGCGCTCTATTTTTGATAGCACGGGAAGCAAAGGTAATTCTATATCTGTAAATACATTAACAAGGCTTGGGTGACGCGCGACTTGCGGCCATAGCGCTTCATGCAAGCGCAAGGTGATATCTGCATCTTCACAGGCATAGGGCGCCGCCTGCTCTAAAACTACCTGATTGAAGGTGAGTTGATTGGCGCCTTTGCCTGCGACCTCTGAGAAACTCGTGGTTGTCTCGTCAAGGTATTGTTCAGCGAGGCTATCCATATCATGACGCGTGGCCACACTGTCTAACACGTAGGATTCGAGCATGGTGTCAAAGGCTAGACCACGCAACTCTATGCCTTGCTGGGCCAATACACTCATATCATATTTTAGATTTTGACCGACTTTTTTAATCCCAGGATCTTCTAATAGGGGCTTTAGTTGAGCCAAAACTGTGTCTTTATCCAGTTGCTTGGGCGCCCCCAAATAATCGTGCCCAAAAGGGATATAGGCGGCCTCACCTGGTTTAACTGCAATGGACACACCGACCAATAATGCCTGCATATAGTCCAAGCTCGTTGTCTCAGTGTCGACTGCTACCAACTCAGCTACTTTTATTTTATCTAACCAAGTATCAAGTTGAGACTGTGTAAGAACCGTCTGGTAATCTTTCTCTTCAGGCGCCGCAGGCTTCGTTGCAGGAACATCCTCGACAGCAGAGGGGGTAGATTGGACTTGCTCATCAGTCTCAAGCTCTTTGATCCATGTTTTAAACTCCATGTCTTTAAATAAGGCTAGCAATAAAGCCTTATCGGCGGGGCTGTTTTGCAGTTGATCAATGGCCAATGGCATTTCAACATCGGTTTTAATCGTGGCAAGCTTGTATGACAGATAGGCTTGCTCTTTGTATTCCTCAAGCTTGGGAGCCATCGTCTTAGCACCACGAAACGCTAAACCAGCAACTTTATCGAGGTGCTCATAAATAGCATTGAGACCACCTATGCCTTGCAGAAGCCCCAAGGCAGTTTTCTCACCCACGCCTGGCACCCCAGGAATATTGTCAGACTTATCCCCCAATAACGCTAAGTAGTCGATAATAAGTTCGGGGGGAATGCCAAATTTTTCGATTACACCAGCCCTATCCATAACCGTATTGGTCATGGTGTTCTCCATTGAGATGTGTTCATTCACCATCTGAGCGATATCTTTATCGCCGGTGGAAATCACCACGGGCTGTTCCGCCGCCGTTGCCTGCACTGCCAATGTTCCGATAACATCATCTGCCTCGACGCCCTCAATGATCAACATAGGCATCCCCATAGCCTCAATAATCTTGTGGATAGGCTCAATCTGCAATCGCAGATCATCTGGCATTGGTGGGCGATTAGCTTTGTAATCTGCGTACATGTCATCACGGAACGTTTTGCCTTTGGCATCGAAGACAACGACATGAGTACTTTCTGGGTAGTCTTTTTGTAGACGGCGCATCATATTGATAACACCTTTCACCGCACCGGTGGGCTTGCCTTTGCTATTGGTTAGTGGAGGCAAGGCATGGAATGCTCGGTAGAGATAGGAAGAGCCATCGACAAGAATCAAAGGGATTTTTTTAGACATAGTGAGCTATTATCTTGTGAACGTTAATGGCTAAAGGATACAGTATTTACCCTGAGCAGGCTTTAAATTGGGTAACCAGTGAACTGATAAATTCAAAGTAACCATGGCTGGTTAAGGGTTGCGATAATCCCTGCGTATCAAAATCGATAATCGGTAAATTAAATTCTTCCGCAATAAGCTTTACGTCCTTAATACCGTAATGAGGCTCAACCAATATGCAACTAACATTCGTTTCAGTGATGGTTTTGCGCAGCTGATACTGTGTTTTTAAGCCTTTTGCTCCGCCGTGCGCACCTCTGATGGATAAACCAGCCCTGAGTGCAAAGGCCTGTATAAAATGGTTATAGGCATCGTGATGACTGATATAAGTGGTCGATCTAGCCGAGACCATTTCAGCACTGAGCTTATCCAGCTCATGCTGACTAATAATGTCTCTATTGGGTAAATTAAGTCGCTTTTGGATCTCGTGGCCGATTTGGTTACCGTTGTAAGGATTTAGCCACACATGCATGTCATTAGTCATATCGTGATGAGAGTGTGCATGTAGATTTTCTGATGGGTCTTGCGTAGCTGTATGAGTTATCAAATTTATCGCCGTAATAAGCTTTACTTCCGCGACTTTGGCCATGGCTTTAGCACCCCTGATCTCGAAGTCAGGGCCAATCCAAATAACCAAATCAGCCTTATCGATTTTCTCCATTGCCGAAACGGGTAAGGGATAATCATGAGGTGACTGATTAGCTGGGATAAGATATTCAACGGCGGCAGTATTTGCGACGGCTGATTTTGCAATAATGGCGAGAGACTTAGTGCTTGTTACTATCAGTGGTTTTGCAGTAGCGAGTGCCAGGCCGGACTGCGCGGAAAACACCACCATAAACAATAACGTTATGTTATAACATACTATTTTAACCATAATTCGTTTTTCTTCAATTAATGAGTTACTTATGACTTCCGGAGATTACACCGGAAATTACCCTTTATTATTATTATGTTATAACGTACCATTTGATAAGGCTCTATTTCATCTGGCGCTTTTATGTTAACTAATGCAAAACTTGTATATCAACCGCATAACCATGAGCGCAGCACCAACGCTGCCCTGAATCGCGCCCAAGATATCTGCACAAAAAAAAATGTCCGTTTCACCTCTACCAGGGAGCTAGTATTAAAGCTTTTGTGGCAGAGTCGTAAACCCCTTGGCGCCTATCAGCTACAAGACCAACTGGCTGCACATCTCAATAAAAGGGTAGCGCCACCAACAGTCTATCGAGCTATCGAGTTTTTATTGGAAATGGGTTTGATTCATCGCATCCCATCATTAAATGCCTATATTGGTTGCCCTTTTCCCAATAGCGAGCACAGCAATTTATTTATGATCTGTAATACATGTGGCAGTGTCGCTGAGGTAGCTAACAATATAATTAATGGGTTATTGCGAAGTACCTGCGACAAAATTGATTTTACCTTACAAAACCAAACTCTGGAACTATTTGGATTGTGTCCACAATGCACTGATGTCACCGAGGCACCGAGCCATGACTGAGGCCCTAATAAGCTTAGAAAAGGTGGATAAACATTTTGCAGGGAAAGCGGTTCTGCAGAATATTAGTTTGCAGCTCACGCGAGGTCAAATCACTACCTTAATTGGTCCTAATGGCGCCGGAAAATCGACGCTGGCAAGGATTATTCTCGGGTTACTAGCCCCAGATTCTGGCGTCGTGCGACCCGCAGAAAACCTTAATATTGGTTATATGCCACAACGACTTCAGATCGACCCCACATTGCCAATCTCTACGTGTCGGTTTCTGCAATTAGCCAACACCTCCCATGATGCTTGCCACAGCGCTTTAGTCTCTGTTGGTATTGGTCATCTCGCCACTACACCGATTCAAAAACTGTCTGGAGGTGAAATGCAGCGTGCGCTGTTAGCGCGCGCTATTCTGCGCAAGCCCAACTTACTGGTATTAGACGAGCCAGTGCAGGGTGTTGATGTAACTGGGCAAAACGCGCTTTATAAGATGATTGCTGATCTCAGCAAAAGTCTTAACTGCGGTGTATTAATGGTATCCCATGACTTGCATATTGTTATGTCGGCAACAGATCAGGTGATTTGTCTCAATCACCATATTTGTTGCCATGGTCGACCCGAGCAAGTGACTAAAGATCCGGCTTACATAGACATCTTTGGCGAAACTGCCATTTATGCCCATCACCATGATCATCAACACAGTATTCATGGTGAAGTGCTCGATGCCAGTGGACAACATCAGCATGGGGAGGGCTGTGACCATGAGTGATTTTCTACTTTATGCCCTGCTGGCGGGTCTTGGCGTGGCACTCGTAGCCGGGCCATTGGGCTGCTTTGTGGTATGGCGACGTATGGCCTATTTTGGTGACACCCTAGCTCATAGCGCACTACTTGGCGTCGCCCTTGGCGTGCTATTGCAGATTAATCTGAGCATTACGGTAACCGCGGTGCCGCTGTTGATGGCTCTGGCATTAGTAATGCTAGAGCAAAAAGGTTTTTTATCCCTCGATACTCTGCTCGGTATCTTATCGCACTCAGCTCTGGCGGCTGGCTTAGTCATCATCTCATTATTACCCGATGTGCGTGTCGACTTAATGTCCCTATTGTTTGGTGATCTATTATCAGTGAGCATTGCCGATTTGTGGGTAATTTATGGCATCACCGTTTTGGTTTTAGCTCTTCTTGTAGGGCTATGGAGGCCACTGGTCAATATCACGGTAAATCCAGAATTAGCCGCAGTGGAGGGTACTAATGTTACATTAGTGCGCACTGCATTGATGCTAATCACAGCGTTGGTGATTGCCATTGCAATGAAAATTGTTGGCGTACTGCTGATTACCGCCTTACTCATCACCCCCGCCGCCACCGCGCGTCGTCTTAGTAGCACGCCGGAGCGAATGGCCATGATCGCCAGTGCGATTGCCATGCTCAGCGTGCTAATGGGATTATTTTTGTCTTGGTATAGTGACGCGCCAGCAGGGGCGGCGGTGGTGCTCTGCTCCGCTACACTCTTTCTATTCTCGCAGGCAGTTAGGCAACCAACCTAGAGCCCAAGATTAGAAAGTGGAGTAGATCGAGCGCCAGGTGCTACGCAACATCGTTTCGCTATGGGGGGCTTTAAAAAACCCATGATAATGACCTTTAGGATTTATCAGAACTAGTTGAGTGCTGTGATCGACCGTGTAGTCATCTCCTGCCAACGGTACCTTATTATAAGCAATGTTAATTTCGGCGGTAAGCCGTCTGATCAAGTGCTTATTACCAGTAACACCGATAAATTGGTCGTTAAAATAGGGCACATACTCCGCCAATGCCTCAACAGTATCGCGCTCGGGATCAAGAGATATCATAACCACCTGGAGCTTTTCTTTTTCGCTCTCTTTCATCTTGCTATAGGTATCATTGAGGATAGCCAGAGTTGTTGGACATATATCAGGGCAATTGGTGAAGCCAAAAAATACCATTGTCCAAGTGTCTCTAAAACGGTCAATATTAAATACCTCGCCGCGATGATCGATTAGTTCGAAGTCGCTAAAAATTCTTGGCTGATCTAAAACAATGGCGCCATTAACGCGAAGTTGCTCATCACTCATGATCACCGGCTGGTTCATACGCCAAATAAAGCCATAAACAACCAATATAATAAAAGCTAACACAATAGCGATGGTGCGACGAATTCCGGCTTGTTGTTGCATGATGCTTGTTCCTTGTTGTGGCAGCGAGATCCAGAGTTTGATCAGGCTATATATAGTGCTTTTTCAATCAAATAATGGTCTAGTAGCATCAGCGCAAATAGCACCATTAAATAAATAATTGAGAATTTGAACGTTTTCATACCACTGTCTTTATCGAACCACATATGAATTGCCCAGTATAGAAAGCGACACCCCAATAAAATAGAGCCCAGCAAATAAAGTAATCCGAACATGCCGGTCAAGTAGGGCATTATGGTGATTACAATCAACATAACGGTATAAAGCAGAATATTGATTTTAGTGTACCTCTCACCATGGGTGACCGGCAGCATGGGAATATTGGCGTTGGCATATTCTTCCTTACGATGTATCGCCAAGGCCCAAAAATGTGGCGGCGTCCAAACAAAGATTATCAATACCAATAGCAAGGCATTGTGATGAATCTCTCCTGTGACAGCAACCCACCCTAACAGTGGCGGCGCTGCACCTGCCAGCCCACCAATGACAATATTCTGCGGCGTTGCGCGTTTAAGGAACATTGTATAGACAAACGCATAGCCAACAGAGGACGCCAACGTCAACCATGCCGTAAGCACATTGGTAAATACCAATAGAATCGTCATGCCAGCGAGGCCAGTCAGTAATGCAAATAGCACTGCTTGCTGTGGGTCAAGACGACCCTGAGCTACCGGACGGTTGGCCGTGCGAGCCATCTTGTCATCGACATTGCGATCAACAATATGATTGACCGCTGCCGCAGAACCAGCACAAAGGGCAATACCTAGATTACCAAACAGCAGAATCTGGAATGGCACAGCTTGCTCTGTTGCCAACAACATACCAATCAACGAGGTCAGTATCATCAACGCAACGACATTGGGCTTGCATAGTTCTAAGTAGTCGCGCCAAGAAACATTGGCTGTGCTATCGGTGTTGGCCATTGTGCGATATTCCAATTAGCTCGTGATTAACGATTTGGCGAATATTTTAACAGATGTTTAAGGTCTTCTAGCAGCCCGCCGCCATCATGTTGTTGTGTGTAATATAACACCACCTGATAATCTGGAGTAACGACGAAGTAGCGCGTGTCGAGCATATCCCAGTCGGCAGAAGTATTTCGTATCAGATCAGCCAGCGCAGTAACCTCTATTGGATGAATCAACAGGTAGGGGTGAACCGCCTGTAGCTCTTCGGTATCAATAAGCTGCATATCAGCGATATTCGGAAGATAAATACGCTCGAGACGACCACTGTATTTACCTAACAACATATGAATCTGGCGGCTATTAATAAGCACATCATCACAGCCCTGATCACAACCTCGGCCACCAGCGACAACCACTTTCCATTTTGGTGTCTCGCCCTGAGGAAGCGCCTCAAAAAAACTGCTCATATCTACGCTAGGGCTGACTAGCTCTCCCTGATTGGTGGTTCCCATGCGTGCCATCATGGCCAGCCGCTCTTCCTCAGTCTTGGGCACCATCAAAAAACCTGCCGCTATCACGCCAAAAACAATGATTAACATAAGCCAAATTTGATATTGGAAATGGCGCTGTTGCGTAGTTATTTCGCTCTGTTCTGTCATAGTTACATATCCTGTGTGAGACGCTGACTCATTTGGATCGGCGCTGATTAAACCATTCCACCGCATTGGAATTAGCAATAACGGTCATCATTAGCAATACAAGTGCCATCACAAACCATTGTACGGCGTAGCCAGTATGTTTTGCCGGTTGCACGGATACTGTGGCCCAACCAGTTTCAAGGGCAGCTCGGCTATCTTGATCGAGACGTAATTGATAGGGGAAAAACGCTTCGCCAAATAACGTCTCGGCGCGAGCTGCTGATACCCAGCCCACACGCACCGGCCAGTCTGTCACCCGCCCAATGCCATCATCAAGTCGATAACCTGCCAATGTTTGATAGAGTACCCCGCGCAGTTGTACTTGGTCTTGAATCGCTTCAACCTCCGGCAATACCGCTCGATCTGATGAGGCGGGAACCCAGCCGCGGTTGACTAAAACCTTTTGGTCCAAACCAGCAATGGTCATAGATTCAAGAATTTCGTACCCAGGTCGACCATTTCTAACGCGGTTATCAAGAATCAAGCGCCGGCTTGCATCCAGTTGCCCTTGAAGCCATGCGCTGCGGTACTGTAAATCGTCATAACCGTTGAGCTCCGCAAGTGTCGCTGGCGCCGCTTGCTGATTGGCGTTGTAATGATTGAGAATACGTTGTTTTTCCTCAGCGCGATCTAATTGCCAAAATCCCAATGTAAGTAACAATGGCAATAGGCATAGGCTAAGCAGTAATAACCCTTTATTGGGCTGCCATTGGAATTTCTGCGTAGACAATTGTGGCTCGATCGTCATCTGTGTTTAAATCTCATCGTTTAGCAAGAGTAATTATTTCCATGCTGTTAAAGATTTTTATTGTAATCCTATTTATCGCTGTATTAGTCAGTCTGTTTACAGGACTCAATTTTTTGGTCAAAGATCTCGGCAATAATAAACGCCGACTTCTTATTGCTCTAGGCATTAGGGTGACATTGGCCGCACTGTTATTGAGCACAATAGCCTACGGAATCCATACCGGTCAGCTCAGTAGCAAGGCACCTTGGGACCGACAGCTCCACCCAAACGCAACTAACAATTATTCAAACAAAGTGCCGTCACAGCCCTAGTTTAAAGCACAGATAAAAACGGCCAGGGGATACCTGGCCGCATAGCAAGCTCAAATACTTACTACGTAAGTATGTAGACAAAGATAAACAGGCCCACCCACACTACATCAACAAAGTGCCAATACCATGAGGCCGCTTCAAAACCGAACTGATCGTCATGCGTAAAGTGTCCCTTGAGCCCACGCAACCACTGTATCAATAGCATGATGGTACCCATCGTCACGTGCATACCATGGAAACCAGTCAACATAAAAAACGTCGTCCCGTAGATGCCTGACTCCAAAGTAAGGCCAAGCTCTTGATACGCGTGAATATATTCCTCTGCTTGCAGAAATAGGAAGAATATACCCAGAGCAACGGTGATGCCCAACCACAAATTAAACTTTTTACGATTGCTGTCTTTCAATGCTCCGTGAGCAATATGGACGGTAACACTAGAGGTCAATAGAACAACGGTATTCCAGAAGGGCAACCATGACAACCAGTTGAGTAGTCCAGGATTATTCATTGCTTCATCTGGCCCTTTAAACTGCGCCGCGTCACCATTGACCGCCTGATCCGGTGTCACCATAGGCGGCCAAGCAGCCTCATAGCCAGGGTAGAGCAATTGCGCATTAGCTACCGAAGCATCTGTTGGCGTGTCATCGAACCAACCAATAGCGGCCTCACCGCCAATCCAAGAATTCACTAATACGCGAACATAAAACAGGGCACCGAAGAAGCAAGCAAAGAACATCACCTCAGAAAAAATAAACCACAGCATACCTAATACGTAGGACTGCTTGAGTTGTGGGCTCGCCAGACCGCGCATATTCTCATCAATAACGATACTCCACCACTTGTACAACACCGCTGCCATAATCAGCGAGCCGACTAGGAAGACGGTAGATGAGCCTCCTTCCAAAACCCATGAGGCCGCTCCATAGGCCATTACGCCCATACCAGTTGCTGCAAATATCGGCAATTTGCTTTGGTCGGGTACGTAATAGGTACTTTCTGTTGACATTGTTACTCTCCGTTTACTGTACTTGTGAGACCTGCACCGCGGTGCGATCTGTTATATCAAACATGGTGTAGGACAGGGTTACTGTATTAACGCTGGCCGGCAAATCTGGGTCAATAATAAACACCAACCCGAGCTCCGCATTTTCACCTGCGGCCAAGGGTTGGTTGTTAAAGCAGAAGCATTCCGTTTTGTGGAAATAATCTGCGGCATTATTAGGCAGCACATTGGGAATCGCTTGCCCCAACATATCTTGCCCCGTACGGTTGTGCGCGTAGAAAGCAACTTCGCGGGATTCACCGGGGTGAACAACGACACGCTCCTCGATAGGATAAAAATCCCACGGCATGGTTGCGTTATTTGTCGCCACAAATTGCACCTCAATCTCTCTCGAAGTGTCTACTTGAACCGCGACGGCTTGATAAGCGCCATCTGTTTTACCCCCGATCCCCGTGATCTCACAAAACAGATCATAGAGCGGCGGCAGCACAAAAATTGCAAACATAAACATGGCAACTGCTAGAGCGCATAATTTCGCCATAAGCCAACGGTTGGTACCCGAAGCTGCCATGTTTATCAGTCCTCTTACTTAACTTCCGGTGGTGTGGAAAAGGTGTGATAAGGAGCCGGTGTGGGCACTGTCCACTCCAATCCTTCTGCACCTTCCCAAACCTTCGCTTCATCGGTAGGTTTACCCCAACCGATTGTGCGAATAACGTTATACAAGAATAGGATCTGTGCACCACCATACATAAAGGCGCCAATACTTGAGACCATATTCCAGTCCGCAAATTGCAGTCCATAATCAGCATAGCGGCGCGGCATACCAGCCAAACCTAAGAAATGCTGTGGCATAAAGGCGATGTTGAAACCGATAAAGGCAATCCAGAACTGCACCTTACCCATGGTTTCGTCATACATTTTACCGCACCATTTTGGTAGCCAGTAGTACACCGCTGCAGTACCACTAAATACCGCACCCGCAACCATAACGTAATGGAAATGTGCGACCACGAAATAGGTATCATGGTACTGCATATCCGCCGCCGCAATCGACAGCATCATCCCTGTGAAGCCACCAAAGGTA
Source organism: Porticoccaceae bacterium (assembly GCA_049631145.1). Classification (GTDB taxonomy): domain Bacteria; phylum Pseudomonadota; class Gammaproteobacteria; order Pseudomonadales; family Porticoccaceae; genus HTCC2207. The sequence goes on from JBNAAJ010000014.1 coordinate 35,133, forward strand.
AACAGAATCACAAAGGCAATACTAAATAACATCGGCGTTTCAAAAGTCAGAGAGCCACGGTACATAGTGGTGATCCAGTTAAATACCTTCACCCCAGTGGGTACCGCAATCAGCATGGTGGCGTACATAAAGTACAGCTCACCGGCAATTGGCATACCAACGGTAAACATGTGGTGAGCCCAAACGACAAAGGATAAAAATGCAATCGCCGCTGTGGCATAAACCATTGATGAATAACCAAACAGTGGCTTACGACTGTATGTTGGGATAATTTGAGACACCACACCAAAGGCCGGCAAGATAATGATATAGACCTCAGGGTGACCAAAGAACCAGAATACATGCTGGAACAGAACAGGGTCACCGCCACCAGCCGCGTCAAAGAAGCTAGTACCGAAATTAATATCCATTAACATCATTGTTACCGCACCCGCCAACACAGGCATCACGGCAACCAACAAGAACGCAGTAATCACCCAGGTCCATACGAACAGAGGCATTTTCATGTAGGTCATACCCGGCGCTCGCATATTCATCACGGTCGCAATAATATTAATTGAGCCCATGATCGATGATGCACCCATAATATGCACACCAAAAATAAAGTAATTCACCGTATCAGGGGCATAGGTAGTTGAGAGTGGTGCGTAGAAAGTCCAACCGAAATTAGGACCACCACCTTCCATAAATAGCGTGGAAGTCAGAATCGCAAAAGCGAATGGAAGAATCCAGAAACTCAAGTTATTCATTCGTGGCAACGCCATATCGGGCGCACCAATCATCATCGGAATCATCCAGTTAGCCAAGCCGACAAAGGCTGGCATAATCGCACCAAATACCATGACCAGTCCATGCATGGTGGTCATTTGGTTAAAGAACTCTGGCTTTATCAGCTGCATGCCTGGTTGAAAGAGTTCCGCTCGGATAATCATCGCAAAAGCACCACCCATAATAAACATAGCGAAACTGAACCACAGGTACAGCGTGCCAATATCTTTATGGTTGGTAGTGAAAACCCAACGACTAATGTATTTTAACCAGCCGTCAGCGAGTGTTGCGGGACCATGTGCCATATCAATTACTCCCTATTGGCCTTGTTTGTAGTTAAGAACATCAATTGGCTGAGTTACGTCGCCAACATCGTTGCCCCATGCATTGCGCTCGTAGTGAACGACCGCGGCAATATCAACTTCAGAGAGTTGGTCAGCAAATGACTGCATTGAAGTCCCAGCCACGCCATCGATAAGCACGCCGATATGACCTTCTTTTGAGCCCAGAGCAATCGGGCTATCTTTCAGCGCTGGGAATACGCCTGGAATTCCGTTGCCGTCAGCTTGGTGACAGGCGGCACAAGAGCGGCTATAAACTTCCTCTCCACGCACCATTAACTCATCGGATGTCCATTCTTTACCAATGGTTGATGCGTAAACAGCGGCTTCTTCTTTCTTGCCAGCTAACCACTCGTTGTATTCAGCCTCTTCCTTCACTTCTACCACAACAGGCATAAACGCATGGCCTAGACCACATAGCTCGGTACACTCGCCGACATAGACACCTGGCTTATCCGTTTTTGCCCAAGCGGCAGTAAACAAGCCCGGCACCGCGTCGCGCTTAACACCAAAGTCAGGCACCCACCAGCTGTGGATAACATCGTTACCTGTGATCAGGAAGCGTACTTTTTTACCTACCGGAATAACCAGTGGCTCTGTTACCTCGCGGAGGTAGTGCTCGCCCTTCGGTGTGCGACCGTAAATTTCATCTTGAGACGTACGAAGTTCACTCATGTACTTTACGCCTTCACCAATATATTCGTATTGCCACTTCCATTGATAACCCGTCACCTTAATATCAATGTCGGCATTTTCAGTGTCATACACTTTTAACAGGGCCGAGGTTGCGGGGATCGCCATAACAATCAAAATCAACGCTGGAACTATAGTCCAGATTAGCTCAACAACATGATTTTCATGGAAATTTGCCGCCACTGCTCCGCGAGATTTGCGGTGGGCGTACATGACATAAAACATAAAGCCAAAAACGGCTATACCGATTACAGTACAAATCCACATCATAATCATATGGATATCGTAGGCCGCTTGACTAACTTCGGTCACTCCCTGAGGCATATTGAGCTGCCGCATTGCGCTCTCCGCGCTAACGCTGCCTGCCATTACTAGTGCAATAACTGGACTCAGCAAACCCAAGAAAAGTGCTTGCGCTCTTTTCAACATTGCTTGTTTCTCCGTGGTAAATTAGGAATTAAAGCTCTTCCTCTGTATGGACGCTCTAACAATCTAAATGAGCGCTTTAAAATGCGCCGCGAGTGTAGCAAAAGTGAGTACGTTTCTCTAGCGGCAATGAGATCAAATTTGACTATAGAGTCGATTTATTTGCCAATATCAATAATCTCTTGCGGCACGAGTGATATTTGTGACAAGGCATGGAAAAACTGTTAGGTTCCAAAGAAGGTTGGGTCAACCTTTCTTGGTTGTGATTCTTCCCTCGGTAGGTCGTCTTATAAACAAGACAACCCGTGCAATGCAATTAACCAGCGGGAGGTTCTTTGCCACTGTCACATCAAGCCAACGAATTTCTGTCCCGCTTTTTGGGGCAACGGTCCGACCACTTACATCATTCGATTATGGTGCAAGGCCAAGATGTTCCAGAGAGTCTGACCTTGTTTATCGAGCGCTATGTAGGGCTGGCCGCGGATATTGTGGCAACTCTGAATAATGTGATTCACCGCATCGGCATTGGCGGCGAAATGGCACAACAAGCTGCCACTGCGCAACAATTTCTGGACATTCCTCTTACGATTGTATCGCGCCAGCAAGAGCTCGAATCACAGATGTATCAGGCTTATCTCGCTGGCAGATTTGTTGAAGAATTAAATGATGTTGTTGAAACGCAGTGCGGCAATCCCGTCATCAGCGTCGATATAACTAAATCCAATTTGCTAGTGCATCATATTATTGGCGAACCCTTTGCCAATCAACTCGACGCCGCTATCCAGAGTCTCGGCGACAGGCTAGCTCGCTCAATTGAAACTGATTCAATGCTGCGAAAAAAACTGCGCGCTTACTGCAACAGCCTAAATAGCGAGGAAATACCAAGCTACTCCTGCCTCGCAGAGACATGCCATATTCACTTGGTTTTTAACTCCAAAGCGCGCTACTCAGACTAGATTTTGACGGCCGTTTTTAGTCTTTTGGGTCCATGAGTCTGACGGTCTGAGTCTGACTGGCAATTTCCTCTTGAGTAGTATTAACGCGAGTTTGCATTTCACGAGGTGCAGATGCGAGTCTCATCTGATCTTTAAATCCACAGCTGACACATTCTCTGTAATTAACTCCATCTTCAACATACGCTTGGATTTTATCCATTTGTGCGCATTTGGGGCAGGTAACACCAGCGATAAATTGTTTTTTAGTTGTCAATGCCATGTATGTTTCACCACAATAGGAGACTTTATTATATCGGACATAAATCATTATGGATCAGTCAATTCGCTCACATCGCGGTATTTCTCCTAAATTAGGACAACGAGTCTATATAGATCCTGCGGCAACGGTGATAGGCGATGTCAGCCTTGGCGATGATGCTTCAGTATGGCCCGGCGCGGTTATTCGTGGCGATATGCACTCGATTAAAATAGGGGCTAGATCCAATGTGCAAGACAATGCCGTCCTGCATATTACCCATGCATCTGACTTCAACCCAAATGGCTGGCCCCTATCTATCGGTGATGATGTAGTGATTGGTCACCGCGCCGTCCTGCATGGTTGCACGATCGGCAATCGCATCCTTATTGGCAATGGCGCTATCGTCAACGATGGCGCCATTATTCAAGACGAAGTTATTGTCGGCGCAGGCTGTATGGTGCCGCCAGGCAAGACCTTAGAAAGTGGATTTGTCTATGTAGGCAATCCCTGCAAACAATTGCGCGCACTGTCAGAAGGCGAAAAAACGTTTTTCACCTACTCACCGGCCAACTACGTTAAGCTCAAGGATCAATATCTAGCCGAACAACAAAATAGCTAACTTTCGGTAGCCAGTTTCAGGCGCAGAGCGTCAATCACATGGCGAGTATCTGGACGGATACCTCGCCACAGAGCAAAAGACTCTGCCGCTTGCTCCACTAACATGCCCAAACCATCTGCGGCCAACGCGCCCTGTTGACGCGCCCAACTCATAAAGACGGTTGGTTCAGCGCCATACATCATGTCGTAGCAGGCGGTTTTGCCAAGATCGGCATTCTGCGCCACCAGGCTATCGGGCAGTGACGGCAAATCTCCCTGTAGGCTAGCGCTAGTGCCGTTAATAATCAGATCAAATTCTTGACCATCTAGCATATCGAGGCCACAACCCAAGATATAACCCAACTCGGCAAAACCTTTGCTCAACTGTAGCGCCTTATCAACTGTGCGATTAGCAATCACAATATGCTGTGGCTGCTCCGCTAATAAAGGCTCTAATACACCCCGCACGGCGCCGCCTGCGCCTAAAATTAGAATGCGTTTAGCTTTGATTTGCCAACCCAAATTATCTTTTATATCAGTTACTAGGCCAACACCGTCGGTAGTATCGCCCAACACCGTTCCATCCGCTTGCATTGCTAGGGTATTAACTGCGCCAGCACGACGGGCTCTGGGGGTTATCCGCGATCCATAGCTATAGGCTTCCTGCTTGAAAGGCACGGTAATGTTTAAGCCGCGACCACCAGCCTGAAAAAATCGATCTGCCGCTGCAGCAAAATCACTTAACTCAACCAACTGCCGGTTGTATTCGATAGCCTGCACGGTTTGCACAGCAAAAGCACGATGGATCTCGGGCGATTTACTGTGCTTTATCGGGTTACCAAAGACAGCGTATTTATCAGTCATGACGAAACCCAGTCGCGATGGATTAGATATTTTTCGTAAAGCTCAGCTTCCGCACTGCCAAGCTCCGGCTTCCAATCATACTCCCAGCGAACCAGCGGTGGTAGAGACATCAGAATTGATTCAGTGCGACCGCCGGTTTGCAAGCCAAACAACGTCCCTCGGTCCCACACCAAATTGAACTCGACATAGCGACCGCGACGATAGAGCTGAAAATTACGCTCCGACTCACCATAATCACGCTCTCGCTGCCGCCGGACTATGGGAAGATAGGCATTGAGATAACTATCGCCAACAGCGCGCATAAAAGCAAAACTCTGATCAAAGCCCAGCTCGTTAAAATCGTCAAAAAACAGCCCGCCAACACCGCGGGGCTCATCTCGATGCTTGAGATAAAAGTAATCATCACACCAGTGTTTTAACCGCGGATAAAGTGCCTCTGAAAAAGGATCGCAGGCTTGTTTAGCCGTCTGATGCCAATGGCGGCAGTCCTCCTCGTTGCCGTAATAGGGGGTTAAGTCATAACCGCCACCAAACCACCAGACAGGCTCTGCGCCCGCTTTTTCCGCAATAAAAAAACGAACATTGGCATGAGAAGTGGGCACATAAGGGTTGTGCGGATGTATCACTAGTGAAACACCCATGGCCTCAAAACTACGCCCCGCTAAATCAGGTCGGCTCTGGGTGGCCGAAGCGGGCATTTGATCACCAAAAACATGAGAAAAATTGACACCCCCTTTTTCTATTACAGGGCCATCGACAAGCACACGACTGCGACCGCCGCCACCCTCTGGCCGAGTCCAATTATCCTCCTGCCAATGAGAGCCATCCTCTGCCTGCAAGCCAGTACAGATGCTATCTTGCAATCCCAGCAGATAACTCTTAACCGCATTTTTATCGATCTGTTGCACTTTAGCCTGCACGAATAACCTCGCCGGTTAATAAATGTTTAATCTCACTACTGTTTCTAGCGCGCCCGACGATGCCCGGCGTTAGAAAATCAATCCGCTGACCAAAATAGGTTTTCACTTTGAGTGCTGTCGTGGCCGCGGGCAATCCCTGCGGATTTGCCGATGTCGACACCAGCGGCCCACCAAATGCTTGACACAGCGCTGTCGCAACAGGATGCCTAATGACACGCAAAGCCAGGGTGTCATGCTGACCGATAATCCATGATGGGGCGACACCATTGTCGGGCACTAACCAGGTCGTGGGTTTATCATAAACCGCGCTAAAGCGCTGAATATGATCTGGGGCAAGCCCCTGTAGGAAAGCCGCAAAACGCTCGGCATGATCTGCTATCAAGATCAAGCCTTTGTCTACTGAACGACCTTTAAGGCGTAGAATTTTTCTGACCGCAGTTTCGGAGAAAGGATCACAACCTAACCCCCAAACTGCTTCTGTAGGGTAGGCAACCACCCCAGAAGCCTGCAGCGTAGCTGCTGCACGACTTATTCTGGCGTGGCTACTCCAATTGATCACGGCAGTATTTAGCTATTTTTCAGCTTTTCCTGTAGCGCCGCATCTTTGGCCAAAATAGCCTGCGCATTAGCCGCACGCTCCGCGACCAGCTTGCTGTGCATTTCTGCATCGGCAACACCAATAATCTGCGCTGCAAGGTAGGCTGCATTTTTAGCACCCGCTTTACCAATAGCAACAGTGGCCACTGGAATACCGCCAGGCATTTGTACTGTCGATAGCAGTGCATCCAAGCCATCGAGGGAACCGTTGATGGGAACACCAATAACCGGCTTTAATGTCGTCGCAGAAACGGCACCAGCCAGATGGGCGGCCATACCTGCCGCACAGATAAATGCTGCACAACCTCGAGCGTCCGCATCGGTTACATAATTATGCGTTGCTTCAGGGGTACGATGTGCAGAAGTTACCTTAACTTCAAAAGGGATATCAAATTTTTTGAGGATTTCAAAACTGGCTTCCATAACTGGTAAATCAGAATCGGAACCCATTAAAATCGCCACGAAAGGTTTGCTCATTTTTTAGTCACCATGTGTAAGGATCGCGCAATCTACCGGAACTTTAAGCGCGGTGCAACTGTGGATAAGTACGCTCGCCGGAAAATTTCGATTACATCAGTCGACGATAGAATCCACCTTCGTTGGCAACCACACCCTTCAGTTCCAGTGCAACCAATAATTGCGCGGTTTTTTCCACGCTGTAAGGACTAATAATACTATTTATATCCATCGCATCGAACCCCAGAGATTTAATAACAGTGGTTTCTTCAGCACTCAAGTCTGTCGACACTTCGGATGATTGCTGCGGTAATGACTGTGCCAAACCCGCCAGCGGCCCGACCAATTCAGTGACTAACTCATCTGCGCAGTCTACCAGTCGAGCACCCTGCTTAATTAGCAGATGACATCCCCGCGCTTGAGAATTGTGAATAGACCCAGGGATAGCAAACACCTCGCGATCCTGCTCCAAGGCTAAACGTGCGGTGATCAAAGAACCACTTTTGACGGCAGCTTCAACAATCAATACGCCTAAACTAAGACCGCTAATAATACGATTACGCTGAGGAAATAATGCTGGCAACGGTGAGGTGCCGGGCTCGAATTCTGTAACGAGTGCACCGCCGACAGCCAGTATCTGATCAGCGAGCTTCTGGTGTCGTCGTGGATAAATTTGCTCTATCCCAGTGGCCATCACCGCCACGGCCGTCCCTCTGCCAGATGTTGATGCCTGAAGCGCGCCACGGTGCGCAGCTCCGTCGATACCTATGGCGAGACCGCTGGTGATGGTAAACCCGGCATTTGCTAAATATTGCCCCCACTGCAAGGCATTGATTTCACCATCCTTCGACATACGCCGGCTTCCCACCATGGCAATCTGAGGTAAGTGCAGCACATTCGCATTGCCACGGACATAGAGCAGAGGTGGCGCACAGGGGATATGCCTCAGTTGCGGAGGGTAATCTGGCGTTGAAATACAGAGTATAGAGCCCGTATAACGTTCAACCGCTGTGCGGATTTGGTCCACTCGCCGCTGCCAAGCCCCATGTTGATATTGATGGCGAAGATCCACAACAAGACGTTGCAAATCATCGCTGAGTTGCAAATCTGTCGCAGTAAATAATCGCTTATAGCTATGCAAGTAGTGGAGTACTTTTGCTTGAAGCTGTCGGGTGAAATCCGGCAGTTGTTGAGCGACCAAACAATAATGAATTTCGAGGGGGTCAGTCACCTAGGCGCAACCAGAGATTGGCCCAGTTGATCACCAAACAGTTGCCACCATCTGCTTTTAAGGAAGCAGTAATAGTAACTAGGGTGTTGAAATCAGCCACATCAAACCTGCTTAATGACCAACGATAAGATGCACCGAATAATCTGTATTTTCATGATTGAGAGTCCTTTCCCCATGTCCGGTTAGTGTATAATCGCAATTGGATTAAGCGTGACTTCTTCTGGTATTGTACAAAGTAGTGTAAGGGTAGCAGTGCTTTAAACTCATTTTTTTAAATTTCATCACATTCGCTATGGCTAGACTAAACATTCTTGAATATCCCCATCCTCGACTGCGTATCAAAGCAGAGCCTGTGGCTGTCGTCGATGAAGAGATTATGCAGCTCGTCGACGATATGTTCGAGACAATGCGGGATGCACAGGGTATTGGCCTCGCCGCCTCACAGGTAGATGTGCAAAAGCGAGTTATCGTTATGGATATCTCAGAACAGCGGGATGAGCCGAGAGTGTACATCAACCCAGAAATTGAGGTTCTTGAGCCAGATACCACACCCTACGAAGAAGGATGTCTGTCGGTGCCGGGCTTCTATGAAGCCGTAGATCGGCCTGCTCATGTCATGATCCGCGCACTAGATCGAGAGGGTAACCCCTTTAAAGAAGAGGCCGAGGGATTGCTCGCGGTGTGTATTCAACATGAAATAGATCATCTGGAAGGCAAGTTATTTGTTGACTACCTATCCCCTCTCAAACGCGATCGCATTCGTAAAAAGCTTAAAAAGCAGCGTGCATAGGATACCCACCCATTGAGAATCGTCTTCGCTGGGACACCAGATTTCGCCGCAAGACATTTACAAAGCTTAATTGATGACGGCCGTCATCAGATTGTTGCCGTTTACACGCAACCCGATCGGCCTGCAGGGCGAGGAAAAAAATTGCAAGCCAGCCCGGTAAAACGGTTTGCCGAGGAACAGGGCCTAGCGATCTATCAACCGCAAACACTACGATACACAGAGCAACAAGCAGCGCTCGCCAAGCTCAATGCTGATTTGATGGTAGTCGTAGCCTATGGGCTAATCTTACCTCAGCAAGTTCTCGATACACCGCGCCTCGGATGCATCAATGTGCATGGATCGATATTACCCAAATGGCGCGGTGCTGCGCCTATTCAGCGAGCAGTGGAAGCCGGCGATAGCGAAACAGGCGTCACAATTATGCAAATGAACGCAGGCTTAGATACAGGGCCAATGCTGTCGATAACTCGCTGTCACATTAGCGATGAAGATACCAGCGGTGCCATCTATGAACGCTTAGCTGATCTTGGCGGGCCGGCGCTACTGCGGGCAATTGACAAACTCGAGACTGGCTCAGCGCAGGCTGTAGCCCAAGACGATGGCCTGAGTAGCTATGCAAGCAAAATTGATAAAGCCGAGGCTCAAATTGATTGGTCTGAGGCCGCCATGGTAATTGACCGGCGTATTCGTGCCTTTAATCCTTTTCCCTGCGCTTTCACTAGCCTAGAAGGACAGAGAATAAAAATCTGGAGTAGCAAAGTCGAGCGTAGTGATTGCATTGGGCAACCGGGGCAAATTGTACGCGCCGATAATCAAGGCCTACTTATCCGTTGCGGTCAAGGAAGCTTATTGCTCACGGAAATACAGCTCGCCGGTAAATCACGCTTGGCTGTTGCTGAGATCTTAAAGTCGCGGGCAGACTTATTGGCTGTCGGCAGACAGCTGGGTCTGTAATCCATGAATGTCCGCGCTGCCGCCGCCGAGGTTATTGCCGGCGTGTTGCGTGGACAATCGCTTTCCGCGCTGTTGCCAGATTATGCTGATAAGGTCGACGACAAAGATCGCGCGCTACTCAAGCAGCTGTGCTTTGGCACCCTGCGTTGGTATCCCCAGATTGCGCTGCTGCTAAAACAACTAGTGCAAAAGCCTCTGCGTGAAAAAGATCTCGAAATTCAGGGCTTATTGGCCTGCGGTCTCTACCAGCTATTGCATATGCGAATTGCCGAGCATGCCATTATCAATGAAACGGTTGCCGCCAGCCAAAAGCTCAAACGACAATGGGCCAAGGGGCTAGTCAATGCCGTACTTCGCAATTTTCAACGGCAGCAACCGACGCTTATGGCGGCGCACAATGACAATGCTGTATTTACCAATGCCCACCCCAAATGGCTATTAAATAAGATTGCTGATAGCTGGCCGCAATATCAAACTGATATTGTCGCGGCTAACAATGCCCGTGCGCCAATGGTATTGCGGGTTAACAGCCTACACACCAGTCGCACCGAGTACTTGGACTTGCTTACTCAAGCAGGCATAGAAGCCAAGGCCACCGATAATAGCCAGCAGGGTGTAATCTTGAGCAATGCGAGAGATGTTCAAGCATTGCCGCAATTTATTGAGGGTGCGGTGAGTGTGCAAGATGAGGCGGCTCAACTTGCGGCTTCGCTGCTTAATCTTCAGCCGGGGCAATCTGTATTGGACGCCTGCTGTGCGCCAGGAGGCAAGACCTGCCATATTTTAGAAAGCCAATCAGACCTCGGCTCGGTGCTGGCCATTGATCTCGAGCCAAGACGTTTAAAGAAGGTAGAGGAGAACTTAGCGCGGCTCAATCTGAAGGCCAGTGTAAAAGTGGCTGATGCAGCAGATACAGAGAAATGGTGGGATGGCAGTGCTTTTCATCGCATACTGCTCGATGCCCCCTGTTCCGCTACCGGCGTTATTCGTCGTCATCCGGATATCAAAATACTGCGCAAACCCGAGGATATTGTTAAGCTAAGCGCTATTCAGCAACGTCTCTTAGAGGGGTTGTGGGAAACATTAGCTGATAAAGGCATTTTGCTATACGCAACCTGTTCAATTCTGCCCGACGAAAATGATCAGGTGATCGAACAATTTTTGCATAATCATGCCGATGCCAGCCTGCTTACAATTAATGCTGACTGGGGCATAAAAACCGATTTTGGGCGACAGTTATTGCCCACAATCAATGGCTGCGATGGCTTTTACTATGCGCGGCTGCAAAAGAAAGGCTGATAATAACTCGGAACTACCATGAAAATAGTAATAATCGGTGCAGGGCAGGTCGGCGCGACATTGGCAGAGAATCTAGCCCGAGAATACAACGATATCACTGTTATCGATATTAATGACGGCGCGCTTCGAGCACTGCAAGATCGCCTTGATATTCGCACCGTAGTTGGTACAGGGTGCTATCCCGATGTATTGGTTAGGGCCGGCATTGAAGATGCCGATATGCTAGTCGCTGTCACCAGTAGCGACGAAATTAATATTATCGCCTGTCAGGTCGCCTATTCTCTCTTTCACACACCGACAAAAATCGCCCGCGTTCGCGCACCTAATTACACCAATCCAAAATATAAAAATTTGCTCTTTAACGATAAGCATATGCCTGTTGATGTCATGATCACCCCCGAGCAAGTGGTGACTAACTATATTCGCAAGCTAGTAGAGCAACCCGGCGCGCTACAAGTGCTGGACTTTGCCGATGGCATTATTCAGTTGGTTGGTTTGCGGGCGGTTAAGGATAGCCCCTTAGTCGGGCAGGAGTTGCGCACGCTAAAAGAGCATATGCCCAAAGCTGATGCCAGAGTAGCGGCTATTTATCGTAAAGATCGCGCTCTGTTTCCGGTTGGCGACACAGTGATTGAGGATGGCGATGAAGTCTTCTTTATCGCCGCTAAAAAGAATATTCGCAAAGTGATGAGCGAACTGCGGCGCTTGGAAAAGCCCTACCATCGTTTAGTTATTGCCGGTGGTGGCAATATTGGTTTCCGCCTTACCCAAGCTTTGGAAGACCAATACAATATTAAGATTATTGAGTATTCACCGGAACGTGCGGCCTATCTCTCTGAAAAACTGAATAGGGCCGTGGTCCTAAATGGCTCAGCCACCGATCAAGAACTGTTACTGGATGAAAATATTGATAAGACCGATGTCTTTTTAGCGCTGACTAATGATGATGAAGTCAACATAATGGCTTCGTTGCTCGCCAAGCGATTGGGTGCGAAGAAAGTCATGACATTAATCAATAATCCCGTGTATGCAGACCTTATGCAGGGGGGCGAAATTGATATCGCTATCTCACCGCAGCAGGCGACCACCAGTTCATTATTGGCTCATGTTCGCAGGGCCGATACAGTTAGTGTGCACTCACTGCGCAGGGGCGCCGCAGAGGCATTGGAGATTATTGTTCATGGCGATGAAAAAAGCTCAAAAGTGGTAGGGCGTGCAATCGGTGATATTAAATCGCCACCGGGCGCTACACTGGCGGCTCTGGTGCGCAATGGAGAAGTGATTATTGCCCATCATGATATTGTTATTCAGGCCGAAGACCATGTCATTGTGTTTGTTGTCGACAAAGAAAATACCAAGGCAGTAGAAAAGTTATTCGCTGTAGGGTTCAGTTTTTTCTAGGATATAGAAATTATGCATTTTGCCATTACCGCTAGAGTACTTGGTGTTCTGCTGATGATCTTCAGCCTGACCATGCTAACGCCTATTGCAGTTGCCTCGATATACCACGAAAACACATCAGAGACTTTTCTTATCGCCTTCGCTATTACGCTTCTCGTGGGGCTAGCGTTTTGGTTGCCCTCGCGTAATCGCACAGGGGAACTGCGCACCAGAGACGGTTTTATTGTTACAGTATTTTTCTGGTTGGTTCTAAGCACCTTTGGGGCTCTACCTTTAATGCTATCGGAAGCGCCCAATCTAAGTTTTATGGATGCTTTGTTTGAGTCTATCTCCGGACTCACCACTACCGGTGCCACAGTAATTTCAGGCTTGGATCATCTGCCTAAATCGATACTCTATTATCGCCAACAGCTGCAATGGCTTGGCGGGATTGGTATTGTTGTTATCGCTGTAGCTATTCTACCCATGCTCGGTGTGGGCGGCATGCAAATCTATCGCGCAGAAACGCCTGGGCCAATGAAAGACTCCAAACTGACCCCTCGCATCACCGAGACTGCCAACGTGCTGTTTAAAATTTATCTCTGCCTAACTGTTGTCTGCGCGCTGGCCTACTGGGCCGCCGGCATGAGTGGATTCGATGCCATAAGCCACAGCTTTTCCACCGTGGCGATTGGTGGTTTTTCGACCCATGATGACAGTATTGGTTTTTTTAACAGCAACACAATAATGGCCATTTGTACTTTCTTTATGATTGTATCTGGCCTTAACTTCGCACTGCATTACCATGTGTGGCACAACCGCAAATTACAATACTACTGGGCTGATCCAGAAGCTCGGATGTATATTTATCTATTGGTAGTCGGCATGGTAATAACCTGTTCCTACCTCTATTACAGTGGCACTTATAATCAGGAGGAGAGCATTAGCCAAGGCGTGTTTCAACTTGTCTCCATTATGACAACCACCGGCTTTGCTACCGCCGAGTTCAGTAACTGGCCAACCTTTTTACCGTTCTTTTTGCTGTTTCTATCTTTCTTTGGCGCCTGTGCTGGCTCTACCGGTGGCGGTATAAAAATTGGCCGAATGCTTATACTGGCTCAGCAGGGCATAAGAGAAATATATCGCCTGGTACATCCCAATGCATTGTTGCCAATTAAGATCCGCAACCGCAGAATTCCTGATCGGGTAATCGATGCTATTTGGGCGTTCGTTGGTGTATATCTGGCAATTTTTTACCTAATGGTGCTACTGCTACTTGCATCGGGATTAGACTATGTTACCGCTTGGTCCGCCACCGCGGCATCACTAAACAATCTGGGTCCCGGGTTGGGTGCTGTAGCAACTAACTATTCAGACCTTGGTGGTTTTGCTAAGTGGGTGCTGTGCTGGGGTATGTTGTTGGGAAGATTGGAAATATTTACCCTGCTAGTTTTATTTACGCCCACGTTTTGGAAGAACTAGCATTCTGCACGCCATTTAAGCTGGTGTTCAATCGCCTCAATCATCATACCGGCCACATCTTTCTCTGTCGCTGACTCTATCCCCTCAAGACCCGGAGATGAGTTTACTTCTAACAGTAATGGTCCCGTTTTCGAGCGAATAATATCGACACCGGCAACAGCAAGCCCCATCGCTTTAGCTGCCTTGATCGCTAGGCGCCGCTCTTCCGTGGATGCCCGTACCACCGATGCGGTTCCCCCTTGGTGGATATTGGCACGAAATTCTCCCGGTGCCGCCGTTCGTTCAATAGCCGCTTTAACTTTGCCATTGATCACAAATAGCCGTAAATCCTTACCGCCAGCTTCTTTTACAAACTCTTGAACCAACAAATTTGCCTTGACTGCCTTAAATGCATTAATAACACTTTGTGCAGCCTTCTTGGTTTCCGCCAATACCACGCCGCGACCCTGACTCCCTTCAAGTAGCTTTACAATTAACGGAGCACCGCCAACCATATCGATCAATTCATTGGTATCAATCGGTGAATTAGCGAAACCAGTAAGGGGAATATCCAAACCACTCTTAATTAGAAGCTGTAGCGAAAATAATTTATCTCTTGACTGGCTAATTGCCATGGAACTGTTTTGGGCATAGACGCCCATGCTTTCAAACTGCCGAGTCAGCGCACAACCATAAAATGTCGCACTGGGCCGAATGCGAGGAATTACCGCATCGAGATCATTAACAATATGTCCTCCGCGATAATGTACTTCTGGCATTTCATCATCGAGCTTCATATAACAGTCTTTGATATTGTAAAACACCATCTGATGACCGCGCTCTTCGCCCGCTTCCATAATGCGCTGATTACTGTACAAATCTGGATTACTGGCTAGCAGTCCAATTTTAAGCCCCGTTTTGGCACTGGGTGTAATGCCGTACATTTCACGCAATTCTAAATCACCAATACGCCCCAAGTTCATACTGGCAGACGGATCCACTAATACCCGACCGGTCATGGCCTCACGGCCCAATAGCATGCGGTAACCCATGCTATCGCGGTTACTTAAAGTCAGTTCAATATCCCAGATCTGCTCACCAAGCCGCATCGGCACTTTAATCACATAGCGCTTTTCACTAGCGCCACTAGTGTTTTTCACCATGCGCCTGTCAAGAATAGGGGCCTCACAGCGCAAAGACACTTTACGATTATTCTGCAGCGGGTGGACATCAAATGATACCCACGCCACAGGGCCTCGCTTAAAAGCGTGGATATTAAAAGCGTGAAGTACAGACGTTTTGGCACCAGAATCGACACGCGCTTTAACCGCGGGGATACCCAACTGAGAAATCGCACACCATTCTTCACTGCCAATGATAATTTTATCTACTGGCTCTGCACTCATGTCTTAACCTCCCTCGAATTGATGCTACATAAAGGCGGCAATTAGATTTTAAATTTCCATCAGAGTACAGCATTATTTACATTTTATAGATATAAAAAAGGCCGATCAGTGTCGGCCTTTTTTCAATCAATCTGTCGACTGAGCGCTATTTTTTGCGGGCGTTGTAATAGGCTTCCTCGGATATACCGTGATAAGTCATGGCCTGTTGCTTAAATGCCTCAACTGACTCTGCGATACGTTTGGATATCTCAGAATCTGCGGCTAACTCTTCCAGAACTTCCGCTGACAGTCTTCGCAACTCTGCTATCACTTCATCGGGTAACTGACGAACCTCTACACCATGGGTCTCGACCAGCTCTACCAGAGCAGTATTATTTCTTGCGGTGTATTCATCCAGCATATCTTGATTGACCGCACGGGCTGCGCTGTCAACGATAGCCTGCAGATCAGCCGGCAAATCGGTATAAGCGTCCTTATTGACAATCAATTCCAAAATTGGGCCGGGCTCGTGCCAACCCGGATAATAATAATATTTGGCCACTTGATGGAAACCAAAAGCCAGATCATTGTATGGACCAACCCATTCTGTTGCATCAATCACGCCAGTTTGCATAGATGTGTAAAGCTCGCCACCGGGCATAGTCACTGGTACGCCGCCTGCACGCGCAATCACATCTCCACCAAGGCCGGGAATACGCATGCGCAAGCCTTTAATATCCGCCATTGAATTAATTTCCCGATTAAACCAACCGGCCATTTGTACTCCCGTACTACCACCGGCAAAGGGGATCAAATTAAATGGCTCGTAGAGCTCACGCCATAACTCAAGTCCGCCACCATAGTGCAGCCAACCATTCATCTCTTGAGCATTTAAACCAAAAGGGACTGACGTAAAAAACCCTGTGGCCTTAGATTTACCAGTCCAATAATAGGCGGCGCCATGACCCATTTGTGCGGTGCCCTGACTAACTGCATCAAATACCTCAAACGCAGGGACCAGCTGCCCCGCACCGAATACCTTTATGTTTAAGCGGCCGCCACTCATCGCTGCTACTTTTTTGGCAAAATTTTCAGGCGCAGTGCCTAGACCCGGATAGTTTTTTGGCCAAGTAGTCACCAGCTTCCAGTTATAGGATTTTTGATTTTCTGCTCCGCCCGCTGATATGTCTGCGGGTTGTTGACCACAGCCTAGCATTAACATAGACAGTAGTGCGATAACGCCTATACGCATGTTTTACCCCTTAACTTAACAATTGCCTTTAGTTTTTATATAGCGCTCAAATTTGCTGAGGCCAATATTAATATTTTTGTACCCACTTCTTCAAAGCTAACATGAACACGCGCGCGCGGCCCAGTGCCCTCAAAATTTAAAATCACTCCCTCGCCATAGACATTGTGCATAATCTGCTGACCCAAGCTAAACCCAGTATTCTCACCTTGGTCTGACTGCAGTGCCCCTGCCGCATAGCTCGTCGGACGGGCAATATTATTTTGCAATCGCACCTCTTCGATAACATCTGAGGGAATATCCCGCACGAAGCGTGACACGGAGTTAAACGATTCGCTACCATAAATTGAACGAGTCTCAGCAAAGGTTAAGTAGAGCTTTTGCATCGCGCGGGTGATACCCACGTAGGCCAAACGTCGCTCTTCCTCAAGTCGCCCGGGCTCATCAATTGACATCTTATGAGGAAATAAATTTTCCTCCATGCCGGCCAAAAATACCAAGGGAAATTCTAGCCCCTTGGCACTGTGTAATGTCATTAATTGCACCGCATCTTGGTCCTCGTCAGCCTGACGGTCACCCGCATCCAAAGCTACCTGATCAAGAAACTGCGGCAAAATTGGCTGGTCATTATCCTCAGCCTCAAAGTTGCGGCAAGCGTTGACTAATTCCTCCAAGTTTTCTACTCGGGCTTGACCTCGCTCACCTTTCTCGCGGCGATGCATATCAACCAAACCACTGTGCTGAATGGCATTTTCAGCCTGCTCCTGCAAAGGTAATTCATCGAGTTGACCACTCATTTCATTAATTAACTCAAGAAAAACCGAGACTGCATTGGTTGCTCGCGCGGCCAGGCGTTTTTCTCTGACAACAGCAGTGGCCGCTGTCCATAAGGAAGTACTCTGCTCGCGAGCCAGATCGCGGATACATTCCACTGTGCGATCGCCAATACCCCGAGGAGGCACATTGACCACTCTCTCAAAAGCGACATCATCATGACAGTTGAGCATTA
>JBNAAJ010000015.1:0-48167 GCA_049631145.1 Porticoccaceae bacterium
ATTAGTGTATCGGCCCAAGGACAAGACTCGGTATCAAATGATGAGTCTCTTGATGAAATCATTGTTACCGCCACTAAACGTGAAACCTCATTGATGGAAACAGCGGTCGCTGTTTCCGCCTTTGGTCAGGAGTCACTGGATAATCAAGGTGTAAAAAACCTATTAGATCTTGACGATATGGTACCTAACCTACAGATCGGCCTTTCGCCGACTGATTCTGGTGTTCAGGTGGTTGTTCGCGGTTTGACCTCGAATAACTTTACTGAAATCGGTGACCCTACAGTGGCTATGCACTTTGATGGTCTTTACTCGCCGCGCCCGCAAGCGGGCCTTGCTTTGATGTATGACGTTGAGCGTGTTGAGATCAGCCGTGGCCCTCAGGGTACATTGTTTGGCCGTAACTCTACCGCTGGTAGTGTTAACGTGATTAGTGCTCGCCCTAACTTTGATATTGCCGAAGGTAAGGTCGAAGTTGATCTGGGCAAGTACAGCCAGCGCGCAGTTAAGGGTTGGTATAACTTGCCAGTGAATGATCAAGTGGCATTGCGCGCAAGCTTCTTGGTTGACCGTGCTGATACTTGGTACAACCAGACTCAGGATTTTTATGATCTTGAGTTTGATGTTAATGGTGATGGTGTCATTGCGGCGGCTGATGGCGATATTGAAAAAGACGGTATCCCCAATGTAGATCAGCGTCGCAATCGCCCGGTTGATGCTGATGAGGCCTATGGTTCGGTTGATCGTTATGGTGGTCGAATTGGTTTGCGTATCGAGCCCAGCAGTGAAGTCAGCTGGGATTTGATTGCCGACTATTTCCAAGATAATTCGCCCGGCGGGTTAAGCTTGAAGGACTGTGAAAAAGCTAAGGGCACTTTCTTCGCTTGTGAACAGGATCAGTGGGATGTCAGTGTCAATGTTCCAGGTGAGATGGATATGACAATGCTCGGTATTCGCTCTGTTTTCTCTGCGGATCTCACTGATGAGATTTTGATGGAGCACCGTATTGGTTACTCCAAGCAAGAGCGCTCGCAGGTACATGATGCCTCAACTACTTATGCACACCCTGATCATCCTGGCTATGGCTTTATGCGTACTTGGTATTCAGAGAATGCTGCGCCGGCTGGTTGTACCGGTGGTGCTGGCTCAATGGTTGAATGTCCCGATCTGGTCAATGACCTAGGTCTGGTCCAGTCTGTCGATGGGGGCCAGTTTGACTCTGTTGTTCTGCAGCCATTTGATGATTTAGCAATGTCGACTAACTATTCTAATTATCGTTCATTCGTCACTGAGCTACAGTTTAGCTCCAATTCTGATGCTGCTCTGCAGTGGATTGGTGGCCTGTTCTGGATGAAAGAGGATAATGAGATTCGCTTTGATGTCGAGAATCCATTCTGTTGTGGCGTTATTATTCCGCTTGCGCAATCGTTTGTTCAGCCTGAGCGTCTTGTCGAGTCCAAGGCAGTTTTTGCCCAGTTTGACTACGCCGTAAATGATAAGCTTAATGTGACGGCGGGTTATCGCTACACCAAGGATGAGAAAACAGATATCGGTGGCCGTAACTACGTTACTGCTGGTTGGCGCCAGCCCAATGGTGGTAAGTACACTACTGACGCAGCGTTTAATGCGTTTTATGATAGCTGGCCGCAGTTGGGTATTTTATCTGATGGCGGCTATCAGTCCGATGCGTTGACCGCTGAAATGGGTACGCTCGGAAGTGATTTCTTAAGCGCAGATAGAGTAGCTGCCGATGGTTCTTCGCAGGCGCTACAATATTCAGATAACTCGCATTCTGGTGCTTGGAGCAAGGGTACTTGGAAGCTAGGCTTTGACTACCTGATCAATGATGATCTATTTATCTATGGTTCTATTGCGACTGGTTATAAGTCTGGTGGCTTTGGAGACTCTATTGATATCTGCGACTGTAATATCACTGACACCTTCGACTATGATCCGGAAAACAATAAGACCTATGAGCTTGGCTTTAAAGCTACGTTACTAGATGGTGACCTGAACTTGCTTGGTAATGTGTTCTTAATGGATAACACTGATCTGCAGGATACGTTCTATGCCACCATCACCAGTACCGGTAGTGAAATCCGCGTACCCGAGGGTTATGACGATGCTGAAGGTCGTACGGAGGCTTGTTCTTCCGGTGAGGGCGACTGTGTAACTGTAGGTCGCGACATTGGCACATTGATCACCAATAATATTGGTGAGACTCAAAGCGTCGGTGCTGAGCTTGAGTTCGACTGGCGCCCTTATGATGGCGGTCGTATCAACGGTTGGGTTGCTTACTTAGACTCTGAAATCAAGAAGTTCGAGGGTGCTCAGGATGACTGGTACTGCTTTGAGCGTGCACTTTTGGGTATGACTCGTTGTGCGCCTCAGACCACTAATGATGAAGGTGGTCTTGTACGTGAGACGAGCTTTGTTGGCAACGCTATGCCTTGGTCGCCTGAGTACAGTGTGACGGTTAACTATGAGCACAACTGGTACCTTGATAATGGTCTGCGTTTAAGCCCCTATGTATCAGTACACTGGCAGGACGATATGTACTTCGACAAGTCTAATTTCGGCGAAGGCGCCTTGCACTCAGGTCAAGAAGCTTATACTTCAGCTGATTTTGCTCTACGCTTGATTAATGAAGAAGGGCGTTGGGCGGTCGAGGCTTATGTCCGCAATGTGACTGATGAGCTAATTCGCAACTGGGCTGATCGTGGTCCAGGCTATATGCGTGCTTCGTTCAACAAGCCACGTCACTACGGTGTTAAGTTCAATATGGCGTTCTAATACCCTATTGATCAGTGACATCTGATATAAAAAAACCGCGCTGTTAAAGGCGCGGTTTTTTTATGGCTCTAACACCATAAGGTATTTTTCGGTTTTCCATGGTTGATAAATTCGCCGTGTAACGACCTCAGCGGCAAAGGCCTCGGTACATAGGTCGACTAGCGCCCAAAAGGGCGGCCGGCCCGGGTCGGCAATAATTATCCGCTCAACGCCGGCTGCTATTGCGCGATCTACTAGATCAAATAGCGGTTGAGTCATTTCATCCCAAAAGCAAATATCGGTGCCAATCAGTAGCTGATACTGGCTTAATTCCGACTGGCTCAAGGTTTCAAAGTCGCGTGCCTGAAAGTCTATTGCACATTGGTTAATCTCTGCCTGTAATGCCAAAAATGGTGAGACGCTATTGTCTATATCGATCCCGGTTACCTGTGCCTGATAGTGTCGCGCCAGAAATAAACTGGTTAAGCCCCAGCCACAACCAATATCGAGTACTTTCGCTGCTGATTCTGGGGGGTAGGTATGGAGATAATCCATAAGCACAAAGCTTGAGCGCCAGACTTTATTACCATGTGCACTATGACCATTTTGTTGGCGTTTAAGCCGGCGTACACCGGGGTGAGTGGCTCGCAGGGCTTTAATGCCAAGATACTCGATAATATGTTGTTGACTCATAACTTTAGGTCTAGTTGCAAAGGGCAATGGTATCAGGTTAAGTGCCCGTTGCATGTACAAAATAGACCAACATACAGGCTTTGAATTATGCTATTTTGGCTGTCTAACCAATCATAGTTAAGTGTTTTTATGGTCGAGCAAAATCTGCCTTCGTTTATCAAGGCTTTTTATCGCAATACTACTTACCAATTCTGGGTGTTACAGCTAATTGGCTGGTTTGGTTTGTGCCTTATCAGTTTTTTAAGTCTTACCCTGTGGTACAACCAGCAGAGCTTTGCTTATATTGCTCATACGTTATTGCAGTCAGTACTTGGTATTCTGGTATCTTGGCCATTGCGGCCTTTATTTCATTACTTCTGGGATAAAAAGCTATGGTCCCGCCTTATCGCGTCGGTCGCAGGCGTGTTAGCCTGCTCATTAGTCTGGACTATGTTGCGTATTACCACCTTTATGGCAATGACTGGGGAGCAGGGGTTATGGAATGATTTTGGTGGTTGGTTATTTGGTTCAATTATGATTTTTAGCTGCTGGGCAGCATTCTATTATGGGGCCAAATTTTACCAATTACTGCAGTCGGAGCACGCCACGCTATTGCGTATAGCTGCAGAGAATAAAGAACAACAATTACGGCGCTCGCAGGCCGAGGCTATCGCTCATGAGGCACAGCTAAAAATGCTTCGCTATCAGCTTAATCCGCATTTTTTATTCAATACCTTAAACGCAATTGCAGCACTGATTGCGACAAAAGAAATGCCTAGAGCCACTGCTATGATTGTGCAGTTGAGTGATTTTTTACGCTACTCCTTGGACAATGATCCCGTTCGGCGGGTGACGCTAAAGGAGGAAATGGATGCGCTAAAATTGTACCTTAATATCGAACAGACTAGATTTGCAGAGCGTTTACAATTAGAGTTCGCTATTGACCCAGCCTCAGAGGGTGTCCGTATTCCTAGTTTAATACTGCAACCTTTGGTTGAGAATGCGATTAAATATGCCATTGCGCCGATGGAAGAGGGTGGCAAAATATCCGTATTATCCGCGCTAGATAAAGACTATGTGCAGATAGAAATGCTCGATACAGGCCCGGGTATGCAGGCTGAGGGAGCGCCGTTGGAGGGGGTTGGTATTGGCTTGAAAAATACTGTCGACCGACTGCATGAATTTTACGGCGATAACTATACCTTTAACTTGGAGTCTGGAGCGTCTGGAGGGTTAAAAATTTTTATGCGTTTACCGTTAGAAAAGCAGATTAAGTCATAACGCTATGCAAAAACTTAGAGCGATAATTGTTGATGATGAACCTTTGGCACTTGAGTTCTTGCGCTCGTGCATACAGCCCTGTGCTGATGTAGAGGTGGTCGCTGAATGTCGCAACGGTCGCGATGCAGTAGCAGCGGCTATTGAGCTGCAGCCTGACCTGCTGTTTTTAGATATTCAAATGCCTGGTATGAATGGTTTTGAAGTGGTTAAAGCGCTACAGGCAGATCTGATGCCAATGGTGATTTTTGTCACCGCCTTTGATCAGTTTGCTGTGGAGGCCTTTGATCTGCATGCGGTGGACTATGTGTTAAAACCCCTCGATCAAGAGCGTGTAGGGCGTTCCATAGAGCGAGCGATTGACCGCTTAAAAACTGATCGCGAACAGAGTTTTAAAACCCCTTTAATTGGCGCAATCGACGCCATTTCAGACCGAGTGGCGAGTAAAGCTGTAGCCAAAGCAGATGAAAGTCTTCCGGCCGGTATGCAGCGCAAGCTGGTTGTGCGTGACTCCGGTGTGGTTAAGATTATTCCATTTGATGATATTGATTGGGTGGATGCCGCTGGCGACTATATGTGTGTTCACGCATCGGGAGAGACGCATATTGTAAGGAGCACATTAACTGAGTTGATTAATAAGCTCGATAATAGTTTGTTTGTGCGAATTCATCGCTCTACCATTGTTAATATCGAGCGAGTCGTCAGTGTGAGCCCTTTGCAGAAGGGCGGTAGTCTCTTGCATTTGTCAGGCGGTAGTGAGCTCAAAGTTAGCAGAAACTACCGTGAAGCGGTACGTAATTTATTCCAATAATCAGTCTGTAACCCCCAAAATACCTATGGTTTTTATTCGCTAGCCCCCTTTATCGCAGTTCACAAACAGACTACCGCATCGCGCCTTCCCCTCAACTACCCAGCATGTCAATCTTGCACCTGATCGCTACCACCGCGGATAAAAATATTCGATAATGAATTGGCCGTGAGAGCCGTATTCAAAGGGGTTTTTGCGCCGTTTGGCTGGGTCATATATAAATAGAAGTACTAGGGACACTCACATTATGCAAGTTCAGTTAACCACGATTAAGTTTGTTTCGCTCAACGCATTACCAAAGGCATTAATCCGACTAATCCTATTGACCGTCACCTGTTTGTTGGCGCCTACGGCAGTGGCAGATGTCAATGCTGATGTTGAAAGCAGAGTGAAAACTATCCTCAGTGGCTTAAGCCTCGAAGAGAAAGTTGGGCAAATGGTGCAAGGCGAAATCAAATGGGTGTCGCCCTCAGATGTGACTAAATATCATCTGGGTTCGGTGCTAAATGGTGGTGGCTCGTTTCCAAATCAGCGTAAAAACTCGTCTATCGATGATTGGTTAAAGTTAGCCGATAGCTACTATAAAGCATCAGTAAAAACTAAGTCTGGTATCCCACTTATCTGGGGTACAGATGCGGTACATGGGCATAACAATGTTGTTGGTGCCACATTGTTTCCTCATAACATTGGTTTGGGTGCGGCCAATGATCCTGAATTGCTCAAAGAGATTGGTGCTATTACCGCACGCGAGGTTGCCGCGACTGGTATCGACTGGATTTTTGCCCCGACGGTTGCCGTGGTAAAAGATGATCGCTGGGGTCGTACCTATGAAGGTTATAGTGATGAGTCTCCAATTGTGCGCGCTTATGGCGGCAAAATTGTAGAGGGTCTGCAGGGAACAGCTGAACAATTGCGCACTGATTCCGAAAAGGTGATTGCATCGGCCAAACATTGGATTGGCGATGGTGGCACCTTTAGAGGAGAGGATCAGGGCAATACAATTATGAGTCTCGACGATCTTCTCGACCAGCATGGACAGGGTTACGTAACTGCATTAGATGCAGGTGTGCAGACTGTGATGGCGTCTTTTAATAGCTGGAACGGTGAAAAACTTCATGGTCATAAGTTTCTTATAACAGACGTGCTTAAAGAGCAAATGGGCTTTGATGGGTTTGTTGTCAGTGATTGGAATGGAATAGGTCAGGTTGAGGGCTGTACCAATCAAAGCTGTGCCCAATCAATTAATGCCGGCGTCGATATGTTAATGGTGCCTGAGGACTGGAAACAGGTGTATAAGAATACCTTAGCGCAGGTTCGCAGCGGTGAGATATCAATGGCGCGAATCGATGATGCGGTTAGTCGTATTTTGCGTGTCAAATTGCGCGCCGGTATGTTTGAGAAGCCCGCACCCTCTATGCGTAAGATCACCGCAGATAGCAGTATTATCGGGTCGGCCAAACATCGCGCAGTGGCTCGAGATGCGGTGAGAAAGTCTCTGGTGATGCTGAAAAACCGTCAGCAGATACTGCCACTCAAACCGGCACAGCACGTGCTGGTGACCGGCGATGGTGCGGATAATATTGGTAAACAAAATGGCGGCTGGACCATCACTTGGCAGGGCACCGAAAATCTTAATAGTGATTTCCCCGGTGCAACATCGATCTACGCTGGTATCGACCAAGCGATGTCCAAGATAGGTGGCACCACTGAGCTGTCCGCTGATGGAAGTTTTGTGAAAAAACCCGATGTAGCGGTGGTTGTGTTTGGCGAAAACCCCTACGCCGAAGGCTCTGGCGATAGAGATTCACTATTACATGATGAGGGTCTGCAAACCGATCTTAAGCTATTGCGTAAGCTCAAGCAGCAGGGTATTCCGGTTGTGTCTGTTCTGCTTACTGGCCGCCCGTTGTGGGTAAATGCAGAGCTTAATAGCTCAGATGCCTTTGTGGTTGCTTGGTTGCCGGGGTCTGAAGGGGGTGGTATTGCCGATGTAATTGTTGCAGATGCTCAGGGCAAGCCGCGTTTCGACTTTACAGGCAAGCTTTCTTTTGACTGGCCAGCAGCGGAAATTAATGCGTCGAATAGGGATTTGCCGGTAGCTGAGTACCTAATGAAAAGTGGTCAGGGGCTAGCATATGGCGATGCAGAGATGATTGCCGAGAACCTTAATGAGAAGTCGCTGATCGATAATTCTTCCAAGGAGCGATTGGTATTTAGTGGCACAACTAGATCGCCTTGGAAAGCCTATGTTGGCGATGCCAGTGACTGGCGCAAGTTGGTCAGCGGAAAGTCCACTAGTACAGCCTATGGCGCGCTAACAGTCACCACGGTTGATGGTGCAGTGCAAGAGGACTCACGTCGTGTGGAATGGGGTTCGGGTCATGAGAGTCAGTTCTATTGGCAGACAGATAACTCAGTTAATTTATCTGATCTTCCGGGAGATAACCCCGCTCTGATGATGACGTTTGCAGTAGATAAGCACCCAGAGGGGCGCGTTACGTTGCGAATGGATTGTGAGTGGCCCTGCCGCGGTGAACTTCCCATCACAAGACTATTGCGGGCTCAGCCGGAGGGCAAGTTAACTAAGATGGGTATTAGTTTGGCCTGCTTTACTAAGTTCGGTGTGGATTTGCGGAAGGTTAATTCGCCATTGGTTTTGGTTGCCTCTGAGCCTTTCGCAATCACCTTTAGAGATGTGCGCGTTGTTGGTAATGCGCCGAGTCCTTATGTGGTGAAATGTAACTAAGGTATCAAATCACTGATTATAAGCGTTAGAAAAAGGGTCTGATTGAGACCCTTTTTTTTCGCAGCTTATAACCATAATCGACACTCTGCCGGTCGCGGATGGTAAGCGTTGGCCATAGAATACAGGATACTTTGCTGATACGATCTTTTTACATTAGCTATTATGATGTTGTGGGAGGAATGCCAATGCGAGCAAAATTTACCGAGATGTCAAAGAGCACAGCCGAAGATTGGCAGATTATCATGCCGGAGCAACTGGCATTTTTCAGTAAATTACCTGATCGTATCTTAACTCATATGCAATTGCTGGCCGGTGACTACGGCGGCTTTGCGGTTGATCGTTTGCAGCATTCTCTGCAGACTGCCCACCGTGCGGCAGAAGCGGGTGAGGACGAGGAATATGTGGTCTGTGCGCTGTTGCATGATATTGGTGATACCTTGGGAAGCGCTAACCATGCCGATGTTGCGGCAGCTATTTTGCAGCCCTTCGTTTGCGAAGAAAATCATTGGATGATCAAACATCACGCAATTTTCCAAGGCTATAATTTTTTTCATTTTATTGGTGGCGATCGCAATATGCGCGATCAGTTTCGCGATAGTGATCACTTTAAACGCACCGCGCGCTTTATTGCTAAATACGATGACCCATCCTTTGATCCAGCTATGCCTGAACTGAGTTTGTCATTGTTTGAGCCTATGGTGCGCTCGGTTTTCAGTCAGCCTAAAAACAGTATTTACGCAGCACTAGCAGATAAATAAGGGTGGTTTTATGACAATTGGGACTGTTGTTGGGATTTACACCGCATCGCAAAAAGCGGTGCTTATTGAGGGCCATGAAAAGGTTGCCATTAAAGCGGGCAAAGGCATTGTGGGTGACCGTTATTTCTCCGAAACAGGCAAAAATCGCTCTAGCTATAAGGGTGAGCCAGACTGGGAAATAACGTTGATTGAGGCGGAAGTTATCGAGACATTTAATCATGCTCAGGGTCACCAGTTTCATGTCAGTGATTTTCGCCGTAATCTGGTGACGCGCAATGTGCGACTGAACGATTTGGTTGGTAAGCGTTTTAGTATCAATGGCAATCTTTTTTATGGCGTGCAACTCTGCGAGCCTTGTGCCAGCTTACAGCAACGGTTAGGCGTAAGTGTCTTGCCGGAGTTAGTGGGCAAAGGTGGTTTGCGAGCACAGATACTCAGTAATGGCGTAGTGACCGTTGGCGATAATTTCGAATAACCCTATACCGCCTGATCGAATTTGAAAAATTGCATCGCCGTGGCACTGGTTGCTGCCGCTATTTCATCTTTGGTCTCAGTGCGCGCCTCGGCTATTACTTGTAATACGTAGGGTAGAAATGCCGGTTCATTGCGCCGGTTACTCGGCTTAGAGGGCATATTTCTCGGTAGTAAATAGGGTGCGTCGGTTTCAATCATAAGCCGGTTTAATGGTATGTTATGGACTATGTTTTTTAAGTCTACACCGCGCCTCTCATCGCACACCCATCCAGTGATGCCGATATGCAGATCTAAATCAAGATAGCCAAACAACACTTTTTTATCGCCGGTAAAGCAATGGATTACAGCATCAGTTATCTGATCTCGGTAGTGCTTAATAATTTCGAGTTGACGCCGAGCGGCATCGCGCTCGTGCATAAATAGGGGCATATTCAGCTCGCAGGCCAGTTCCAATTGCGCTTCCAAAGCGGCTAGCTGTGCTTGGGGGCTGGAAAAGTTACGATTAAAGTCGAGACCGGTTTCACCAATAGCGACTACCTGAGGATTGGCCGCTAGCGTACGCAGGTTTTCGATTGAGTCAGTTTGCAAGCCATCGGCTTCATGGGGATGAATGCCGCAGGTGGCATAGAGCATATTGGGAAAACGCTCGCTGTATTGCTCACAAAGTGCGAGCACTGCATGGCTTTCGGCCACAGATGTGCCGGTTAACACCAGTTTGCTGACCTGCGCTTGCAGAGCACGCTGCAGAACATCCTCTGTATCCTCGTTAAAACGCTTATTTGAGAGGTTTACACCAATATCTACTAACATGGTTAAGATTCCGAGAAATACTCTTAAATAGGGCTTTTTGAGCCTGTAACAGCAATGCTGTAAATAACACTAAAGCAACCTGCCTTTTTCAGCTGGCGTCAGTAACGGCGTTTGTAGACCCAGTTTGCGAGAATATAACACTGAATACATCAACACATTGCTTACATAGTGGCGCGTTTCCTTGAAGGGAATTAACGTTACCCACACATCAAAGGGCAGTTTGCCATCAGTTTTTCTGAGCCATTGATCGACCCGACTTGGGCCAGCATTGTAGGCAGCGGTAGCCAAGATACGATTATTATCGAAGCGGTCGAGCAGACCTTTATAGTAGCTTGAACCAATGGCGAGGTTGGTTGTTAGCTGATGCAATTGCTTTTTACTGCGGTAGGGTATGCGATATTTTTTAGCGGTCGCTTTGGCGGTTGCTGGCATAACCTGCACTAAACCCATGGCGCCGGCACTGGAGTTAGCGCTTGGATTAAAGGCGCTTTCTTGGCGCGCCAAGGCGAATAATAGATAGTCGGCGATACCAGTATTGTTCGCGGCAGTTTGAATCGGTTGCTGATAAGCTAGTGGAAATCGAATGCCAATAGCATCCCAGTATTTTGCACTACCTAGGCTGGCAATGGCCTTATTATGCCATTGCCACTGATGAGCCAGAACAGCGGCAGCCAACCAGTCTTGGTGCTGGTAGTCACTGCTCGCTGATGCCCACTCACGATTAGCATCGACAGTGTAACCATGAAAATGGAGTTCTCGAGCACGACGCATTGCCGGTTGTGACGCTATGCTATCAAGCTGCTGTTGATCAACTATCAATGGTTTATGATTGATACTGTAGTCAATACCGAGCCTGTCACTGGCGAGAAAGCCATAAAAATCTCGTTCCTGAGCTAGGTCATGAGTTAGCTGCACAATATGGGTATTCTGATTATTCGTTGTATCTGCTTTGGCACTGCGAATGGCCCAATAGCGCCACAGCGGTTTCTGCTGTAATGCCTCAGGCAATCGCCCTAACCAGGTATGCACCATCGGCCAATCTAATTCTGCCAGTGAC
Source organism: Porticoccaceae bacterium (assembly GCA_049631145.1). Lineage (GTDB taxonomy): Bacteria > Pseudomonadota > Gammaproteobacteria > Pseudomonadales > Porticoccaceae > HTCC2207. The sequence continues at coordinate 11,373 of JBNAAJ010000015.1, forward strand.
TGACGAATACGCCACTCGACTAGGTTGCCGTCGAGAGTTTGGTTGAGTAATTGTAAGTTATCCAGATGATAGCTATCAGAGGCTTGTCGATGTCCTTGTGCATATAATCGTTTGACGATGGCACTGATAATCTTGCCCTGAGCGCTGTGGTTAAATTCATGGCTGATTTGATAGCGAGTCCAGAGCTTTAGGGTGGCCTGCGCATTGCGAGCGGCCAAATCAATCAAACTGCGTTCGAGGATTTTCGTCTCCTGCGCAGTTTTAAGGGTAAACTTCTCACGTTGACTGACAGTCCATGGGTTGCGATCGGCGGTATAGTAGAGTTGATAGCGCGTTTTCAGATCGGGGCTGCGAAGAAACCTTTTTAGATAGCGTGCTAACTGATAGTTATTCTGGTCCATTGCCGCATTAAATCGTTGCCATGCCAGCGTCTCACTGATGTGGCCACCTTTAATTAGAATGCCGAATAAACGATCACAGGTCTTTGGCATAGAGCGCCCATTAACCCATACACTGAGTCCACCACTGATGGCCTTGCTGCGATTACCTAACCGGTAATGAGCCAAGTAGAAGTTACACTGCTGGCTATGGCTAGCGGTGCTGGGTTGATAGGCTTTAATGTAGTCTGACCAATAGCTGTGTTTAGCCAGATAGTCGAGCCAGCGGTTGCGCAGATGATGCGCCTTAACTGAATGTGCATACTTTATTAGGTAATTATTGACCTCCGAGCGGCGGCGATAGTGCAAGTTGGCAATAAGATCTGCGTAGATCAGATAAGGATAGAGAGGGTATTCTTCGAGCCTGTGTCGATATTGTCGCAGTGTCTGCCACTGCCCATCGCGCACCAGATGCATTGCTTTGGTGTAATGCTGGCGTTGTTGCGCTAGATGTTGATTGGCTGATGTGGCACCTGAAACGTTGACAGTATTACTGAGCGCGTTGTTCGGCGATTTACTGGCCAATGCCGCGCCATGTTGTATTACCAACAGAAACAATACGACAGATACTGGCTTGGTTAAAGACATTGCATTCCCTGTTGACTACGGCGCTAAAAGATTAGCCTACGCAAAGAAAGTTACCAGTTTGCTGACGATTGTGCGAGCCGATAATGAGTCTTGTTGGCGACTGTTAGCTGTCGGCTATTCTAACGGCGAGTACATCGCAACTAGCGCCATGAAGCACGGAGTTGCTGGTAGAGCCGAAGATAAGTGCCAAGCCATGACGCCCGTGACTGCCAACAACAATCAAATCAATATCGGACTTCTTGGCCAGATTATGCATTTCTTGAGCCGGATGCCCTAGAATAATATGTTGGTCGCATTGCTTTACGGGTAATTGCTGTGCAAATGCGGCTAGACGTTCTGTCGCTTGTTGCTGCAATTGGTTTTGCACATCGGATAGATCTACAGGAATATCTCCACCGTAGGTGAAAGCCAAAGGCTCAAGAATATGGCATAGCGATATTTTGCTATCACTGTTAGCGAAAAGAAACTTGACCCGATCTATCACTTGCTGTGATTCTGTCGATAGATCCAAGCCGACTAGAACATGCTTATAACTTGACATGAGAGATCATCCTCGTTGTCGGTTATCGATAATGGCACTGCCCGATAGATTGTAGCAGTTCGGCATAAATTTTTTAAAGAGTAGTTAGACATGACTTGGTTGTTAATTCTGTTAGGTTTGGCATTGGTTATCTCGCCGCTTATGTGGTTCAGGCAGTCGCCTCATCAACAACAAATTACAGAATTACGCCGCTTGGCCAATAGCCTGCTGTTGCAGGTTAAACTGCATCGGCGCCCAGATGCACGCGACGATGAGGTGCGTCTTGAAACAGTCTGTTATCGCCTACCATGGACCGATACCGACTGTCGGCAGAGTTGGGTGCTTCAGCGCTACAGTGACCGCGGTTGGCAATCGCATTGTTGTGGATGGCATTGGTATGTTGATCAAGCAAATGCGGTATTGGATGATACCTTGAGCCGGATTACTGCCGATATGCCAGAGTCAGTCACGGCTGTTGTCGCTAATGATGAGGGTATTGGTGTTATTTGGACTGAGCGTGGAGACTCAGAAGATGTGCAGAAAATTTGCCAACTTTTAATGCTGTTGCGACAGAAAGCTGAAGAAATTTGGCTGTGAAGCTTGACCAAAGGGCAGGCAAACACGTATATATGCGCACCTTGTCGTTAACAAAGTTGTTGAATTTGGCATATCGTAGCATCAATACGACGAAAATTGGTATCGTTTGTTTAAGGAATCGAAGCCCCTATGGGTAAATCTTTAGTCATTGTAGAGTCACCGGCAAAAGCCAAAACAATCAATCGTTATCTGGGTGATAACTATGTTGTTAAGTCCAGTGTCGGCCATGTCCGCGATCTCCCGACCGGTGCCAGTCGTACCACCACTGACCCTAAAGAGCGCGCGCGTCAAGCCGCGATCACTCGGAAACTGTCGGCAGAAGAAAAAGTTATCCATAAACAGAAGAAGGCCAAGGCTCAGTTAGTCAAAAGCATGGGGATTGACCCAGAGAATGATTGGCAGGCGGAATATGCAACACTGCCCGGCAAAGAAAAGGTCGTTGCTGAACTGAAGAAATTAGCCAAAAACGCCGATACTGTCTATCTGGCAACGGATATGGATAGAGAGGGAGAGGCGATTGCTTGGCATTTAACTCAGGTTATCGGTGGTGACGACAGTCGCTACAAACGTGTTGTATTTAATGAAATTACCAAAAAGGCCATTCGCACAGCATTTGAAGATCCAGGCGAGCTCAATACCAATAGAGTAGATGCGCAGCAAGCGCGACGATTTCTCGACCGCGTGGTTGGGTTTATGGTGTCACCACTGCTGTGGGCAAAAGTAGGTCGAGGCCTGTCTGCGGGTCGAGTGCAATCGGTGGCGGTTAAACTGATTGTCGAACGTGAGCGAGAGATTAGGGCCTTTGTCCCCGAGGAGTATTGGACTGTACAAGCCGACCTTGAGAATCAGCAAGACAGTGATGAAGTAAAGCTGCGTTTCGATATTAAGAAGTTTCAGGGCAAGGGCTTTCGTCCCGGTAATAAAGAGCAGACTGATTCGGCTTTGGCAACGTTGCGTGCGTCTGACTATCGCGTGAGCAAGCGTGAGGATAAACCGACTAAGTCAAAACCCTCGGCGCCATTTATTACGTCTACCTTGCAGCAGGGCGCCAGTACCAGACTAGGGTTTGGGGTAAAGAAAACCATGATGATGGCTCAGCGTCTCTACGAAGCGGGCTACATCACCTACATGCGTACGGATTCGACTAACCTTAGTGCTGATGCTGTTAATGCTTGCCGTGACTATATTCAGCAGCGCCACGGGGCAAAATATTTACCAGAACAGCCCAATTCATACAGCAGCAAATCTGGTGCTCAGGATGCTCACGAGGCCATAAGGCCATCAAATGTTGATATCTCTCCCGGTGATCTGGGTGATATGGAAGTTGATGCGCGCAGACTCTATCAAATGATATGGCAGCAGTTTGTGGCTTGTCAGATGACGCCAGCGGAATTTACCGCCACAACAATTACCGTTGCGGCAGGGGATTATGAAATGCAGTGTAAGGGTCGTGTGACGCGTTTCGATGGTTATTTATCCGTTATGCCGGCGCGAGACGAAGATGATGAATTGCCAGATTTGCAGACTGGCGATGCGATGAATTTATTGGCTCTGATTCCGCAACAGCACTTTACCAAGCCTACCGCGCGTTATTCGGAAGCGGCACTGGTGAAAGACCTTGAAAAACGCGGTATTGGCCGGCCGTCGACCTATGCGGCGATTATTTCTACGATTCAGGATCGCGGTTACGTGCGTATCGAGAATAAACGGCTCTATGCTGAAAAAATTGGTGATATTGTTACCGATCGGTTGTCCGAAAATTTTACCGATCTCATGGACTATGGTTTTACCGCCACCATGGAAGAGCAATTGGATGATATTGCCGAGGGTAAGCTCGATTGGAAACAGGTGCTTAATCGCTTTTATGGCGATTTTCATCAAAAGCTCAATAGTGCTCAGAATGAAGAGGGGGGCATGCGACCTAACAACCCCTCTGCCACCGATATTGAATGTTCTAAATGCGGCCGCCCGATGATGATCAGAACTGCGGGCACCGGTGTGTTTTTAGGCTGTTCTGGGTACTCACTGCCACCCAAAGAGCGCTGTAAGCACACGGTAAATCTTACCGCCGGAGATGAAGCGGTGAATATTGAAGAAGACGATGAGGCAGAATCTAAGTTGTTGCTTCACAAGCACCGGTGCAAACTCTGTAATACCTCTATGGATAGTTACCTTTTGGATGAAACTCGCAAGCTGCATGTTTGTGGTAATAACCCAGACTGTATCGGTCATGAAGTGGAATTCGGTCAGTATGTGATTAAGGGCTATGAAGGCCCTGTACTCGAATGTGATAAATGTGGCAGTGAAATGCAGTTAAAGACCGGTCGTTTTGGAAAATACTTTGGCTGTACCGGTGAGACCGCTGCTGGTGAACCTTGTAAGAATACCCGCAAACTATTGCGCAATGGTGAAGCGGCGCCGCCTAAGGTAGACCCTATTGCGATGCCAGAACTGCGCTGTGCAAAGGTCGATGACCATTATGTGCTACGCGACGGAGCCTCGGGGATATTCCTTGCTGCTAGCCAGTTCCCTCGTCATCGCGAGACAAGGGCGCCGCTGGTTACCGAGTTATTGCCCTATAAACAGCAGATTGATGAAAAGTATCAGTTCTTGCTGGAGGCACCGGCCTATGATCCCGATGGATTGCCTACGGTAGTGCGCTACAGTCGTAAAACCAAAGAGCAATATGTGCGCAGTGAAAACGAGGGTAAACCGTCGGGTTGGAGTGCGTTCTACAGCGATGGTCGCTGGGCTGCAGCGGAAAAGGGCAGTAATTAATCAGTGGCACTGTCCGTCTATTTATCCGCGGTGAATCAAAAATTACTGTTTGCTAAGCAACTGTTAGCATTGCTTGATAGGGCCAAATCATCAAGGCAGGGAGCATTTAAAGATAGTCATCAGGTTGAGGCGATTGCGCAGTCAGTTGCGGTACAGCTTTATCAAGCTTGGCATTTTCACCTTAGAGATATAGCCAGTAACTACAAGTTGGCGTCACCGGATAATGCAATAAGTGCGGAGGTTTTGGTGGAGATGCTTGCAGCTGAGGGGAAATGTCCAGCTGAGGCAACCGAAATGCACGCTTTGGTGACTGATAGTCAATCTTGGTTGACGGAATTGCTTAACGCACAGGCCCAAGTGTATGAATTGCCGTTAATTCGTAAGGCTGAAATGGATGTAGACCGTTTGCCGATGATTGCGGTTGACGCGACCAGTGCCGAAGGTGCTAAGCTTGTAGAGTGGTCGGCGGAGCGCGCGCAATTATGGCTGACTCAGCTTCAGGAATTGGTTGATCGGCATCGAGATATGATGGTTGAGTTTTAATTTCTGCTGTCGATACCCTCTAGACAGCAGATAAATTTTATATAAACAGTGGATTTTTAATATGGCACTAACAGAGTTTGAATTAATTATGATGGATAATGGTGAAGTGGCGTTGCAGCGCTCTGGAGCCGATGAGCCGCTAGTGCGTATTACGTTTTCCAAAGATGTGTTGAATTATCTTGATGGCAAGCATGTTGATGTAGCCAAGAGTATGATGGACGCTGGTATCCAAACTGTATTTGAAATAAATGAAGAGCGTGCCCCTGAAGCAGTGGGTGATGATGAAGTGCGACACACCTTGCACTAGCGCAATTATCGTAGTCCTGACACTGCCATGGATAATACTGATATTCTTAAAACGCTCGCCGCACAACGTAAGGTCGGTTCTGCACGCCAACATCTATTGCTGTGCACGGCGGGCAAATGTGCCTCGGTAGAGCAAGCCAATCAATCTTGGGATTACTTAAAAAAGCGCATTCGCGAGTTAAATCTAATGGATGTGGAGTCGGGAGTTTATCGCTCCAAAGTTGATTGCTTGCGCATCTGTCGGCAGGGGCCCATTATGCTGAGCTACCCCGATGGCACTTGGTACCACAGTTGTACGCCGGAGGTCATCGAGACAATTCTTCAAGAGCATGTGCTTAATGGCAACCCAGTAAAAAAATATTCTTTTGCTAATACTCCGCTTTAATCCGTCTGCTTGACCAAGCGTTGTTGCAGGGATGACAACTTCCCTTGAGTAGATAGGTATTATCGTAGACCGCCACGTCAATAATCAGCTTTTGTCTCTCTGAGCCATAACATACTGGTCACTGAGAGGCACAAAAAGATTGACCGTGACAGTATTAAATGGCAACTCTCACAATACCCACGGCCAAGCCTTCGATAGCAAAATCCTGGGCTCTTAAATCAACCATAATCGGTGAGTAATCACGGTTTTCTGGTAGTAGCTGGATCTCGTGTTTGCTGCGGGTACGTTTAAGGCGTTTTACAGTAACCTCACCATCTACCCGGGCGACGACGATCTGTTGGTTCTCTGCAGTGGGCTGTTGGTGCACCGCCAGTAGATCTCCATCCATAATGCCAACATCGACCATGCTCTGACCTTGCACGCGTAGAAAGTAATCAGCGTGTGGGTGGAAGCTTCCCGCGGGCATTTCTTGATAGTCTTCGATATTTTGCTCAGCGAGGATAGGTTCGCCGGCGGCAACGCGACCGACAATGGGAATACCATTAAATTGCTCAACCACTCGGATGCCTCTGGAGGCACCGGGTATCATCTCAATAACGCCTTTTTTAGCTAGAGCACGGAGATGATCCTCTGCCGCGTTGGCAGACCGAAAACCCAAGGTTTGAGCTATCTCGGCTCTGGTCGGGGGATAACCGGTTTCATCAAGATTATCTTTAATTAGGTCAAAAACCTGTTGTTGTCGCGCAGTTAGACGGTCCATTAATAGATTCCTCTTTAGCTGCTGTGATTATATACAGTATTTTATGTTTCGCAAGTGTTGGCTGCATTTCCTGTGGTCGATACGGCTGAAACAACTCTCTTCTGCTATCTAGGCCTGTCTGTGTAACTATGTTTGCTCAGGTTGATTGTCGATTATTTACACTGCGGACTGGTATTTTCTCTGTGCTGAGATTTATTAAATAGGTAAACTAGGGTTCTAACTAGCCGCAGTGGCTTATTAATAACGCAGTCTCTCCAGGAAATTACAAGATGTCATATGGCCGCTTAATGCTTGATATTGCGGGAACAGAATTATCACAGCAGGAAATTCAGTTATTGCAAAATCCCCAGGTGGGCGGGCTGATCCTGTTTGCTCGTAATATTGAGTCTCGCGAACAGGTCGCGGCGCTGTTGGCCGAGGTAAGAGCGGTTAATGAACAATTGCTGATTGCAGTGGATCAAGAGGGCGGCAGGGTGCAGCGTTTGCGAGAGGGATTTACCCGTCTACCGCCAATGCAGCTGTTGGGTGATTTATTCAGCAGTAACCAAATTGATGCGCTGGCATTTGCTCAAGATGTGGGTTGGCTGCTCGCCTCGGAGGTGCTAGCTTGCGGTTTTGATATTAGCTTTGCGCCGGTGCTCGATGTCGATAGGGATACCAGTAGCATTATTGGCGACCGCGCTTTCTCTGATAACCCGCAGTTGGTAGTCGATTTTGGCGGCGCTTTTATTGCGGGCATGCATAAGGCTGGTATGGCGGTGACGGGTAAGCATTTTCCCGGTCATGGTGGTGTGGTGGCTGACAGCCATCTGGAGGCACCGGTGGATTATCGAACCTGGCAAGCTGTTAAGGAGCATGACCTAAAGCCGTTTGCGGCGCTGGCAAAGGACTTGGATGGCGTTATGCCGGCACATATGACTTTTCCTGAGGTGGATGCAGATTCCGTAGGGTTCTCGCGCTTTTGGTTGCAGCAGGTATTGCGCAAACAGTTGAACTTTAATGGGGTCATTTTTAGTGATGATCTCAGTATGAAAGGTGCTGATATCGTCGGTGGTTATCCAGATAAGGCCAAGCGAGCACTTGAGGCGGGGTGCGATATGATTTTGGTCTGTAATTGTCCTGAGGGAGCACTGGAGGTGATGGAGTTTATGCAGCGTAACGATATTAGTCACTGCGATAAAATCGCCACCATGCGCGCAAGGAAGTCGGTAGATTGGGCCGAACTAAAATCCAATCCAAAATGGCAACAAACGAGTGCGACACTAAAGCAGTTGATGGAGGCGAACTGATGGACAGCGTTGAAAGATGGTTAATTAATTTAACCGGCGAGCAATATTTATGGATACTCGAACTGTTTGTTATTGTGCTGTTGGCTCTGAGTCTGGGGTATTTGGTTAATCGCATCATCGACCGCCTTGAAATGCAGGCCAATAAATCGCTGACAGTCTGGGATGATGCCTTTATCGAAGCCTGTCGCAAACCGGTGATCTGGCTGATTTGGATTTTGGGGGTTAACTTTGCTGCTAGCATTGCGGCACAGAAAATGGACTCGCCGGTGCAGGCGCTGATTGATCCGATAAATCGTCTGGCGCTTATTTTTCTGGCAACTATTTTTATTACTGGCTTTATTAAGCGCGCCGAGCGCAATTTACTCCACCCCGACTATATGGCTAAGCCAATTGATGCAACTACGGTGCGTGCAGTGGGTAAGTTATTGCGGGCGGCGGTGATTATCACCGCATTGTTGGTAGCTATGCAGCTGTTCGGCTACAGTATCTCCGGCTTACTGGCCTTTGGTGGTATTGGTGGTATCGCCGTTGGTTTTGCGGCCAAAGATTTGCTGGCTAATTTCTTTGGTGGGCTGATGATTTATCTTGATCGTCCTTTCTCGGTGGGAGATTGGGTGCGCTCGCCCGACAAGGAAATTGAGGGCACGGTAGAAGATATTGGTTGGCGTCTGACTAGAATTAGAACCTTTGATCAAAGACCGCTGTATATCCCTAATTCAGTTTTTGCCAATATCTCTGTGGAAAACCCATCGCGTATGACCAACCGCCGCATCTATGAAACGGTGGGTATTCGCTATGCTGATATCGGTTGTATGGAAAGCATTGTTGACCAGGTCACAACGATGCTCTGCGAGCACCCCGAGATTGATACTGATCAGATCATGATTGTTAACTTTAATGCCTTCTCAGCGAGTTCGGTGGACTTTATTATTTATACCTTCACTAAGACCACGGAATGGGTCAAATTTCATCATGTTAAACAAGATGTACTGCTTAAAGTTGCCCAGATTATTGAGGCCAATCAGGCAGAGATTGCATTCCCGACATCGACGTTACATTTTGATGGAAACAGTGAACCCCCTGATTTGGCCGCGCTAGTTGCGGACGGCAGTAATTAAACCAGTGTTTTTTCCAATAGCCTCTGTAACAACGCTCTGTGGCGTCTCGCCACTAAGCGGCTATTTGGTTATTTATTGATAGCGAGATTGTAATGCGTTTACCGATCATTGTTTTTATTTGTTGTCATCTCTGTGCTTGCCTTGGCGTCCCCGAGGCTGTGGTGCCGGTCAAAAATTTTGATGTCGATCGGTATTTAGGGGTCTGGTATGAGGTCGCGCGTCTCGATCACTCTTTTGAGCGCGGACTCGATGCAGTGTCTGCGGAATATTCATTGCGTGATGATGGTGGTCTGCGGGTCGTCAATTCCGGTCGATCTGTGGTTACGGGGGAGAGAGAGCAGGCGGTAGGGCGAGCCTATTTTGTTGATACTGAGGACACAGGTTATTTAAAGGTGTCATTTTTTGGGCCTTTCTTTGGCTCCTATATTATTTTTGATCTGGATCATAAAAATTATCAATACGCTTTTGTTGCCGGTAATACCACGGATTATTTGTGGCTCCTATCGCGCACCCCCGAAGTCTCTGAGCAGGTTATGCAAGATTTTCTCGATCAGTCTGCCGCCTTGGGATTTGATACTGAGGCACTGATTTTTGTGCGCCATAATAATTAGGGGTAAAACCAGTTTGCGATTCAGGGGACGATGGTTTCGGCAGTTTCGACAGTTTCGACAGTCTCAATAGCGTCGTCCGGCAATGGATTTAACAATACGGGTTGATAAGATTTAATTGTCACCATCGCACCCATCTGAGGGTGATCGATATAGTAGATTTCATTTTCATCAATACGCTTTGATCTGTTTAGAACCCATACTGAGGTGACGGGATATTTATTGTCTCGATTGCGCTCGGTAATCAATAACGGTGCTAGGTCATCGACCGGGTTACTCAGATCAAGCGGTTTAACTTGCTGTGCTGGGGGGTATGCCAAATCAGCAATGGATTGCGTCGAGTCGACAATAACAGCTTGAGCACTGTTATTTATCGCTGTTGGTTGCAGGCTTTTCTCCGCGGCATTAACAGGCTCAAAATGGTTTAACTGAGGATCGAGACCATCAAGTTTAATAGTATTAAAGGCTTCGCTTAGTTCAACCTCTGCTTCTACAGGTGCCGTTTTGATTGGAAAGTCGGGCAGTTCAATCAACTGAGTATTATCGTTGGCAAATGCCAGTAGCCACAGATTGGGTTGGAAATGTAAGAAGCGCGACTTGTAGAAGCGCAATGCGCCTTCAATTTGATAGCGCCCCTCAAGACTCTGACCGGCTTTTATAATAATCCAAGGGTCCAGATCTTCACCCTGTGCAGCGAAGCGCCAAGCTTCATGGAAGACGACATTGTATTGTCTGCGATCCAATGCGGTAGCACTTTCATTAAGGTCGCGGAATTCCCTATCCAGTAGCCGGAAGGGAGCTTCATATTGCGGCTCATAGTCTGAAGCAGGATTGTCGCGCTGGTCACCCTGTGCGTCTATAGAAGGATTATCGGGGTCAACAGCTGTACTAGCTGTACTAGCTGCACTCTGATCGCCGAGCGCTGGGTCTTGCACGCTGACCAGCGGAATCAAACGTTGATCAGTAAGCTCGGTCTCGAGTGCGGCGAGTAGTCCACCACTGGCTAGAGGTAAGCCATTTTCATGTGTCGGCATATTGGGATCGACGAGTTCTAGCCAATTATCGGGAAATTCAGTGCGATATTCTTGCGGTGGTGTTTCTCCGCCTAAGTTGCCCTGTTGGGTAAATAGGATCACCTCAACTTGGTACCAGTTATCGGGTGCGGTCAATTCTTCGCTAGGGTCGGTTTCCTGCGCGTTTACCAAGGCTGCAGTCAATAGGCCAAGCAGTAATGCCATGGCTATATTGGTGATGTTTAATACAGGGTTTGTAAGCATCCTTTTGGCCTTCCTACAATGCGCTCAGCAATTGCTGCAGTATATTATTGACTGCAGAAAACCGTTGTTCTGCAGTATCCATTGGTACAGTGAAACTCAGTTGGTCGTTGTTTTGCAAGCGGAATGTAGAGGGATTTTGCTGCACCATCGTGACGATGGTGATGGGTTCTACCGCAGTGTTGGCGGTGAATTGCAGGCGTCCACTGCTGGGCCCAGCTTCGATTTTTTTCAATCCCAGTTGCTCGCCTAGCTGACGTATCTCAGCGAGCTGAAATAAGGTTTTAACAGGCTCAGGTAGCAGACCAAAGCGATCGATCATTTCTACCTGTAGCTCATGGAGTTGCTCCTCGGTCTGGCAATTTGACAGGCGCTTATACAATGTCAGCCGCATATTGACGTCGGGTAAATAATCATCAGGAATTAATGCGGGTAAATGCATATTGACTTCAATACCTTGATCCAGCGTCACATCTAAGTCTGGTGCTGCGCCCTTGCGAATGGCACTGACGGCTCGCTCAAGCATTTCTAGATACAGGGTAAAGCCGATGGTTTGAATATGGCCGCTCTGTTCTTCTCCTAAGAGTTCACCGGCACCGCGGATCTCTAAATCATTGGTGGCCAATGTAAAGCCCGAGCCCAAATGATCGGCGGCAGAGATTGCCTCCAGCCGTTTTAGGGCGTCAGCAGTGAGTTTTTTATCTTGCGGTGTCATTAAGTAGGCGTAGGCCTGATGGTGTGAACGGCCGACTCGACCGCGCAGTTGGTGGAGCTGTGCCAAGCCAAATTTGTCAGCTCGTTCGATTAGGATAGTGTTAGCGCTGGGAACATCAATACCTGTTTCAATAATTGTGGTGCATACCAAAACATTGAAACGCTGATGATAAAAGTCAGACATAACCTGCTCTAATTGGCGCTCGCGCATTTGCCCATGGGCAATTTCTATGCGTGCCTCGGGCACTAATTCGGCTAACTCATCTGCGGTGCGACGAATACTTTTCACATCGTTGTGCAAGAAATACACCTGACCGCCGCGCAGTATTTCCCGCAGTATGGCCTCACGTGTGACGCGCGATTCCTGTTTGCGCACAAAGGTTTTTACCGACAGTCGCTTGGCCGGCGGCGTGGCGATTATTGAAAGGTCGCGAATACTGTGCATCGACATATTTAATGTCCGCGGTATCGGCGTGGCCGTCATGGTGAGGATATCTACTGCGCTGCGCAATGATTTTATTTTTTCTTTTTGGCGTACGCCGAATCGGTGCTCTTCATCAATGATCATCAGTCCCAAGCGGCTAAAGTCGATATCTGCATGGAGTAATTTATGCGTGCTGATAAGAATATCCACATTGCCAGACTCAGTGGCAGCAATAATGTCATTTTGTTCTTTATTGGTTTTAAATCGTGATAGCTCTTCGACACGCACCGGCCAGTTGGCAAAGCGATCACGGAAGTTTTGCAAATGCTGATGGGCTAGCAAAGTGGTGGGTACCAAAACAACCACCTGTTTGCCACTAGTGACCACGGTGAAGGCCGCGCGCATAGCCACTTCTGTTTTGCCGAAACCGACATCGCCACAGACTAGTCTGTCCATAGGTTGGTTGCTGAGTAGATCGCGTCTCACAGCGTCAATTGCCTCTTGCTGGTCTGCTGTAGTTTCAAAAGCAAAGTCACTGCTAAATTTGCGATAATCCTGCTCATTCGTATCACAGGCAAAGCCGTGTCGCGCCGCGCGTCGTGAGTAAATATCGAGAAGCTCTACAGCGGTGTCGCGGACCTGTTTGGCGGCCTTTTCTTTTGCCTTATCCCATTTGTCGGTGCCGAGACGATTAAGCGGCGCGGCGACCTGATCGCCACCGCCAAAGCGGCTGATGAGATGCAGAGATGCAACAGGCACGTAGAGCTTGGCATCGTCGGCATAACTGAGCATAAGAAATTCTTGGGTTGCCCGGTCGACTTCCAAAGTGACTAACCCTTGGTAGCGACCTACACCATGATCTATATGCACAACCGGAGCGCCGACTTTGAGTTCAGCAAGATTCTTAAACACATAGTCTGGCGATTCGGCGGCTTTTGATCGCCGCCGCCGCTGCATCACCTGTTGACCAAAAAGTTCACCTTCGGTAATTAGGCAGACAGCCTGATCGGGGCAGTAAACGCCTTGATCAATAGGGTAGGTGGTAATGCTGTAGTCCGCATCACTGGCGATAAACTGATGCCAATAATCGACTTCGGCCGGCCTGATATCGATGGTTTTTAGCAAGTCGATCAGCACTTCTCTACGACCTGCCGATTCGGCGCAAAACAGCAGTCGCATATCCGCAGGCGCTTGCTTAATAAAGGCTTGCAGATTGGTTAGAGGGTTGGCCAATTTGGCATTGACAGTGACATCGGGGACAGCCTGAAGACGCATATTGCAGCGACCCTGTTGCTCTTCTACCGGTTGATGGCCAATGATTGTTCTCGGTAACTGCTTGATGTGGTGAAAAAGGTTCTCGGTGGGGATAAAGAGTTCTGCTGGTGGCAGAATGGGTCGCTCGGGATCAACACCATATTCTTCGTAGCGACTATTAACATCTTGCCAGAAAGCGGTTGCTGCCTCTTCAATACCGGCATGAGTGAATAGTTGGATATCTTTGGGTAAGTAGTCAAATAGCGTGGCAGTTTGCTCAAAAAATAGTGGTAGGTAGTATTCAATGCCCTGAGGGGCAATGCCGTCCTTAACATCTTTGTAGACTGAGCATTGATTTGGGTTGTGATCAAAATGATCATGCCAATTATTGAGGAAGCGGTTGGTCGCCTCGCTGTCAGTGGCAAATTCTTTCGCTGGTAGAAGCAGCAACTGATCGACTTTTTTTTGGCTGCGTTGGCTCTCAGGATCAAACAGACGCAATGATTCTATCTCATCATCAAGCAGGTCAATACGAAATGGGTTTTGTTCGCCCATGGGATAAAGATCAATAATTGATCCCCGGAAGGCATATTCACCATGTTCAAATACCGTGTCGACACGTTGGTAGCCTGCGCGAGTCAGTTGATCTTGCAACTGGATTCGATCCAGCGTTTGACCAACGTTATAACTAAAGGAACGCGAGGCAACAAAATCGGTGGGGGCGATTCGGTGCATTAGGGTCGCTAGGGGCACGACAATAATGCCCTGTTGAGCGTGGGGCAAATTGGCCAGTGTTTGCAGTCTCGCCGAGATAATATCTTGGTGAGGCGAAAAAATATCATAGGGCAGTGTTTCCCAATCGGGAAAGCTGTAAATAGGCAATTGTTGTGCGGCACTAAAAAACGCCAGTGCGCGAGTTTGTTCGGCGGCTTGGCGAGCCGTCTCTGTGATCAGCATGGTTAGACCGGAAAATGTTAATGCGGCCTCGGCTACTGCCAGCGCGCGACCGGCGGCACGGAGTTCACCCCAGTAGTGTTTGTCACCGGCATTTGAGGCGGGCTGTTGCTGAATAATACTCATAAATAATTGGCTGTTAGTTATTGTGCGCTAGCACTGGCTATACGCAACGCAGGCTAAAAAGAGCGCTATTCTAACGATGTCGGGGTATTGATGGAAAAAATATTGTCTATCTTTTGGCCGTTATGATTGAGTGTTGTCTCATAAGCGTTGATGCTAGATAATGCTCGGCTTCCTCACCACGCTAAAAGGACCTGTTGTATGACCGAGTTAACAAGGCCGTTACCTGATGATTTTTTCAAAGATTGGAAACAACGAGAGGCGCTTGCTGAGGGTATGATCCCAGTGATCGGTAAGTTGTATCGGGAGCATAATGTCAGTACCTATATGTACGGCAATAATATGGTCAATAAGTCCGTTACTGACTTGATGAAAGCGCATCGCTTTGTTCGTCAGGTAGAAATGAATGAACTGTCTGAATTTGATACGGCGCCAATGCTTGATGCCATTGCTAAGTTGCAGTTGGGCCCCGCGCATTTAGATCTCGGCAAAATGGTGGTGAGATATCAACAGGATGGCAATGGTCGCTCAATTGAAGCCTTCGTCAATGATGAATTAGCCAATATTATTGGCTCCGATATTAAGCCATTACCGGAGCCGCAGGATATCGTGCTCTATGGTTTTGGTCGCATTGGTCGCTTGGTTGCGAGAATTTTGATTGATAAAGCCGGCGGTGGCGACGTGCTGCGCCTGCGGGCCATTGTGATCCGCAAAGGTAAGCTGGATAACGATCTGGAAAAACGTGCAGCGTTATTGCGCAGAGACTCAGTGCATGGCTCCTTTAAAGGTACCATTCGTGTGCTGAGTGACAGTAATACGCTGGTGGTCAATGGCAATCCAATTAAAGTGATCTATGCCAATAGCCCAGAGGAAATTGATTACACCGAGTACGGTATCAACAATGCACTTATCGTCGATAATACTGGGGTGTGGAAAGACACTGCGGGTCTCAGTGGCCACCTGCGCCCCGGCGCCTCAAAGGTATTGCTAACTGCACCCGCTGGGGATGATATCCCCAATATCGTCTACGGTATCAATCACCATGAAATAACACCGGAGCGCAAGATTATTTCCGCTGCCTCCTGCACCACTAATGCCATTGTGCCTGTATTAAAGTGCTTATTGGACGAATACGGTATTAATAATGGCCATGTCGAAACGGTACATGCCTTTACCAACGATCAGAATCTAATTGATAACTATCATAAAGGGGATCGCCGCGGACGCAGTGCACCGCTGAATATGGTGTTAACCTCCACCGGCGCCGCTAAAGCAGTAGCCAAGGCGATTCCAGAATTAAAAGGTAAACTCACCGGCAATGCTATTCGGGTGCCGACCCCCAACGTGTCCATGGCAATTCTTAATTTGCAATTGGGCAGAGAGGTGAATGTCGAAGAGCTTAACGAGTTCTTAAGGCAAAAAGCCTTGCACTCCAGTCTGCAACAGCAAATTGGCTACACCGTGTCGACTGAAGCGGTTTCAACTGATTTTGTTGGCTCGCGCCAAGCCTGTGTACTGGACTCTCAGGCGACCATTACCGATGGCAATAGCTGTGTGCTCTACTGTTGGTATGACAATGAGTTTGGTTACAGCTGTCAGGTGGTGCGCTGTTTGGAGAAGTTTGCCGGTGTGGTTTGGCCGAGTTATCCTCTAGAGGTGGAATAGTTCGAGGTGTAAGTAAGAGGTTTAATCGCATGTTGGTAGAACAGATTTGGACAGATAATCCGTTACGCAATTTTCACTATTTAGTTGCCTGCCCAGATACGCTTGAAGCACTGGCTATAGACCCTTATGACTACCAATTGGTGCTACAGCGGGCTGAGCAATTGGGTTGGCAGATCACTCAGATCGTAAATACCCATGAGCACTTTGATCATATCGATGGTAATCAGGCGTTGGTTGCCGCCACTGGGGCTAAGGTGCTCGCCCATAGTAACGCGCGAGATAAAATCTCTGGTATGGATACTGGTCTGAAGGCGGGCTCGATCATTAAGGTTGGTCGCTCTGTCGAGTTACAGGTGTTGGATACGCCAGGACATACCATGGCGCACGTCTGTCTGCTATCGAAAACGCAGATCCCCGCGTTGTTTAGTGGTGACACGCTGTTTAATGCCGGTGTCGGACACTGCCATGCTGGGGGTGATCCAGAGGTTTTGGCGCAGACTGTGTTGACGCAGATGGCGGCTCTGCCTGACTGTACCATGCTCTATCCGGGTCATGATTACATTGTTAATAATCTGCGTTTTACTCTAGATCGAGAGCCGGGCAATCTGGTGGCTCAGACATTGTTAAAGCAGGTCGAAAACCAAGATCCCAATCAGGCGTTGATCACCACTTTAGGTCAAGAGAGGCAGATCAACACGTTTTTCCGCACAGACAGTGCGGAGGTGATCGAAAATCTGCCGCAATTGGCCTCTTCTGCCAGTCGCAAAGAGGTATTTTTAGCCCTGCGTGAGTGCCGTAATAGTTGGTAGTCGGCTTGTGTAAAAGCCCAATTCACAATCATTTTTGCCAGAATCGAAAAAAAAGCCCCAGATTTACGTTTTAAGTGCCGTAGCGCTGGAATCGTGACGTATACCCCTTTATAATCCCGCGCGATTTAGATCGACCAATTTTGGCCCTCGCTCTCGGGGCATCTAATGGGCGTGAACACAAAGATATTTGCATAGTCCTCAAGCTTAGATTTGGGTTTGAGTAGCGGTGTTTTGAATGCCGCAACCATTTGGTTTTGCAGCCAGAATTTAAATTTTAATAGTGGTATTTCCTATGATCAAAGTTCGTCGAGGATTAGATCTGCCTATTGCCGGTGCGCCGGAGCAGGTTATTCACGATGGCCCCAAAATAAGTCAGGTGGCGGTAGTGGGTTCAGACTACCCAGGTATGAAGCCCACCATGGCGGTGCGCGAGGGCGATCGCGTAACCAAGGGTCAGGTATTATTTTCTGATAAGAAAAATGCTGGCGTGGTTTTTACTGCACCAGCCGCAGGTAAAGTTGTTGCAATCAACCGCGGGGAGCGCCGAGTATTCCAGTCGTTGGTTATTGATATCAGCGGTGTTAAAGCGGAAAAATTCCAATCTTTTAAGCCACAGGATCTCGACAGTTTGGATCGCTCGGTAGTGGTTGATAATTTGGTCAACTCCGGTCAGTGGGTTGCACTGCGCACAAGACCCTATTCAAAAGTACCTCAAATTGATTCCACGCCTGCCTCTATTTTTGTTACTGCCATGGACACCAATCCTCTGGCGGCAGATCCAGCGGTGATTATTGCGTCGCGTCAGGACGATTTTATCAATGGACTCAGAGTGTTAACGCGTTTGACCGATGGGCCGGTTAACCTCTGTGTGGCACCTAACTCAGGTGTTCCCGGTGATGAAGTAGATGGCGTTCGCGAAATTAGTTTTAGTGGTCCGCACCCAGCGGGCTTGCCAGGCACCCATATTCATTATGTCGATCCGGTTAGTGTCGATAAAACTGTGTGGACCATCGGCTATCAGGATGTGATTGCCACTGGTGCGCTGTTTACCTCGGGTAAGCTGGATAGCTCGCGCGTGGTTGCATTGGCTGGGCCACAGGTAAGACAGCCGCGCTTGCTAAGCACAGCATTGGGCGCCAATCTCAACCAGCTAGTGATTGGTGAACTGGCGAACGATGAAAATCGCGTTATCTCAGGCTCTGTGTTAGCTGGCCGCAAAGCCGCTGGTGAGTTTGCTTTCCTTGGCCGCTACCACAATCAGGTATCAGTCATTCGCGAGGGTCGTGAGCGAGAGTTATTGCACTATCTCCGCGCTGGCGTAAACAAGCATTCCGCACTGCCGATATTTGCTTCATCGCTCGGCAAAAAGTTATTCAATATGACCTCCAGTACCAATGGCAGTGAACGCGCAATGGTGCCGGTGGGTGGTTATGAAGATGTGACAGCACTGGACTTGTTGCCCGTGCAATTGCTGCGTTCGCTGATTGTCGGCGATACCGAAATGGCCCAGAACTTGGGTTGTTTGGAATTGGACGAAGAGGATGTTGGCCTGTATACCTATGTTTGTGTGGGTAAGTATGAGTACGGCGCCATTCTCCGTGACAATCTAACCAGAATTGAGCAGGAGGGTTAAGGCGATGTTGCGCAATATTCTCGATAAATTGGAACCAAACTTCCATAAAGGCGGCAAGTGGGAAAAATGGTACGCGCTGTTTGAGGCGGTAGATACCGCGCTATACAAGCCCTCGGATGTCACCAAGAACAGCTCACATGTGCGTGATGGCATTGATCTTAAGCGGGTTATGATCACTGTTTGGTTAGCAACGTTTCCAACCCTGTTTTTTGGTATGTGGAATGTTGGCTTTCAGGCCAATACCATTATGGCCGATATGGGTATGGTTTCCCAAGAGGGCCTTCGCGGTGTGTTTATTGGCCTGTTAGCGGGCTATGACGCCAATAGCATTTGGGACAATATGATTCATGGTGCAGCCTACTTTTTACCGATCTATATGACCACATTTATTGTCGGTGGATTTTGGGAAGTGCTGTTTGCCGCCGTGCGTGGACATGAGGTAAACGAGGGGTTCTTTGTTACCTCGGTACTTTTTGCCCTTTGCTGTCCTCCAGATCTGCCCCTGTGGATGGTTGCTGTAGGCATAAGCTTTGGTATTGTGATTGGTAAGGAAGTATTTGGTGGCACCGGTAAGAACTTCCTTAACCCAGCACTCACCGGTCGCGCTTTCCTTTACTTTGCTTATCCTGCCTATATGTCGGGCGATGCAGTATGGACAGCGGTTGATGGATACACTGGCGCGACCATGTTGTCTGTTGCTGCCGCTGATGGTATGGCTGCACTGCAACAGAGCGTTACCTGGACGCAGGCCTTTATTGGCACCATACAAGGTTCTATTGGTGAGACATCAACTCTGGCTATTTTAATGGGAGCGGTAATTTTATTGGTTATGCGTATCGCGTCTTGGCGGATTATTGCGGGTGTCCTTATCGGTTCAGCTGCGCTGACCGTATTGTTCAATGCCATCGATTCGGATAACCCGATGTTTGCAATGCCGTTTTACTGGCATTGGGTTATTGGTGGCTTTGCCTTTGGTGCCATCTTTATGGCTACTGACCCAGTTTCTGCAGCGATGACCAATACCGGTAAGTTTTGGTACGGTATTTTAATCGGCGTGATGGTCATACTGATTCGTGTGGTTAATCCGGCATTCCCCGAGGGCATGATGCTGGCGATTCTATTTGCCAATCTATTTGCGCCGTTGTTCGACCACTGGGTTGTTCAAGGCAATATAAAGAGGAGACTGGCCCGTGGGTAATGACAGTATTTCAAAAACATTTAGTGTTGCTCTGGCACTCTGCATTGTCTGTGCGGTAGTGGTGTCCAGTGCTGCGGTGATTTTGCGGCCGACCCAAGAAGTGAATAAGTTACTGGATCTGAAAAGCAATATATTGGCTTCTGCTGGCTTGCTACAGCAGGGTGTTTCCATTGAAACCCAGTTTGAGCAGATCAGTACACGTATTGTCGATTTAGAGACAGGCCGCTTTACTGATGCGGTAGATGCGGCTAGCTATGACCAGCGCAAGGCCTCTAAAGACCCCGCGCTGTCGATCGCGTTAGATCCAAAGCAGGATCCAGCCAAGATCAAGCGACGAGCCAATTATGCCACGGTTTATTTGCTTGAAACTGAGCAGGGCATTGAGAAAATTATTTTGCCAATTAAAGGTTATGGTCTGTGGTCAACACTGTATGGCTTTCTGGCGCTTGAGTCTGATTTACAAACGGTGGCCGGTATCGGTTTTTATGAACACACGGAGACACCGGGTTTGGGTGGCGAAATAGATAACCCTCGATGGAAAGCTGGCTGGGTTGGTAAGCAAGCCTATCGTCAGGGCGAGGTGGTTATCAATGTGCTGAAAGGTAAAGTTGATATGAGTCGAGAAGGCGCTGACTCTCAGATTGATGGTTTGGCTGGCGCCACCTTGACCACCAGAGGTGTCGACAACTTAGTGCGTTACTGGCTCGGTGATGAAGGCTTCCGACCATTAATTAATCATTTACAAGCAGGGGAGGCATAAACTATGTCAAAGGTGAAAGATACCTTAGTTGAACCAATTGTTGCCAATAACCCTATCGCGTTGCAGATGCTGGGTATTTGTTCTGCTCTGGCGGTAACCTCGAGCCTTAAAGTGGCATTTGTTATGTGTCTGGCGCTCACCACAGTAACAGCTTTTTCCAACCTATTTGTGTCCATTATCCGCAACCATATTCCCAATAGTATTCGTATTATTGTGCAGATGACCATTATTGCTTCTCTGGTTATCGTGGTGGATCAGGTGCTTAAGGCGGTGGCTTACGATATTAGCAAGCAACTGTCGGTATTTGTTGGCTTGATTATCACCAACTGTATCGTTATGGGGCGCGCTGAGGCCTTTGCGATGAAGAATCCGCCGATGGCGAGCTTCTATGATGGTATTGGCAATGGCTTGGGCTACAGCATGGTATTACTCGTTGTTGGCTTCTTTCGAGAGCTATTTGGTGCTGGCAAGCTTTGGGGCTATGAAGTCTTTGCTTTGACCACCGACGGCGGCTGGTATGTTGCCAATGGCATGATGTTGATGCCACCCAGTGCGTTCTTCTTAATTGGCCTATTAATCTGGGTTATTCGCATTCGCGATAAAAAGCAGGTTGAAAAACCCGACTTTAAAATCACCTCGAATAGCCGTCCGAGCGAGGTAGCCTAATGGAACATTATCTGAGTATTTTAGTTCGCGCGATTTTTATCGATAATATTGCGCTGAGCATGTTTCTTGGCATGTGTACTTTTATTGCACTGTCGAAAAAAATTGATGCAGCCATTGGCTTAGGTATCGCTGTGATTGTGGTGCAGACCATTACTGTGCCTGTCAATAATCTACTGTTGACCTACTTGCTTGCCGATGGCGCGATAGCTTGGGCAGGTTTGCCGGATGTCGACCTGAGTTTCCTTATCTATCTGTGTTTTATTGGTGTGATTGCCGCCATCGTGCAGATTTTGGAAATGGTGTTGGATAAGTATGTGCCCGCGCTGTATGGCGCGTTGGGGGTATTTTTGCCCTTGATTACGGTGAACTGCGCCATCCTCGGTGGTTCTCTGCTGATGTCGGAGCGCGGTTTTAATTTCACGGAGTCAGTCGTTTACGGTATTGGTTCTGGCACCTCTTGGGCATTGGCTATCGCCGTGTTGGCGGGGATCCGCGAAAAGTTAAAATATAGTGATGTTCCAGAAGGCCTTCAGGGGCTGGGCATCGTATTTATTACCGTTGGTTTGATATCTCTTGGTTTTATGTCTTTTGGTGGCATAGATCTGTAGCTAATCGTTGCGACCCTGTTATCACGGAGAAGTAATAACGTATGAACACAGAAATTATTCTTGGCGTCGGTATGTTTACCGCGGTGATTCTGGCACTGGTGGCCTTTATTCTTGCTGCGCGCAGTAAGCTGGTATCTTCCGGTGATGTCAATATTGTTATCAATGGCGAAAAGACTATCACCGTGCCCGCCGGCGATAAGCTGTTGCAGACATTGTCTAACGCTGGACTGTTTCTACCCTCAGCCTGTGGTGGTGGCGGTAGTTGTGCGCAGTGTAAATGTGTTATCAACGAGGGTGGCGGCTCTATGTTGCCCACTGAGGAAGCGCACTTTAATCGCCGTGAAACGGCTGAAGGTTGGAGGCTATCCTGTCAGGCGCCGGTAAAACAAGATATGCGTGTTGAAGTGCCTGAAGAGGTATTTGGTGTAAAGCGCTGGGAATGTGAAGTTGAGTCAAACCCCAATGTTGCCACGTTTATTAAAGAGCTAACCTTGAAATTACCAGAGGGTGAGGATGTTGATTTCCGTGCTGGTGGTTATGTTCAGTTAGAATGTCCGCCGCACCATATTAAGTACGCTGATTTTGATATTGAGGAAGAGTATCGCGGAGACTGGGAGCGTTTTGACTTCTTTAAGCATGAGTCAATCGTAGATGAGACCGTCATACGCGCCTACTCAATGGCTAACTACCCAGATGAAAAAGGTGTAGTGAAGTTTAATA
The DNA here is from genome assembly GCA_049631145.1 of Porticoccaceae bacterium. Taxonomy (GTDB): domain Bacteria; phylum Pseudomonadota; class Gammaproteobacteria; order Pseudomonadales; family Porticoccaceae; genus HTCC2207. The sequence continues at coordinate 34,104 of JBNAAJ010000015.1, forward strand.
TTCGTATTGCCACACCACCTCCGGGTTCGACCGGGATTGTTCCTGGGCAAATGTCATCCTATGTATTTAGCCTAAAACCGGGCGATAAGATTTCTGTCTATGGACCCTTTGGTGAGTTTTTTGCCAAAGACACTGATAATGAGATGGTGTTTATTGGTGGCGGTGCTGGTATGGCGCCGATGCGTTCGCATATCTTTGATCAGCTTAAGCGTCTTAAGTCGGATCGTAAGATAAGCTTTTGGTACGGTGCCCGCTCATTGCGCGAGTGCTTCTATGATGATGAATACGATATGCTGGCCGCTGAAAATGATAACTTTGAGTGGCATTTAGCGCTGTCCGATCCTCAGCCAGAAGATAACTGGGATGGACTAACAGGCTTTATTCACAATGTACTTTATGAGCAGTATCTCAAGGATCATGAGGCCCCTGAGGACTGTGAGTTTTATATGTGTGGTCCCCCGATGATGAATGCGGCGGTGGTCAAGCTGTTGGTTGATCTCGGTGTTGAGCAGGAGAATATTTTCCTCGATGACTTCGGCGGGTAACGCATTGTGTTTCGACTCTCTGACGGGGCTTTTTAAACGAGCCTCGTTTTTGTTTTGTGTGCTCAGCATAGGGGTCGTCCTAGGTCTCACCGGCTGCGATTCAAAACCCGATATTATCAATATCTCTGGCGCCGCATTAGGTACCCGCTATCACATTACCATAGTGGCTGATCAACCTGCGCCCGACGACTTAGCTGAGCGTGTTGAGGCTGTTTTAGCGGTTATCGATCAGTCGATGTCGACTTACCAGTCCGACTCTGAAATCAGCCGATTTAATCAATTAGCAATAAATACCGAGCAACAGATTAGCGCTGAATTTGCTCAGGTATTGGCTATTAGTCGTACTATCTGGCAGCAGAGTGCTGGTGCTTTCGATCCCACCGTGGGGCCATTAGTTGATTTATGGGGTTTTGGTTCGGTAAGTACCGATAATGTGGTGCCTTCGGACAACCAAATAGAGACAGCCTTAACCGAGGTTGGCTACCAACATGTGCGGCTGGCTGATGATCGGCTAAGTAAAACCCAGCCACTGCGCTTGGATCTCTCAGCTGTAGCCAAGGGCTATGCGGTTGATCAGATTGCTGACATGCTAGAAATGTTGGCACTGCCAGATTACTTGGTCGAGGTGGGTGGCGAGATGCGCCTCAGTGGCTCTAACCCAAAAGGGCAACCTTGGCGTATTGCGGTAGAACAGCCCAGCCTGATACCGCAGGTGCAACAGGTTATTGAGGTTGCTGATACGGCGATGGCGACCTCCGGTGATTATCGCAACTATTTTGAAGCGGATGGTGTGCGCTATTCGCACAGTATTGATCCACGTACCGGACGGCCTGTTACCCACGGCTTGGCCTCGGTCACTGTGTTAGCAGCGACCTGTGCTGAGGCGGATGCTTGGGCAACAGCGCTGACCATATTGGGTGAAGAGCAGGGAATGTTGCTGGCAGAGCAGTTGGATTTGGCTGTGTATATGTTAGTAAAAGCCGATGAAGGCTTTGAGGCGATTAGCAGTAGCGCATTTGCGCCTTATTTAAATCGATCAGATAGTCCCGATAAGCAGGGTTAATTGCATGGCAGAAATACTATTGGCAGTGTTAATTTTTGGCCTACTGATTGCAGCAATGGCGATCGGTGTGCTGATGGGTGGTAAACCGATTGCAGGCTCCTGTGGTGGTGTCGGAGCGGCTCTGGGCGAGTCTAACTACAGTTGTGATATCTGTGGTGGGGACCCTAATAAATGTGATGAACAGACGGATCCTGCCATAGCCTATGATGCCTCGCTGTCGGATAAGGCGAAGTAATAATTATGACCGATTTCTCCTATGATCTTGTTGTTATTGGCAGTGGTCCAGCGGGTGAAGGTGCGGCAATGAATGCCGTTAAGCAGGGCTGGCGTGTGGCGGTGGTTGATGAGCGCGCACTGGCAGGTGGCAATTGCACCCATTTGGGCACCATTCCCTCGAAAGCCTTACGTCAGTCGGTTCGGCGTATGATGCAGTACAATACAATGCCAATGTTTCGCGCGGTGGGTGAGCCGAAATGGTTTTCCTTCCCCGAGGTTATGAAGGCCGCGGACAATGTTATTACCAAACAGGTTGAGGGCCGTACCAAGGGGTATGCGCGCAACCGTGTTGCGATACATATAGGTCGCGCCAGTTTTATTGATGAACATACCATTTCTGTGGTCAGTGCAGATGGCAAGGTTATCGAAGTCAGCGGCAGACATTTTCTACTGGCCACAGGGTCGAGCCCATACCGCCCTGATGATATTGATTTTGCTCATCCCGCGATTTTTGATAGCGATACTATTCTTAATCTCGATAGCACCCCGCGCAATATTATTATTTATGGTGCCGGTGTCATCGGTTGCGAATATGCATCGATTTTCTCTGGTCTAGATACCAGAGTAGATCTGGTGAATACCAGAGAATGGTTGATGAGCTTTCTCGATGATGAGATCTCCGATGCGCTTAGTTATCATCTGCGAGATTCGCAAGTGATGGTGCGCCACAATGAAGAGTACGAGCGTGTCACCACCTCTGAGCATGGGGTAACTCTGGAGTTAAAATCAGGCAAACGTATTCATGGTGAAGCCTTGCTATGGTGCAACGGGCGCACTGGCAATACCAAAAATCTGGGACTTGATAATATTGGTCTCGAGGCCGATAAGCGCGGCCAGCTTAAAGTGAATAAGGATTATCAAACCGCGATACCGCATATTTATGCCGCAGGCGATGTGATGGGTTGGCCAGCTCTAGCCGGTGCAGCTTATGATCAGGGTCGGTTTGCCGCCTCGCATATGTGCGGTATGAAAGATCAATACCGCGTCGATGATGTTGCCACGGGGATCTGGACCATTCCTGAGATTAGTTTTGTCGGTAAAAATGAAGCGGAATTGACGGAACAGAAAATCCCCTATGAAATTGGCCGAGCCTACTTTAAGGATACTGCCAGAGCGCATATATCCGGTGAAGAAGTAGGTATGTTAAAAATTCTCTTCCATCAAGACAGTTTGCAGATTTTGGGTATTCATTGCTTTGGTGCCGAGGCGGCCGAGATTATTCATATTGGTCAAGCGATTATGAATCAGCAGGGTGAGGCCAATAGCATTAAGTACTTTTTGCGTACTACGTTTAACTATCCCACCATGGCTGAGGCCTATCGCATTGCGTCTATGAACGGGCTCAACCGCGTTAGCCGTGAGCACCGTTATTTTGAGGACAAGCAGCGCTAGTGCTGGATTGATCGCCGCGCTGGTCATTAGGTGTTTTTGCTTAGTGCTCGATGTTTCCTGCCGCTGATATCTGCTTTATATCGTTATACAAATCATCAGTCAAAGTTGTGTGTGGACTGGCTTTCAGGTTTAATCCCTGCATGCTTAAAAATCTTCCACTGTTTATCGGATTACGTTACACCCGCAGCAAGCGGCGGGAGGGATTTGTCTCGTTTATTTCTGGATTCTCACTATTTGCTATGGCGCTCGGTGTTATGGCGTTGATTGTTGTATTGTCGGTGATGAATGGCTTTGATGCGGAGATTAAACAGCGTTTACTGAGGGTAGTGCCGCATATTACTGCGGTCAGTCCTGAACCGATAGCTTCACAACAGATTGCGGATCTTGAACAGTATCTGTTAGCCAATGATTCCGAGGTCGCTGCCGTCGTACCCATGGTGCAGAGTTATGCCATGCTGTCTAATGCTGGACAACAGGTCGGTGTGATGGTGCAGGGTATCGATACCAGTTGGCCCACAGTGCAGTTGGTCAAAGAGCATATGATTGCAGGTCATATTGGGCAGTTAGCACTTGGTGAATTTGGCATTGTGTTGGGTAGTCAGGTAGCGCGCAAACTGGATTTATTTGTTGGCGATCGCGTGCAGCTAACCTTGCCTGACGTCAATATAACCCCCGCTGGTGTGTTTCCTCGGATTAAACGTTTTGTGGTTGTCGGTGTGTTTAAGGTAGGCGCTCAGGTCGATGCCTCGGTGAGTTTTATTCATCAACAGGACGCGCGAAAGTTACTGCGCTTGGGCGATTATTATCAGGGTGTGCAGTTGCAGATGCACAATGCCTATATGGCTGATCAGTGGGTGGTAACAAATCAGCAACTATTTGATTGGCGTTGGCGTCCTTGGTCGGAGCAAATGGGCACGCTATTTCAAGCCATGCGCATGGAAAAAATGGTGGTTAGCCTTCTGCTCTCGGTTATTATTGCTGTGGCGGCATTTAATATTATCGCTAGTCTGGTGTTAATGGTGGCAGATAAACGCAAGGATATTGCAGTGGTACGAGCATTGGGCGCGTCTTCCGTGATGGTGACGAAAATATTTGTTGTGCAAGGTATGGCAGTGGGTGTAATGGGTATTGTGGTTGGCACTGCATTGGGTCTATTGCTGGCCTACTCAATTGGAGATCTTGTCGCCGCGGTGGAGACCATCACTGGCTTATACCTATTTGATCCCTCGGTCTATCTTATTAGTTCATTGCCATCCAAAATTCTGCTTGCCGATGTAACCATGGTTATTGGCGGTGCTGTTGTGATTAGTCTTTTGGCAACATTGTATCCAGCGTGGCGAGCGGGTCAGGTATTACCGGCGGAGGCACTGCGTTATGACCAATAAATCTGTAGTTAAAGCCACAGGCCTATGTCGTGAATATCAGCAGGCAGGCGATGCGTTATCCGTTTTACAGGGGCTTGATATAACCATTGTTGAGGGTGAAACCGTTGCTATTATTGGCGTGTCAGGTTCAGGTAAGACGACTTTGCTCAATGTTCTCGGTGGGCTCGATGAGCCAGATGCAGGAGTAATATCGGTTTGTGATAAAGATTGGCAGAATTTAAATGCCACTGAACGTGCCAGTTGGCGTAATCAGCATGTCGGCTTTGTCTATCAGTTTCATCATTTGCTCGGTGAGTTTTCGGCATTGGAAAATGTTTCGCTACCGCTACTAATTGGTGGCGCCTCTGTTGCCGATGCGCGGCATAGAGCCAGTGAATTATTGGGTAAAGTTGGTTTGGCCGAGCGCTTGCATCATCAGCCAGCACAGCTGTCCGGTGGCGAACGTCAGCGCGTCGCTATCGCGCGAGCGCTGGTGACTCAACCCTCAGTGGTGCTGATGGATGAGCCAACCGGTAATCTTGACCCAGCTACCGCGAGTACCATGCTTGAGCTGTTATTGGCGCTTAATCAGGCATTAAAGATCAGCTTTGTTGTGGTGACTCATGACCCAGCTATTGCCGCGCGGATGGATCGTACATTATGCCTAACCAATGGTCAGCTGGAGCCCTTCGTTGCTTAGGTCAGTACCATTATGGGTTGGCTTGCGTTATTTCACTGCTGCTGGTCGCGGCAATCTCTTAGTGTCGTTTATTTCGTTGTTAGCGATAACAGGAATGGCGTTGGGTGTTGGATTGCTCGTGGTGGTGCTATCAGTGATGAATGGTTTTGATCGCGAATTGCGTGAAAGAATTTTGTCTGTGGTGCCGCATATTGAGCTGCTCCACAATACCGGTATTGGTGATTGGCAGGCGCAGCAACAGTTAATTGCCGGCCTTGATCATGTCACTGAGGTCAGTCCTTATAATCAAGTGGATGGATTGCTGTACAGTGGTCAGCAGAGTCGGCCACTGCAGTTGCTTGGTTTAGCGGACTTATCAATGCCCGCTGGTATGGCGTCAATGTTGCGCGATGCAGATTTAGATTTGCCTGCGGGCAGTGCCATGCTACTATCGGCAGCTATGGCAGAAAGTCTAGACTTGGTGATTGGTCAGCAGGTTACGATTATTATTCCGGCGATTGATGGCGGTCAAGCGGCGGTATTTTCCATGCAACTTGCAGGTATTTTTGTCACCCATACCGAGTTGGACCAACTATTGGGCCTCGCATCCCTCGAGCAGGTTGCCAAAATCAATGGCACCAGTAATCTGGTGCAGGGTTTTAGGGTACAGATTGATCAGCAGTTTGATGCGCGCCGGATCGGATATCAAATAGTGGATGATTTGCCCTATGGCTATGGTTTTCGCGATTGGTTCCAAACCCATGGCAACCTCTATCAAGCGATTCAGTTATCGCGCAATATGGTCGGTTTGCTTATATTCCTTATTGTCGCTATTGCGGCGTTTAATGTGGTGTCGATGTTGATGATGTCTGTGGTTAGTAAGCGTAAAGATATTGCGGTGTTACAGACAATGGGATTATCGGAAGCGGGTATTTTGCGGCTGTTTTTATTTCAGGGTACATTGATCGGTCTATTCGGTATTGCGCTAGGGGTGCTGTTTGGACTGCTGGGTTGTTATTGGCTGGCAGATCTCGTTGCTTGGCTCGAAGCGACGCTGGGCAGTAATTTGCTTAATACAGCGGTGTATCCTATCGATTATATACCGGTAGATATGCGCTGGTCTGATGTAGTGACTATCGCCGCGGTGGCAATGCTATTAAATATGTTAGCGACGATATATCCGGCGCGACGGGCGAGTCGTGTGGCTCCTGCCAATGAGTTGCGCTACGACGGTTAGGGATTGTGCCGTTGTTTTTCCAATAGCCGCGCATCTTTGCGAGCTTCCCAGTTTTTTACTACTTTCCATCGCCAGAGGAAACGCACGGCAAAGTAGCCGATTGATGCGGCGATAATGCCACACAATAAACTACCGGCGATCAATGGTAACAAAATAGCTGACCCAACCCCTGAGAACCACTCCCAGCTCAATGTGACGGTAAATTCGATTGGGTCACTGTCGAGCAAAAAACTACCGAGCCTATGGGTGAGATAAAACATTGGTGGGATGGTAATTGGATTGCTGATCCAGATTAAAATAATGCCCATGGGCAAGTTGGCGCCAAGCCAAAAACACATTAATGCGGCGAGCAGAGTCTGTCCAGGCAATGGGATAAAGGCACAAAAAACACCCACAAATACCGCCAGAGAAACCGAGTGACGATTGAGATGAAGCAAATTAGGGTCATGAGAGAGGGAGTTTATCCAGCGCAACGACGGACGTTGCAACAGTCGGCTGATATCAGGTAAAAAACGATGGAGAGTCTTGCGCGGCATAGGTTCCCTTTAAATAACCAGACGGCGATGACATTATGCCTTTAACCCGCCTGTGTAACTAGTATAAATCCGGTCTAAAACCAGACTTATTACGTAGGCAAGGCTACAATAGCGCACTTACGCACAGACTAAGATGGATAGTATCATTTGAAAACCACGGTAGAGCCAGCACTGGCTATTTCACAGCTCAGTAAAACCTATGAGGATGGTTTTCAGGCGCTCAAAGGTATTGACCTCAATGTAGCACCGGGAGACTTTTTTGCGCTACTAGGGCCTAATGGTGCAGGTAAGTCTACCACCATTGGTGTGATCTGTTCGTTGGTGCGTAAGAGTGCCGGATCAGTAAAAATATTTGGCCATGATATCGATAAGGACTTTAGTCTGGCGAAACAATTTGTTGGCGTGGTGCCTCAGGAATTTAATTTTAATCAATTTGAAAAGCCCATTGATATTTTAGTTAATCAAGCTGGCTACTATGGTATTCCCAGAGCGCTGGCCCATGAGCGGGCTGAAAAGTACTTAAAGCAGCTGGCTTTGTGGGATAAACGTGATATCGCCTCGCGCACGCTGTCCGGTGGAATGAAACGTCGACTGATGATCGCTCGCGCGTTGATTCATGAACCTAAACTGTTGGTGTTGGATGAACCCACAGCGGGCGTGGATATCGAGTTGCGACGATCTATGTGGGCGTTCTTACAAGAGATTAATCAGCAGGGCACAACCATTATTCTGACCACCCATTATTTGGAGGAGGCGGAAAGTTTATGCCGCAATATCGCCATTATTGATCACGGCCAGATTGTTAAAAATACCAGTATTCGCCAGCTGTTAAAGCAACTCAATAAAGAGACTTTTGTGCTCGATATTGAACAGGCTGTGACAGACTGTCCCGATATTGCAGGTTACCCGATGACTCAGGTTGATGATCATAGTTTTGAGGTGGCAATCGAAAAGTCACAATCAATTAATGCTTTGTTCGACAAACTCTCTGCACAGGGAATTCAGGTATTGAGCATGCGCAATAAAAGCAATCGCTTGGAGGAGTTGTTCTTTGACCTTGTGGAAAAGAATCTGAAAGGAAAAGATAACAACTTAAGCAAGGAGACGAGCCATGAATAATAGCCAAAAGTGGGTTGCCTTTAGCACCATTGTACGCCGTGAAATTCATCGGTTTATGCGTATCTGGCCGCAGACTTTGGTACCGCCCATTATCACTATTGTGCTGTATTTTGTGATTTTTGGTCGTTTGATTGGCTCGCGTATTGGTGAAATGGCGAGCTTGCCTTATATCCAGTTTGTCGCACCAGGTCTTATTATGATGGCGGTAATAACCAACTCCTACTCCAATGTGGTGTCCTCTTTTTACGGCTCAAAATTTCAACGTAATATTGAGGAGCTGTTAGTATCACCGACGCCTAATTGGATAATTTTGCTGGGCTATGTGGTGGGTGGTATGAGCCGTGGCTTGGGTGTTGGTGCGATGGTAACCTTGCTGTCGCTGTATTTTGCCGATTTTAGCTTGCACAGTCTGCCCATCACCATTGGCATTGTCTTAATGACCTCGCTGATGTTTTCTCTGGCCGGTTTGATCAATGCCATTTTTGCCGCTAGCTTTGATGATATTTCAATTATCCCAACCTTTGTGTTAACCCCATTGATCTATCTGGGAGGAGTGTTTTATTCCATCGAGCTACTCGGCGATTTCTGGGGCTCTGTGTCATTGATCAATCCCATCTTATATATGGTTAACGCCTTCCGTTATGGCATGGTCGGCATTACCGATATCAATATCGCGGTATCGTTTGCCATGGTCGGTGTGTTCTCTGTGCTGTTGTTCGCCGTGGCGCTAAGGTTGTTGGAACGTGGTTCGAGGTTGCGCAGTTAATGGCCAATTATGCGGATACAGAGTTGGGCAAGAGCACTGTTTACACTGATCAGTATGATGCTAGCTTGCTTAACCCAATACCACGTGCCAAGGCGCGTCAAGCTGGGTTGCCAGTAACATTTGTCGGCGTTGATCTCTGGACGGCGTTTGAAATATCTTGGTTAAACCAGCAGGGTATGCCACAAATTGCCATAGGTGAGTTTGTATTTCCTTGTACCAGTGAGGCAATTATTGAATCAAAATCGTTTAAGTTATATCTCAATTCTTTTATTCAAACGCGCTTTGACTCTAGACAGCAAGTGAATGATCTATTGATCGCAGATTTATCTGCTGCCTCAGAGGCTGAGGTCGATGTGGTCCTGTATGATATTGAGGAATACAATGGCTTAAACCCTATAGCCGAACCAAAAGGCAGCTGTTTAGATTATCAACAGCTGACCATACAAGCCTATCAACCAGATGCAGATTTACTCAGCGCGAACAACGATCATATTGTCACGGAAACGCTGTATTCGCATTTATTAAAGACCAATTGTCCAGTAACAGATCAGCCCGATTGGGCATCGATTTATATTAGCTATACGGGGCCCGAGATAGATCGAGTTGGGTTGCTGCAATACATTGTATCGTTTCGCCAGCATCAAGATTTTCATGAGCAATGTGTGGAGAAGTTCTTTGCTGATATTTTATTGCACTGCCACTGCACCGAATTAACTGTCTATGCGCGCTATATGCGTCGCGGTGGGCTCGATATCAATCCGTTTCGCAGTACCAGCCAGACCACTCCGCCTCGTTATCGTCAGGTGCGACAGTAGGCGTATCAGACTAGTCATGACTAGGCTAGGCTGGTTTTAAGGAAGTCTGTCAGTAGATGTACGGCCTCATTTTTTTTAGTCTTACCTGCTGTAACTAAGCTGATGCCGACACTTCCAAGATCAGGAAAGCGTGCTGATGTTGGCAAGATTCTAAGGTTCTCAGGCACGGTGCTTCTGGCCAAAACGGTCACCCCTAAACCCTCTTGAATAGCGTATTGAATACCGGTTAGATCAGGGATGGTATAAACAATCTGCCATGGCTGGCTAATGTCGTCTAACGCCGCAATCGCACGATGTCGATAGATGCAGCCATGAGCGGCAGCAATTAACGGTACAATCGGCGCTTTATGGGCATTGTGATCAGTGCTGGTAACCCAAACTAATTCATCCATTTTAACCAGTTCATTACTGCTCTCGCGCGGATTATTTTGCAGCGCCAGAATAAGATCATGGCTTGCCTTGCCCGCTTTAGAGAGCAACATTTTGCTAAGTTCGCAGTTAACCTCAAGTGTGACATTGGGGTAGGCTTTAGCGAAGCGACTGACAATTTTTGGTAACAGAATAGTGGCAAATTCGCTGGGGATTCCCAGGCGCACCTTACCGCTGATACTATTTTTGGAAAATTGACTGAGAGCGAGATCATTGAGCGATAGTATTTGATTGGCATGACTGTAAAACTGCTCACCCGCCTCGGACAGTTCTAAACTCTTACCATTGCGAACCAGCAATGTTTCATCAAGTAATTCTTCGAGGCGTTTTATTTGCAGACTCACGGCAGGTTGAGAGCGCCCCAGAATATCACCCGCTTTGGTAATGCTGTTAAGTTGGGCGACCGAGACAAAGGCTCGTAGCAGATCCATAGGCAGGTTTTTCATAGTTTTCTCAAGCATTTAGATTATAAATGCTAGCATTATATCTATTAATTTAACAAATTAAATATAAGGCTCTATTATTCCATTTTCATAGCCTATAAGTTTGTTGCTATGCCTGACAATTGTGATCTTAAGCAAACCTGTTTTTATGACTATCATCTGGCTGCCGGCGGTAAAATGGTGCCGTTTGCTGGTTATCTGATGCCCGTGCAATACTCTGATGGAATCATGCAAGAACATCTGCACTGCAGAGATAATGCCGGTCTGTTTGATGTCTCTCATATGGGGCAAGTGGTAGTTCAAGGGCAGGGCGCTGCGCAAGCTTTGGAGCGCTTGGTGCCCGTTGACCTTGAGGTCTTGGCCATCAACCAGCAAACCTACGCCACGTTTACCACCGAGTCTGGCGGTATTGCAGATGATCTAATTATTACGCGCTGGGCGCAGGACAGTTTTTTTCTGGTGGTCAATGCCGCGTGCAAAGAACAAGATCTGGCTCATCTGCGTCATCATTTGGCGCATCTTGAGGTGAGTGCTCTAGAGGATCGTCAGCTATTGGCACTCCAAGGTTTGCGTGCTAAAGAGGTGATCGCCGCACTCGCTCCCGAGGTGAATAATCTGACCTTTATGCAGGGGTGTCATGCCTCTCTCGATGGTATGGCTTGTTATATCACGCGTTCCGGTTACACCGGTGAAGATGGTTTTGAAATTTCTGTATCTGCAGCTGATGCCACTGCCGTTGCTGATGTATTACTTGCTTTCCCTTTTGTTTCTTGGATTGGTCTAGGCGCCAGAGATTCACTGCGATTGGAGGCCGGTTTGTGTCTCTATGGCCATGATATGGATGCGCAGACCTCGCCGGTAGAGGCCAGTATTGCTTGGAGTATCAGCCAGTCACGTCGCAGCGATGGCGCCAAGGCCGGCGGCTTTCTCGGTGCTGATATTATTCTCGATCAATTGGCCAATGGTGTTGCTAAAAAGCGCGTTGGCTTTTTAGTCGATGGTCGTGCGCCGGTGCGTGAGGGTGCGGATATTATTGATCAGCAGGGCACTGTTATTGGCCAAATTACCAGCGGCGGCTTTGGCCCCTCAGTGCAGGCTCCGATTGCTATGGGTTATGTGCCCACTGAGCTATCGGCTGTCGGTACACAGTTACAGGCTATGGTGCGCGGTAAAGCGCGACCGATCACCGTGGCAAAACTACCCTTGGTAGAGCAACGCTATTTTCGTGGTTAATCTGTTTAAATGATTGGAGCTCGGTTAATGTTACAAAAGAAACATAGTCTCGCAGACCTGCAAAATCCGTCAGAATTTGTCGCCCGCCATATTGGTCCCGGTCAACAAGAACAACAGGCAATGCTGGCCAGTCTAGGTTGTACTAATCTGTCCGAGCTCACCACGCAGGTGGTACCTGAGGCGATTGCCATGGCACAGCCGCTGGATATTATCGATGGCTGCACCGAGGCTCAGGCTCTCGCAGAGTTGCGCGATATCGCCAGTCAAAACCAGCTATTTAAGTCTTTTATTGGGCAAGGCTATTACGGTACCATTACGCCCAATGTGATCCAGCGTAATATTTTGGAGAACCCTGCGTGGTATACCGCTTACACGCCTTATCAGCCAGAAATTTCTCAGGGGCGACTGGAAGCATTAATTAATTTCCAGACCATGATTACCGACCTTACTGGCATGGAGATGTCGAATGCCTCGATGCTTGATGAGGCTACCGCCGCAGCTGAGGCAATGGCACTTTGTCAGCGTATGTCGAAGTCAAAATCAACACGTTTTTTGGTTGATAGCGATTGCTTGCCGCAAACCATCGAGGTGATTAAAACTCGTGCGCAGCCAATGGGAATAGAGGTTGAGATTTGTAACCCTGACGATTTTACTGGCGAAGCTTTTGGCGCGCTATTGCAGTACCCCGGCGCTAGTGGTGAGGTGCGCGATTACTCTGAGGTGATTAAGGCTGTTCAGGCACAAAAAGGCCTCGTGGTAATGGCGGCGGATATTCTTAGTCTGGTGTTATTGAAGTCGCCGGGCGCATTAGGCGCCGATGTTGCTATTGGCACCACTCAACGTTTTGGCGTACCACTGGGTTTTGGCGGCCCCCATGCCGGTTATATGGCGACCAGAGAGGCCTACAAACGTAACTTGGCCGGTCGGTTAGTGGGACTGTCACAGGATGCTAATGGCGATCCAGCCTATCGCTTGGCTCTACAGACCCGTGAGCAGCATATTCGACGCGAAAAAGCCACCTCCAATATCTGTACTGCGCAGGTGTTATTAGCGGTTATCGCCAGTATGTATGCTGTTTATCATGGGCCAGAGGGACTTAGACGGATAGCTCAGCGTGTGCACCTGTTAACCTCGGTGCTAGCCGAGGGGCTTAGCAATAGTGGTATATCGATTGTAAATCAGCATTGGTTTGATACATTGACGCTCAATACTGGCGATAAAACTGATGCGATTATTGCGGCTGCTAAGCAACGGCAAATCAATCTGAGACAGATTGATGATAGCCATATTGGTATTTCATTGGATGAGACCACGGCGAACGAAGATGTCGCTGTACTTTGGGATATTGTTATTGGTGATCATAGCCTCGAGGTTGAGGCTATCGCCGACCAACTATTGGTCACAGCGCCCACCGATCTGATACGCACAGAGAGTTTCCTCAGTCACCCCACATTTAGTCAGTATCATTCTGAAACTGAAATGTTGCGTTATTTACGCAAGCTGTCAGATAAAGATATTGCCCTCGATCGAGCGATGATTCCGCTGGGCTCTTGCACCATGAAGCTCAATGCAACGGCAGAGATGTTACCTATAACTTGGCCAGAGTTTGCCAATATGCACCCCTTCGCACCAGTAGATCAAACCGCAGGCTATAGAGCGTTAATTGATAATTTGGAGTCGATGCTCTGTGCCGCAACTGGCTATGATGCGATGTCATTGCAACCTAATGCAGGCTCGCAAGGTGAGTATGCTGGGCTACTGGCCATCCGTGGTTATCATGAAAATCGCGGTGATGCCCAGCGCAATATTTGCCTAATACCTAGCTCGGCTCATGGCACTAACCCAGCTTCGGCACAAATGTGCGGTATGAAAGTGGTGGTGGTTCAATGTGACGAACAGGGTAATGTGGATGTAGATGACTTAAAGATTAAAGCTGAGTTACATGCCGAGCAATTGGCGGCAATTATGGTGACTTATCCATCAACACATGGTGTATTTGAAGAACGGATTTCCGAGATCTGCGACATTGTCCATGCATACGGCGGTCAGGTGTATATTGATGGCGCCAACCTCAATGCAATGGTCGGTGTCTGTCAGCCGGGTCAATTTGGTGGTGATGTCTCTCATCTCAATTTACACAAAACCTTTTGTATACCTCATGGTGGTG
>JBNAAJ010000016.1:0-46467 GCA_049631145.1 Porticoccaceae bacterium
TGTGGTGTCTTGTACAGGTAATTTTGCGCGTAAAACCGGTGAAATGGTCGGTCTAGATATCCCTGTGATTCCGGTAGAGCACCAATATATCGTTACCGACCCGCACCCTGATGTTTTGGCGCGCAAGGCGCAAGGATTGCCTGAGCAGGCGGTACTGCGCGAATCCGATGCCGGTTATTACCTGCGTGAAGAGGCCGGTGGTTTTATTCTCGGTCCTTATGAAGAAGGTGCGCCCTGCTGTTATGTGGATGGACCCAGTGATCAGTCAGAATACGAGTTATTTAATGGCGACCTTGATCGTCTTATGCCACATATTGAGGCCTGTATGGCGCGTGTGCCCGCCTTCGCTGAGGTGGGTGTTAAGACGGTCTATAACGGTGCTATCGCTTACACACCAGATGGCAATCCTATAGTTGGTCCCGCCTGGGGTTTGAAAAATTTCTGGCTTAATGAGGGTCATAGCTTCGGAATTACCGCCGCTGGCGGTGCCGGTTGGCAGCTGGCAGAGTGGATTGTCGATGGTGAACCCACTGTCGATATGATGGGTGTCGACCCGCGTCGTTTTGGGCCCTATGCCAGTCGCGGTTATTTGCGCAGCAAAAATGAAGAAGCCTATGATCATGTGTTTAAAAATCATTATCCCGATGAAGAGCGCGCAGCAGCGCGGCCACTAAAGACTGCACCCTGCTACGAGCGTATGCGTGAATTGGGTGCAGTGTTTGGCTCTGTCTATGGCTGGGAAAGACCTAATTGGTTCGCGCCTGACGACTATTCATTGTCTGACCAAGATCTCGATAAGGCCGATACGCTATGGAATAAAAACCACTCCAAAGCATTAGATGATGGCCGTATTGTTGAGAAAAACTCTTTCCGTCGTTCGAACTATTTTGACTTTGTCGGTCAAGAGTGTCGCCATGTCAACGAGAAAGTGGGCCTACTGGATATGTCCGCATTTTCCAAAGCGACTGTCACTGGCCCGGGTGCAGAGGCTTGGTTAAATAGTATTGTGGCCAATACGGTTCCCAAAGGTATTGGTCGCATTGGTCTCTGTCATATGCTGTCACAAAATGGTGGCGTGCGAGCCGAGTTTACCATCTATAAACGGGCTAAAAACAGCTACTACCTGGTATTTGCTGGTGCTCAAGAGCGCCATGACTGGGATTACCTTTGCAAGCTAGCGCCAGCAGATGGTTCGGTCAATCTACAGAAAATCACCACTCAGCTAGGAGTGTTGGTTTTGGCTGGACCGAAGTCACGCGATGTGCTGCAAAAACTTACCGATACAGACCTCTCTAATGATAACTTCAAATGGTTAACCGGTAAGTCCATTAATGTCGGTTATGCCCAAGCTGAGGCGCTACGGGTTAATTTTGTTGGCGAGTTGGGTTGGGAATTGCATCATCCAATTGAGATGCAGAACTACATCTTCGATGAGTTGATGAAGGCGGGTGCCGAGTTTGACATAAAGCCATTCGGTATTCGTGCCATGGATAGTATGCGTCTAGAAAAATCTTATCGTCTGATTCCGCGAGAAATGTCGATTGAATATTCTGCTCTGGAGTCGGGCTTGCATCGTTTTGTTAAGCTCGATAAAGACTGCGAGTTTGTTGGTAAGCAGGCCCTGTTGGCATGGCAGAAAAAAGGTTTTGCCAATTGTTTTGTGACCTTAGAGGTCCATGGCGTAACTGATGCTGATGCACGTGGCTCAGAGGGGCTTTATAAAGATGGTCAGCTAGTAGGGCGAGCGACCTCCGGAGGGTTTGGGTTTCGTACCAATAAGTCTTTGGCTCTTGGCTTGGTAAAGGCAGAGTTTGGCACGCTGGGGACTGAACTAGAGATTGAAATTCTTGGCGATCGCTATGCCGCGACAGTGATTCAGGAGTCACCATTTGACCCTGATAACAGACGTCTGTTGGGGTAAATTTAGTGCGTCGTGCACGGATATTGTGATGTCGTAGCACCATATGCGGTGACTAGCAAACAAGCACAGACTGCCGGCCATGGTGGGCCGATAAAACAACGGTTTATCCACTCTGATGTGGATTCTAATGTGGACTATTTACTATGACTGAACGAACGGGGCGAAGAAGGGCAGGTAGAGAGGCCGGTGGTCGCGAAGGGCGTCGTGAGGCTCGTGCTAACGCGACGGTTAAGACAACGCCTTTTATCGAGCGCAAAATCCCTTTTGTGGATTATCTTAGCGACGAGAGTTTGCAGCTGATCGAGGATAATGCCGATACCATTTTGGAAGAAATTGGTATCGATTTCCTTGATGATCCTGAAGCGTTGAAGATGTGGAAAGATGCGGGCGCCGATGTGCGGGGCTCTAGAGTACATTTTCCTAAGGGGCTATGCCGATCTATTATTCAAGCGACTGCACCGAAAGAATACATTCAGCATGCTCGCAATGCTGATCGCAATGTCATTATTGGTGGCAAGCGCACGGTGTTGGTGCCGGCCTATGGCTCGCCTTTCGTTCATGATATTGATCAGGGCCGACGCTACGCCACCATCGAGGATTTTCAAAATTTCGTTAAGCTTGCCTATATGGCGCCTGGTCTGCATCACTCCGGTGGCACGATCTGTGAGCCAGTAGATCTGCCGGTAAATAAACGCCACTTTGATATGGTCTACAGCCATTTTAAGTACAGTGATAAACCCTTAATGGGTTCGGTCACGCATTATGAGCGCGCTCAAGATACTGTCGATATGGCTAAATTGGTGTTTGGTGATGAGTTTGTTGACCAGAATTGTGTGTTAACCAGCCTTATCAATGTCAACTCGCCTATGACCTATGACGCTACCATGTTGGGCTCTCTTAAAGTCTATGCGCGCAATAATCAGGCGACGGTGATCTCACCCTTTATCTTGGCCGGTGCAATGTCGCCAGTGACTGCCGCCGGTACGGTTACACAAATACTTGCGGAAGCTCTGGCGGGTATTGCTTTTACACAGCTTTGCCGGCCTGGTGCACCGGTTGTTTTTGGCACCTTTGCGGCGGCAGTATCGATGGCCACGGGTGCGCCCACCTTTGGTACGCCAGAGCCAAGTCAGGTGATCTACGTGGCAGCGGCATTGGCCCGACGCCTGGGTGTTCCGTTTAGAAGTGGTGGAGGTCTGACGGGCTCCAAATTACCGGATGCTCAAGCAGCCTACGAAGCGGCCAATACATTGCAAACCAGTGCCTTGGCCGGGGTTAACTTTATGCTTCATACCGCCGGCTGGTTAGAAGGCGGATTAGCGATGGGTTATGAGAAATTTATCATGGACTGTGATCAGGCCAGCATGATTTCTGTGCTGCTATCCGGTATGGATGTGTCTGAGAATGGGCAGGCTCTTGATGCTATGCGTGAGGTCGGCCCCGGCAAACATTATCTCGGCTCTGCTCACACTTTGAAGAATTTTGAAACGGCTTTCTATCGTTCCACTGTTGCCGACAATAATAGTTACGAGCAGTGGCAGGCAGATGGTTCGTTGGATACCGCGCAACGCGCTAATCAGCTGTGGAAAAAAATGCTTAATGAGTATCAGGCGCCAGCCATTGATCCGGCTGTTGATGAGGCATTGTTGGGCTTTATAGCGCAGCGCAAGGGCTCGTTTGAAGATCGAGATTATTGAGTAACAGTTTATTGAGGGTGACATCCTATGTCCGATGAAGATGATATCGTATTAGCTGAATTATCTGACGAAGAGTTAGTGTTGCAGATGCATGACGATCTCTATGATGGCTTAAAAGAAGAGATTGAGGAGGGCACCAATATTCTGCTTGAGCGCGGTTGGTCGGCAGAAAAAGTTCTGGGCGAAGCACTTGTCGATGGTATGACCATTGTTGGTATTGATTTTCGTGACGGTATTCTATTTGTGCCAGAAGTGTTGCTTGCCGCCAATGCGATGAAAGGGGGTATGGCTATCCTCAAACCATTGTTAGCAGAGACGGGAGCCAAGCCAGTAGGCACTATGGTGATTGGTACGGTTAAAGGTGATATCCATGATATCGGTAAAAACCTTGTGGCTATGATGATGGAGGGTGCTGGATTTGAGGTGCATGATATGGGCATCAATAATTCTGTTGAAGACTATATCGCCACATTGGAGCGTCATAAACCCGATATTTTGGGCATGTCTGCACTACTGACCACCACCATGCCCTATATGAAAGTAGTGATTGATGCGCTGAAAGATCAAGGGCTTCGTGATAAATACATCGTTATGGTCGGCGGGGCGCCACTCAATGAGGAATTTGGTACGGCAGTGGGTGCGGATGCTTACTGTCGTGATGCAGCAGATGCGGCAACCACTGCCATTCGTCTGGTAACTGAGCGCAGAGCGTTAGCGTCGGCGTAATGGTAGAGACTAGTGCTCAGCCAAGGCTACTAATAATTGCCTGTGGTGCACTGGCTCATGAGATTATTCATCTGCAGAAAATAAATCATTGGAGCCCTGTTGACCTGCAATGTCTAGATGCTGAGTTACACAACCAACCTAAGCTAATTCCTCAAAAGCTGCGGGCGGTTATAGATAAAAATCGCTCGCAATACGAGCGCATTTTTATTGCTTATGGCGACTGTGGCACCGGCGGCGAGATTGATCGCCTAATAAAGGATTATGGTGAGGAAATAGAGCGCTTGCCAGGTGCTCATTGCTACTCGTTCTATGCTGGCGAGGAGCGATTTAGACGATTATCTGAGCAGCAGTTGGGCACTTTTTACCTAACCGATTTCTTGGTTGAGCATTTTGATCGACTCGTCATTAAGGGATTGAAATTGGACCAACATAGGGAGTTGCGTGATCAGTATTTTGCCGGCTATCAGCTTGTTGTTTATTTGTCGCAGCGCATAGATGACCGATTGTTGGATAAAGCCAGAGCAGCTGCAGAGTTTCTGGGGCTAGCCTTCCGTCACCAACACTGCGGCTATGGTGACTTGGAAACAAGCTTACACGAGCAAGTGCTTCGAGTTAGTTAAGAGAGAAACAGTATGCAAAAAATTGAAGTGTTTTGGCGCGATATCCCCGCTCAGGTCTTGGTGAAAAGTGGTCGCGTGCGAGGTAAAGCCATGCTGAGTCATCGCTTTCAGGCCGCTATTGATCGTGCCGCCATGCGAGCCGGCAAGGGTGGCAGTGATGAGTATTTAGAGGACTGGCGCCGTATCACCACGTCATTTGAGGCCGAGGGTAGTGCACAAGAATTGGCGCAGCAGTTCGCCGATGCTATCGAAGCCGCTTACTCTAATGCCGATATAGCAGCACTGGTGGCCAGCAAGGGCCTTGCGGTTAAATCGGGATGAAAATGGTCCGCTACTGGTCGGTTAACAATGCTCGCTGGTTGCGATGGGTTTATCGTGGTCTCGAAGCCTGTCTAGTGATGGCGCATCCACTGTTTAAAAGAGTCGGCTACCAGCGGCTGGACTCAGGTGTCGCTAGGATCGAAAAAGCGGTTAAAGGCTTTCTGTTCGATTCGCAATCCTGTGGCCAGTGCACTCTCGGTGAAACCGGTATGGCTTGTCCAATGAACTGTCCAAAGACGCTGCGCAATGGCCCCTGTGGTGGTGTGCGTAGTAATGGTCACTGCGAGGTAGACCCAGACATGGTCTGTGTTTGGGTAACATCTTGGCAGGGCAGTCAACGTATTGGCGCCCCCGAAGCCACTATTCAGGTGATACAGCCACCGGTTGATCTGCGTCTTAAGGGCAGTAGTGCTTGGTTGCGTGCAGTGAAAAAGAGAGTGGGGTGGATCGATGATATTCGATGACGAGCCACTGGCTGGTGAAAACCTGCCGATATTGCCAGGGCATGATTCGCCGGGCCGTTTTGAACGCGTATTGCGCGCGGGTCACTTTGCGGTAACAGCAGAAATAGCACCGCCTGACTCAGCTGATCCCCATGAAGTTTACGCGCGAGCGGCACTATTTGATGGCTATGTAGACGCCATTAATGCCACAGATGGTTCTGGCGCCAACTGCCATATGTCCAGTGTTGGCATGTGTGCATTGCTCACTCGTCGAGGCTATTCGATGATTATGCAAATATCCTGTCGTGATAAAAATCGTATCGCTATGCAGGGCGATGTGCTAGGTGCCTCTGCCATGGGTGTGTCTAATATTCTCTGCCTAACTGGTGATGGCGTGCAGTCTGGTGATCATCCAGAAGCCAAGCCGGTGTTTGATATGGACTGTATGACCAGTCTGCAAATGTTGTGCGGCATGCGTGACGATGCCCAGTTTCTCAGTGGCCGCAAAATAACCTCACCGCCACAGGTTTTTCTCGGTGCCGCGGCCAATCCCTTTGCGCCCCCTTTTGATTATCGTCCTCTGCGGCTAGCCAAAAAAGTGGCGGCGGGCGCGCAATTTGTGCAGACCCAATACTGCTTTGATATTGCAATGCTCAAGGATTACATGACCAAGGTGCGCGAGTTGGGATTGCACAAAAAAGTGTTTATTTTGCCTGGTGTTGGACCTTTAGTATCGGCTAAGTCCGCGGAATGGATACGCACTAATGTGGCCGGAGTACATATTCCCGATGCCATTATTAAGCGTCTGTCTGGCGCCAAAGATCAAAAACAAGAGGGCGTTAATATCTGCATTGATATGATCAATGAGATTCGCGAAATAGAAGGTGTCAGTGGGGTGCATATTATGGCCTACCGACAGGAACAGCGGATTGCAGAAATTGTAGAAAAAACTCAGGTGCTAGGGGATCGAATGCCCTGGCATCCCAATCGATAATGTCTGGAGACTAGCATGACCATCACGACAATTAGTTCCGCCACTAAAGAAGTCAAAATAGGCTTTGACCAGCCTTTTGTTATTATTGGCGAGCGTATTAATCCCACCGGTCGTAAAATTTTGGCTGAAGAAATGAAGGTGGGTGATTACAGCCGTGTGGAGGCTGACGCATTAGCGCAGGTGGCTGCAGGTGCACAGATGCTGGATGTTAATGCCGGTATCCCGCTAGCTGATGAACCGCGTATTCTTGCTGAGTCTATTCAGTTGGTACAGTCAATTACTGATGTGCCGTTAAGCATTGATTCGTCGATAATTGAGGCGCTTGAGGCGGGCCTAGCGGTCTATCAAGGTAAAGCACTAGTTAATTCTGTCACTGGTGAAGATGAGGTGCTAGAGCGGGTATTACCTTTAGTGGCGAAGTATGGTGCCTCAGTTGTCGCTATCTCCAATGATGAAACGGGTATTTCTGAAGATCCAGATGAACGCTTTGCTGTGGCCAAAAAGATTGTTGAGCGGGCGGCTGATCATGGTATCCACTACAGTGATGTTGTGGTAGATCCACTAGTGATGCCGATTGGGGCGATTAATACAGCGGGTTTACAGGTGATGCATGTGGTGCGTCGTCTGCGTGAAGAACTGAAAGTGAATACCACCTGCGGTGCCTCCAATGTCAGCTTTGGATTACCTAACCGCAATGGTATCAATAGCGCCTTTTTGACTATGGCTATGGGTGCGGGTATGACCTCGGCGATCACCAGTCCACTGCACCCAGAGGTTATGGCAGCGGTGCGTGGTGGTGATGTGATGATGGGTCATGATCCCAATTGTGCTAACTGGATTCAAGCCTATCGGGAGCCCGCCGCCGAAGGCGAGGGTCGTGCGCGGGGCGGTCGTAGACGACGAGGGTAATAGTATTTTGCAACAGATGGTCAAGGTAGTCTTCACCCCCTCTGGTCGGCGTGGTAGTTTCCCTGTCAATACGCCTCTATTGCATGCGGCACGGGTATTGGGTGTCGATATTGATTCAGTCTGTGGCGGCCGCGGCCTGTGCGGTCGATGTCAGGTTATCTGTGCCGAGGGTTCGTTTGCCAAACATCAGATTGAGTCCGACAGTAGTCATTTATCGCCCATTTGTGCGACCGAAATTAAGTACGGCGAACGTAAGACGCCATTGACCACTGGTCGGCGCCTAAGCTGTCATACATTACTGCTGGATGATGTGGTTATCGATGTGCCACCTGAAAGTCAGGTTCATCGGCAAGTGGTGCGCAAAGAGGCTGAATATCGCGACATCACTCTTGATCCTGCTACGCGACTGTATTATGTGGAGGTCGAAGAGGCCGATATGCATGTGCCCAAAGGCGATCTACAGCGGCTGACCGACGCATTGGATCAGCAGTGGGGCCTGACAAATCTCAGTTACGATAATCTGTTATTAAAATCCTTGCAGCCGGCTCTAGCCGTTGCTGAGCGTGGTATTACCGTGGCCGTGCACAGTAACCAAAAAATCATCGCGCTGTGGCCAGGCTTTAAAGACACTGCTTTTGGCGTGGCGGTAGACATAGGGTCGACTACGCTTGCCGCGCATCTCTGTGATTTATCGACTGGCGAGATACTTGGTAGTGCAAGTCAGATGAATCCGCAGATTCGCTTTGGCGAAGATTTAATGAGTCGTGTCTCTTATGTGATGATGAATCCCGAAGGCGCTGAGGAAATGACTTTAGTTATTCGCGAGGCGTTGAATAGCCTGTTTACCCAAGTTGCGATGCAGGCTGAATTAGAGCTGGAAGATATTATCGAAGTATCTTTGGTGGCCAATCCAATTATGCACCATATTCTACTGGGCATTAGCCCTGTGGAATTAGGAGGCGCGCCTTTTGCACTGGCTACCGATGCCGCGGTTGAAATGACCGCCAGTGAAATGGCTTTCAATATTAATGCGACAGGGCTTGTCTATATACTGCCTTGTATTGCCGGTCATGTCGGTGCAGATACGGCAGGTATGATTCTCTCTGAGGCGCCTCAAGAGCAGGACCAGATGACACTGTTGGTGGATGTGGGAACCAATGCAGAAATTGTTCTTGGTAATCGCCATCGCTTGCTGGCCTGCTCTAGTCCCACGGGGCCGGCGTTTGAGGGTGCCCAGATTAGCTGTGGACAGCGAGCGGCAACGGGTGCCATCGAGCGCGTGCGAATTGATCCGCAAACGCTAGAGCCGCGGTTTAAAGTGATTGGTTCAGAGCTGTGGTCGGATGAGCAAGGGTTTGCTGATGTGATACAGAGTCAACCTGTAACTGGTATCTGTGGCTCCGGCATTATTGAAGTGGTCGCGGAAATGTATCTATCAGGTATTGTTACTGAAGATGGTATTATCGATGGTGAGCTCGCCCTGCGCAGTCAGCGGATTATCCAAAATGATCGCACATGGTCTTATCTATTACACCAGTCCGACAACGATGCACCTCAGATTGTGATAACTCAAAATGATATCCGCCAAATCCAACTGGCCAAAGCCGCGCTCTATGCAGGTGTTAAGTTACTAATGGATCATATTGGTATTGATAGGGTTGAGCGCATTCGTTTGGCGGGGGCTTTTGGTAGTCATATTAATGTGCAACATGCTATGGTCTTGGGCTTGATTCCCGATTGTGTATTAGAGAGCGTCTCGTCAGCTGGAAATGCAGCGGGTACTGGGGCTCGCATCGCGCTGCTCAACCAAAAATCCAGAAACCTTATTGAAACAGTCGTAAAAAATATCGAAAAAATTGAAACTGCCATGGAACCCAAGTTTCAAGATTACTTTGTTGACGCCATGGCTTTTCCTAATAAAAAAGATCCGTTCGCAAACTTATTTTCCGTTGTCACAAAACCGCCATCGAGGGTTATTAGCGATACTGCTAGCGGTGCACGAAAGCGTCGTCGCCGACAATAATTATGGTGTAAATAATAATTCAAATTAGTTAAAAAAACCTTCTTTAAAATTGATTTGTTAGCCTATAATCAAGTGCTTTGATCTATTTTTAGACTGTGTATCAAGGCATATAATAATTACAAAACCATAACGAGAGATCGTGGATATGGTCGATACCGCAGATACAGTTGCAGCAGAGTCTCCAGAGATTTTTGAAACCATGCATATTGGTTTCCTAATGATGCCAGAGTACACCCTGAGTACTTTTTCAAATGCAGTCTCGGTACTGCGTATGGCCAATCGATTAAGCGATAAAGAACTGTATCGCTATTCAGTATTTTCCCTCGATGGCGAACCTGTTATATCCAGTGCTGGACTTGAATTGACATTGGATGGCAGCCTGAGATCCGTCGGAGATATACAGGTATTAATTGTTTGCGGTGGCTATAACATCAAGGAATATTGTACTAAAGCGACGCTTGAAGCGCTCCGCGCTATGGCCAAGAAAAATATTCCCTTGGGTGGCATGTGCACAGGCAGTTATGTGCTGGCCGCTGCCGGCCTATTGGATGGCTATCGCAGTACTATTCACTGGGAAAATATTGCTAGTATGCGTGAGCAATACCCCAAGTTAAATATCTCCTCGAGCCTCTTTGTTATTGATCGTGATCGTTACACCTGTTCTGGTGGCATCAGTTCAATTGATTTGATGCTCAATCTGGTCGCCAGTATTCACGGTCATCAGTTGGTACAACAGATTTCCGAACAATTTACCTGCGATCGTGTGCGTACGGAGAAGGATCCCCAGCGCGCGCCACTGCAGTACTTGATGGGGGCTAGTCAGCCGAGACTCGTCGATGCAGTCACATTGATGGAGGCGAATATTGAAGAGCCGTTGAGTCTTGATGAGGTCGCTGAATATGTTGGTATTTCGAGACGCCAATTGGAGCGGTTATTCAACCGCTATCTACACTGTGCACCTTCGCGATACTACTTAGAATTGCGTCTCTCACGAGCAAGACTACTTTTGTTGCAAACGTCCATTCCAGTGATTGATGTGGCGATTAGCTGTGGCTTCTCTACTGCACCCCACTTTAGTAAATGCTATAGCGACCTTTATGGCAAACCCCCGAGCAGTGAGCGACGGGCGTTAAGTTAGCCCTGACGGTACTCAGTCGGTCTTTTGGCAAAGACAGAGCGAAAGGCCCGTGAAAAGTGGGCGGTGTCAGCGAAACCACATTCCTGAGCAATATCAGTAATTGACCGCGGAGTATTTTGCAGCAACCAAAGCCCATAGCTCAACCGAATTGCTCGGTAAAACTTTTGTAAGCTCTCTCCAGTATCATGTACAAACAGACGTTCGAGTTGCCGCTTTGATATATTCAGGCGGTTGGCAATTTCATCAGTTGATAGGGGGCGGCTAAGATTTTGCTCCATCAATAATAGGGCGCGCACCACTGATTTATTTTTCACCTGATAATCAGAAGTGGGTTGTGGCTGTGGTGCATTTGCTGGTCGGGGACTGTCCATAACCAAAATTCGCAAACTTTTACGCGCCCAGCTCTGGCCTAGATGCCGCTCAATAATATAGGCGGCTAAGTCTGCTGCTACGGCGCCACCCGCACAAGTGATGCGGTCACCATCATCAACAAATAGTTGATCTGCTACCGGAATAACATCGGTAAAACGATCGGTCAGATCCTTGTGGTGAAACCAGCTAACACAGCAGCGGCGGTTTTGCATTAAGCCGGCCCTTATCATGGCAAAAGAACCGGTACACAAACCGATAATAGGAATATGTGCACGATCTACGCGTTTCAGGTAATCAATGATGTGCTGATTGCCATGCAATGTCTCGGATAACAAACCACCGACGACGACGATATAGTCAAATTCAGCCGGATCGCGGTAGGTCTCCCAAGGCTCAATAGCAACGCCGGAGCTGGAGGTTATCTTTCTCAGGTCGGGTCCCATCACTGTCCAGCGACAATGAATTTGTTCACTGTGATCACCCTCGTCAGCGGCGAGGCGCAAGGCATCAATAAAGGCGGAAAAAGGCAGTAAAGTAAAGCTCGGCATCAGCACAAAACCTACCGACAAACTGGGCGATAAGGCATATTTTTCTGCGACAGTTGGAGCCATGGCTTGATTACTCAGCAAAGCCAATATTGTAGAGTTGTCGACGCTTATATACAACAAATTGTGCCTAGCCGTTGAATGTAAGCGCCATATTGGTTAATTTATAACCGAATTAGCCATTATTGTCGTTTTTAGCCCTGCTGTTGTCAGTTTTATTCTATCCGCGATTACTGTTCAGTTGATCCAATACAGGTACGTTCAACAAGTGTTATGAGTTGTGATAATGAAGAAATACTCTGGCTTCAGTTTATTTAAAAATGCGCTGAGCTACCATGAAAATTGGCAAAAACTATGGCGTAGTCCAAAGCCTAAAACTGACTACGATGTGGTGGTAGTTGGAGGTGGTGGTCATGGTTTAGCCACAGCCTATTATCTTGCTTCGGTGCATGGTATTACCAATGTTGCCGTTATTGAAAAGGGTTATTTAGGGGGTGGTAACACGGCCCGAAATACCACCATTATTCGCTCTAACTATCTTTGGGATGAGGCGGCCCAATTGTATGAGTTATCGCTTAAATTGTGGGAGGGATTAAGCCAAGAGCTCAACTACAATGTGATGTTTAGTCAGCGCGGGGTGTTAAATCTTGGTCATAATCTGCAAGATATGCGAGATATTGAACGACGGGTGAATGCCAATCGGCTCAATGGTATCGATGGCGAAGTTGTGTCCCCTGAACGAATTAAACAAATAGCCCCACTGATTAATATTTCCAGCGACTGTCGTTACCCTATCCTAGGTGCGTCTTGGCAGCCTCGTGGCGGCACTGCTCGGCATGATGCGGTAGCTTGGGGGTATGCGCGGGGTGCTGATGCTCTGGGCGTGGATCTTATTCAAGAGACAGAAGTGATCGGCATCCGACGCAAAAATGGAACGGTGGTGGGGGTTGAAACCACGCAAGGTTTTATCGGTGCGCGAAAGGTTGCCTGTGTTACCGCCGGGAATTCTGGTGTCGTCGCCGCCATGGCGGGGTTGAGGTTGCCGGTTGAGTCGCGGCCCCTGCAAGCATTGGTCTCAGAGCCAGTTAAACCCTGTCTTGACACGGTGGTGATGTCTAACGCGGTGCACGGTTATATCAGTCAGTCCGATAAGGGCGATTTGGTTATCGGTGCCGGCGTGGATGGTTATAACGGCTATGGTCAGCGCGGCTCATTCCACATTATTGAACACACCCTGCAGGCCATTTGTGAGTTATTCCCAGCCTTTAGCCGCGTACGCATGAATCGACAGTGGGGTGGGGTGGTCGATACCTGTCCAGATGCCTGTCCGATTATCAGTAAAACATCGGTCAAGGGTTTGTATTTTAATTGCGGCTGGGGAACGGGAGGGTTTAAAGCAACGCCCGGCTCTGGATATGTATTCGCCGATACAGTGGCGAATGATCATCCACACCCCTTGGCAGCCGCTTTTGATGTCGATCGATTCAATACGGGTGCGTTGATTGATGAACATGGCGCGGCAGGCGTTGCCCATTAATATGCTGACAATTTTATAGAGAACGGTTAATTATGTTACAGATCTACTGCCCCCATTGTCGCGAAAATCGTGAAGAAGAAGAGTTTAGCTACAGTGGCGAGGCGCATATTGTTCGACCGCTGAACCCTGAAGCTCTGAGTGATAAAGACTGGGGAGACTATTTATTTTTTCGCAAAAACCCACGTGGACTCCATCATGAAATGTGGTATCACGCTGTGGGCTGTGGGCGTTATTTTTATGTCACTCGCGATACGTTAAGTTATGAGATTCTAGAGAGCTATGTTGTGGGTGAAAAACCGCAGGTGACTGCAACGGAGGCGGAAAATGAAGCAAGTTAACCGATTGGCTTCTGGCTCTTGCACCGATAGTTCACAACTTATCAACTTTACATTTAATGGCAAAAAAATGCAGGGTGTGGTGGGCGATACGCTTGCGTCTGCACTGTTGGCTAATGGTGTTAATGTGGTTGGTCGCAGTTTTAAGTATTCACGTCCGCGAGGTATTGTTGGTCATGGCGCAGAAGAACCAAACGCCATTATGCAGATTGGTTCTGGCGCTGCCACGGTGCCGAATGTGAAGGCAACACAGGTTGAACTCTATGAAGGTCTTGAAGCAGCTTCAGTCAATGGTTGGCCCAGTGTAAATTTTGATTTAATGAGGATTACCGGTTGGTTTGGGCGCCTTATGCCACCGGGGTTTTATTATAAAACCTTTATGTATCCAGCCAAGTTATGGATGACCTACGAGCACTTTATTCGCAAGGCGGCTGGGTTGGGACGTGCGCCAGTGCAAGATGATCCCGATCGTTATGATAAATTAAACCAGCACTGTGATTTGTTGGTTGTGGGCGCTGGTCCCGCCGGATTAATGGCTGCGAGAGAGGCGGCTCGAGCCGGCGCCCGCGTTATTATTGCTGATGAGCAAAGTCAATTTGGCGGTAGTCTTTTAGCCTCCACGCAACAGATTAATGGGCAGATAGCGACAGCCTGGGTGGCAGAGTTAGCTGAAGAACTGAAAGCCTTTAGTCATGTGCAGACATTATCTCGCAGCACTGTTTTTGGTTATTACGACCATAACTTTTTAGCTATTTTAGAGCGTCGCACAGATCATTTGGGTATCAGCGCCGAATCCGGCGTGCGGCAACGACTACACAGAGTGCGGGCCAAAAGAGTTATTTTGGCGACGGGTGCTTTTGAGCGGCCGCTGGTATTTGCTCACAATGATATTCCTGGTGTTATGCAAGCCTCTTCCCTATCGACCTATATTAATCGCTATGGCGTTGCTCCGGGTAACAATATGGTCCTTTTCACCACCAATGACAACGCTTATCAAACGGCTATCGATTGGCATCATACCGGTCGTAAAGTGGTAGCCATTGTAGATAGCAGAGCTGAGCCTAGCGGCGAACTTATCAATACTGTGAAAGCGTTGGGCGTTACCCTATTGGCTGGATATGGAGTGATTGAGGCTAAGGGAGGTAAGCGGGTTAAGTCCGCACTGGTGGCACCACTGAGTATCGATGGCAGGAAAATCGTTGGTGCTGTGCAAAAATTGGACTGTGATCTTATTGCCTGTTCCGGTGGTTGGAGCCCAGCGATTCATTTGAGCTCTCATACGGGCGCAAAGCCGGTGTGGGATGACAGTATTGTTGGTTTTAGACCAGGTCAATCGAAACAGCAGGAATGCTCCGTGGGTGCCTGTTCAGGTACCTACGCGCTGTCTGACTGTCTTGCCGAGGGAGCTAATGCTGGTGCAGAGGCGGCTAAGTTAGTCGGTATTGGAAACGGCACAGTGCATTTCCCTCAGCCCGTTGTCGAAGAATATCAAGAGCAGCCGCAACAAGCTTTATTTCTCGTGCCTCATACCAAACCAACCAGTCGTGCGCCCAGTCAGTTTGTCGATATGCAACTCGACGTGAGTGCCAGCGGTATTGAGCTTGCAGTGCGCGAAGGTTTTCAGTCGGTAGAACACATCAAGCGCTACACGGCTATGGGATTTGGTACCGATCAAGGCAAGCTGGGTAATATCAATGGTATGGCTATTCTAGCCAATGCTCTTGGACAAAGTATCGAAGAAACAGGCACCACCATTTTCCGACCGGCTTATTCGCCGACAACTTTCGGTGCTATCGCCGGTCGAGATGTGGGAGAATTATTTGATCCTGAACGCTATACCGCGATGCATCGCTGGCACCAGCAGCATGGTGCTGTGTTTGAGGATGTCGGGCAGTGGAAACGGCCGTGGTATTTTCCGCAGTCTGGTGAGTCTATGGACGAGGCGGTTAATAGAGAGTGTTTGGCCGTGCGTAATAGTTGCGGCATTTTGGATGCCAGCACGTTGGGGAAAATTGATATTCAGGGACCAGATGCCGCTGAGTTTATTACTCGCATGTACACTAATTCCTATCTCAAGCTGGCGCCGGGAAAGTGTCGTTATGGTGTTATGTTGAAAGAAGATGGCATGATTTTCGATGATGGTGTCTGTGCCTGTCTCGGTGATAACCATTATTTAATGTTTACCACTACCGGTGGCGCGGCCGGTGTGCTGGCTTGGTTGGAGTTGTGGCAGCAGACCGAATGGCCTGAATTAAAAGTGTATTTTACCTCGGTCACTGATCATTGGAGCACCGCTACGGTCACAGGGCCTAATGCTAGGAAAGTAATCGCTAAATTATGTGACGATATTGATTTAGACGGCGATGGTTTTCAATTTATGGATTGGCGAGATGGCCATATTGCTGGTATCAAAGCGCGAGTATTCCGTATTAGCTTTACTGGTGAACTGTCCTATGAAGTAAACGTTCCGGCCCATTTTGGACGTCATGTTTGGGAGGCACTAATTGCGGCAGGTGAGGAGTTTGGTATTACGCCTTATGGTACAGAGGCGATGCATGTGTTGCGCGCTGAGAAAGGTTTTATTATCGTTGGCCAAGATACCGATGGTTCAATGACGCCCGCCGATATGAATATGGACTGGGTAGTTAGCAAAAACAAAAGTTTTAGTTTTATCGGTCAGCGATCGTTAAAACGTAGTGATTCTATTCGCGACAATCGCAAACAGTTTGTTGGTTTGAAGCCCATGGTTGCCACAGAAGTTATTCCTGAGGGCGCGCAAATCGTGTTTGATAAATCGCAGCAAATTCCAATGTCAATGCAAGGTCATGTTACCTCCAGTTACTACAGTGCTAATCTCGGTCATTCTATTGCTCTGGCAGTGATTAAAGGTGGTCACCAACGGTTGGGTGAGACAGTGTACTGTCCGCTAGCAGATGGTCGCATTATTGCTGCGGAAATAGTTAATGCAGTTTTTTATGATCCTAAAGGAGAGCGACAAAATGTCCAGTGAAATAAAAACGGAGTCGCCACTGCATTATCTACATAAACTGTCTAGTCAC
The DNA here is from genome assembly GCA_049631145.1 of Porticoccaceae bacterium. GTDB lineage: Bacteria > Pseudomonadota > Gammaproteobacteria > Pseudomonadales > Porticoccaceae > HTCC2207. The sequence goes on from JBNAAJ010000016.1 coordinate 16,641, forward strand.
TTTACTGATGGCAGAGCCAACGATCTTTTTAATGGCGATGCTGAATATGCTGTAGTAGTAAAAGAGAGACTAGGTTATGCTTTTTTAAATTTACGCGGCAGTGCTAGTGACAAACTATTTTGTGCAAAGGTTGCCAATGTTATCGGTATCGAATTACCCAGTGAACCGGGGTATTACCACAGTAATGCCGATAGCTGTATTTACTGGTTAGGTCCAGATGAATGGCTGTTAGCTAGTGCTAGTCGCGATGCCTGTGATCTTGAGAAGCAACTGCGGTTAGATATGGCAGGTCACTTTTCTATTGTTGATGTTAGCGGAGGTTACAGCAGTATTAATCTTCGAGGTGTTAGCCATGCCGTGCACAGTTTACTGAAAAAGTCTTCAGTCTATGACTGTGCAGGTTGGCCGGATGCATCTCCCTCTATTGGTCGATGCACTCAAACTACCTTCGCTAAAGCATCGGCGGTGATCAGTAATAAATCTGACGGTTCCTATGAGATTATTGTTCGGCGCAGTTATGCAGACTACATAGGTCGATGGCTTTTGGATGCTGGTAAAGAATTTGGTTGCCGCATCGAGAGTTGAAGTTAAAAAATGATCCCGAGACTGCCGCATGAAACTTAGGCGTGGTCTCAGCGCTCGAGATCTAAGGTGCTACAGGTTTAAATTTAGGGTTTTCAACCGCCTCTTTAAGAGTGACGAAATTGTGACTTCAACACTGGCTTATTTCGAAATTTCAATCAGACTGACTATGTAGAAGCCGTCTTTATCAATTCGGTTAGAGTGCAATATTAGGAGAGCGACTGTTGCTGGTTGCTATATCTGTAACGTGGCAGTGCTGACAACTGTGGTCCGCAGAGTTTGTTTGAATACCAATCCGCCGAATCCCATGGCTTGAAGATAAGAAGTTATTGCTGAGAATGTATTCCCTTTTCATTGAAAATCCTTTTGATCCCTGTTTTTACACTACATTACATTGCATTACATTACGTTACAGCCAAGCTAGGCGTGTTGTTTAAAAACGACCTATTGTTAAAATTAAGGATAAGCCAACCTTGGCTATATTCCAAGTGAGTAATCATATAAAACGTTATGCAACGCCCAAACCCAGACTCAATTTACTACGATGACTTTGTTCATTTACAAGAAAAACTATGCGCTAAAATTATTGCGCTTCGCAAAGATCATAAATTAGTTCAGGAAGATATGGCTGATTACGAGCTTTCAGTTCGTCAGTATCAACGTATGGAGCAAGAGCCGAGCTCTATTGTGTCCCTCTGGCAGATATTCAAATTGGCCAAGGCGTATGGTTTAGATGTGTGCGAGTTGCTCGATCTCTAGATGTCTGGAAATACATCGACTTGACTGTGTGATTACTTTTTTATATTTGGCGTCAAGCTAGACGTGTCAGTTGTTTTAGGCCTATGCCACTCTCGTTGCTCAGCGATAAAAAGGGAATTTAAATAAAAGCTATGCAACGCCCAAATTCAAACTCAGCTTATTACGATGACTTTATAGAGTTTCAGCAAAAATTGTGCGCCAGAATAATTGTTCTGCGGAAAGAACGTAATTTAGTACAAGAGGATATGGCTGAATATGAGCTTTCTGTGCGCCAGTATCAGCGTATGGAACGAAATTATAGAGCTATAGTATCGCTATGGCAGGTTTTTAAAATAGCCAAAGGTCATGGTATGGAAATTCATCAGTTACTTGACGTGTAGTTGTTGTTGACTTAAAAAGTTGTAAGGAATTTACAATTTTCCCTGCCGGCGAGGTATTAGCGGGGTCACTAATATCATAGATTTCTGATGTGAAACCAAGATACGCTATCTCGCAAGGCTCAATTGCTCGTCAATGAGTATGGTGTCTCAGATAGTCTAGAGGTAAAAATTCGGATTGCCATCAGGTTGGGTTTTATAGCGTTTATACTCCCATTGATATTGTTCTGGCGAGAGCATCGCAACTGACTCAATGTCCCGATTAAGAGCGGCTAGATGTATGGCTTGATCTGAACTGTAAAGGTCGTCGGAAACCGGTCTGAAAATGAGTTTCCATCCGCCTGGAACCAATTCTGCGAGACAGATAATAGCCTGGCTGTTTGTACGTTGAAGAAGGTTATGGATCAAGGTCATGGTCAGAGCAGGCTTGCCAAAGTAGGGGGAAAAGGCACCACTATCGGGCGGTGGTTGTTGGTCAGGTAATATACCGGTTAACTCTCCCCGCTTTAGCGCTTTCATAACCGCGGCTACACCCCGAACATTGGTAGGGACCAATGTGGCGCCACATTTTTCTCGAGAATCCTTTATCCATTTCTCTACCAAAGGATTGTTTGGTGGTTTGTATAGAGTGGTCATAGGCACTCGCTGGGAGAGCCATTGGCCAACAATTTCCCAATTGCCAAAGTGCGGTGCAACAGCAATGATACCTCCGTCATTGGCTAACGCCGCTTCAAAATGTTCGACCCCCTCAATATCAATAATCTTTTTATCTGACCACTGATATCCTTTGCGCCATATTTTGAGTGTCTCTAAAGATATTTTACCCATATGACGCAGGCGCAGACGGCTGATTCTCTCAACCTCTTGTGCCGACATATCAGGATGAGCGAGACGCAGATTGATACGTGAAACTCTAATCGCTCTAATATTTAGCCAAGCGCCTACAGTGCCGATAAAGACGCCGAATAGTCTCAGTACAGAGAGCGGTAAAAAAGATAGCAATCCGGCTAAACGCAATATAATTTTAATTTTCAATGTTAAGCCTGTTTATATGTGGTTACCGGCGATGGGTTAGCGTACTGCACTCCAATAACGGCGGATCTTAAAGAGCGGTATTTTAGCGATTGGGCAACCCAAATGCTATCCCACCCTGCATCTATGAAACCAGGTACGTAATGTCTTACTTGACTTGGTTTTATCAGTGATTAGATTGGCCGAGGGGAGACAGAAAAGTCGGCAGTTAGCCAAATAAAGACTTTAACGCGGCGAGAGACTCTTCTCCTCTGAGTTGATTCTCCTCGGCACTAAGTTGAGTATCACCACCACCTATTTTCACAATATCATCGGCGGGTAATTCGTCAATAAATCGACTTACTGTGGTCGCAGTTGTTTCACCAAACTGGGTGCGTTGTCGAGCGCTTGTCATGGTCAATGTTCTCTGGGCGCGGGTAATACCGACGTAGGCTAAGCGACGCTCTTCTTCGATCTGACCGTTCTCAACACTGTTTTTATGAGGCAAGATATCCTCTTCCATGCCAATCATAAATACATGCAGGAACTCCAAGCCTTTGGCGGCATGCAATGTCATTAACTGCACTTTATCATCGGCAGATTCTTCCTGTTCACGATCTAACATATCTCTGAGAATTAACTTGGCAATGGCATTTTCAACGACGCTGTCGCCATTATCACTGTTATTGTCTTCTCTATCTCGTTTGATAACCTGAGCTAGCTGTGCGAGCAAAAACTGTACATTTTCCCAGCGTTTTTGCGCCACATGATCACTACTAGCATTTTGTTGTAGCCAGCCTTGGTAGTCAGTGTCATCGAGCATTTCATTAATCGCGGTCATCGGATCGTTGTCGTAAAGATTTCGGTTAACGTTCTGTATCCACTGTTTGAAGCGTTTTAGTCGCTCTATATTGGTCGCAGGCATACTGGCATTTAGACCGACTTCGTCGATAGCTGCGTAGAGTGATAGGTTGCGTTGGTTGGCATATTCGCCGAGCTTTTCCAGCGTGGTGGGCCCTATCTGGCGTCGTGGCGTGTTGATAATACGCAGTAATGCATTGTCGTCAGATGGATTAATAATCAGGCGCAAGTAGGCCATGATATCTTTGATTTCTGTTTTGGCATAAAACGATTGCCCGCCGGTTATTTCGTAGGGAATGTTTTGCGACTGAAGTTTGATTTCCACTAATTTGGCTTGATAGTTTCCTCGATACAGCACGGCAAAGTCACTGTATTTACAGCGACGTTTAAGGCGCATATCAATGATCTCATTGACTACCCGCTCGCACTCGGATTCTTCATTTTCGCTACTGATAAATCGCAGTGGATCCCCAGGCCCGAGCTCACTCCATAATGCCTTATTGATAATGTGTGGATTGTTATCAATCAATGTATTAGCGGCTTTTAAAATACGACTGGTAGAACGGTAGTTTTGCTCCAGTTTAATAATATTGAGAGCAGGGAAATCGTCTTGCAGTTGCATAAGATTTTCTGGTCTAGCGCCGCGCCAAGCATAGATGGATTGATCGTCATCGCCGACTACGGTCAATGCCTGTTTTTCATTGACCAGCGTCTTCACCAATTCATACTGGGCGAGATTAGTGTCTTGATACTCATCGACCAAAAGGTAGCGAATACGTTTTTGCCATTTAGCCAATATCTCTCGCTGTTCCTGAAACAGCATAACTGGAATCATAATCAAGTCATCAAAGTCCACGGCGTTATAGGCTTTTAGTGCTCGCTGATAGCGATCATAAAGCATGGCTATTGCTTGTTCGCCACTACTGCTAGCGGCACTAACGGCATGACTGGGCGACAATAATGAATTTTTCCAATTGGAGATTGTATTCTGGGCGGTGTCGATCAATTTTTCGTCTAGTTCAGTATGACGCACCAATAATTCTTTTAGCAACTTGCGACAATCTTCTTGATCAAGAATTGAGAAACCGGGCCTAAACCCTAGGGCTTTGATCTCGGTGCGAATAATGGTGAGGCCAAGGTTATGAAAAGTTGAAACAGTCAAACCATTGGCGCGCTCTTTATCTAAGAGGCTAGCAACTCGGGCTTTCATTTCTCGAGCGGCTTTATTGGTAAAGGTAACCGCGGCGATATTGCGTGCAGCGATGCCACAGTCATTAACCAAAAAGGCAATTTTGCGAGTAATAACGCTGGTTTTGCCACTGCCGGCCCCCGCGAGTACCAGTAGTGGGCCATCGATATAGGTCAGCGCAGCCTGCTGTTGAGGGTTGAGTTGCTGAGCCATTTACAACTTAGGCCATTTCAGCGATAGCGCTACGTTTTTCGTTTAGTTGGGCTAGTGAGCCCTCAAATTCTTCGAGCTTCTGGCGCTCTTTAGCCACCACTTCTGCGGGGGCATTGTCGATAAATTTACTGTTACTTAATTTACCGGAAAGTTTTTTCGCTTCATTAGCTATTTTGTCAATTTCGCGGTCGAGTCGCGACAGCTCTGCGGCAACATCAATCAAACCAGCCATAGGTACGAGAATTTCCATATCACCTGCTAGGGCTGTGGCGGATAATGGCGCGTCGGCGGGGTCATCGAGCCACGTAATGGTTTCCAAGCTTGCTAGTTTACTGAGGAATTGACGGTTTTCATCAAGGCGACGTTTGTCCTCAGTGTTGCCTCGGGCTAAATAGATAGGCAGCGCTTTAGCGGGTGAGATATTCATTTCACCACGCACATTGCGCACGCCAATAATAACACTTTTCACCCATTCAATATCGGCATTAGCCTGCTCGTCTATGTAAGATGTGTCGGCTACGGGATAGGGTTGTAGCATAATAGTATCGCCCTCAGGATTGAGTGTTACCCCGGCTAGTGGCGCAATATTCTGCCAAATTTCTTCGGTGATAAACGGCAGCATTGGATGAGCAAGACGCAAGATGGTTTCAAGTACGCGCACCAATGTGCGTCGGGTGCCTTTTTGCATAGCGGTATCGCCATTCTCATCCCAGAGCACGGGTTTGGATAACTCGAGATACCAGTCGCAGTATTCATTCCATACAAAGTCATAGAGCGCTTGCGCGGCTAAATCAAACCTATAACTATTGATCGCCTCGGTGACATCCGCTTCAGCAATCTGTAGTCGCGATATAATCCACCGATCGGCTAAGCTGAGTTTATAGTCATCTGAGTTATCTTGCCCGCAGTCTAGAGCACCGCCTTCGCTCTGAGCATTCATCAGAACATAGCGGGAGGCATTCCATATCTTGTTGCAGAAGTTTCTGTAGCCTTCAAGGCGCTTCATATCCCAGTTAATATCTCGACCAGTAGAGGTCAGAGCACAGAGCGTGAAACGCAATGCATCGGCGCCATGGGGCTCGATGCCATTGGGGAATTGTTTTCTGGTGCGACTGGCAATCTTGGCAGCCTGTTGTGGCTGCATCATATTGCCCGTGCGCTTTTCCAGTAATGACTCAATATCTATGCCATCAATCATATCCAGTGGATCGAGCACATTACCCTTAGATTTGGACATTTTCTGGCCCTGCTCATCGCGAATAAGGCCGGTAACATAAACGGTTTTGAACGGTATTTCCGGTTTGCCTTGATTGTCTTTGATAAGGTGCATGCTCATCATAATCATGCGTGCTACCCAGAAGAAAATAATATCAAAACCAGTGACAAGAACGTCGGTGGGGTGAAAGGCTTTTAGTCTTTCGGTTGACTCAGGCCAGCCTAATGTGCCAAAGGTCCAGAGGGCGGAGGAAAACCAGGTGTCCAGTACATCTTCATCTTGGCTTAGTGCAATATCACCCAGATCATATTTTGCACGCACATCTTCCTCACTGACACCTACATAGGCTTTGCCGGCTTCATCATACCAAGCGGGTATTCGATGGCCCCACCAAAGCTGTCGTGAGATGCACCAATCTTGAATATTGCGCATCCACGAGAAGTACATGTTTTCGTATTGCTGAGGGACAAATTTAATACGCCCATCCTCTACTGCCTCAATAGCAGGGCCGGCTAACTTCTTAGCATCCACATACCACTGGTTGGTGAGCATGGGTTCGATAACGACACCACCACGATCGCCATAGGGTACGGTCATATCGTTTTCTTCGATACTCTCGAGCAGGCCTAGTGCATCTATCTCTGCAACAATCTCTCGACGAGCGGCAAAGCGCTCCATACCATGATATTTTTCCGGCAATGTGGCATCCATCTGATCATTGTCGCTACCATCGCTATTAACACATTCAGCACTTTGGCGAATATCGGCATTCATGGTGAGGATATTGACCATGGGCAGTTGATGACGCTGGCCCACTTCGTAATCATTGAAGTCATGAGCTGGGGTTATTTTTACACAACCGGTGCCTTTTTCTTTATCTGCATGTTCATCAGCAACAATAGGGATTAGTCTACCGACTAGTGGCAACATGACATGCTGGCCAATAAGGTTGGTATATCTTGGGTCATCTGGATTAACCGCCACTCCAGTATCGCCCAGGAGGGTTTCTGGCCGAGTTGTGGCGACTACAATATAGTCCTTGCCGTCCAGTGTTTTGACCCCGTTAGCCAAGGGGTAGCGCAGATTCCACATTTTACCTTTGACATCACGATTTTCGACTTCCAGATCGGAGATGGCGGTATGCAGTTTCGGATCCCAGTTGACCAATCGTTTGCCGCGGTAGATCAGGCCATCCTCATGCAGGCGGACAAAAGCTTGTTGTACCGCTGTATAGAAGCCCTCGTCCATGGTGAAGCGTTCGGTTTCCCAGTCCACAGAGTTACCCAGACGGCGCATTTGACGCATAATGGTATCGCCAGACTGTTCTTTCCACTGCCAGGTTTTTTCGATAAATTTTTCACGGCCTAATGCTTCGCGACTGGGCTGCCCCTCGGCTGCCAGTTTGCGCTCGACAACCATCTGCGTGGCGATGCCCGCATGATCACTGCCTACTTGCCACAGCGCATTTTTACCTTGCATACGATTGTAGCGGGTCAGAGCATCCATAATGCCATGCTGAAGGGCATGGCCAATATGCAGACTACCAGTTACATTAGGTGGTGGAATTACTATGCTATAAGGATCTTTCCCCGTTGCCATATTAGGCGAAAAATAGCCCCGTTCTTCCCAGGTTTTATACCACTTGGTTTCTATATCCTGGGGGTCAAATGTCTTTTCCATTATTGAACTCAATGATTCGATTAAATGTGGCTGGGGTTAATTTTTCCAGCGGCCGATTATAGGGCTTGGAGGCTTTTGGGGCTAGTTCTCTCGATTAAAACGCTCGATTACTTTACTGCGAATTTTCTGCCGCAAAAGCTGCTCAACCTTTGGTCGCAGTTTACTCATCAGTCGATTGACGATTGCGGTGACCTGCTCTTCATTAATATTCGGCTGTGTATCAGGTTGCTCGAATAAATGCTGCTGAGCCTCATCAAACTGTTGCCGTGACTGGTGCTCGTTATCGATTTCACGGTTAAGGGTCTGAGTCAGTATTGGGATATTTAGCGCGTCGGAATCCGTCGCGATCTCGGGTGAGTGCTGACCAGTATCATCTGCGTTTTGGATTTCGGAATATAGTAGCTTTTCCTGAAGTAAGTAGAGATCATCGAGAAGTTGATCAAAGTAGTCATGATCATCCTTGCTCGTTACTCTGGACTTTTTTTGAGCGGTCATTGAGTAAAGGTCTCACTAAGATCATGAAAACTCAGAGCATAGCCGCGCTGCTGATAAAATTTAAAATTGTCTCGTTTTGCCTGTTCATAGGCTGGCTCTGCGTAGATTATTTCCATTACTCGATCAAAACGGCTAAACCAGGTGGGGATCTGTGCCTGAAGATTGATAAGTATTTGATGGTGATCCCCGGGTTCAGCGTCCACACTAATGGCGATAGGGGCGTTATCTACCCCTAAAGCATGGGGCACAAAGGCGGTATCTTGAAAACCCCAGAGTTGCTCATCAAGTTGCTGAGCTGTCGCATGGTCGGGGACCAGGCACAGCACCTGTTGCTTAGCTTGAAGTGACTTTTGGATTAACTGGCAGGCTAGCGCAAGGGCGACGGTCTGGTCGCCCGCTAATTTATAAAATGAGACGTTAGTCAACGTTTAGCTCGCTTGACTGCAGATGTAGTCCATCAACAGCGGCACTGGGCGACCCGTTGCGCCTTTTTGCGCGCCACTAATCCACGCAGTGCCGGCTATATCCAAATGGGCCCACTTATATTTCTTGGTAAAGCGTGCTAGAAAGCAGGCTGCGGTAATGGTGCCCGCTTGTGGTCCACCAATATTAGCCATATCGGCAAAGTTACTTTTAAGCAATTGATCATATTCCTCCCATAGAGGCAGTCGCCATGCCCGATCGCCACTGCGGGTACCACTGGTTAGGAGCTGCTCGGCAAGCTCATCATTGTTTGCCAGTAATCCTGCACTGACTTTACCCAAAGCACCAATAACGGCGCCAGTAAGCGTTGCGATATCAATGACAGCGGCGGGTTTAAAGCGTTCCGCATAGGTTAGGGCATCACATAGAATCAGACGACCTTCGGCATCAGTGTTCAATATCTCAATGGTTTGTCCGGACATGCTGGTAACCACATCGCCGGGTTTGGTGGCATTACCATTGGGCATATTTTCGGTGGCTGGGACAATGCCGATGACGTTGACTGGTAGCTGCGTTTCGATCAGTGCATTGATAACACCAAAGACCGAGGCACCACCGCACATATCATATTTCATTTCGTCCATACCACCACCGGGTTTAAGACTGATCCCGCCTGTGTCAAAAGTCACTGCTTTACCGACTAAGACAATAGGTTTAACGCTGGCTTTAGCACCTTGATATTTGATGACGATAAGTTTGGCTGGCTGATCACTGCCCGCAGATACCGATAATAATGAGCCCATTTTAAGCTTTTTCATATCAGCTTCAGTCAGCACGCTAGTGGTCACTTTAGTTTGGCCCTTAGCTAAGCTTTTAGCCTGACTGGCGAGGTAGCTAGGCGTACATATGTTTGCTGGCAGATTGCCGAGTTGTCGAGCGGTATTCATACCATTACCTACGGCATGACCATAGAAAAGCCCTTTTTTGGCTACCATTGCCCCAGTTTTACTGGATGCCCAGTAGATTAATGTTTTCAGTTTTTGCGGTTTGGCTTTTTTACCACTGCTGGGTTGACGTGCATATTGATAGCTTGCAGTTTGGATGCTGCGAGCAACCATGGAAGCTTGCCATTCATGGTCATCAGACAGGCCCTCACCAACCCAAACTGCTTTTTTACTGGCGGTTTTTAGCAGTGCTTTGGCGCCAGCGGTGATGGCATTGATTTGCTTTTGTGGTGTTGATGCACCGTCAGTGCCGAGTAGAATAATTCGCTTGCCAGATGCTCCTGGAATATGAATCACCAATGTCTCGCCGGTTTTGCCATTGAAATCACCCGCCTTAATCAGCGATGAAATAGCACCATCCAGCGATTGGTCTAGTTCTGCTGCGCTGTTTTTTAGTTGTGGGCCGGTGGTGAGAATGAGAGAATCCGCCTTAATATTTAACAGCTTGGCGGAAGATGCAGTAAACTCCATGTGAGCTCCAAAGTTTGGTTTTTATTTTACGCTTAACGTGTTTGAAGGATACCATCCTGTGCTACTACGCCCAATAGTAATAAGGCGAATACTTTGATTATTTTCCGCTACATCTGTCGTGAGATTTTGTTCACCACTGTCGCTGTTTCAGTGGTTTTACTGCTGATTCTAATGAGTGGTCGGTTTGTGAAATATTTGGCCAATGCAGTGGCCGGTGAAATGGAGCCTGGGGCTATTTTTGCCCTTATAGGTTATCGTATTCCGGGTTTCTTGGAGTTGGTATTGCCGTTGGCTTTTTTTCTCGCGGTGCTGTTGACCTTTGGGCGCTTGTATGTCGAGAACGAGATGAGCGTGCTCAAAGCTTGTGGTATCTCTGAACGTCGTCTTATGGGTTATACCTTGGTACTGGCAACTTGTTTGGCGCTGATGGCAGGCTGGTTGAGTTTGTCCGTTGCACCTGCTGGTATGGCCAAGGCTGATACCCTGTTAAAAGCACAGAAATCTCGCAGTGACCTCGATAAGTTAATGCCAAAAAAATTCTACACGATGAGTGGTGGTCGTGGTGTTACTTACACTGAGTCGGTCAGTGAGAGCCGTGAACTTGAGAATATTTTTCTTGCAATGACCTCAGGAGATAGCAGTAACTCAGATCGTCGCTTGGTGTTAGTGCTAGCGGATACCGGCCAACAACAACAGGCTGAGGGTAGTTTGGATCGCTATTTAGTGTTGAATAAAGGCTATCGAATTGAGGGCGTTCCCGGGCAGCATGACTATCAGATTACTCATTTTGAAGAGTATGGTTCTCGCATAGAAAGTAAGCGTCCCGATACCAGAACTAAAATGGAGGCTGTGCCCACCTCGTTGTTGCTAGCCACCGAGGATCTTAAATCAAAAGCGATGTTGCAATGGCGCTTATCCATCCCATTGCTGTTAATCGTGCTGACCTTATTGGCTGTGCCTTTAAGTCGCACAGATCAGCGCAAGGGTCGGTTCGGGAAGCTATTACCAGCTATTGTTCTCTACTTCACCTATCTGGTTGCCCTCAATGCGATGCGCGAAGCTCTTGAGTCGGGCTCAATACCAATGGCAGTGACTATTTTGCCTGTACATCTGGTGTATTTAGCTATAGCTATAGGGTTATTACAGACTGGTCAGCCAAAAAGATCTAAATCTGTGATGACCGCGGGCGAGCAGGTGACATAATGCGCAGACTATCGAATCACATCGGAACTACCGTTTTTGCTTCAATCTGCGTGGCCTTGTTGGTACTGCTTGGTTTAGATGCGGTTGGAGCCATTATTGATCAGAGTGGGCGGCTCGATCGCAATTACCATTTCTCTGATGCGTTAATTTATGTGGGTACATTGCTACCATCGCGTCTCTACGAATTTATGCCATTTGGTTGTCTAATTGGCTGTTTGATTGGTTTGGGTATATTGCAGGGTAACAGCGAAGTGATTGTAATGCGGGCGGCTGGCGTCTCACCGCTACAAGTGGTTGGTTTTGTGCTCAAGCCAGTGCTACTGTTTATCCTGTTGGCTATGGCTATTGGCGAGTATTTTTCTCCCTACCTAGATCAGTTGGCCGAAGGCCGCCGTGAGTATTTATTGAAAGGAGAGACTGCTCAGGATTCTACCTCAGGCTTTTGGAACCGTGAGGGAAATGAGTTTATGCATTTTAATGCAGTTTTCCCTGGTGGTGTTTTATACGGTGTTACCCGTTATCGCTTTGGTGATGATAAGTCGATTGAAGAATCGAGCTTCTCATCGAGGGCGACTTACAATGCGGTTGAAGGCTATTGGACAGAAGAGAATGTGTCGATCACGCGATTTTACGGCGATCGTACAGAGGTGGATAAGAAAATCACCCGACATTGGGATTCTGAGTTAACCCCCAATGTATTGACAGTGAATATTCTACCAGCCGACGCCTTACCTATTGCCAGTCTGTCGGGTTATATTGAATTTTTACGCCAGCAAAACGCCAATACAGCTGATTATGAGGTGGCATTTTGGCGCAAGGTGCTACAACCATTAATTATTATTGGTCTGGTGCTGGTTGGCATTTCTTTTGTCTTTGGCCCTTTGCGTGAATCAACAATGGGTTTTAGAATTTTTGTCGGTGTGGTGGCGGGCGTCTCATTCAGGATTACGCAGGATCTACTGGGCCCTTTAAGTATTGTTTTTGGGTTTCCGCCATTTTTAGCAGTTATTACACCGGTTGTTTTTTGTGCGGCACTGGGCGTCTATTTGTTAAGGCGCAGCGGGTGATCCCACCCATCTCTGGCTCTGTGATCACATGCGGTGTCCGCAATTACTCGCTTTGGTGATGTTATTAATCAGTCAGTACTCTGCGTACTGCGTTGTCCCAACCGGCGACCTTACAATCTCGTTCTGAGGCTGACATTAAGGGCGTGAATTGCTTGTCCTGTCGCCAAGTCTTAGCAAAACCAGATTGGTCTGGCCATAGTTCTGCTTTAGATCCTGCTAGCCATGCGGCACCCAGCGCGGTGGTCTCAGTAATAACAGGGCGATCCACTGGTGCTTGCAAAATATCTGCGAGACGCTGCATAGTCCAGTCACTGGCAACCATGCCGCCATCGACGCGCAACACCGTGTCGGTATCTGCTACCAAGTCGGCTTGCATCGCCTTGAGTAGGTCTAGGGTTTGGTAACAGACTGATTCTAGGGCCGCGCGCGAGATCTCTGCTGGGCCGGTACCCCTAGTTAGGCCAATCAGTGCTCCGCGAGCTTCGGCATCCCACCAAGGCGCACCAAGGCCGGTAAATGCTGGAATCATGTAGACCTGTTGATTATCATCGGCCTCGATGGCTAACTCACCTGATTGCTCTGCGGACTCTATAATGCCGAGCCCATCTCGCAACCATTGCACTGCGGCACCAGCAATAAATATCGAGCCCTCCAAGGCATAGGTGACTTTGCCATCTAGCTGGTAAGCGATAGTTGTCAGTAATCGATTAGTCGAGGTGACCGCTTGATCACCAGTATTTAATAATGCGAAACAACCAGTGCCATAAGTGGATTTCATCATGCCAGTGGCAAAGCAAGCCTGCCCAATGGTTGCAGCTTGCTGATCTCCCGCAATACCAAGAATAGGGATTTCGCCCCCCAATAAGTCTGTCATACCATACTCTGCCGCACAGTCCTTGACCTCTGGTAGTACTGACTTGGGAATATTAAATAGGGTTAATAGCTCCTCATCCCAAATTCCCTCATGAATATTGTAGAGCATGGTTCTGGAAGCATTGGTGGCGTCAGTGGCATGGCTTGCACCTGCGGTTAAATTCCATAGCAGCCAGCTATCCACGGTACCAAAAGCCAATTCGCCGGCTTCAGCTCGGGCGCGAGCTCCGTCGACATTATCGAGGATCCAAGCAATTTTCGTCGCCGAAAAATAAGGGTCGAGAAGCAGTCCTGTTTTATTACTGACCATGGTCTCGTGACCCTGTTGCTTTAGTGCATTACAGTAGTCCGCAGTGCGGCGATCTTGCCAGACAATAGCGTTATAGATCGGCTCGCCACTAGTGCGATCCCACAGCAATGTAGTCTCGCGTTGATTGGTGATTCCTAGTCCAGCAATTTGCTGAGGTTTTATTCCTGCATCTTTCAGAGCAGTGCGAGCCGTATCAAGGCTTGTACGCCAGATATCGTCAGCGTTGTGCTCTACCCACCCAGAGCTGGGAAAGTGCTGAGTAAACTCCTGCTGTGCTTGAGCGATAATGCTGTAGTCAGTATCAAAAATCATAGCTCTTGAGGAGGTGGTTCCCTGATCCATGGCGAGGATAAAGCTAGCGTTCATTAGTTGCAGTCCTTTTATTATTTTTCTTTGGGTACGACCACTATAGCGGTATCGGTAAGAATATCGTGAAGACAACCAGTGTTAGAGGGCCACAAAATCCACAGATAACCAATTCCCACCGCAGCCAGTGATAATGTTGCCAACGCAGACCGTTTGATACATTGAAAGGGACTTGCCAAATTGCCATCACGTTGCTGTAAACGCAATCGCCATGCTTTCATGCCGAGGGTTTGACCTTGCTTGCGCCAACAGATGAAATAGTAGCCCCCCAGTGAGATTAGCAAGCCGACAAAACTGAGCCATTGAAGAGTTGGTCCTGGTTGAATCGATTCAAGATTATCCGTGCCATTAAAGATAATCTTAATTATTAGCATCAGGGTGGCGTAGGCCAATGTGATAGCAAACATAAGAAAAGCATCATAGATCAATGCGGCTAGTCTGCGGAGTAAGCTTGCAACAGGTAAAGGGTCGTTCATTGGGTTAAGGTCCAGAATATTTATACTCGGATTTTGCCTAAAGCCAGTACAATGCGCAATTATTGATTGTGTAACCATTGCTTAGGAGAGCGTTGTGGATTGGATTTTTGGTATTCATGCGGTGCAAACCATGCTCAAATCGGCGCCTGGCCGCGTGCGGGAATTACATGTGCAACGCGGTCGACAAGATGATCGTTTACAAAAGATTCATAAGCTGGCAGAGCAGCATGGTGTGGCGTTGCAGTGGGCAACAGTAAAACAGCTGGACAAGCGAGCTGAGGGGCGACATCAGGGGGTAATGGCACTGTGTAGCCCTGGTGAGACCTATGATGAGAGTTTTCTGCTCAAGCTAGCGAAAGATAAAGGCAGTAGCGGGTTTTTTCTTATGCTAGATGGTGTCACGGATCCCCACAACCTCGGCGCCTGTCTGCGCAGTGCAGATGGTGCCGGAGTCCACGGTGTTATTATTCCCAAGGATAATTCTGTTGGTCTGACGCCAGTGGTAACAAAAGTAGCCTGTGGCGCAGCTGAAACAGTACCACTGATAATGGTGACTAATTTGAACCGCACCTTGGATAAGCTGCAACAGCAGGGTGCTTGGGTAGTGGGTACTGCCGGCGAGGCTGAGCAAACTATTTATGATCTGGACCTGACCGGCCCTGTGATTCTGGTTATGGGTGCCGAGGGTTCCGGTATGCGGCAATTGACGCGTAAGCAATGCGATTTTCTGGCTAAGCTACCCATGGCCGGGGAGGTAAGTAGTCTTAATGTTTCGGTCGCCACGGGTATCTGTCTATTTGAGATAGTGCGCCAGCGCCGCGTCTGATTGTCAACTTATAGGAGTATGATAGATCTGAGTGGTTGAAATTAGATATCGCTAGAGGCTAATCTATTATGGTGCAGAGAGATGCTGTTGATCAGCCTGAAGTACAGTAGCTGTACAGATTTTGGAGCCTGCTATTTACTCGATACCTAACATTCTGAGTTTTCTGCGCCTTGGGTTGGTGCCAGTGCTGATTGGTTTGGCGTTGGTTCAAGCGGGTCAACTATTTTTATGGATTCTAGCGGTCTCACTGCTGAGTGATGTGCTAGATGGCTATTTAGCTCGCAAGCTCAATCAAGTGTCAGAATTGGGTGCTAAGTTAGATAGCTGGGGCGATGTGCTGACCTACGCGAGTATGATTTTCGGTTTGTTTGCGATTTGGCCTACGATATTTGCTGAGCAAGCTGCGTTTCTTTTTGCCGCTATGTTGTCATTTACAGTGCCGCTGGCATTGGCGCTGCGTAAGTTTGGTGGTTATCCAAGCTACCATACTTGGGGTGCAAAAATCGCAGCTGTGCTGATTGCTCCAGCTTATTATGTACTGATTATATATGGCGCAGATGATTTCTTTAGGCTGGTCATTCTGTTTCATATTCTCGTAGCAATTGAAGAAATGGTCATTACCTCAATACTTAAACAGCGGCGATCTAATGTCGGGTCCGTATTTAGTCTGATTAAAGAGCTATCTGAGCAGCATAAATAGCGCTCTATAACGACTAAAACGCTATTGCAACCCCAGCACCAACTCTCTATAATCGCGCGCCACAAAGCGTCTGAACAGGTATTAAGCGATGTTCGGGCACTCCTTGTCTCACTGTGATGGCCACAAGGCTGATCGGGAGACTTTTAAACCCATGAGGAGATACAATGCGTCACTACGAAATAGTGTTCCTGGTCCATCCGGATCAAAGTGAGCAGGTTGCTGGTATGGTTGAACGGTACTCTGCATCTGTCACTGCAGGCAACGGTAAAGTCCATAGACTTGAGGACTGGGGCCGCCGCCAGCTGGCTTATCCAATTAACAAAATTCATAAAGCACATTACGTTCTGATGAATATCGAATGTGGTCAGGATGTGCTTGATGAGCTGAACGCCACTTTCCGTTACAACGATGCTGTTTTGCGCAGCATGGTTATCCGTCGAGATGAAGCAGTTACTGCTGAATCGCCAATTATGAAGCAAGAAAATGCTGAGAAGGCGGATAAAGAAGCTCGTGAACGTCGCAATGCTGCGAAAGCTAAGGCTGATGAAGCTAAAGCCGCCGCTGAGGCCGCTACCGAGGAACCCGTCGCTGAAGAGGTAGTTGAAGAAGCACCTGCAGCGGAAGAAACTGCTGAAGCGGACAAAGGAGAATAATCATGGCTAGATTTGTACGTCGCAGAAAGTTTTGTCGTTTCACTGCCGAGGGTGCAACTGAAATCGACTATAAAGATTTGGATACATTGAAAGGCTATGTGTCTGAGAGCGGAAAAATTGTTCCCAGCCGTATTACGGGCACTAAGGCGCGTTACCAGCGTGAGCTGAGCGAAGCTATTAAGCGCGCTCGTTATATTGCGCTTCTGCCTTACACAGACAGCCATAAGTAATTAGGCATTTCATTGCGTGCCCTAGCGGAATTTATTATGCGTGGGCGGGCACAGGCCTGTGCCGTGGCCTTTTTGGGGAATTTTTTTCCTTTAATTAGTCCGGCGACCGTGGGCTTAGTGTCACTGCGCAAAGGCAGTCAGGAAGGAGTAGTTGTATTGCTCTGGGCTGCATTGCCGTTGGTTGCTAGTTATTTTGTCGGCCAGGGTGGTAGCTTGCTGACGTTAATTTCGGGGCTGTCGCTGTTAATGACACTGGTTGTTGCTAATGTGTTGAGGGTAACGGGGTCATGGCAGTGGGCGATTTTGACCTCGATGCTAACGGCCATGGGGGCGATGCTTGCCATTGCTCTATTGCTAAGCGTTGATGTCGATCTGTTGGTTGATAGATTGAGTGAGATGTTTGCGCAGATTGCTCAGCAACAGTCGTCAGAAATAGAGCCCTTTATTGCAAGTCGCCCACTTGTTTTGGGGTTGGGTGCGTTAATGTTGGCGGTCAGCACGGTTGTGTGTTTGTTCGTCTCTCGTTGGTGGCAGGCAATGCTCTATAATCCTGGCGGATTTGGTGAGGAGTTTCGCCAGTTAAGGCTCGATGTGCGAGTGGCGGCTGTGTCGATAATAGCCTTTGTGGTGGCGCTTTATTTGCCTACAGAGTATCGATTTTGGGCTGAGCTAATGGTGTTGCCGCTGGTGTTGAGCGGCCTGTCCCTGATGCACTATGCGGTTAATGTGATGGTCCTAGGGAAGGCTTGGTTGGTGTTTATGTATGTTGGGTTGGTTGTGTCCGGCCCTGTGATAGGTGGCTTATTAGTGGGACTTGGTCTTGCCGATAGTCTATTGAATTTACGCTTGAGGTTGACGGCCAGTAAGGACCGTGAGCAATAGGCAGAGATGGTTAACAAGAGGTTATAGAGATGGAAGTTATTCTTCTGGAAAAAGTAGGTAAGTTGGGAGATATTGGTGATACCGCCAATGTGAAGGCTGGCTATGGTCGCAATTACCTAATTCCACAGGGTAAAGCGGTGTTTGCTACTGAAGCCAATATTGCTGATTTTGAACTGCGTCGTGCTGACCTAGAGGCGGCAGCGGCGGCCAAGTTGGCCGAGGCAACTGCCCGAGCTGAGAAACTTGCGGCAATCGAGGCAGTAACAATTACCGCTATAGCAGGCGATGAGGGCAAACTATTCGGCTCGGTTGGTACCCGTGAGCTGGAGTCTGCAATTAACGCTGCTGGTGGTGATATCACTAAGAGTGAGATTAATTTGCCTGAAGGCGCCATTCGCAATGTTGGTGAATTTGTGATTGAAGTGCAGCTGCATTCCGACGTGACTGAATCAGTCAATGTGGTTATCGAAGCGGAATAGTTTTGGTGATGTGTCTCGACCTCTATAAGAGACCACAAATTATTTGCACAACGGCACTGCTTCTTACTAAGATGCAGTGCCGTTTTTGTTTTTAACAGCACCATTTACGGGCTCTTTTTGCCACAGAATTCTGCAACTATAGGGTTATAATCTCGTCTATGAACGAAGCGCTTTTTGCACAACCTACCATTAGTCAGCCGCTACCTCATTCTATTGAGGCGGAGCAGGCTGTACTCGGTGGGTTGATGCTGAAGAATGAAGCTTTTGATTCTATTGCAGAGATTCTTGCCGAGACTGATTTCTACAGCTCAGACCATCAGTTAATCTTCACCGCTATGTCTCGCCTAGCTTCTGATGGCCAGCCCTTTGATCCTATTACCCTGACCGAGGCATTGCAGAATTCCAATGAGTTAAGTGCTGTGGGAGGGGCAGAGTATTTAGTCGACCTCGCTCATAATACGCCCAGCTCGGCGAATGTTAAGGCTTACACCCAGATTGTTCTTGAGCGTTCAATTGTTCGTCAGTTGATCAGTGCATCCAGTGATATTGTCCGCAAGGGTTACAACCCTTTGGGCTGGGACAGCGCCAAGCTGCTCGAAGAAGCAGAAAAACGTCTTCAGGAGATTATTGAAAACCGTCCTAAGAAAGGAGGGTTTAAAGAAGTTAACTCATTGATCAAAGAGGCGGTTGAGCGTCTCGATGAGTTATTCAAGAATGATGCTGATATTACTGGCCTGAGCACAGGTTTTAGCGACTTAGATCAGATGACCTCAGGCTGGCAAAAATCCGATTTGATTATTGTTGCTGGCCGACCCTCTATGGGTAAGACCTCCTTTGCTATGAATATGGTTGAGCATGCTACTCTGAATCAGGATCGACCGGTATTGGTGTTTAGTTTAGAGATGCCTGCCAGTAGCTTGGTAATGCGAATGCTATCCTCGATTGGCAAAATAGATGCTACCAGAATGCGTTCAGGCAATCTGCTCGAAGATGATTGGCCAAGGTTGAGTAGCGCGGCTCAGCGCCTTAAAGATCGCCCTCTATTTATTGATGATTCCGCGGGTATTACTCCCCTTGAAATGCGCAATCGTATCAAGCAGTTTACTCGTGAACGAGTGGAGCAGTTGAGAGCGCAGTGGCATCAACAACATGGTGCCGACAGCCCTGTAGATACCGAGGCTCTCTATGCAGCCGCACAGCCTGGGTTAATTATGGTGGATTACCTGCAGCTCATGAACGGGGCTAATAGTGCTGAGGGTCGAGTGCAAGAGATCTCGCAAATCTCGCGAGAGCTCAAGGGCCTCGCGCGCGAGTATGAATGCCCAATGATCGCGCTCTCACAGTTGAGTCGTAACGTAGAGCAACGGCCCAATAAACGCCCAGTCAACGCTGATCTGCGGGAATCTGGTGCCATCGAGCAAGATGCTGATGTGATTACCTTTATCTATCGAGATGAGGTTTATAATGAAGATAGTCCCGACAAGGGCACTGCAGAAATTATTATTGGTAAACAGCGTAATGGGCCGATCGGCACCTGTCGTCTGATGTTTATGGGCAAGTATACGCGGTTTGAGAATCTTGCTAGCGACCAATTTGCAGACCATTAAAACTGCAGTTACAGGACTGTTGTCATGAAGATCTTTCACACTGTAAGTGGCCTTCGGGATATTCTTAATCAGCATCGTCGACAAGGCGCTCGTATTGGCTTTGTGCCTACCATGGGCAATCTCCATGATGGCCATCTGGCATTAATCCGGCAGGCACGTGAGAGCAATGAGATTGTTGTCTGTTCGATCTTTGTTAATGCATTGCAATTTGGTCTCAATGAAGACTGGGATCGATACCCGCGAACCTATGAAACCGACTGTGAAAAGCTCCGTGATGTTGGCTGTGATTATCTATTTCATCCCGATGATGTGGAAATGTACCCCAATGGACTAGATACTCAGAGTCGTGTGATCTGCCCAACCATGACCGATGTTCTCTGTGGCGCCAGTCGCCCGGGTCACTTTGAGGGTGTGACTACGGTTGTCAGTAAATTATTCAATATTGTGCAACCGGACGAGGCCATTTTTGGTATCAAAGATTATCAGCAGTTAGCGGTAATACGACGTATGGCTGAGGACCTCTGTATGCCTGTGCAGATCAGCCCTGCGGCAATTCATCGCGAGCCCGATGGTTTGGCAATGAGTTCTCGCAATAGTTATATCAGCGATGAAGAGCGGCCACATGTCATCGTTCTAAAACACTGTTTAGAGTGGATTGCTGAGCAGATACTGGCAGGGAATAAGGACTTTAGTCAGCTTGAAGCTACAGCTAAACAGCGCATCGTTGAGGCGGGGTTTAGTGTAGATTACGTGACGATCAGCAATAGCAAGACATTGGATCCCGCCGCCAATGATGATCTTGAAATCACCATACTGGGTGCTATGTTTACTGAAGCAGCAAGGCTGATCGACAATCTATCTGTTGATCTTAGTAAGGGTGCAAAGTCGCTCTTGAGTGTTTAAATTGGAGTTAACCCAAGGAGCGTTCTTTAATGACATCTAACTTTCTAAAAGCCAAATTACATATGGCTACGATTACTCAGGCAGAGCTTTGGTATGACGGCTCCTGTGCTATCGATTCAGACCTACTTGAATTGGCTGGCATGCGCGAGTTTGAGCAGATTGATATCTACAATGTCAGTAATGGTGAGCGCTTGACCACCTACATTATTGCGGCTGAAGCTGGCTCAGGCATTATTTCAATGAATGGTGCGGCGGCCCGCAAATGTCAGGTCGGCGACCGTATTATTATTGCTACCTATGCTGGGCTTTCAGAGGCTGAAGCGCAACAGCACAAGCCGAAATTGGTGTACCTCAATCAGGACAATACGGTAGAGCGCACGACCAATACCATCGCGGTACAACTGGCTGTCTAATGAAAAGGCCATCCTTAATTGCGGGGATAGCAGTCTACTTAATTAGTCTTGCTATAGACCTTTTTCCCTGCCAGCCAAGTTTCGAGAACTTGCGTTTTCCATAGGTCTTGCACAGGGATGTTGTAAATATCCCGATCAATAACAATAAAGTCAGCCCACTTGCCCGGTGTCAGCCCGCCGAGTGTACTTTCCTGATGGGCGCCCCATGCCGCATCGATGGAAAATGCACGCATAGCCTCCTCAAGACTCATCGCCTGTGACGGTATCCAGCCACCTTTAGGCTGATTGGCTTTATTTTGTCTGGTGACGGCAGCATGGATGCCATCAAAAGGGTTGGCCAGTTCAACGGGATAATCTGATCCCGCGATAACAATACTGCCTTGATCGAGAAAAGTGCGCCAAGCGTATGCGCCTCGTAGTCTCATGGCCCCGATTCTAGCCTTTGCCATATTCATATCACTGGTGGCATGGGTAGGCTGCATTGAGGGTATAACATTGAGCGTCTTGAATCTTGGAATATCCTTAATGGAGACAACCTGCGAGTGTTCAATACGGTGTCGCAGATGACGGCCACCAACCGTGTTATAGGCATATTCAATTTCATCTAGCGCGATACGGTTGCCCTTATCGCCAATAGCATGAATGGCCACCTGAAAGTCGGCTTTAGTTGCTAGTCTAAATAACTCACGCAATTTAAGTGTGCTAGTCAGCAATAGGCCTCTGTGACCTGGACGATCGCTGTAGGGCTCTAACATGGCAGCGCCGCGGCTCCCCAGTGCACCGTCCGTATAGATTTTTATGCTACGCGCACTGTACAAATCATTGGCATCAGCACTGTGGCCGGCGGCCAGTATTTGCTCTAGATCTGGATCTGTCGATGAAATCATACTGTAAATGCGAAGGGGCATTTCGCCGCTATCGGCCAGTGCTTTGTAAAGTCTGTGTTCTGCACCTGTCGTGCCGGCATCATGGGTTGAAGTAATACCCAAGCTTAGGAGATGACGGCTAACGGTATCCAGCGCTGCACGTATTTCACTGTCACTGGGATCTGGAATAGCGCTGAATACCAGATTCATTGCATTATCAATCAAAACGCCTGTGGGCTTTCCCGCGCTATCTTTAATAATCTCTCCACCAGGGGGCGACACAGTGGTGCTATCTATACCCGCTAATTCAAGTGCTTTGCTGTTGGCCCAACCGGCGTGTCCATCGACACGCTCTAGCCACACTGGGCGGTCATTAATTTCTCTGTCGAGTTGCGCTGCGGTAGGGAACTGTTGTCCTGCCCATAGCACCTGATTCCAGCCGCGACCTCTTACCCAGTTGAGGTAGGGTTTATCCTCTGCGTAGGCAGCGACGTCAGCGGCGGCCTGTTGTGCTGAAGTGGCATTGCGCACATCAATACGCATTAAGGTATAGCCCAAACTGGAGACGTGCCCATGGGCATCGATAATGCCGGGAATCAATGTTTTATTTTGTCCGTTAACAATGGTTGCATGGGGGAATTGATTTGCCAAAGATGATCCAGTCTTCAGCACTTTGCCCTGCGCTATAGCGATTGAGTCAAACTCAAATAGTTGGCGATCAGTATCGAAGCTGTAGCCATTAATATTATCAATTATCACAACCTCGCTACTTGGCTGACTGCAACCGATTAGCAAGCAGGTAAAGATAATGGCTAAGCTTTGTGTTGCAAATCTATTAGCTCGCTTCATGATGGCAACTCCAGATCTGGATGTTATATTTATACAGAGCATTTAATTATTGCAATATATTGTCTCATTTTAGAGATTCACGCGACCACTTATTCGTCGATTAGATATCTGGTTGCGCCAGTTTTTAACAATGGTTGTAAAGATATTTGCAAGACTATTTCATTTGCAACATTCAAATTAGAATCTAGTCTATTGTTTTTACTGAAGTTATTGGCAATATTCTGTCTATTCAATGGTTGACTAATTTTCCAAAACTGTTACATTGCACGCAATCTTGCTCGAATTGAGAGAGATTATTAGCCCTAGTACCAGATTGGCGTAACCCGTGCCGCTGGTCATCAATAGAGGTGGCGCTGCTTTTACCCAAAGCAGGACTTGAGAGTCACGCGCCATAGACAGTCATAAGCACTTACCGGTGTGACTGGTTTATACCGCATCCTGCGGTGTCCCTTTTGATGCGTCAGCGTCATCCGCCACTGAGAACGGTCCTACTTAATTAGTCAGATCACCCTGTTGGTCTGTGTTTTGGGGGATATATTGTGGAACTCTTATCTGGCGGAGAAATTGTAATCCGCGCCTTAAAAGATGCTGGTGTAAAGGACGTTTGGGGCTACCCCGGCGGTGCCGCACTGCATATCTATGACGCCCTGTATCGGCAGGATGACGTTTTTCATATTCTCGTTCGCCATGAGCAGGCCGCTGTGCATGCCGCTGATGGGTTTTCTCGAGCAACTGGTGAGGTGGGTACGGCACTAGTGACCTCAGGCCCCGGCGCAACCAACGCTATTACCGGTATTGCCACAGCCTATATGGATTCGATTCCCATGGTGGTGATTTCAGGGCAGGTGCCTCTGTCCAAGATTGGCCAGGACGCATTTCAGGAAACGGATATGGTCGGTGTATCGCGACCGATTGTTAAGCACAGCTTTTTGGTTACCCGCGCAGAAGATATCGCTGAAACCATTGCCAAGGCTTATTACATTGCTGCGACTGGACGACCTGGTCCGGTGGTTGTCGACATCCCCAAAGATGTGACTGATCCCAGTTATAAGGTTCCCTATCATTGGCCTGCAGAGACTAAGATGCGCTCATATCAGCCGACGGATAAGGGGCATCGAGGGCAGATTAAGCGCGCTGTTAAAACATTAGTTGAGGCCAAGCGCCCCGTTATCTACACCGGTGGTGGCATTGTTATTGATAATGCTTCAGAGCACCTTATAGCCTTGGCCAAGCAGCTGAATTTCCCGGTGACCAATACGTTAATGGGCTTAGGCGGTTTTCCCGGCACCGATAAACAGTATCTTGGTATGTTGGGTATGCATGGTACCTATGAGGCTAATACAGCAATGCATCATGCCGATGTTATTTTTGCCGTAGGTGCTCGTTTCGATGATCGGGTGACCAATGATCTAGATAAATTCTGTCCCTATGCGACAGTTATTCATGTTGATGTTGACCCGACCACGGTTTCGAAGAATATCGAGGCGCATATTCCTATTGTTGGTACCTGCACCTCGGTTCTAACCGAGATGTTGAGTATTGCAGAACAACTTGATATCGAGCCTGATGCCCAAGCGCTGGAAGAATGGTGGCAACAGATTGACCAATGGCGCGAAAGCAAGGGTATTTATACCGCGTCTCGCTATGAGCCAAGCGCTGGCGAATGCATCAAACCACAAGATGTGATTAAAATGCTGTATAAAATCACCAATGGCGAAGCGATCGTTACCTCTGATGTGGGTCAACACCAGATGTTTGCCGCACAGTATTATTTATTTGATAAGCCGCGTATGTGGATCAACTCTGGTGGGCTTGGCACCATGGGTTTTGGCCTGCCGGCAGCGATGGGTTGTAAGCGTGCATTTCCCGATACCGATGTGGCCTGTGTGACCGGAGAGGGTAGCATTCAAATGTGTATTCAGGAATTATCTACCTGCACACAGCACAATCTACCGGTAAAAATTATCAACCTAAATAATGCCGCATTGGGTATGGTGCGGCAGTGGCAGGATATGAATTATAGTAGCCGCTATTCAGAATCAGTTTACGAGGACTCACTGCCTGATTTTGTTAAATTGGCTGAGGCCTATGGCCATGTGGGTATGAAAATCACCCACCTTGATGAGTTAGAAGAAAAGATGCGTGAATGCTTTGCTATGAAAGATCGCACAGTATTTATGGATATCTATGTCGATCGTTCTGAGCATGTCTATCCCATGCAAATGCCTGGCGGATCTATGCGTGACCTGTGGCTGAATAAGACGGAGAGAACCTAATGAAACGTATTATTTCGATCTTACTGGAAAACGAGGCCGGTTCGCTTTCAAGGGTGGTCGGTCTATTTTCGCAGCGTGGCTACAATATTGATACGCTGACGGTTGCTCCTACAGATGATGACACATTGTCGCGTTTGACCTTGACGACACAGGGCGACGATCAAATGGCTGAGCAGATTGTGAAGCAACTGCACAAATTGATAGATACCATCAAAGTCGTCGACCTAACGGTTGGCGGCCATATTGAGCGCGAGCTAATGTTGGTCAAAATTAAGGCATCGGACAATGATATTCGCAATGAGCTCAAGCGGTCGGTAGATATTTTTCGTGGTCATATTGTCGATGTGACGCCCTCTACCTACACCATCCAACTAGCGGGTGATAGCGATAAGCTAGATGCCTTTATCGACTCAGTGCGAGAGATAGGTATTATGGAAGTTGTGCGATCCGGTGTTTCCGGTATTGCCCGAGGCGATAAGTTTTTACGCGTCTAAGATACTCTGCTAGCTGATCGCCACTGCGGCTCTCTTAAACGGGGAGCCGTTTTTCTATCTACAGCGTAGTTAAACTATGATTTAGTAATTGAAGAGAGTTTGTATGACCGAGGTGTTACTAGAAAACAGAATAATCCCTTTGGACGGCGGCATTAATTTCCGTGATATAGGTGGTTATCTAAATCGGCAGGGCCGTCAGGTTAAGTGGCGCAAAATTATGCGTTGTGGTCATTTGGCTAATCTTTCATCTGCCGATTTGGACGCCCTTGAGGCTATCGGTATTAACCAAGTGCATGATTTCCGTCGGGTTGAGGAACAGACGCAAAATCCCAGTTGTGCGGTGCGTGCGCAGATATTTGATGACTATCAAATATCGATTGGCGATATCTCACGCTTTTGGGAGTTCCTATTTGAAGGGGAGTTAAGTGCCGAGTCATCTCATCAACTGGTGGTTAATTCTTACCGTTCCTGCATACAGACTATCATTCCGGCATTTAGCCGTTTTATGCGCCATATTGTCGATAATGCAGATAACGCCTCAGTCTTTCATTGTTCAGCTGGTAAAGACCGGACAGGTATGGCTGCCGCCTTGATTCTTGCGGCGCTAGATGTGCCTAGAGAGACTATTATTGAAGACTATATGCTTACTCTCAAGCATTATGACTCATCTCGATTGATCGATATTGTCGAAGGCCATCTGCGCGATGCTAATGTTGAACAGTGGGATCGTGCGTGGTTGATTCCTTACTGTTCTGTGCATGAAGACAATATTGTCGCCTTTTTAGATGCGATAGATGCTGAATACGGTGATATTCAGCGGTATTTGATAACTGCTCTGGGGCTGTCTGAGCAAGATATAGCCAAGATGCAAGAGAGCTTTTTACAAGAGTTTTAGTTTATACTCATATTGATCAAGCATTGGGGTAGCGAATTATGGCAGAGAAATCGTCGTCTAAAGAGAAGATTGTGGAAATAAATCAGTCAGTCTCTGGTACCCCTACCGCGCGCCGCAAAGGCATCTATCTATTGCCCAACTTGCTCACTACGGGTGCGCTATTCGCGGGTTTTTATGCCGTGTTATCGGGATTCAGCGGTCAGTATGAACTCGCCGCTATCGCAATTTTTACAGCGATGGTCTTTGATGGCTTAGATGGTCGCGTTGCGCGGATGACCAACACACAAAGCGATTTCGGCGTGCAGTATGACAGTCTGTCCGATATGGTCTCCTTTGGTGTGGCTCCAGCGGTGGTTGCCTATGGTTGGGGTGTTAGCGATTTGGGTAAGTTCGGTTTGGCTGCCGCCTTTGTCTATGCCTCCTGCGCGGCGCTACGCTTGGCTCGATTTAATGTGCAAACAGAGTCTGCAGACAATAAGGTATTTACTGGCTTACCCAGTCCTGCGGCTGCGGCACTCATTGCCGGGTTTGTTTGGTCTACCTATCATTTTGAGCCTTCAATGGGACTCTCGGTGCTGGGTGCAGTGCTTACTGCCGTTGCCGGTCTACTTATGGTATCCAATGTTAAATACCCGAGTTTTAAACAGATAGATATGCGTGGCAAAGTTCCTTTTATTGTTATCCTCTCGGTGGCGATGGTGTTTGTTGTTATCACCATTGATCCCCCGCGCATTCTATTTACCATGGCTATGGTATTTAGTTTTTCTGCTCCATTAATCTGGTTGACTAAAAAGCTCGGTTTTCGCCTGCCAATCGGGGACAAATAAAATAGCCCTTGGTTTTAAAGTGAAAACCTGATTTAATCCAAACCATGAATTTTGCAACCAACAGGTTTATCGACAACAGCAGATCACTTACTGCTGTGTCTGCTCGTGGTCTGCTTCTCCTGCCCTAAGGGGCATCTACTGTTATACCTCAAAAAAAATTTTCGTGCAGCGCATAATCATGCGTTGAATTTCATCCCCTGCAGGGGGAAAATGCTGTTAAATTTGATACGCAGTGCTGTTGATCGGTTTTTCAATGGCGGCGAGGAAAGATAATAATATGAGCTCAAATAATAAATTAGTCATTTTTGATACTACATTGCGCGACGGTGAGCAGAGTCCCGGTGCGTCGATGACCAAAGAAGAAAAAATTCGTATCGCCAAAGCGTTGGAAAAACTCCGTGTCGACGTGATTGAGGCGGGTTTTGCCATCTCCAGTCCGGGCGATTTTGAGGCTGTGCAAGCCATAGCCAATACCGTGACTGATAGTCGTATTTGTAGTCTGTCTCGGGCAATTAGCGCGGATATTGAGCGTGCCGCAGAGGCGCTAAAAGGGGCCAATGCCGGACGTATTCATACCTTTATCGCCACATCGCCCATCCATATGAAGCACAAACTTCAGATGGAACCTGATCAAGTGCTAGAGCAGGCGGTTGGCGCGGTGAAAATAGCTCGCGACCTGATTGATGATGTCGAGTTTTCACTGGAAGATGCCAGTCGTACCGAGTTTGATTTTATGTGCCGTATTACTGAAGCGGTGATTAATGCCGGCGCACGCACTATTAATCTGCCTGATACGGTCGGCTACTCGGATCCCGGTGAATATGGCGCAATGATTAAACGGCTTTTAAATACGGTCCCCAATGCTGATAAAGCGATTTTCTCAGTGCATTGTCACAATGATCTGGGTTTAGCCGTTGCCAATAGTTTAAGCGCTGTGCAGGCGGGGGCGAGGCAGGTTGAGTGCACCATCAATGGCTTGGGTGAGCGCGCAGGCAATGCCTCTCTGGAAGAGCTGGTTATGGCAATCCGCACGCGCAAAGATGTGTTTCCGGTCACTACAGATATTGATACCGTCCATATCGTGCCGACGTCGCGCTTGGTATCGAGTATTACTGGATTTCCGGTGCAACCCAACAAGGCAATTGTTGGCGCTAACGCCTTTGCCCATGAATCCGGTATTCATCAGGATGGTGTTTTAAAGTTTCGTGAAACCTACGAAATTATGAAAGCAGAAGATGTTGGCTGGGGTGCCAATAAACTATCGTTGGGTAAATTATCAGGCCGCGCCGCATTTGCCTCAAGGCTGGAAGAGTTGGGCATCAGCTTCGATAGCAAAGAAGAATTTAATCAGGCTTTTGTACGCTTTAAGGAGCTTGCAGATAAAAAGCGCGAAATCTTCGATGAAGATTTGCAGGCATTGGTATCAGATGTGCAGATGGGCACTGAGGCCGATGCCTTGATGGTAACTGATCTCGAAGTGCTATCTAAAAGTGGCCAGTTACCTACAGCGAAAATTGGTATTCGCTATCAGGATAAAGATCACAGCGCTGAAGCTAGCGGTGATGGGGCCGTGGATGCCATTTTTAATGCTATTGAAAAGTTGGTAAACAGTGAGACTAAACTGCAACTCTATTCAGTTAACGCTGTCACTGAGGGAACCGACTCTCAGGGTGAAGTTACCGTGCGCTTGGAGAAAGATGGTCGCATTATCAATGGTCAGGGAGCCGATACCGATATCCTATTGGCCAGTGCCAAAGCCTATGTGCATGCACTGACATTAATGCGAAATCCCGGGCGATTGCATCCACAATTGGGTGGTGTTTAATGACCAACGCGCTGCGCAACCAATATCTGCAAAAATTGGGCATTGTTCAATATGTGTCCAAAGATTTGCCCTTGGTTGCGGCAGCGCCAGCTATGTTGGATGGTACTGAAATTGTCGGCCAGCCTGTGGCAAGTGAGACAAGCACCAGCGATTTACAAAAAAAATCAATGGCTGAGTTAGTTAACCTTGGTCTGGAAAAAAACACTGAATCAACGCCTGCCATCCCAGTAGTATCATCGGCTACTGAATCACACACTGGTATCGAGCTGAAGTTTGCTCTATGGCAAGCCAGTGAAACAGTATTAGTCTGCACTGCCATAGAGGAGCAGTTGCCTGATCCACAGCAAATACTATTGCTCGGTAATATTCTTATCGCCATGGGCCAAGAGGTTGGTCAATTGCCGCAAATGGATTTGGTAGAGTGGCCGCCACACCCCAATATGCAGGGGGACGAGGCCGAGGCTCGAGAATTTTTAGCCACCTTAATCAAGGCGCGCATTAATAGTAAACAGACCGAAATCGTACT
>JBNAAJ010000017.1:0-46316 GCA_049631145.1 Porticoccaceae bacterium
TTCAATCTGAGCCATGATCAAACTCTTCAGTTTAATCGTTTAACCTCACCTGTTAAGGAGAGGGAATGGTTACGCAAAACTTGCTTTACCATTCAAAATCTCAGTTTCATAAGTTTGAACTTATCACATTCATAAATGAATCGATGAGTCACTTGCTTATGATATATATGTATCCAATATCATATTAGCAAGTGCCCACACGCATTGCTTGATTATATTTTTAAAGAACAATTCGCTCCTCAGAGCGGGGGGCGTATTCTATAGAACGCCGACCCTTTGTCAACAGCCCAAAGTAAATTATTTAACTTTAATTTAACTCTGTTTTTGCAACACTTAATTTGCGCTACAACATTGCTGTTGGAGGCGCGCATTCTAGCGTCAGAAATGAACATGTCAACAGTGAAAAACAAATAAAAGGTAGTGCCTCGTTTCTCTCACTTTTGCCACTAAAATTTCTGTGGCTCACCCGTTTGGGAGCGCGCATTCTACAGGCAGGCGGTGACCTGTCAACAAGTATTTGATTTTATTTTTTTGTCGGCACAGATAGCGCCAAATAATCAGCTAAATACGTTCAAATAGGTGGTATTTCTTCTTACCGAGTCGCACAAGGAAAAAACGCCCAAATAGAGCTTGACTGAGTGCAAAGCTCTCTGACGCAGACATATTGTCATCCATTCCCTTGGCAGCACCATTTATATATACCGAATTGCGCCCTAAAGCATCCTTAACTTCACGTCCGGCTTTGACCATACCGCAGTCGCTAAGCAGATTAGTGAGAGGCGTATTCACCAAGTCTGCATCACTCAGCGTTGAGCAGGGCAAGCCATCCTGACCAAGTTGCTCCAAATCTGTTTCTGACAGTTTGGTCGAGTCACCACTAAACAACGCCTCAGTGATTCGTAAGGCCGCATTTAATCCCTGCTCGCCATGCACCAGCGAGGTGACTTCTCGAGCCAAAATAGACTGAGCCTGCGGACGACCCTCGGTTGCAGCATCTACCGCCTCGATATCGGCAATTTCCGCAATACTGAGAAAGGTGAAGTAATGCAGGAACTTATAAACATCGGCATCAGCGACATTTAACCAAAACTGATAAAAACTATAAGGCGAGGTCTTTTTAGCATCTAACCACACTGCACCTGCTTCGGTTTTGCCAAATTTAGTCCCATCAGCCTTAGTAATAAGAGGAACGGTTAAACCGAAACATTGCTTTTGATTTTGCCGCCTAGCTAAATCAATTCCAGAGACTATATTGCCCCATTGATCGCTTCCTCCAACCTGTAGAGTACAATCATAACGTCGGTTGAGTTCGGCAAAATCTAATCCCTGCAACAGACTGTAAGAGAACTCAGTAAATGAAATTCCTGAACCCTCGCGGTCAATGCGCTGCTTAACGGACTCTTTTGCGATCATATTATTCACTGAAAAATGCTTACCTACATCGCGCAAGAAGTCGAGCGCTGTCAATCCCTCAGTCCAGTCGAGGTTATTGGCAACCACCGCCGAATTGTCACCACAGTCAAAATCAATAAACTGGCTGACTTGATATTTTATTTTATCGGCCCAGCCGGCGATCACATCGGGAGTATTGAGCCGGCGCTCATCGGCCTTAAAGCTGGGGTCTCCAATCATCCCAGTAGCACCACCAACGAGCGCTATGGGGGTATGACCTGCCTGCTGGAAGCGTTTAAGCACTAGTAATGGTACCAAATGGCCGAGGTGCAAGCTTTCTGCAGTGGGGTCAAACCCGCAATAAATGGTTCGAGCCTGATTAAGATGGACTTCAAGTTCCGCATCCCCTGACACCTGCGCTACTAGTCCACGCTGCCGTAATTGCTCTATGACCTGACTGCCACTCTGTTCCATATTGACTTGTTTCACCGACTGATTACAAAGATCGCCAACTCTACAGATTGATACGCCAAATACAAGATGTTCTGGCATCTTCCAGCATGAATCTAGGCACATAGTTTCAACCTGTTATACATATATTTGAGTAAAAAGGTAGAGGTTATCGTTGTAACTCGTTAATAAATCAGGCTAAAATTGCGCAACAAAAAATTCTGGTGTGAAAATTGGCCATAACTAAACTAAAAAAACGCAGTCATTTTTTGCTCTCGATAGCTCAGGAGTTTCCGCGACGCCACCTTTTACTCGCGTCAGCACTGTCTGGCTGCTTATTGGCGCTGGCAATTTATCCCTACGGCAATGCTGAAACAAAACGTCAGATCTATGAGCCTTTGGACATTGTCTTAGAAAGCGCCGCATCTGACGCGCCCGTCACTCCAACTGAAAGCTTTGAGTTGTTGTGGCGAGAACAGACCGTTTCGTATGGCGATAACCTGTCTACCCTATTCCAGCGCGCCAAATTGACACCACGAGATGTGTATGAGATTTCATCCCTCAAGGCAGGCAAGTCTCTCCGCAATCTTTTCCCGGGGGAGAGTTTACGTTTCGGGTTTGATGCTAAGGGACAGCTACAAGAGCTACAGTATATAAAGAATCCGCTAAAGCGCATTGTGTTCAAGAAAGTTGATGGCAACTATCAGGTTGAACATTTAACTAATCAGCCGGAGGTCATTCTTACTTATAGAGAGGGTGTTATTGAAGATTCTCTCTATTTGTCAGCCTCCAAAGCAATGCTTCCCGATAAGATCATTATGGAGCTGGCCAATATCTTCGGTTGGGATATCGATTTTGTGTTTGATATTCGCAGAGGAGATTCATTTTCACTTTTGTTCGAAGATCGGTACTTGGAAGGTGAAAAGCTTACTTCCGGCAATATCATTGCAGCATCATTTACTAATCGCGGTAAAACTTATGAAGCAGTCCGCTATACCAATAGCCTCGGACGGAGCAATTACTACACTCCTGAAGGGCTTAGTATGCGCAAAGCGTTTCTTCGCACACCGCTAGATATTTTCCGTATCAGTTCTGGATTTAATCTCAGACGCAAACATCCAATCCATAAAAAGATCAAGGCTCACCGCGGTGTCGATTACGCCGCGCCCCGCGGTACACCCGTTTATGCCGCCGGCGATGGCAAGATAATAGAAACGGGATACAGTAAAGCTAATGGAAATTACGTTTTCATACAGCATGGCCAGACCTATATCACTAAATATCTCCATCTAAATCGCAAAAAGGTTCGCAAAGGTCAGACTGTTCGCCAACGGCAACTTATTGGCACCGTGGGCTCTACCGGCTACGCCACCGGACCACATTTACATTATGAATTCCTTGTTAACGGTGTGCATCGCAATCCACGCACGGTAAAATTGCCCCAAGCACAGCCAATCGCTGCAGCAGAAAAACGCTTATTTTTGCAAACCACTGCGCCTCTGCTGACGCAACTAGCCGAACAGAAACAAACCATTCAACTGGCCTCAGTGCAAAACAACAATGCCAGCGCCAACTAGATAAGCTACCGTGGACAATATTTATATTGGCCTTATGTCTGGTACTAGCATCGATAGTATAGATGCCGCCGCCATTTGCTTTGAGCATGGCGAGTTTAAGTTTTTAGGTGGTTTTAGTCAGAGCATTCCTTCCTCTTTACAGCAGGATATTCTCAACCTGTGTCAATCCGGTGTGGATACAGTGCAACTATATGCCGAAACAGATAACCAGCTAGGTGAATTATTTGCCCAGGCGGCAATAGCATTAATGACAGAGTATCAATTTAGCCCTGATCAAATCATGGCAATAGGTAGTCATGGGCAGACTGTGCGTCATTCACCCCCAGGGGTTGAGCTCGTAGCCTTCAGTCACCAAATCGGCGATCCTAATATTATTGCTGCCCGCAGTGGCTGCCCGGTAGTGGCAGATTTTAGGCGCGCCGATATGGCCAACGGGGGGCATGGGGCACCCTTGGTTCCAGCCTTCCATCAGCAACTGTTTAGTGACCCCAATATAAATCGCGCCATTGTTAATATCGGCGGTATTGCTAACATTACAGTGCTTCCAGCGACCCAATCTGAGCACGCCAAAAACTGTTTCGGCTATGACACAGGCCCAGGTAATGTCCTACTTGATAGTTGGGTGCAAAAACACCTCAATACTGCATTTGATAATAATGGTCGCTGGGGTGCCGGAGGCGAACTCAACAAACCATTGTTACAACAGTTGAAATCACATCATTATTTTATTCAGCCGGCACCAAAGAGCACAGGGCGTGAGACCTTTAATCAGCGATGGCTCGATCAGCAGCTAAGCAGTATTGGGGATATTGCATCACAGGATGTGCAGGCAACACTTATGCAGCTGACCGCAGAAACCATTGCCGACCAAATCAACAGCCTAGAAGTAGCTACAGATCAAGTCTTTGTTTGTGGTGGTGGCGCCTTTAATACCGGCTTAATAAGTAATCTAGACTCAGCATTGCCCAGCGCTGACTTAAGCACAACAGCGGAGCTAGGATTAGACCCAAATTGGGTGGAAGCCTGTGCTTTTGCTTGGCTAGCAAAACAACGCATAGAAAACCAAGCTGGTAATCTGCCTGCAGTGACGGGCGCCATCAAACCGGCTGTGCTCGGCGGCCTCTACTTGCCCTGAATTGATCGCCGATCATAAAGCAGAATTATTAGATGTAGCAATGGCGCCAGGTTTTTGAGTACCTGCCTTTAGATTGAAAAAGAAGCACCACAACCGCAGGTGGTAGAGGCATTAGGGTTGGTAATAATAAATCTTGAGCCCATCAGACCCTCTTCATAATCGACGGTTGAACCGGCCAAATATTGGTAACTCAGCGAGTCAATCAGCACAGTGACGCCATCTCTGGAAACGGGTGTATCGTCTTCCGCCATAATGTCTTCAAACGAAAATCCGTATTGAAAACCAGAACAACCACCGCCCGTCACATAGACGCGTAGCTTTAAGTCATCATTGCCCTCTTCGCTCTTAAGGCTCTGTACCTTTGCAACGGCACGTTCGGTGACGTCTAGCACTGAGGGTGTAAATGTTTGGATACCAGACATTTTTACTCCATGTCTTATTTATACCGACTGCTTATCAGCCTTCTTAGATGAATCAGAGTTTTCTTCACTGCGCCCCTCCTTAGGGAACGCAGTCACATTTGTTTGAGGCTGCTCATGAACAAAACTACCCACTACTTCTGCCCCTTTTTCAATCTCAATTAGGTTGTAGTGAATATTGCCCTCAACGACCGCTTTAGATGCAAGCTTTGCCTGTTTGCTCGCGTAAATATCACCCTTCACATGACCATTGACGACAACAGCGGCTACCCACACTTCTCCCTCAACATTACCGCCTTGCAAGATTCTTACTCGAGCATTTTCGTCTTCTGAAAGAATGTTGCCAATAATACTGCCCTCAACTTCTAGATTGCCTTTGAAGTGCAGATCTCCCTCCAACTCAGTGCCTTTTGCGATCAATGTTGTCGCACCCAAAGAAAACGGGCTAGGTTTAGATTTGTCTGTCTTTTTAATACCAAACATGGTTATTCCTCAATTTTCCAGTCAAATTTTTGATCTGACTGCGCTTTATCCATCCAAGTGTACCTTAATGAGACCCTGACTTTATCAGGATCAAAACCTTCTGGTAACCGGAGAATGCCTTGGTTAATAGAAAAATATTTAAATTCCAGCTTCACCGGTAACCGAGAAACCTGGTCGTCAAGATCACTGAGTGGCAAACTGACTTCTTTATCGTCTTGTATACCTATAATCCAAACATCGGCGTAAACACTCAATGTTTGCATTTTTGCCGTTTTCTGCCTAGCTACCCAACGGTATCTGATCCTACCATCATCCATAGCAACCAAATTCACATCACTCACTGACAATCCGTTGGGCTGATCGTTATCCTGTAGCAACTCCCGATACAGTTTCAACTCTTGATCACGCTGATAAATTTGTCGCTGCAAGCCAATCATTTCCTTGCGACTCTTTTCCAACGCTGCGGTATCAACTTCGGCACTTAGCTTTATACGACCAAGCTCAGCAGTCTGATCGAATAACTCTGCCTCTAGAGCCTCTGCCCTGACCTCTAGCTCGGCTTTCTCTGCCAACTCCCAATCGGAAATAAAAGTTCCCCACAGTTTGCCCAACAGTAAAAGGGCAATAACAAGACCAGCCACAAAAAAGAGCGCCCAATAAATATGACTTGGCCTGTAATTGATCACTACCGGTTTGCGTTCGATCATCAGGGCACCATCCCAGGACCGTTTAGTCCAGTGGTTTCAGGTAAATTAAACATCAGGTTCATACACTGAATAGCCTGACCCGAGGCGCCTTTGGTTAAGTTATCTTCAACCACAAGAACGACTACCTTATTGCCATCATTGGGTCGATGCACTGCGATTCGGCAATAATTAGAACCGCGCACCGACCTCGTCTCCGGACAACTGCCTGCCGGCAGAACATCAACAAAGGGCTCGTTATTATAAGCCTGCTCAAATAATGCCTGCACATCAATTTTCGGGTCAGTCAGATTGGCATAGAGCGTGGTATGGATGCCTCTATTGATTGGCAGTAAGTGGGGAACAAACGTTAAGCCCACTGATTCTCCCGCCATCTCTGCTAACTGCTGTTCTATCTCCGGTTGATGTCGGTGTCCTGAAGCAGCATAGGCTTTGAAGCTATCACTCACCTCAGGCAGTAAATTCGCAATATTTGCCTGTCTGCCTGCGCCACTGACACCAGAGGCAGCATTAGCAATCAAATCACCACTGTCGACACAGCCCGCCTGCAACAATGGCATAAGCCCCAGCTGCACAGAAGTAGGATAACAGCCAGGACATGCCACCAAGTCCGCGCCGGCTATTGCGCTGCGATTATATTCGGGCAATCCATACACCGCTGTCTCTACAAGCTCAGCCGCTTTATGAGGCTGACCATACCATCGCTCCCACAAGGAGGTATCTTTAATTCTAAAGTCGGCAGAAAGATCGATAACTTTGGTGCCCGTTGCCATAATAGCTGGTACGCTAGCTTGCGCTACACCATGAGGAGTGGCAAAAAATACAACATCGCAATCAGCTAGCTGAGCTATATCGGGCTCGACGAACACTAGGTCAACAATACCCCTTAGGTTTGGATACAGTTGGGCAACAGGTACGCCTTTCTCCCCCCGCGAAGTAATCGCGATCACATCAGCACTCGGATGCATGGCTAACAGGCGCAGTAACTCTGCTCCGGTATACCCTGTTCCTCCCACAATACCAACTTTCAACAACTCATCCTCTCTTTTACATGTCCAGAAATGTTTCGGCCGCCTATAATACCCCATAAAACGCGATCCAGATATTGCAAAAGAGATTGGATCGCGACAACTTGCAGCTCAATGAGGTCAACAATGTACAAATGGGTACTCGCTTTTCATATTATTGCTGTTGTTTGCTGGTTTGCCGCGCTGTTCTATCTGCCGCGCCTGTTTGTTTACCATGCTATGTCAGAGGACAGCATTAGTATTGAGCGCTTCAAAATAATGCAGCGCAAACTCTACCGAGGCATCGCCAACCCTTCGATGATTGCTACTGTGCTACTTGGTGTTTGGCTGGTCAGCATGGCGCCAGAAGCTTATTTGCAGCAAACATGGTTTCAATTAAAAACTTTGTTTGTTGTATTGTTGATTGTTTACCACCATCTTTGCCTTCGCCATATGAACGAATTGGCAGCAGATCGCAGTGATCGGTCTCATGTTTATTTTCGTTTTTTTAATGAGGTCCCAGTGCTATTTCTTATCGCTATTGTGATTCTAGTAGTAGTACAACCCTTTTAGGCTTTCAGACAATTGTAAGGGTAACCTGCGATCCATCCGCATCCTTGTGTCGTAACACAAGACCTACAGTGCAGAGGCTTAAAGGCTTGTCACAGACTGTTCTCAATGTATGACCTCTTTAAATGCTTATCATAATAGCTTCCGGCAAGTGATTTAAGGATAATACCGCCTGTTTTTACCGCTTAGACCGTTTACTACTAGGAAAAATTTAATGCCTGAGTCAACACCTTCATCCCCGCGTTCACATCAACTTTTTGAAGCAGCCAAGCAGCATATCCCCGGTGGTGTTAATTCGCCGGTACGCGCTTTTCGCGCCGTAGGTGGCACCCCGTTATTTTTTGAACGCGCCAGTGGCGCCTATATGTTTGATGCCGACGGCAAGCGTTACATAGATTACGTATTGTCATGGGGCCCAATGCTACTCGGTCATGGGCATGAACATGTGTTGGCCGCGATCCGCTCTCAGTTAGATAAGGCCATGACATTTGGTACGCCAACCGAACTCGAAATTAAGTTGGCGGATAAAATCTGTTCTATTGTTCCGGGC
Source organism: Porticoccaceae bacterium (assembly GCA_049631145.1). Taxonomy (GTDB): domain Bacteria; phylum Pseudomonadota; class Gammaproteobacteria; order Pseudomonadales; family Porticoccaceae; genus HTCC2207. The sequence goes on from JBNAAJ010000017.1 coordinate 8,288, forward strand.
ATGGAAATGATTCGCATGGTTAACTCTGGCACTGAAGCAACCATGAGTGCGATTCGTCTGGCTCGCGGATTTACCGGTCGGGATAAGATTATTAAATTTGAGGGCTGTTATCATGGCCATTCAGATTCACTGCTGGTTAAAGCAGGTTCTGGTGCATTGACTCTTGGTGTACCAAGCTCCCCGGGAGTGCCAGACTGCCTCGCGGATCATACTGTGACGCTTTCTTATAATGATATCGATCAAGTCAAACAGGCCTTTGCCGAAATAGGTGATCAAGTTGCCTGTATTATTGTTGAGCCAGTGGTTGGTAATATGAACTGTGTACCACCTATTCCCGGCTTTTTGGAAACGCTTCGCGAATGTTGTACAGCCAGCGGGGCTCTGCTGATTATTGATGAAGTGATGACAGGATTCCGTATCAGTCAGCAAGGTGCCATTGGTCATTACGGAATTGACGCAGATCTAATCTGTCTCGGCAAGGTGATTGGTGGTGGTATGCCGGTCGGGGCTTTTGGCGGAAAACTCGAAATAATGCAGCAGATAGCGCCATTGGGGCCCGTTTATCAGGCCGGCACCTTATCTGGCAATCCCGTGGCTATGGCTGCAGGGCTGGCTACCTTGGAGTTAATTTCTGAGCCGGGGTTTTTAGATCCAGTGATAGAGCGCACCGACAGACTGGCAACCGGAATGGTAGAGCGAGCAACAGCGGCAGGTATTCCGATGACAAGTAATCATGTGGGCACCATGTGGGGTATCTTCTTCTCAGAGGAAGAAAAAATTATCAATTATAATCAAGTGATGCAATGTGACACCGAACGTTTTGCTCAGTTCTTCCACGGCATGCTGGAAGAGGGTATTTATCTGGCGCCAGCATCTTATGAAGCAGGTTTTACCTCAGCTGCGCATACAGATCAGGATATTGAAGATACTCTAAATGCCGCTGAACGGGTGTTTGCGCGGATTTAAACTGCGAGCACTGTTTTCGTATTATAATCGCGCCACCCAATTGCCAAACCAAGCGTCACTCAGCGGGAGATAATATGAGTTTTAAAAGCAGCCGGGCGCCCTATCCATATACACGCATGCGTCGTCCGCGGGCTAAAGATTTTTCGCGCCGCCTTGTGCAGGAAACCGGACTTAGAGCTGGTGATCTTATTTTGCCTGTATTTGTGATTGAAGGAACAGCGCAGTCTGAAGCCGTATTATCAATGCCGGGGGTCAATCGACTATCAATTGATTTATTGGTTAATCAAGCCAAAGAAATCGCCGCTCTGGGAATCCCAGCGATCGCATTATTTCCTGTTATTAGCCAAGATAAAAAATCTTTGATGGCAGAAGAGGCTTATAACCCAGAGGGTTTGGTTCAGCGCGCGGTGCGAGCAATTAAACAGGCAACTCCGGAACTCGGCATTATCACCGATGTCGCGCTCGATCCATTTACGAGTCATGGGCAAGACGGCATTATCGATAGCGAAAGCGGCTATGTTATTAATGATATTACCAATGAAACGCTGGTTAAGCAGGCACTCTCTCATGCTGAAGCCGGTGCAGATATTGTCGCTCCCTCAGATATGATGGATGGCCGCATTGGTGATATTCGCGAAGAACTTGAAGACCAAGGCTTTGTTAACACTCAGATTATGGCGTATTCAGCTAAATACGCCTCTAGCTATTACGGTCCTTTTAGAGACGCTGTGGGCTCAGCTGACAATATCGCGGGTGGTGATAAAAAAACCTACCAAATGGATCCAGCTAATAGCGATGAAGCGTTACATGAATGCGCTCTCGACTTAGATGAAGGCGCAGATATGATTATGGTCAAACCAGGCATGCCTTATTTGGATGTTGTGCATCGCGTGAAACAGGAATTAAAAGCTCCTACTTTCGTCTATCAGGTAAGCGGAGAATACGCTATGCACTGTGCCGCATTTGAGCATGGCTGGCTTAGTCGTGAGCAGGTTATTTTAGAGTCTCTGTTAGCATTTAAGCGCGCTGGTGCTGATGGGATTTTAACCTACTTTGCAAAAGAAGCGGCACAACTGTTAGCCAATGCGGATGCATAATAATCTTGCGCCTCGATAAAACCATTAGCAATGCCACTGATCTATCTCGCACTGATGTAAAACGTCTAATTAAACGCGGTGTGGTAACCGTAGACGATGATATTGCGTTTAATGCAGCACAAAAGGTCGGTTGCGATCAGGTGGTTGCTATTGAGGGTTCAGCCATCAGCAGACCACAAGGGCGCTACTTTATGATGAATAAACCGGCTGGCGTGGTGTCCGTTACCAAAGATCACAATAACCCGACCGCTATTAGCCTGATGTACGAGCATCGCAGTGAGGAGCTTCAGATTGCCGGTCGTTTGGATATTGATACTACCGGTTTGATACTGATCACCGATGACGGTCAATGGAATCATCGCCTGACGTCACCGGGTTCAGACTGCGCTAAGCTATACAGAGTAGAACTTGCACAGCCGATCGCCGCTGACTATGAAATAAAACTCACCAAAGGGGTGTTGCTTGACGGTGAAAAACATCGTTGCCGACCCGCTACCATGACACAAATCGATGATTATCATCTAACACTCAGTATTGCCGAAGGAAAATATCATCAGGTCAAGCGTATGTTTGCTGCTCTGGGAAATCATGTCGTTAGCCTGCATCGATTTCAGGTGGGAGATATTGTTCTGGATACTGATCTCGAACCAGGTGACTATCGACCACTGACCGAATTAGAAGTCGCCTCAATAGGATGACTACTTCTCAGGTTACAGATCGTAGCGTCGATCTACTGCTACAAGAGCTTTCCCAAATAAACGGTAATGTACTGTTAGTAGCAGACGAAAATTGGGGTCAGGCTGATTGGCTTTCGGCCATCAATGCAACCACAGCAAACGTGACTTTGATTAGCAATCGCTTCGATATTGCGCGCGATGCTAAGGCTGCTGGGATACTCAGTTATTTCAATGATTTTGATTTTTCTGATTTTCTCCCAAGCCACTTTGACGCGTTGTTTTTCCGTATATCCAAGGAACGGGCAAGCAGTCACCATGTCATTAATCAGGCAGCAGCTCTCTTAAAAGCTGAGGGCAAACTTTTACTTAGCGGTGAAAAAAACGAGGGAATAAAAACCTATGTCAGGCAAGCCTGTCAGCTTTTCGGTGATAAAGCCAGTACTCAAAAAAATGGTCTTAGTTACTTTGCATCAATCAGCTTGCACAGTGCCGATGCAAATCAATTAGATGACAAGAATTACCCGCGATTGCGACCGATCACAGTGCAGTTGCGAATGGATGCTGATAAGCAATATGTCAGTAAGCCGGGTATCTTTGGCTGGAACAAAATTGATCGTGGCAGTGCCTTTCTTATTGATCACTTACCTCAGTTTCTAAGCCGCTATGATGATGTGCCAAGATCGTTGTTGGATCTGGGATGTGGCTATGGTTATCTTAGCTGCGAAGCTAGCCATCATCCTTTCACATCGATCACGGCTACCGATAATAATGCAGCAGCGCTGGCAGCGACAAATGAAAACCTTGCTCAGTTGTCCCATCCTGACTTTCAAGTTACAGCTGCTGATGCCGGTGACCATCTCAATCAGTTGTTTGACACTATACTGTGTAACCCCCCATTTCATCAGGGCTTTACTGTAGATGATGATTTGAGTGTCAAATTTTTGTATAACACCAAACGATTGCTATCCTCGGCAGGGCAAGCGCTGTTTGTTGTGAATAGCTTTATTCCGCTGGAATATAAAGCAAAACAGTATTTTGCACAGGTCAATATCCTCGCCAACAATGGTGCGTTCAAATTGGTTGCTCTAAGTCAATAAGGGTGCCAAACGGCTGCAACCTCTTATCGAGGACAGTTCAATCAACCAATCCCCATGGCACGCTTAATCAGTGCATTTTTTATCACCGATTGCTGATTTAAAGTCGACATACCCAGATTACGCAGCAACCTCACAGATAATTGGTCTGCTGCGAACAGCCGTTTAAAACCCTCCATTGCGGCCATAGTGGCCAGGTTATCTGGTTTACGACGACGCTGGTAACGGCGCAATACGGAAAGGTCACCGATATCAACACCACGTGTTACAGCGCGGCTAACTTCATCTACCAACACCTCAACGCCGGCAAAACCAAGATTGACTCCCTGCCCTGCCAATGGATGAATACTGTGCGCAGCATCACCCAACAAGGCGACCCGATGGATTGCATAGTCAATGGCGTGCCGCTGACGCAACGGAAAAGCAAATCGCTTCTCGACGTCGACCACCTGACCTAGGCAATATTCGCTGGCGGTGGCTAGTCGCTGACAAAACTGCTGATCATCCAGTGCCATTAAATCACTAGCCTCTTGAGTTTCCTGAGACCAAACAATGGAGCACTGATGAAAATCACCTTGATTGTTAAGTGGCAAAAGAGCCAGTGGCCCCTTGGGCATAAACCGCTGTCTTGCAACCTGTTGATGCGGTCGCTCAGTGGTTATGGTGGTCACTATAGCCTGATGCCCATAATCCCATTCTTTGGTTGGAAATTGAAAATGTTGGCGAATTTTTGAGTTAGCGCCATCGGCGGCAATAAGAAGTCGAGCCTCTAATCGATTGCCATCGGCCAACTCGACAGTGGCACGATCATCATCTGCCAAATAGCTTGCGATGGTAACTGGACAGAAAAAATCCACATTTGGCAGTCGCTCAACTTCAGCCAATAGACAATCAACCAATACGGCATTTTCCACAATATGCCCCAGATTAGGCTGGTGAATATTATCGCAATCAAACTCAATCCGGCCTGTGCCCTCGGCATCCCAGACATCCATAGCCAAGTAAGGGCTAGTGCGCTTATCAACGACCGCCTGCCACAGTCCACAGCGCTCTAACAGCAATCGCGATTTTTCCGTAATGGCCGCCACTCTAGGGTCAAACTGCTGCGGATTAAAAGGCGTCGCTAGTTGAGCCTCCACAAGCGCAACGCTCAGGTCCCGATTAGTCTGTGCCAGCAAACAGGCAGCAGAGGCGCCTACCATACCTGCACCCACAATAATTACATCGTAGGATGCTTGAGCGGCACTACCCATTTCTCGCTCCGGCTATGCCCATGCCCGTACCAAAGCGCGCGAACTGCTCACGCAGAGGTGCCACTAAATCCATCGCGACTAAGCCACTATTGCGCCCCATAGCAACCAATGCCGAGGATAGACCAAATACTTTCGGCAGACTGTCAGTAAACAACAACGTATTGCGTTGATCAGTCGCTTGTTTGCGCTGATAACGCTGTAGCGTTAACAGCTCACCTATTGCTTGCGGGGCGTCAGCAAGGGTATCGGCTAATGAAGCGGCATCGCGCAGTGATAGATTAAATCCCTGCCCCGCCACGGGGTGTAAGCTATGTGCTGCATTACCCATTACTGCAAGATTACTCCGAACTTGCTCTGACGCAGTGGTCAACGCTAGCGGATAGCTCAGACGCTCACCCACAGCTTCAAAGGTTCCAAGGCGGTAGCCAAATCGTTCCTGCAAGGTAGTGAGGAAAACCTCATCATCTGCCTGCATCAATATGTCTGCTTGGTCCATAGGCAAAGTCCACACAAGCGCACTGCGCGGACGACCTTGGAAGTGGGACAAAGGTAACAGAGCCAAAGGACCTTGATCGGTAAAGCGTTCGTAGGCTACGCCTTGATGTAGTCTGCCAAGGCTGATATTGGCAATAATGCCGGCCTGCTGGTAAGCCTTGGCATGACTGGAGATTCCGAGCATTTCAGCGGTGCTAGAACCGGCACCATCGGCAATAACCAATAATTTGGTATGAACGCTATTGCTATCATCAAAGGTCAAATGCATTCCAGACAGTAAAGGTTTTACCGCCTGAACTCTGGTGGCGCTGCGAAATTCTACTTGGCTAGAGTGAAGCTTATTTAACAGGGCAGTACCCAACCGCTGATTCTCGACCACATAACCCAATGCATCGACATCCACCGTTTGAGCATCAATACGGGTTAAGCCTATATGGCCGCGATCACTCACATGAATTTGATCGATTTTAGAAACAAAGGGCTCGAGCTCTGACCACAAACCCATAGTTTGATAAATTTTGCGAGTACTCCAAGACAGCGCGGTCGAGCGTGCATCAAAGCTAGAGCTATAGTTAGCTTCCGCAGAGCTATTGATTGTTTGAGCCTCAATCAACAAAATCTTCCAATCATGCTGACCTTGTAGCAGTAGTGCCAAACTGACGCCCACCATACCACCACCGACAATAACAATGTCGTAGCTATTATTGGCAGTTGGAATATCAGTTCCCATCATTATTTATCTGTAGCAATTTAGCTGGCCATTAACTGTTCAATTTCTTGTCGATCACTGGGCACATCCACTGTGAGGTTATCACAGCCATTAGCAGTGACTAGGACATCATCTTCAATACGCACGGCTATACCTCGCCATTGTTCATCGACATTCATATTGTTGGGGTCGATGTAGATGCCAGGCTCGACCGTCAACATCATGCCCGGCTCATAAATGCGCCAATGATTGTCTATTTTATAATCGCCTACATCGTGGACGTCCATGCCCAACCAATGGCCGGAGTTATGCATATAAAAATCTCGGTGCGCATCTCGCGCAATCAATTCCTCAACATCGCCTTTGAGAATTTTTAAATCCACCAACCCCTGAGTGATTACGCGCAAGATCGCTTCATTGGCCAAATGATACTCCAAACCTGGGGCAATCATCTCCATAGCGGCTGTCTGAGAAGCTAAAACAATATCGTAAATTGCCGCCTGCTGACGACTAAACTGCCCATTTACTGGGAAGGTGCGAGTGATATCTGCCGCATAGTTGTGATATTCGCAACCAGCATCGATAAGCACGAGGTCACCGGAACGTAACTTATCGCTATTCTCAATATAGTGCAGTACACAGCCATTTTTACCCCCACCAACAATGCTGGTATAAGCCGGTCCAGTGGCACCGGAGGCCATAAATTCATATTCAATTTCCGCCTGTAACTGATACTCGTAGAGCCCTGGTCGACTGCACTGCATGGCGCGACGATGAGCCCGTGCCGATATCTCCGCCGCTTTGCGCATCAGTTTTATCTCGGCAGCACTTTTTATCAGGCGCATCTCACTAAGCAAATGGTCAAGGTCGACAAATTCTCCTGGAGGGCTCATATCACTGCCATGTTTGTCTCTCACACCGTTTACCCATTCCATTAAGTGCTTATCGAACTCTGCGTCCCTGCCTATGCTGTAGTAAACACGATCGCGACCCTCGAGCATGCCAGGTAGAATATCGTCGATATCATTGATAGGAAACGCATCATCAGCGCCAAAATTTTTTACAGCGCCCTCCGGCCCTTGACGATATCCGTCCCATGTCTCACGCAGTGGATCTTTGTCACGGCAAAAAAACACAACCTCACCCTGCTGCCGGCCGGGAATTAGTAACATAACGGATTGCGGCTCAGGAAAACCGGAGAGATAGCTTAGATTGGTACACTGCTTGTAGGGATAATGAGTATCCTTAGAACGGATTTTCTCAGGTGCTGCGGCAATAACAGCTATGCTGTTGCCCTTCATCATGGCCATTAGGTCTCGACGTCGAGATGCGTACTGCCTCTGTGAAATCATAGTGCAAATTCCTTGCAGGCCTAAACTAGTGGATGGTTGGCTCAGCCTCAGTATCTAGTTCTGGATGCAAATCAGAAAACACCAACTGTACTGCAATACGAATATATTCAACCAGCTCGGCGTAATCTCGCTCACCGTCATCGTCGGAGTCAAAATCTACCGAAATTTGGCCGATGGCAGCGAGATCTTCGAGTGCCTCTTTGCCATCTGCGGAGACCTCGAACGCTTCTCCCATGCCATCACCAAGTCCTGAAATATAATTGCTACACCAATCGCCAACGGCTACTAACCGTTCTGCCAAGGGCAGCTCATCATCTGGTAACAATGGCTGAAAAAGAAAGCTAATGTCCTCTAAGTTGCTTAATGATGCTTCATAAAAATCTTCAAGAGGCTTTTCTGCTGCCTCTGACTGCTCTTCGGTCATGGCTAGCCACTGACTCGAGGCTTTAACTAATTGCTGCATATCAACGGCACCACAGCTGAGGCGGCCGCAGAGGAAGCCATGAAACCCTGAAGGGTTAGCGCGAATTTGTAGTGTAAAAAAGAGGTCTTCGAGTTGTTCAAAGGTCACGGGGTTACCTCGCGAAATTAGCTGCTATCGTAACATTCTTACCTATCAGCTGCATCTAATCTTGCGATTGACCAGACCACGTTCAGTGCCTATAGTTATGCGGTTATCACCGAACCCCGAATATAGTGTCAATGCAATGACTGAAACCGATGATGTCGAACAAAAACTCGATCAACTGATTGAGTTATGCCAACAGCTTAAACGTGAAAACCAGATCCTCCTTGAGCGAGAGGCTGGGCTTATGAGTGAGCGCTCGAAATTAATAGAGAAGAATGAAATGGCCCGACAGAAAATTGAAACTATGATTAATCGACTGCGCTCAATGAGTGCAGAGCAATAGTCATGGCGCCTATATCGTTAAAAATTCGTATTCTGGACAAAGAGTATCAGGTTAACTGTCAACCAGAGGAGCGCGAGGCGCTAGAGTATTCTGCCCAGTTGCTCAACGAAAAAATGGAAGAGATTCGTCGTGGCTCGCATATTATTGGTCTTGAGCGTATCGCTGTTATGGCTGCCCTTAATTTGGCCCATGATCTAATTCGTAGTGAAGAGTCGGCAAAAGTGGATGATGGTGCTGCCGATCTTCTTCAGGCGATGGATTCAAAACTGGACTCTGTACTCAGCGACCTCGCGACTTAAACTAAGGTTAATTTAGCGAAATTAATCTCCGTCAAATACGATCTTTTCCCTGCCCCTCTGTTATACTAGCCTCTCCTGGGGTGTTTGCCAGCCAAGAAGTCCCTGAGCCGATAATTTTTATCCGGCAGTTCTCCGTCAACAATGTTGTGCAATTCCGTGCGTCGGAACGCCTGATTTGTTGCGAGGGCAGCCACCTTGAACTCTTCGGTTCAAGGCCACGTTGGCAGCGGCACTTTGGGACTTTATTGGATTATTGGTTGTAATTCATGAACGGTACCACCATTAGACAGCAGCTCCGCACAGCGCGACGCGCTCTGACAGCAGACCAACAACGACGGTCTGCAGATCAACTTGCGGCTATTGTTTGTCGTGACCCGGCGTTCCTTCGCGCAAAACGGATTGGCATTTATTTAGCCAATGATGGGGAAATAGACCCTTCTATTGTGATGGAGATAGCGCTGAAATCCGGTAAGCGATGCTTTTTGCCTATTCTCCATCCGCTTAAGGTAAACCGTTTGTATTTTGGTGAGTACAGCGCTAAAACGACGTTATTGCCTAATCGATTCGGCATACCAGAACCGAATCTAAAGGCCAATCAGTTGGCTCCACCATGGAGCTTGGATATTATTTTTATGCCTTTAGTGGCATTCGATCGACAGGGCAATCGCATGGGAATGGGTGGAGGCTTCTATGATCGTACATTAGCCTTTATGGCCAAAGGTTACCGACAAAAGCCAATGTTGATAGGGCTCGCTCATAGCAGCCAAGAGATCAAGCAGCTTACGCAACAAAACTGGGATATTCCCTTACATTTAATCGCTACAAACCGTGAGATCATATGCGCCAAACAAAGATAATTTGCACTATCGGTCCAGCCACTGAGTCTATTGAAATGCTGGAAAAACTAGCCAATGCGGGCATGAATGTAGCGCGCCTAAATATGTCTCATGGTGACCATAGCTCCCATGCCAATATTATTCAGTCGATCCACCAACTAAATGCCAAACTAAAACACCCTATCGCTATCTTACTCGACACCCAAGGCCCAGAAATTCGCACCGGTGATATGGTGGGCGACCTCCACTTAAATGAGGGGGATGTTATATCGATCGTTGCTCGCGGTGCTGAGGATGTCGAATCCTCGTCAATTCATATCAACTATGAAGATCTGATCAATGACGTCGACGTTGGCGACACTATTACCGTGGACAATGGCTTGATTAATCTGGAAGTGCTCAGCAAGCAGGAGCGTGTATTGCGGGTAAAAGTGATTGATGGGGGGCTGCTGAAAAGTAAGCGTCACGTCAACCTGCCGGGTATTAGAGTGAATTTACCCGCGATCACCGACAAAGATCGTCGGGATATTAAATTTGGTATGGAACAGGGGGTCGATTTTATCGCCCTGTCGTTTGTCCGTCAGGCCGCTGATATTGTTGCATTGCGCGACCTCCTCGGCGACCGAGCAGATGAGATAAAAGTCATTGCTAAATTAGAAGACCAAGAGGCCATCACCAATATGGTCGATATTATTGCCGAGGCAGATGGCATTATGGTCGCCCGTGGAGATCTCGGTGTGGAGATTCCATTTGAAGTCTTGCCACGCATTCAAAGGCGCATTATTCGTACCTGTGCCGAGATGGGTAAACGCGTTATCGTTGCCACACATATGCTAGAGTCTATGATTGAAAATCCAATCCCGACTCGCGCCGAAGTGACAGATGTTGCCAATGCCGTCTACGAGGAAGCGGATGCCATCATGCTGTCTGGTGAGACCACTGTTGGCAAATATCCCGTTAAATGTGTTGAGATTCTTGACCGTATTGCCCGATCAACAGAAAGCAGCCGTGGATTGCGTTTTACCGACAATCTAGAATTGCCCAATGATAAACAACAAATTGCCAAAGCCGCAGTCAACCTAGCAACGTCAATCTCAGCTAGGGCGATTATTGTGCCCACCAGACGCGGGCGTATGGCCAATCGCATTACTAACTGCCATCCCGAATCCATTATTTGTGCATTCACTAATAACAGTCGCACCATGCGACAACTGATGATCAACCGTAATGTGCTGAGCTACCAGATTGAAATTGGTGATGATTCAGAACGAACATTGGCTGCAGCCGCGGCCATTATGATTAAACGCGATGAATTTTCGCCTGATGATCAAGTCGTAGTGATCTCCGATGCACTGGCAGGATCAGGTTTTGAGGCATTGCAAATCCGTAAAATCTCAGACCTGCTGTAGCAGTCTCTAGTCACTACTGAGGAAATATTGGTAGGCAGCGTTATTTGTTTCGTCGGTGTAGCGATAACCAAGATTGTCCAGAAATTCTTTTAATGTCCGCCGATCCTTGCTCGACGCCTGAAATCCGACGAGTACTCGACCAAAGGCTGAGCCGTGATTGCGGTAGTGAAACATCGAGATATTAAAACGGCCGCCGAGTTGAACCAGAAAATTCAGTAACGCCCCGGGGCGCTCTGGAAACTCAAAACGGAAAACCTGCTCTTCACCCACGCTGGGTGACCGGCCGCCAACCATATGACGAATATGCAACTTCGCCATTTCATTGTCAGTCATATCTGATACAGCATAGTCTTTACTATTCAAACTCTCGACTAACTCTCGTCGATCATCGTCTGACGAGACTTTGATACCAACAAAAATCTGCGCCTTATGATCATCACTGTAGCGATAGTTAAACTCAGAGATATTGCGCTTGGGCAGAGCCTTGCAAAATTTCTGGAAACTGCCCGGCTTTTCATCAATAGTGACTGCCAACACTGCCTCACGCTTCTCACCAGTCTCAGTGCGTTCAGAAATATAACGCAGGCGATCAAAATCTATATTGGCACCACATTGGATAGCCATCAACGTCTGACCCTCAATAGCATGGGTCTCAACATATTTTTTCAATCCGGCTGTACCCAAGGCCCCCGAGGGCTCACAGATAGCGCGCGTATCATTATAGACATCTTTTATGGCAGCACAGATTTCATCCGTGGTGACAGTGATGACTTCATCGACTAGATCTTTTAAAAGCCTGAAGGTCTCTTTGCCAATCTGGGCAACCGCGGTGCCATCGGCAAAAATACCAACGTCCTTAAGGCGAACTCGGCGTCCCGTTTTCATGGCAGCATCTAAACAGGCGGCATCATCAGATTCTACCGCAATGATTTTTACTTCTGGACGCAAGTGCTTTATGTAGGCGGCAACCCCAGCGCACAGGCCGCCACCACCAACCGCAATAAAAACAGCATCGAGGTTGCCAGGCACTTGGCGCAGGATTTCCATACCAATGGTGCCTTGACCTGCGATTACATCAGGGTCATCAAAGGGATGAATATACGTCAGGCCTTGCTCGGCAATTAGCTTGTCTGCGTGGGCTGCAGCGGCATCATAATTATCACCGACAAGAACAACTTTGGCACCGCGGGCCCGCACAGCATCAACCTTTATCTGGGGCGTAGTTTTGGGCATAACAATTGTCGCCCTAACACCCATTTTTTTTGCTGCCAATGCTAGCCCTTGAGCATGATTTCCCGCAGAGGCTGCAATTACCCCTGCCGCGAGTTGCTCTGGTGCAAGATGGCGTAATTTGTTGTAAGCACCGCGAAGCTTAAATGAAAATACCGGTTGCAGATCCTCACGCTTCAGCAAGACCTCATTGTTGAGTCGCTGTGAAAGTAAAGGTGCGGTATCTACTGGGGTTTCTATGGCCAGATCATAGATGCGAGCATCGAGAATTTTTTCCACGTACTTTTGTGGCATGGACTTTTCCACTACTAAGAGAATAATTGGTTATAGTAATTTGATCGACAGGTTTTCGCTAGTCCGACATTAATCTCGAGAGCATTAAAGTCTTTTTAACCCCTTTATGAATTGATTGCTTTATACTTGCGGGTCAATGTTTATGTCAATTCTATGGAGCCATCGGTGGATCAAAATCAACTTAAACAAGCAGTCGCTCAAGCAGCGGTGGATTACACCTTAACCCGTATCGAAGCCGACAGTATCATCGGCATTGGTACTGGCTCTACCGCTAACTTTTTTATCGACCTTATTGCCGAACATAAGCATAAATTTCTTGCGACGGTTGCCAGTTCCGAGGGATCTGCGGAGCGGCTTCGCCGTCATGGCATCGAGGTCGTGGAACTCAATACAGTGCCAGAGGTTGCCATCTATATTGATGGCGCCGATGAGGCCAATCAGCAACTGCAACTTATTAAAGGGGGCGGTGCTGCACTTACCCGAGAAAAGATAGTGACCGCAGTGGCCAATGAATTTGTCTGTATTGCTGATGAAAGCAAATGGGTAGACCATCTAGGTACATTCCCCCTTCCAGTCGAAGTCGTACCTATGGCCCGCAGTTACGTTGCCAGGGAATTGGTCAAATTGGGGGGTGACCCTGTATGGAGAGAAAATATTATTACCGATAATGGTAATTTGATATTAGATGTTCATCATTTATACCCCATCACTGGGGCCTGTGATCTCGAGGAAGCAATTAATCAAATCACCGGTGTTGTAACCAATGGACTGTTCGCGGTAAAACCTGCAGATATCCTTTTTCTTGCAACACAACAGGGCATAGTTTCTCATACCGCCAAATCCTAAGAGCACTCAGGCAATGAAAAGATATGATGTATATGGTCTGGGTAGCGCTCTTGTTGATACCGAAATTGAAGTCACGGACGCCGATCTTAGTGCGCTAGGAATCGAAAAAGGTGTCATGACATTAGTCGATGAAAACCGTCAATCTGAACTCATAAAACACTTGAGTGATCATCTCGCCCTGTCAAAGTGCGCCTGCGGTGGCTCGGCTGTTAACACCATTATTGCATTGAGCCAGTTTGGCGGCAAAGCCTGTATGGCCTGCAAAGTTGCCAATGATGACAATGGTCGATTCTATCGGCAAGACTTGACTGATCATGGCGTCGACTACAGTGGTAGTGAGCATCTAGAATCAGGTATCACTGGCAAATGCTTAGTTATGATTACACCAGATGCCGAACGAACAATGAATTCATTTCTCGGTATTGCCGCGCAACTCGGCCCCCATGATATTGATCAAGCGGCCATTGCAGAGTCGGAATACATCTATATAGAGGGATATTTGGTTACCAGTGACAGCGGTCGTGCCGCTGCGATAAAAGCGCGGCAGACAGCACATCGACTCGGGACCAAAGTAGCAATCAGCTTGTCTGATCCCAGATTAGTTGTTCACTTCAAGGATAGCTTACATGAGATTATTGGGTCCGGTGTTGATTTACTATTTTGCAATAAGCAGGAGGCGCTAAGCTGGTGTGACACGGATAATTTAAAAACCGCCATCAACACAATGCAACATTGGGCAAAACAATTTGTTATTACTCTAGGTTCTGATGGCGCGGTTGTTTTTGATGGACATCAAGACCATCACGTCAGTGCACCGCCAGTAACTGCGGTTGACACCAATGGTGCGGGTGATATGTTTGCCGGCGCTTATCTCTACGCAATCAATGACGGACAATCACCTGTGGATGCAACACGGCTTGCTAACCGTGCTGCCAGTGCAGTCGTGACCACATATGGCCCACGCCTGCGGAATACTGATTACGATACTTTAAAAAGCGGCTAACTTGGTGGCTCGACTTTAACCCTTAGATAGTAACTCTCTAAGATCAATGATCGCAGCATTGGCGCGGCTAATATAGGAGGCCATAACGAGTGAGTGGTTGGCCAAGACTCCAAACCCTTCACCGTTAAATATCATCGGGGCATGAACTGGCTGTTGTGTCATTTCTAGCTCACGAATAATCTGTCTGACACTGGCGAGCGCATTTTTATTGGCTAACACCTCAGCAAAGTCTATTTCAATCGCATGTAATAAATGTATCAACGCCCAAGCGGTTCCTCGAGCCTCGTAAAACACATTGTCAATTTGCAACCAATCAGTTTTAATCAACCTCTCAGCCGGTGTAGTCGTGGATTGCGCAGCACTTGCCGAACCAACCAAATCGGTATTTATGCGACGCTGACCAACACTGGCAGACAGTCGCTGTGAGAGACTGCCCAATCGCGTTTCAACAGTGCCAAGCCAATAGCGTAAATTATCAGCCCGAGCATAGAATTGCGCATCATAACTTTGCTCGTCACCCAGTCGCATCAGATAGTTCTGTAAGTAATTGCGCCCATCGGCATATTCACTCTCTGGCCAAGGCACAGCCCAACTATGGTGATCAACATTGAACCTTGGCTCGGCCAGTGCCAAGTCAGGGTCCTCGGTCGACTGTGACTGAGAGCGGCTAAACGATTCGCGCAACGCTTTGCTCAGATCTCGGATCTGAACCAGCACACCAAATTCCCAACTGGGCAGATTATCCAACCACAGCCCCGGAGGAGTGAGGTCGTTGGCAAGATAGCCGCCAGATTTATGAAGAAGAATATCAACAATATGGATAAGGGTAGTGGTTGTCGCTGTACCCACCACGGCTTGCTCAGCCTGAGTCGAGCCGGCAATCTGCCAAACATCAAATTGATCGGGCTCATTACTCCAAAACCAACCCAATATCATTAACAGGAGTAAACCTGTTAGTAATGCGATTAGGGTAAAGCGGAGACCTTGAGGTGCTCGTTCACCGACATAGTCCTCGGACAATGTTTCACTAAAGTCAGTGTAAGAGCGATTCCACTTTCGTCTCAACCATCTCAGCACTGTCATCAATGATGCTTCCCAGTCATCGGCTTAGCTACCAAACTACGGATACTAGCAGTGAATTCAACCGAACCACATTGATCCGTGTTCATCTTCAACTGCGTAACCCCTCCAACGTCGAGCTTGCTATCAATGTTAAACAACATAATATGCAATCCGCCGGGTTGAAACTTAAGCGTCTCTCCCGCAGGCAAGGCCAAGCCTCTCGTAACCGGCCTCATACGCATCATGCCGTCAACATGAAGATGCTCGTGAATTTCGATGCGGCGACTGAGCGATGACTCAAACCCAGTAATTTGGCAAACTTGTTCAGCATTATTGGTCAGGGTTAAAAACCCTGCCGTTGTGGTGCGCCCCGGTGGCATTGTGCGTATATAAGCGTCAGTCACCTGCAAGCCTGAAGACTGAGCGGCCAACATCGGAGCACAAGTTATGAATGGTGCGGCCAAAAAAGCCAAAAGCGTTGCAAAAGTTCTCATAATATACCTCCGGTAAACTATAGCATGAGGCCCCTATAAATAATTGAATACGTATATTAAATTGTCCTTACTGGGGAGCCAAAATGTTAAAGTAAGGGGGCAATGGCGCAATTATGCATTAACGTATATGCCTTGCGCCAATATTTCTTATTGAAAGGACCAATATGAGTCAGTTTCTTACAAAAAGCCTATGGTTTGCGGCCTGTCTAACACTAAGCATGACATCAATAAGCCAGACCACTCTCTATAATGGGGCTCAAAGTAATGATGTAGATTTTTTCTCCAGCGCCGAGAGCACCGACTTTTTACCAGTAGAGCAAGCCTATCAAGTCGCAGTATCAGTGGCAGAGGACCATCTCTTGTTCAGCTGGACGATTACCGATGGTTATTACCTATACCGCGATCGCTTTAAATTTAATGCGGTTGATGCCACCACACAGCTAAAACAGCCGACTTTTGAGGTGGGAAAAGTAAAGTGGGATGAATTTTTCGAGGCTGAACTAGAAGTTTACTATCAACGCACAGAGGTGAGCCTACCATTCTCTTCAGCTACGAATCAGATTGAAATACAAATTGAATCTCAAGGTTGTGCTGACGCTGGGCTTTGCTATCCGCCTTATAAGCAATGGATTACCGTCGACCTAGTCTCAGGTGCGGTCGATATCAGCATTACTCCCTCTGCCTCAGCTCAGCGCGCTAACAGTCTCAACTCAGCGCCCGATAATGGGCTTTCACTGGCTTGGGTTTTACTTTTTGCTGTTGCTGGTGGGGTTATTTTAAATTTAATGCCCTGCGTGTTTCCTGTTCTCTCAATAAAAGCATTGAGTTTCACTCGCGCACATCAGAGCCTCAGAGACAAACAAGTACATACCCTTGCCTATACCGTTGGTGTGATTTCCAGCTTTATTGCCATCGCACTAATAATGTTAATTTTACGCTCGGCGGGAGAATCAATTGGCTGGGGATTCCAACTACAGTCGCCGATCTTTGTTATTGCGCTGGTCTATCTATTTTTTGTTATGGGTCTGGCTTTTTCTGGTTATGTGGAAATTGGCTCTGGGCTAATGTCATTTGGCCAGTCCTCTAATGATAAACAAGGCCTGTCAGGCTCATTTATGACTGGAGTACTCGCAACCACTGTGGCCAGCCCTTGCACAGCACCGTTTATGGGTCCCGCTCTTGGCTTTGCTGTTGTGCAATCTTCAGCAGTTGCACTATTGGTCTTTGCCTTCTTGGGTCTCGGTATGGCTCTGCCATTTATACTGCTCACATGGGTTCCCGCGCTCAATCGTCGACTTCCAAAACCGGGGCAGTGGATGGAGACTTTCAAACAATTTCTGGCCTTTCCACTTTATCTCACAGCAGTATGGTTGCTATGGGTCGCTGGTCGCCAGACTAGCGTAGATGTGGCCGTAAGTGTCATTGTCGGCCTAATACTAACCGCCATGGCAGCTTGGTTGTGGAAATTAAGTCCATCGCGTGCAGACGCCAAGCCAAGAGCCAGCAAAATACTCGCGATGGTGTGCTTGCTAAGCGCGATACTCATACCCACAATGACCTTGTCAAAAGTCGATCAACAGCCGAAATGGCAACCCTACTCACCTGAGCGTCTGGCTCAGCTGCGCGCAAAGGGACAACCAGTGTTCATTAATTTAACTGCCGATTGGTGCATTACCTGCCTTGTCAATGAACGCACCACGCTGGATACTGAGGGTTTTTATCAAGCGCTAGAGCAGAACAATATCGCCTACCTCAAGGGTGACTGGACCGATAGCGACCCCGAAATCACAAAACTGCTCAATCAGTACCAGCGAAGCGGTGTGCCACTGTATTTGCTTTTCCCAAGTGATATGAAAGAAGCTCAGATTTTACCGCAGATTTTGGTAAAAGCCTCGACAATAGATAAGCTAAACAACTTAAAATAGACGTTAGTGAAAAATAACCGATATTTAGCCTAATTTAGCAACATTTTCGCAGAACTTCATGCTATTCGCTCTATTTTGCCTTGATCAAGGGGCGAAAACACGTTATCTCGCAAGTTTAGCGCGATCCGCCTAGATTAAATGCTAGGAAAACACCCAAAAAATTAGCTTAAATTCTGCTAATTTCGTCGAAAATGATATTTTTACGCATTTTCTAGACAGCCTGTCCTTTTTAGTGCAGACTGCTGCGCAGGTTAGTTTCGCTACGAGTAAAATTTATGTCGACCATACTACTTTTGCATGGCCCCAATTTAAACCTACTGGGCACCCGTGAACCAGCAATCTACGGTGGTGAAAGTCTCGAGCAGATTAATCAGCAACTAATCGACGCCACAGTCGCTGCAGGCCATGAATTACTCAGCCTGCAAAGCAATGCGGAATATGAGTTGATACAGCGTATTCACGACGCCAAGCAGCAAGGCGTTGAGTTTATTATTATCAACCCTGGCGCGTTCACTCATACCAGTGTCGCATTGCGTGATGCTCTGTTAGGGGTAGAAATACCTTTTATCGAAGTACATCTATCCAATGTCCATGCACGAGAAGAATTCCGCCGTCATTCCTACTTTTCCGATATTGCAGAGGGTGTAATCTGCGGTTTCGGTGCTAACAGTTACCACCTTGCCCTGCACGCGGTGCTGAGCAAGCTTGACCATTAATTAGAATCGATCGAGAGAGCAGAATGGATATTCGCAAAGTTAAAAAGCTTATTGAGCTACTTGAAGAATCAAATATCAATGAGTTAGAAATTACTGAAGGGGAAGAGTCTGTGCGCATTAGTCGCGGAGGCACTGCCACCTACGCAGCCCCAGCGCCTGTTGCAACCCCAGCTCCGGTTGCTGCGGTGCCAGCCGTTGCGCCACCAAGCCCATCAGTCGAGACTCCCGCTGCTGCGCCAGCTGCCGACGAGTTAGCTGGGCATGTGGTACGTTCGCCGATGGTTGGTAGCTTTTATAGCTCACCAGCACCAGGATCCCCGACCTTTGTCAGTGTAGGTCAGAGCGTTGCCCCAGGCGATGTCTTATGCATTATCGAAGCAATGAAAATGATGAACCAAATTGAAGCAGATAAGGCTGGCACCATTGGCGCCATCTTGGTCGAAGATGGTGAACCCGTTGAGTTCGACCAACCTATCTTTACCATCGTTTAATGTAGGCTAGGAACTAAATCATGCTCGATAAAGTGCTTATCGCCAATCGCGGTGAAATTGCCCTAAGAATCCTTCGCGCCTGCAAAGAGCTGGACGTTAAAACCGTTGCCGTGCACTCGAAGATCGACGCGGCACTAAAACATGTAAAACTAGCCGATGAAGCAGTTTGCATAGGTCCCAACCCCTCACCTCAGAGCTATTTAAATGTACCGGCTATTATTAGCGCTATGGAGATTACTGGCGCGCAAGCGGTTCATCCAGGCTACGGCTTTTTAGCTGAGAATGCTGATTTTGCCGAACAGGTTGAGAATAGCGGCTTCACTTTTATTGGGCCGACTGCGGAAGTTATTCGAACTATGGGCGATAAGGTCGCTGCCATTCAGACGATGAAATCTGCTGGGGTGCCTACAGTTCCCGGCTCCGACGGCCCCTTATCAAATGACCCTGAATTTTTAAAAACTACGGCGCGACGTATAGGCTACCCCGTTATCATTAAAGCCGCTGCGGGGGGTGGCGGCCGCGGAATGCGCGTAGTGGAGAACGAACAGAGCCTGTTAAATGCGGTCAGTATCACCAAAACTGAGGCTGCAGCAGCCTTTGGTGATGGCACGGTTTACATGGAGAAGTTTTTGCAAAATCCTCGGCATGTCGAGGTGCAAGTGTTATCTGATGGTCAGGGCAATGCAATTCATTTAGGCGATCGGGATTGCTCCTTGCAGCGTCGTCACCAAAAAGTTATTGAGGAGGCGCCCGCCCCTGATATTCCGGAAGACGCCCGTCAAGCGGTCTTTGAGAGTTGCGTAAATGCTTGTATTCAAATCAACTACCGCGGCGCGGGTACCTTCGAATTTCTCTATGAAGATGGCAACTATTACTTTATCGAAATGAATACCAGAGTGCAGGTAGAACATCCTGTGTCAGAAATGATTACCGGTGTCGATATCATTAAAGAGCAGCTGCTTATCGCCAGTGGTCGGCCGCTGAGCTTTAAACAAGAAAATATAATTTTCCGTGGTCATAGCTTTGAGTGTCGCATCAATGCTGAAGACCCGGTGAGCTTTTTACCTCAACCAGGCATGATCGAAGCCTATCATGCGCCAGGCGGTAATGGTGTCCGTGTCGACTCGCATATCTATAATGGCTATCGAGTGCCGCCCAATTATGACTCATTGATTGGCAAGGTCATTACCTATGGTCGGGATCGCAATTCGGCATTATCAAGAATGCGTAACGCCCTTGATGAAATGGTGATTGATGGAATCAAGACCAATATCGAACTGCATGAAGATTTAGTGAGAGATGAGGAATTTAAAAAAGGTGGTGTTAATATTCACTACCTCGAAAAAAAGCTCGGCCTGTAAAGTCGATGTCATCTCAATGGGTTCAACTGCAAACTGAGGTAGCTCGTCAGGACAGTACTTCAACTGAGGATGCCATGCTGGATACTGGGGCAGTCTCAGTCACAATTGAAGACGCTGCAGATCAACCCATTCTTGAACCCAGTGTTGGTGAGACACCGCTTTGGGATCAATGTATCGTCAAAGGGCTATATCCGGCCTCAGTAGATGTGGAGCAAATTTCAGCGCAACTCGGAACTATTCTTGATACTGAACTATGCTGGGAATTACTTGAGGACAAAGACTGGTCTCAAGAATGGAAAAAGTATTTTCAGCCACGAAAATGTGGCGACAGACTGTGGATATGCCCGAGCTGGAGCGAAGTGCCAGAGCCTGATGGAATAAACCTACTACTTGATCCCGGGCTGGCTTTCGGCACTGGCAGTCATCCAACCACCTATCTTTGCTTACGCTGGCTAGATCAACAAGATCTGACTGACAAAACCGTCATCGACTATGGTTGCGGCTCTGGCATCTTGGGCATTGCTGCTTTGTTACTCGGCGCAAAAAGTGTTATCGCTATTGATAATGACCCCCAAGCATTACTTGCCAGTCGCGATAATGCTAGGCGCAACCAGATCGCCGACGCGCAATTCGTAACCTGTCTCCCAAAGGATATTCCTAAAGATATAAAGGCCAATATAATGCTGGCGAATATTCTCGCCGCCCCCTTAATTGAACTGGCATCAAACATAAGCAACCTGACTGAACTCCAAGGGCTCCTTTGCCTGTCCGGGCTACTAGACACACAGGTTGATGATGTATCCGCACCCTACCTACATTGCTTTGAGTTCAGCCAAACCACTATCGAAGATGAATGGGCTCAGCTATCTGCCCATAAGATACGCCATTAAAGTTTGCTCTTAAAATACTGCGTAATACTGCTAAACTGCAAATAAACACAGTAGGTTTGGAATCAAATGCCTGACATTGTCACCCGTTGTCCAGCCTGTAGTATTGCCTTTCGTGCCGAGCCAAGTCAGCTGTCAGCAGCGGCAGGCATGGTCCGTTGTGGCACATGTCTAAGCGTATTTGATGCGATAGAGTGCGAAGAAGAAGTCATTCCGGACGAAATAAATATTGATTATCTACCCTTTGTGCTTGACGGCTTAGAGGACTTAGGTGACCTGACAAGTCAACTTGAGCAACAACTTAACAATACATTGAGCGAAAAACTTGAGCAACAAATCAGTCATGAGATCATCGACTCAGCTCTGGCTAATAACGCAGAAAATCACAGTAAGTTTGCAAATATGCTGGACGATCTATTAGATGACAATGTGTCCGACCGGATCGACATCCCCAACCCGTTCCGTGACGATGAGTCTATTGCGGAGCCAATCAAACAAAGAAATGTAAAACAGCACATAACAGTGATCAGCATGTTATTACTGGGTAGCTTTGTTGCCTTGACTGCATGGATCTATGTTAATAGTGAAGCGTTGAGTACGAAAGCAAGTTATCGGCCGGCGCTGACAACATTTTGCCGTTATACCCAGTGCCCCATCGCCAAAAGCCCTAACCACAATTGGCTACAAATAACCGAATTTAGCGTTCAGGCAGACCCACAGTTAGCAAATCACATAAAGATAAAGCTATTGATGGTCAATCGAGCACCCAATAGCCAGCACTTCCCTGACCTAGATATTGTATTCTCCGATATAAGCCAGCAACCGGTAACCAGACGCACCGTTACCCCCAAAGATTACCTTCAGAATACGCGTCACTCAGAATCAATGCTCAAAGCCAACGAAGAAATTCACATTAATATGCAGCTACCTAACCCTGATCTCTCGGCCACCAACGCAACGATTCAAATAAACGGTCTTTATTGATAGCAAATAAATTTCACTTAATTTCCAATTGATCACTTTTTAATCAGCAGTGCAAAGGTTAGAATGGCTTCCTTTTGATGTTGCCTCTAGGATTCACTTGTTTAGTATTGGTCCCTACCAGATTAACCGCAAGACGATTCTTGCACCGATGGCCGGTGTAACCGATCTGCCATTTCGGCAACTGTGTCGGGAAATGGGCGCGGGTTTGGTCGTATCTGAAATGGTTGCTGCAGACCCCAGCACCTGGGGCACGAGAAAATCTCGTCTAAGGATCCAATTTGGCGACGAGCCAGCCCCAAGGTCTGTACAAATTGCAGGCTACGACCCTGAGATGATGGCTGAGGCTGCGCGCTTTAATGTCGCACAAGGGGCAGAAATTATTGATATCAACATGGGTTGCCCTGCAAAGAAAGTGTGCAAGCGCGCAGCAGGCTCTGCTCTATTACAGGATCCGAAGCTGGTTAATGATATCTTAAACGCTGTAGTTGCGGCTGTAGATGTGCCTGTTACATTAAAAATTCGAACTGGCTGGGATCGCCAAAATCGCAATGCCGTTACTATCGCCAGCATAGCGGAACAAGCCGGTGTTGCCGCGTTAGCAGTGCATGGCCGTACCCGCGCCTGTCGCTTTGTTGGGGAAGTAGAATACGACACCATTGCAGATGTAGTCGACACAGTGTCTATACCTGTAATCGCCAATGGCGATATAACCGATCCAATCAGAGCCGTTGAAGTACTCAACCACACTGGCGCTGCCGCGGTTATGATTGGCCGCGGTGCACAAGGTAATCCGTGGATTTTTCAACAGATCAATCATTATCTCGAGCAGGGTACCGTACTGCCTGACCCAAGTTTTGAGCAAATTGGTCAAATGATGGAACGACATCTCCAAGCACTGCATGAGTTTTATGGCGAAGTCGCGGGAGTACGCATTTCAAGGAAACATATTGGTTGGTATAGCAGTCAGCTTGATGGCGGCAAGGCCTTTGCCCAGCACTTCAACACGCTCGATTCTCGACTTTATCAACGGCAATTTCTCAAGCAATTTTTCCTCAATAAACTCAACCAGGAACAGGCGGCATGAACTCTGCAGAAAAAGTACAACTAAAAGCAGCGGCAAATAATCCACCATCAGCCCCTAGTGAAAATCATAGCAGCCAGTCGCTTCGCTACAGCGTAGCTGAAGCAATGCAGCGCTATTTCACTGACCTAGATGGCCAAGATACACAGGATCTGTATAACCTTGTAATGGCGGAAGTCGAGCCGCCATTACTGCACGCTGCGATGAATTACACCAAACAGAATCAGAGCAAAACAGCTGAACTGCTGGGTTTAAATCGCGGCACCCTGCGCAAAAAACTTAAACAGTACAATCTTCTATAACAATCTTTGGCACTATAACTCGAGGACTCCATGAGCGATCTACGAAAAATTTCCCGCGCATTGATAAGCGTTTCCGACAAAACTGGCATTGTAGATTTTGCCCGGACACTCACCGAACAAGGCGTGGAGATTCTCTCTACCGGCGGTACTTTTCGACTACTCAGAGAACACTCTATAACAGTAACAGAGGTGTCTGACTATACTGGCTTTCCAGAGATGATGGATGGCCGAGTTAAAACATTGCACCCAAAAGTACATGGGGGTATTTTAGGTCGTCGCGGTAAAGACGATGCGGTCATGGCCGATCATGATATTAAACCCATCGATATGGTCGTCGTTAATTTGTACCCCTTTGCCGCAACCGTCGCTGACCCTCAATGTGATCTGCCAACGGCCATTGAGAATATTGACATCGGCGGTCCTACCATGGTCCGTTCCGCGGCCAAAAATCATAAAGATGTGGCCATTGTCGTGAATGCCAGCGACTACAAAACTGTCGGTGAAGAAATGAGTGACAATGGGGGACAGCTGACCTACAACACAAGATATCAGCTAATGGTCAAAGCGTTTGAACATACGGCTGGTTATGACGGCATGATCGCCAATCACTTTGGTTCAAGAAATATTGCCAATGAAAAACGCGATTTTTCTGATACCTTCAATGTGCAATATTTTAAGACTCAGGAGATGCGTTATGGGGAGAACCCCCATCAAAAAGCGGCCTTCTACACCGAAGCTAATCCATCGGAAGCCAGTGTTGCCACAGCAGTGCAGTTACAAGGAAAAGCCCTATCATTTAATAATATTGCGGATACCGACGCTGCATTAGAGTGCGTAAAACAATTTGAGCAACCCGCCTGCGTTATTGTCAAGCATGCCAACCCCTGCGGTGTAGCTGTCGCATCCGATATCAATACTGCCTATGACCTTGCTTTTGCAACAGATCCGGAATCTGCCTTTGGCGGCATTATTGCCTTTAACCGGGAGTTGGATGTTGCTACCGCAGAAAAAATTTGTGAAAAGCAATTTGTTGAAGTCATTATCGCGCCGACTGTGTCAGACGGCGCTGTAGCCTCAGTTGCCGCCAAAAAGAATGTCCGTCTCTTGCAATGCGGTGAGTGGGGCACAGAGCGGCCACAAGATTTCGACTACAAGCGTGTCAACGGCGGTCTACTTATTCAAGATCGTGACAATGGCATGATCAACCAGCAAGATTTGAAGGTTGTAACTGAGCGTATTCCGACAGATACAGAAATGAGCGATATGTTATTTGCTTGGAAAGTGGCAAAAATGGTCAAGTCCAATGCCATTATCTATGCCAAGAATAATCAAACCATAGGTGTTGGTGCAGGGCAGATGAGCCGAATTAACTCTGCTCGTATTGCCGGCATTAAAGCTGACCATGCTGGGCTAGAAGTAGTGGGAGCTGTGATGGCTTCTGACGCCTTTTTCCCTTTCCGTGACGGCATTGATAATGCGGGTCAAGCTGGCATCAGTTGCATTATCCAACCTGGTGGATCAATGCGCGACGATGAAGTAATTGCCGCGGCCAACGAACACGGTATAGCCATGGTGTTTACCGGCATGCGCCATTTCCGCCACTAAGAGAACTGCCATCAAAGACTTAATTGGGTGCTTCTACCTTGGTGAATTTAAAGGCGGCAAGCGCTCTTTCGCGGGACTCTTTTATATCGACAATAGGCGCTGGGTAGTTGGCGCCTATTACGACGTTGGCGGACGCCAAAATGTCTGCTGGCGCTAGCCAAGGCGCATGAATATATTTGGCTGGGAGTGCAGCCAATTCAGGCACATAGCGACGAATATACTCGCCCTGCTTATCAAATTTTTCACTCTGTGTGATCGGATTAAAAATCCTAAAGAATGGTGCAGCATCAGCACCGCACCCAGCAATCCATTGCCAACTGGCACTGTTGGCTGCCAAATCAGCGTCGACCAGACAATCCCAGAACCATTCCTCACCTCGATGCCAGTGAATTAAAAGATTCTTGACCAAAAAAGACCCCACCACCATTCGCACCCGATTATGCATATAGCCTGTGCTGTAGAGTTCACGCATACCTGCGTCAACAAGGGGATAACCCGTGCGTCCTTGTTGCCATGCTTGTAAATGGCCGTCTGTATCAACTGACCAAGGAAAAACATCAAAGCGCCCTTGCAGATTCTGTTTTGGTAGCTGAGGAAAATGATAAAGCAAATAATGGGAGAACTCGCGCCACCCCAACTCAGACAAAAAGGTGTCAATGCTCGCCTCATTATTGATTATTGGCGCGGCATCCGAGACACGATGCCAAGCGGTATTGGGAGAAATCTGGCCAAAATGCAGATAGGCAGAAAGACGTGAGACATGGGCTTTGTCTGGATAGTTGCGGCCATCGCGATAGCCCTCAAGCTCTGACATAACAAATGTGTCTAATCGCTCTAGCGCAGCGTTTTCATTGATCTGCCATATTGCGCGCATATCCTTATCCCAAGGGATCTTAGGTAACAAGTCCAACCTGTCTAGCGACAGTGACTCATGACTTAATTGGGGAATTTGTATGTTAGCGGGGACCTCCAATGGCCGCCTGGGAGTACTACTTGAAAGGCAGCCACGTCGGTAATAAGGTGTAAATACCTTATACGGACTGCTATCTTTCTTCAGTACTTGCCATGGCTCCCATAACAGCGCGCCGTTAAAGCTTTCAACCTCTGTACCCAACGCTTGAAGGGCTGTTTTTATTTTGCTGTCGCGTGCAATGCGCCATGGCTCATAGCACCGATTCCACACCACACGTGACGCAGAGTATTGCTCAGCAAGCCTGCTGAGAATTGGCAATGGATCACCGCAGAGCATATTGAGTTTACCCTGCAATGACTTATTCAATGACTCGAGAGCATGATGGAGCCACCACCGGCTAGCACCACCCATGGCCCATTCTCCCGAATTACAGTCGTCAACAATGTAAACAGGGATCACTTCACCAGTGGCACAGGCAGCATGTAGAGCAGGATTATCGGCAAGCCTGAGGTCTTGACGAAACCAAACAATAGTAGGGGCTGGGCTAGATTTAGAAATACGGACAGGCCTATTGTGGTTATTATTATTGGAGGTACGGCAAAGAATTATGTTTAGATTTTACAATCTTAATATTCATCAAAGATAACCACTTTACTCTTCTTTTTAACCTGTGCCTAAACACCTCATTGCCGCAGTCTGTTACAATTCTAGTCTAATTTATCAGTTGGATTACAAACAATGAATGTACTGGTTATCGGCTCTGGCGGTCGCGAGCATGCTCTGGCTTGGAAGTCTGCTCAAAGCGTAGCGGTAGAGAAAGTGTTCGTTGCTCCAGGTAATGCGGGTACTGCTTTAGAACCCAACATGGAAAATGTGGCAATCAAAGTCGATGACTTTGATAGTCTGGCAGATTTTGCCACCGCTAATGGCGTAGTACTTACCATCGTCGGCCCAGAGCAACCACTGGTAGATGGGATTGTTGATTTCTTTCAAGCGCGTGACTTATCTATCTTCGGCCCGTCCAAAGGCGCGGCACAGCTGGAAGGTTCGAAAGCATTTACCAAAGACTTTCTCGAGCGCCATCAAATTCCAACCGCTGCTTATAGTAACTTCACCGATACCGATGAGGCGTTGGCCTATGTGCAAAAGGTCGGTGCACCCATTGTTATTAAGGCGGATGGCCTAGCCGCCGGCAAGGGCGTAATTGTTGCTATGACTTTGGCTGAAGCTGAGGACGCGGTGCGCGATATGCTAGCCGGTAATGCGTTCGGCGAAGCTGGCCACCGCGTAGTAATTGAAGAGTTTCTCGATGGCGAAGAAGCGAGTTTTATTGTTATGGTCGACGGCAGTAATGTCCTCCCCATGGCTACCAGTCAAGATCATAAACGTGTAGGCAATGGTGATACTGGTCCCAACACCGGTGGCATGGGAGCCTATTCTCCAGCACCAGTGGTCGATAAAATAATCTATCAACGGGTGATGGATGAAGTGATTTACCCAACGGTAAACGGCATGGCCGCTGAGGGCAATGATTACACGGGATTCCTCTATGCGGGCCTAATGATAATGGCGGATGGCACACCCAAGGTAATCGAATATAACTGTCGCTTCGGTGACCCAGAGACACAGCCGATTTTATTGCGCCTGAAATCTGATCTAGTCGCCCATTGTCAGGCGGCACTCAATGGTACGCTAGATGAGCAAGAGGCTAAGTGGGATCCGCGACCTGCAGTGGGTGTCGTTCTTGCAGCCGGTGGTTATCCTGGGGCTTACCGAAGTGGTGACGTTATTTCAGGCCTTCAATCAGCCACACGCGCAACAACCGAAGGCAAAGTTTTTCACGCAGGCACTAGGCAAGAAGGCGATGCCATCGTGACCAGCGGTGGTCGCGTTCTTTGCGCAACTGCAATGGGTAGCTCTGTGTCGGAAGCACAACAGCAAGCCTATAGATTGGCTGCCGAAATTCATTGGAGTGATGTGTATCTAAGAGACGATATTGCTTGGCGTGCTATTGAGCGAGAGAAAGCACTCTAGCATGCTTGAACCTATTTTATTGGCAACGAAAAGATCTGTTTATGGATCATCTTTTTTTCAGCTTCGATATTCCTTTTAAGTCCTTCAGCACAGATCATTGGTGGGCTTTGGCTGCGTTCGTCATCTGCCTGTCGCTCATCATCACAATCAGCACAAAGCTCAAAATTCAGCACAATTTGTGGCTGGCACGTGTTATTGCAATCTTCTTGTCAGTCACCGTATTGGGTTTTTCATGGATACATTCGCTTAATGGTCTCTTCAACTATCGCGTTGATCTGCCATTGTCTATCTGTAATCTTTTTGCGTTGTTGGCGCCGTTACTTTTTTGGCAACCTAACTTTCAGCGTTTTGAAGTTATTTATTTCCTAGTAATATGCGGAACCTTTCAAGCGATGCTAACGCCCGACCTTTATGCTGGCTTTCCCAGTTATGGATTTTTTAAATATTGGATCGTACACGGTGGTTTGGTAATTTTAGTTATCCATCACTTGTTGGCGTTTAATTTAGTGCCCAGAGCTAGAGGTATGCTAAGAACTTTTGGCTGGCTAAACGCTTATCTTGCAGTATTAATTCCCCTCAACCTAGGGCTAGGATCTAACTATTTTTATCTCATGGACAAACCACTAAACCCCTCTATATTAGATTATTTTGGGCCTTGGCCATTTTATATTGTGATCTGTGAAATAGTAGCCATGGGCTTTTTTGCCATCGCCTACGTACCTATTTTTGTAGGCAAGAAATACACCGCCGGATTAATTACAATAGCGTCCAAATCTAGGTAAAGCAGTAATATGGCAAATCGACAACTAACTAAGACTGACCAGCTTTTAGTCCAATTTGATCAGAGCCTCCGCACACTGTTGGGCAAGGCTCCCTCGCCGCAACGCCCATCTCCTGCGGCGAAAATTGAGGACGCACAGCTATCGGAGCAAGAGCGCCGTCATGCCATCGGTCTTATGCGTGTCAATCACGCCGGTGAGGTCTGCGCTCAAGCACTCTATCAGGGGCAGGCATTAACCGCTAAATTGCCCGAAGTGGGCAAACAAATGCAACATGCGGCGGCGGAAGAAGTTGACCATCTAGCATGGTGCGAAGAAAGAATTTATGAACTGGGTGGCCGTACCAGTGCTCTAAATCCAGTGTGGTATGCCATGTCCTTTGGCATTGGTGCTGGCGCCGGTTTGATCAGTGACAAACTGAGTCTAGGTTTTGTCGCTGCCACTGAGGACCAAGTCTGTGACCATCTGCAAAAGCATTTACAGGACCTGCCAACCAGTGACATCAAGAGCAGAGCGATTGTGGAAGAAATGCTGGTTGACGAAGCTCGCCACGCAGAGACAGCCATAGAGGCCGGCGGTCATCACTTTCCCGCACCAGTCAAAAAACTTATGACTTTGGTTTCGTCAGCGATGACAACTAGCAGTTACAGATTGTGATTAAGTACTTTCAAACGCGTTATTTTTATCCCAATCTTGAATCAAACCAACAATGATATCTGCCAACCAACGATGAATACCGGAGCCAGATGTTCGCTTGTGTTGCAAAAGCACTAGCGAGATGGTGCCCTTATGTGGCAATTCAGCCGGATAGGGCTTGCGCACAATTCGATACATCTCACGCTCCATAGTAAGACCATAAGTGGCCGCCACCATCAGGCAATCTGTGCCACAGACTGTTTCTACTGCCGTCATCAGTTGATTGGTAACTAAAGCCTTTTTACGCTTGCGCCCCATATCTCGGAGCACACGATCAAAACGCGCGTCGGTGCGCGCACTCACCCGCTTCGCTATTAACAGATAGTACTGCACAAAAGGGTATTCAAGAATATCATCTAAAGTGATCGGCGTTTTTTCTGCTAGGGGGTGATCTTCACGCATCCAGATAGAGGGCGTAAAAATAGCCAGACTGCGTGTACTGATATCTTCAGTAAGATTTTTTTCAATATCAATGGCGAAATCTAGAACACCCTCAGCTAATTCGCCCTCTACTGAATCAGTTTCACTAGAAATCGACAAAACTACCCCGGGCGCATGCTCAGTCACAACCTTAGTCAGCTCAGAAATCAATGAAATGGCAACAAACTCAGGCACCGCTAGATTGATTTCGCCCTCATAAGTCGCAGGATCGAACTCTCCCTCACTGACCATTTCTAATATACCATCGAGCAAGCGCGGTAATCGAGCTTGAAGGTCCCGAGCCTTTGGCGTCGGCACTAACTCATTACCAGTACGAGTAAATAGAGGATCATCTAATTGGTGTCTGAGGCGCTGCAATACTCGGCTCATCGCTGGTTGAGTAATAAACAAACGTTCTGCGGCACGAGTAACACTCTTCTCCTCTAGTAGCGCCTGCAAAGAAACCAGCAGGTTAAGATCAAGGCGTGAGAGCTTTTGTAAATTCATGAAATTATTCTCCATTACCAAAACGCATATTATTAATGCAAATAATGCATTTGGATTATGTCACATAATTCTCTATTGTGTCACCCATAGAGCGATGGCTCTTCAATTTACCCAAGGAGATACACATGACACTCGTATATGTAATGATCGGTTTTACCGGCCTAGCGGGTGCTGCAATTGCGAAAGATAGTTTCGTTAAGTTGGAAGCACCACGCACTGAGGCTTCTAGTAAATAGTAATTGCCAAGTGCTTAGACTTGGCAATGCAAATTGACGCAATACTAGTTTTACCCTATTACCCCTCTTAATCCTTGCTATAGGATTTTTTTACCGGGACCTGCCAAGGTCCCGTTTTTTTTGTCACTCGCATTTGCAAGCACATTACCATGATGCATAACCATAATGCAGATAATGCATTTGTGCTATGGGATAGTTGGAACTATCATGCGCCGAAGTTTTAGGGAGGTGCGATGGCGTCTCCTCATGATTTACCCCTAACCCCTCTTTGTAATTCATTCAAAGAACTTTTTACGGAGTCCACCTAGGGCTCCTTTTTTTTATCTGTAGTATTCAACTCAGGTGTTATTACTACCGGGCCTTCTTATTACTTAACTCGCCTTTTCAATGCTATAACCGTGACTGATCTCAACTCCCGCGGCCTCTAGCATGATAGAAGCCGAGCAATACTTTTCGGCTGACAGTTCAACTGCCCGTTTAACCTGTGCCTCTTTGAGATTGACTCCAGTCACTACAAAGTGAAGGTGAATCTTGCTAAACACCGCGGGCACAGCATCGACTCGCTCTGCTTGAACCTCCGTACGGCAATCAACAACCTGTTGGCGGCCTTTTTGTAGCATGCTCATTACATCAAAAGAAGCACAACCACCGAGGCCAACCAGAATCATTTCCATAGGTCGCAGGCCCAAATTTTTCCCGCCCTGTTCCGGCGCACCATCCATAACCACGCAGTGACCACTGCCAGACTCGCCCAAAAACATAACGCCATCCACCCATTTTACTGTTGCTTGCATGATTCTCCTTAACTTTGATTAGCTTTTGCTGAAGGCCTCAAAGATTACCATAGACTGTCAATAAAGATTTATACGCGGTCGAAATATTTTTACTACACTTAATCGCATAGGCTGCAGATAACCGTAGTGGGCAGTGGTGAATCAAAGCTAGTTGCGGTCTAGAAAAACCTCTACAACAAAAGGAGATACACGTTGGCGTCTGCCCCAATAACACCTCATATTGACCATGTCGAAGAATTTTTGTCCCACTGTCATCGACGCAAATACCCGGCTAAAAGCACGATTATCTATGCGGGAGATCAGGGTGGTACTCTGTACTACATAGTGAAAGGATCTGTCTCTGTTGTGATTGAAGATGAAAATATTGGTAAAGAAATCATTCTTGCCTATCTAAATCCTGGCGATTTTGTCGGCGAAATGGGTCTGTTCGATCAGGAAGAGCGAAGTGCATGGATCCGTACCAAAACTGAATGTGAAGTCGGGGAAATTAGCTACGGGAAATTTATTGAGCTGAGTAACCAGCGGCCGGAGTTTCTGTTTGCTGTCAGCAAACAGATCGTGCAAAGACTCAGAGACACAACACGCAAGGTCGGTGACCTTGCGTTCTTGGATGCTACCGGCCGCGTTGCACGCACACTTTTAAACCTTTGTAATGAACCTGACGCCATGACCCATCCAGATGGCATGCAAATCAAGATCACCCGTCAGGAAATTGGCCGAATTGTTGGTTGCTCAAGAGAGATGGTCGGCAGAGTACTCAAGGACCTAGAGCAACGCGGGCTTGTCTCTATAGCAGGTAAAACCATGGTAGTGTTTGGGACCAGATAAGCAGAGCCCTATTTAGCTAAATAACTCTCTAAGCCTGTCGCCGGGATCGTCAGTGCGCATAAATGCTTCACCCACTAAAAATGCATTGACGCTATTTTCTCGCATGGCCATAACATCGTCTCGGTGATGAATACCACTCTCAGTTATGACAATCTTATCTTTAGGTATGTGCTCTAGTAGCTGGAAGGTATTATCCAGACTGACATCAAAGCTATGCAAATTACGATTATTGATGCCCACCATTGGGTTATCTAGTTTAAGCGCAGTATTTAATTCTGCGGCATCATGGACTTCGATCAAAACATCCATACCCATTGTTATGGCCACTTCATGTAATTGATAAAGCTGCTCTTCATTGAGTGCTGAGACAATTAACAGAATGCAATCCGCACCCATCGCTCGCGCTTCATAGATCTGGTATGGATCAACAATAAAATCTTTTCGAATAACCGGCAGATCGCAAGCCGCTCGAGCCATTGTTAAATAGCGATCAGCACCCTGAAAAAAGTCGACGTCCGTCAAAACAGATAAACAGGCCGCGCCACCTTTTGCATAACTCTTAGCAATTGCCGCGGGGTCAAAGTTCTCACGAATAACACCTTTGCTAGGCGATGCTTTTTTAATTTCCGCAATTACGGCAGATTCTCCCAAGGCAAGCTTTGCTTCTAAAGCGGCCACAAAACCACGGGGTGCTGAAACGGATGCCGTTTTTTCCAATAATTGCGCCACAGGGATAACACTGCTGCGTTCTGCAATTTCTTCCTGCTTTCGAGCAAGGATTTTTTTCAAAATGGTCGGGGTATCTGAACTCATATTGATGAATCTCTCAATGTTTTTTAGCCGTCTTTCTGAGCCTGAGTAAAGATTGCCAAGTCATTTATTTTCGCTTTCGCTAAGCCTGAGCTGATAGCATCAATCGCCATATCCACGCCCTGCGCCAAATGGGTAGCACAACCCGCCACATACAGTGCTGCGCCAGCATTTATGGCAATTAAGTCTGCTGCTTTACTCGCTTGAGCCGACGCTTGCTTACCAAGAGCATCCAAAATCAATGCTAGAGACTGGTCAGCATTATCTACTTCAAGACCCTGCAAACTTTGACGCTGTGATAAGTAATCTTCTGGACGTATGCTGTACTCTTTGATCTCACCGCCGACATATTCTGCAACATAGGTTTCGTCAGCAATACTTATTTCATCAAGACCATCTGCGGAATGAACCACCATAATATGCTCGGCCCCTAAACGGCCCAATACCTCCGCCATAGGCCGGCAAAGTTCCCGGCTGTACACACCTATAAGCTGTCGTGTAACGCTCGCGGGGTTAGTCATTGGCCCGAGAATATTAAAAATAGTTCGCAAACCCAATTCTTTGCGCGGGCCGATAGCATATTTCATGGCGCTGTGATGGGCCGGTGCAAACATAAAACCAACACCCAGTGCCTCGACACATGACGCAACCTGAGCAGGATCAAGGCTTAGGTTGACACCCGCGGCCTCCAACACATCAGCTGCACCACTATTGCTACTCACGGAGCGGTTACCATGTTTGGCTACCTGCCCTCCCGCAGCCGCAACAACAAAGGTCGCGGCGGTGGACACATTGAATAGGTTTGATTCGTCACCACCAGTACCAACAATATCGACTAGGTATTGACCAGAAACTCGGACGCCAGTTGCCAGCTCTCGCATGACTTCTACAGCGCCGGCAATCTCGTCAATAGATTCACCTTTGACTCGCAACGCCACCAGAAAAGCGCCAATTTGAGCGTCGGTGGTATTGCCGGTCATTATTTGGCGCATGACATTAACCATATCAGCCGAATCAATATCACTGCCGTTGACTACCTGCTCTATCGCTTTTTTGATGTCCATGACCTAGCCTTTAATAAAATTGTTGAGCATGTCGTGGCCGTGCTCAGTGAGTATAGATTCCGGGTGGAACTGCACACCCTCAACAGCCAATGAACGGTGACGAACACCCATAATTTCATCCAACGAGCCGTCCTCAGCCTGTGTCCAGGCATTGATCTCAAGGCAATCGGGTAGGGACTGCTGTTCGATCACTAGAGAATGATAGCGCGTGGCCTCAAAGGGATTACTCAGCCCCTTAAAAACACCTGTATCATCATGGTGAATCATTGAAGTTTTACCATGCATTACCTGTTTGGCACGAATGATATTGCCACCAAAAGCCTGACCGATGCTTTGATGCCCCAAACAGATACCCAAAATAGGTATTTTGCCGGCAAAGGCCTCAATGCATGCAATGCTGATACCCGCTTCATTTGGTGTACAGGGCCCAGGAGAGATAACAATTTTTTCTGGTGCTAGCTGCTCAATGTCAGCAATCGTAATCTCGTCATTTCTATAAACTTGAACATCAGCTTGTAATTCAGCCAAATATTGCACGACGTTATAGGTAAAGGAGTCATAATTATCGATCATCAGTATCATCTTGACTCTCCGCTAGGCGCTTTACACACCATCGCCGCTGCTCGCATTAACGCCCGCGCCTTATTCATCGTCTCTTCCCATTCCAATTCAGGTACTGAGTCTGCCACGACACCAGCCCCAGCCTGCACATGTAACATGCCATCTTTAATCACTGCTGTGCGGATCGCTATGGCAGTATCCATATTGCCATTCCATCCGATATAGCCAACGGCACCGCCGTAAATACCGCGCTTTACCGGCTCTAGCTCATCAACAATTTCCATGGCGCGAATTTTAGGCGCGCCACTTAAGGTTCCCGCGGGTAGCGTGGCTTTTAATGTTTCCAGCGCACCCATGCCTGACTTCACCCTGCCGATTACGTTGGAGGTAATATGCATAACATGAGAATAGCGCTCGACTACCATTTTTTCAGTGACTTCTACCGTGCCCGTTTGACTGATACGGCCAACATCATTGCGACCCAAATCAATCAGCATCAAGTGTTCTGCAATTTCTTTGGGGTCAGCCAACATCTCTTGCTCTAGCGCTTGGTCTTCTTCTTCGCTTTGACCTCGTCGCCGAGTGCCAGCTATCGGTCGTACTGTTACCTGCCTCTCTTCCAAGCGCGCCAACACTTCGGGCGATGAACCGACAATATGAATATCATCTAAATCCAAGAAATACATATAAGGAGAGGGGTTCAGTCTTCGCAGGGCGCGATAAAGATTGATAGGGGCGGCATCAAAAGGCGCTGAAAGCCGTTGTGACGGTACCACCTGCATCACATCACCCGCTAGCACGTAGTCTTTAATCCTATCCACCGCGGTCATATAGTCTTGCCTACCAAAGCTGGAAACAAAGGCGTCCTCGGTAATACCATCTTCCGGCAAATTCATTGTTGGCAATTGTGGTGCAGGCTGCGCTAATTTCGCCTCTAACTCATCAAGGCGCGCCTGAGCTTTGGCAAATGCCTGTGGCTCCGCCGCATCTACGTGAACGACGAGCATAATGGTGCCAGATAAATTATCAAAAATAGCCACTTCGTCAGAGGCAAGCAACAGAATATCGGGGGCACCTAGATCATCCTTAGGTGTACTTTTAGCTAATTTAGGCTCAACAAAGCGGACCGTATCATAACCAAAATAACCGACTAAACCACCAGTAAATCGAGGTAGCTCCGGCAAACTTGGCATACTAAATAGTCGCCGAAAACGCTCTACTTCCGCCAACGGGTCATCAGTTGTTCGGTTCACCATCGGCTTGCCATCGCGAATAATTTCAAAGCGATTGCCATACACTTTTAACAAGGTCGAGGTTTGCAGCCCAATTAAAGAGTAACGACCCCATTTTTCACCGCCTTGCACCGATTCGAACATATACGAATTGGCACCAAAGGCGAGTTTTAAATAAACACTAAGAGGCGTTTCAAGGTCAGCCAAAACCTCTCTCGTTACTGGAATACGGTTGAAGTCTTGGCTTGCTAACTGGGCAAATTTTTCGGGAGTCATGATGGTTTCCTTGGACAGTCTGATTTAGATAGGCGCACCGAGCACCCTGACGACACTATCTGCGCCATCGCCACCACTGGTGGCTACTATCAATCTGATCCAAACAACTATTTTTCAAAACCATCTCCAACTAGAGGTCGGCTATTGTAATCAAATAATGAATATCAGTAAATTAGCTGGCGGTAGCGAGTTGCTTCCGCATATCGGCAATAACTGCCGCGTAATCTGGTTGACCAAAGATAGCCGAGCCCGCAACAAAGGTGTCAGCACCGGCCGCCGCTATCTCAGCAATATTATTCACGCCAACACCGCCGTCAACTTCGAGGCGAATATCATAGCCACTACTATCAATAAGTTGTCTAGCTTGCTTTAGCTTTTCCAACGTCGATGGAATAAACTTCTGCCCACCAAAACCGGGGTTCACCGACATCAATAAGAGCATATCCATCTTGTCCATAACCCATTGCACAGCATCTAAACCTGTGCCAGGGTTTAACACTAAGCCAGCTTTGCAGCCCAAATCACGAACCAATTGCAATGAACGATCAACATGATGAGAGGCCTGTGGATGAAAGGTAATATATGTCGCACCAGCATCGGCAAACAGTCGAATTAAATCATCCACCGGTTGCACCATCAGATGCACATCAATAGGTGCCGTAACACCATAATCTCTAAGCGCCTTGCAAACCATCGGTCCAATGGTGAGGTTGGGCACATAATGATTATCCATCACATCAAAATGCACCACATCGGCTCCAGCTTCGAGGACGCTATCAACCTCTTCACCCAGTCGGGCAAAATCAGCGGCGAGAATGGAAGGAGCAATTAAATAGTCAGTCATAACACACCAAAAGTCAGTTCAGGCGCAATAATGAGGGAGAACCCATTGAGGTGCAAATTATTTGCCGAATTGGGCTACTTATCTGGACATTGGTGGGGCTAGACAATCAGAAAGCGGCCATTGGTAACAATCGCCGCCTGAAGGTGCGCGAGACTATTTTTGAGAGGACTCTTTAATCTGCCGTGGTTTTTCTATCTTTGTTTTTATTCGACCGAAGACCGCGCATTGCCTTAGCCTCTTGTTCTGTAACAATGCCATTACCATCGACATCCATCGCTGTAAACCGCTCGCGTCTTTTGCTAACCATCTCAGCGATCGACTGCTCATGCTCCTGAGAGGTAATGTTGCCATCACCATCCCTATCCATCTTTTTAAACAGACCTCCCTTATGTCCCTTGCTCGACCCACCATGCTGGTCTGCAAATGTCCAAACCGAAACCGATGCTAACAACACAAACAAAATTACATTTTTCATGGATCCACCTCCTTTTATTAGATCCATGCTTAAACGTTCCGTCACCGATTTGGTTTACCAACAATAGTTAGTTGTACTGATAGTCCGAAAATTGCTCGCGTAAATCTTTCTTACTCACCTTACCAGTTGCGGTGTGGGGTATTTCATCAACAAAGACACAATCCTCAGGTATCCACCAGCT
>JBNAAJ010000018.1:0-43130 GCA_049631145.1 Porticoccaceae bacterium
CAACTATGTCAGTATTAAATACATTGATGAAACTTGTAATGCTATTGGTTGTGCTGGTACTTTTGAAGATACTGATGCATTTGTAAGCGCCGATCTGTTTAGCCACTATGCACTAAACGACTCAGTCACCGTATTTTTGAAAGTCGAAAATGTATTGGATAAACGTGCTATCGTGTCACGGTCCCCGGACGGTGCTAGGCCGAACAAAGGTCGTACGGCTAGTGTTGGTTTTTCGATGGACTTCTGAACACTTGCGTTTATTTTTAACGACTCTGATTCAGTGATCATCCTCGGCAGTGTGGTATCTGGAGCATTACTCCAGTTGCTAAAGCTGCCGGCATAGAGAAAAGAGCATAATTCTGATCCTCGGATAAATACGTTGGATTCTCCTTCTAAGCCCTGTTAACGCAAAGTTTTTTTTTGTACTTTGAAATTGAGGTTTTACAAATCCCTCAATGCAGTATCTACTCGGATTACAGTAATAATCATAAGCACACAGCAGGCTTCCCCGCCCTCTCTCGGTAGCCCCCCTGCTCTTTATTTAGTTCTCTCGGAATATTGACCAGAAATCCTATTAACCAAGACCCAGAATCACCGGATCCATTGATCGCGTTAATCTAACTTTGATAGCCGAAGAACAAAGCTCGTATGAATTTTGCTGAAAAAATGATATGGTGTATCACTGTTTCTTGTTCGCTGTTTTTCAGGATTTTAGAGCTAATGACTATTTTTTCGAATTTAAGCTTGCTCGTAATAATGTTTTCGGTTGCGCTGCAAGCTGGCGCCGAATCCGCACACCATGATCACGATCATGGTGTGCCGCAACAAGACGCCCATCTGCACGGCTATGTAGAACTTACAGTAGCCCTTGAGGATAGCAGCCTTGAGATCCATTTAGAGTCCCCTGCGATCAATATTATTGGTTTCGAGCACAAGGCAACATCCAAACAACAAGTGCAGACAATAGAGCGAGCCAGGCAAACGCTTGAAACATCCGCTGAACTTTTCTCTTTCGAAGGCGGTGATTGCTCCCTGAAGCAAGCGACTGCAGATTTTCCGGCATTGACAGAGTCTAACGCACATCATGAAGATGAGCATGCTCATGGTGAGGAGCATGAAACTGCTGAAGAGAGCCATAGCGAAATTACAGCTCACTTTGAATATGATTGTACGCAAGATAAGGAACTTAAAGCTATAACGGTCAACTTAATCGATCAGTTTCCCACCATCGAGAAAATTAAAGCGATGTGGGTGACCGATGTGAAACAGGGCGCTGTCGAGCTAACAGCACAATCTAACCTTATCCGATTAAGGTAACGTCTATGAGCAGAGTACAGGCCGCCATTGACCATGCCGAGAATAGCTGTAAATCACGCGGGGTGAAATTGACCAACAAGCGTAGGCACGTTCTCTCTGGTTTACTACAGTCAAATAAGGCCAAATCTGCCTATGAACTGGCTGACTATTGTAGGGATGAATTTGGTGAGAAGCTTCCTGCTATGTCGGTTTATCGTATCCTCGAGTTTTTAGAGGAAGAGCGTTTAGTACATAAACTTAACTTGGCCAATAAATATATTGCCTGCTCCCACATCACATGTGATCACGATCATGGCATTTCGCAATTCCTTATTTGCGATAACTGCCAAACTGTTAAGGAAATTACTGTTAAAAAATCCACTATAAATACATTGAAACGTAACGTGGAGGATGCGGGCTTTGATTTGGTCAGTCCGCAAATGGAATTAAATTGTCTCTGCCACGACTGCAAAAACAAAGCAGCTTAACCCTAATACAAATCGATTTATAATGAA
Organism: Porticoccaceae bacterium; assembly: GCA_049631145.1. Taxonomy (GTDB): domain Bacteria; phylum Pseudomonadota; class Gammaproteobacteria; order Pseudomonadales; family Porticoccaceae; genus HTCC2207. Next base: position 1,812 of record JBNAAJ010000018.1, read on the forward strand.
AAATATACAAACTGTCTCTGACAAAACGGCCATAAGCTTATCTCTACTTTGTGCCGTCCACTGTCTGGCTCTGCCATCATTACTTGTAATACTGCCTTCACTGACAGCGTTAAATTTGGCAGATGAAATGGTTCATCTATGGATGCTAGCCGCTGTAATACCCATCAGTATCTATGCTCTGACCATGGGCTGTAGGAAACATAAACGGCTCAGTATTATGCTTCTTGGGTTAATTGGACTTGCTGTACTAATCGCAGCAGCATTACTAGGTCATGATATTCTTGGCGAGACAGGCGAAAAAACTGTTGTAACGATGGGTGCGTTTATCATTGCGGTTAGCCACTGGCAAAACCACCAGTTATGCAGACGCTTAAATTGCGAGTGCCATTCCTAACTGATTATTTCTTGCTATGAAAAATACCTATTTCCAATCGATGGAAAATTTGCACAGTGGCCAAACTGTCGGTCTACAAGAGCTTATTAGTAAACTAACTTATAACGATAAACAACTTATTCCGGTCATCACCCAGGATGCGACCAGTAAAGAGGTGTTGATGCTAGCCTGGATGAACCGACAATCATTAGACAAAACCCTCTCCACTGGCCGTATGACCTACTGGTCTCGTAGCCGTAACCAACTATGGTTGAAAGGAGAAACTAGCGGGCATTTTCAATCTTTGAAATCTATGCATATCGACTGTGATGGCGACGCATTATTATGTTTAGTCGATCAACAAGGTGCTGCCTGCCATACTGGTCGAGCTCATTGTTTTTATTTTGAGGTAGACAGATTAAATAATACTGTTTCGATTATAGGCTCGCCGGCTTGAGAGCAACCACATCAAAAATTCAGGCCGTGCCAACCAATGTTATCACTGGCTTTTTAGGCGCGGGTAAAACAACGGCTATTTTGCACCTATTAAAATCAAAGCCAGAAAATCAACGCTGGGCTGTTTTGGTTAATGAGTTTGGTGAGATTGGCATTGATGGCAGTCTATTTAGTGGTCAACACAATGACAACAGCGGTGTTTTTATTCGTGAAGTGCCGGGCGGTTGTATGTGCTGTGCCGCAGGGTTACCAATGCAGATCGCTCTAAATCAATTACTTACCCGCGCCAAACCAGATCGTTTATTGATTGAGCCAACGGGGCTTGGACACCCAACTGAGGTGCTGGAAGTATTAACCTCCGAGTACTATTTTGACGTGCTGTCGATTGAAAAAATTATTACTTTGGTAGACGCCAGACATCTGGCTGACCGCAACTACACTGACCATCTCACCTTCAATCAGCAAATCGCTAATTCCGATGTTATTGTCGGCAACAAGCAAGACCTTTATCAAGCACAGGACAAAATTCAGCTTAAACACTATGCTGCAGCAAAATCCTCGCCTGAGGTGGAAGTTATCTTTACCGAACATGGTCAACTGCCCTTGACCCTTTTAGAGGGTGAGACTTGCGTATCTGTCGGCTCTCACCATCACCGGCACAGCGAAAGCATTGAGCAACCCAGCTCAGCTGATATAGCCCTACCCGCATCTGGTTATCTTAAAGCAGTCAATCAGGGTGAGGGATTCCACAGCATAGGCTGGCGATTTGACGGATCGAAAGTATTCAATCAACAGTCCCTATTTGTATTTCTAAGTGGCGTGTCTGCCGAAAGGGTAAAAGCTGTTTTTATCACCGACTGCGGTGTTTTTGGATACAACCTTACCTCTGATGCGCTGACAGAAATAGAGCTAGATGACTGCTTGGAGAGCCGCATCGAAATCATTGCGACGGAACTATGTGATGAGTGGGAAACTCAGCTATTTGCCTGCATAACAGGTAGCGACGGCTAAACAATTACTGGGTATAGGGCTCGTAGTCTGCCATTTCGACCACATAGGCGGCGGCCGCCAAATCATTTTCCACCAGCGATGCTCGCAAAACACCCGTGATCCAGAACGGATCATACAGAGCGTTGAGCTGCATCCCTTCAGGGTGCTTTACATAGATAATCTGGTTGGGTGCTGGCGGCGGCATATGCAGGCACGCGCCAAAATATGGCACCAAAAAAAACTCAGTAATAGTTTGTTCGCTATTAAATTCTAAAGGAACAATAAATCCCGGAATGCGTATCGCTTTACCGTCCATCTCAGGCCTTATATTGGTTGATACCAGTGCTTGCTGATAGCGATCTTCCGTGGCTAGTGCGGTAGTATTTCTGAGTTGGCTATCGATTTGATCTTCGAACGAACCATCTTGGATATCATCCATGTAATCAGGCGGATTTAGAAGAATATCCAATTCGTTCTGAGGGATAAGATCAGTCCACTCAACGGTTTTATACTGATTTTTGCCCCTCTCAGTATCGCCACCCTGAGCAATAACCTGACTAATAAACATCGACATCATAATTATGAGCAATGCGATTTTGTGTTTCAGCTGGATTGATACTGCCAATTTAATCACCGGTAAAATATAAAAAGCGCGTTGTAGGATGATATAATGTATTCTTGAATTCTGACAACCCATGTATCGAAAAAAATAAAACCTCCTTGCCATGGCCATTAACCTAAACAACGTGCATTTTGCTTATCCCGAAGCACCTAATGACTGCGTATTGGATATTGACAGCTGGTCTGTAGCTACAGGAGAGCATGTATTCGTTCACGGCCCCTCTGGTGGAGGCAAGTCCACATTATTAAATCTATTGAGTGGCATATTGGGCACAAGCTCTGGCGAAGTCACTGTTCTAGGCGAACGTCTAGACTTAATGAATGCTCTTCAACGCGATCGGTTTAGAGCTAATCACATTGGGTATATTTTTCAGCAATTTAATCTGGTGCCGTATCTTGATGCTATTGATAATATTCAATTAGCACATCAATTCGCTACTAAACAGCCGCAGTCATCTTTATCTGAGGAGATAAAAGCGTTGTTATCAACCTTTCATATTCCTCAGTCCGACTGGCAAAAGCCCGTGAAACAGCTCAGCATTGGGCAACAACAACGCATTGCCATCGCCCGAGCCATGATCAATAAACCTCAACTGCTTATCGCTGATGAGCCGACCTCCTCTCTTGACCAAAAGAATCGTGACAATTTTATGGCGCAGCTGATGGTCATGGCATCTGAATACAGTATCACCCTGCTTCTTGTTAGCCATGATATGTCATTAGCCAGTTACTTCGGACGCATTGACGCACTCTCCCAGATCAATGCAGCAGGAGAGCACAACTGATGTTTATACGGCTTGCGACAAAAAGTTTATTAAATCGCAAAGGCTCGGTGTTACTGACTATTCTGGCCATGAGTGTGAGTATTTTTGTGCTGCTGGGCGTAGAGCATATTCGTGGTCAGAGTAAACAAAGCTTTAACAATACTGTCTCCGGTGTCGATCTGATTGTTGGGGCACGAACCGGCAGCCTAAACTTATTACTCTATTCGGTATTTCGTATAGGATCACCGACCAACAATATCGCTTGGGACACCTATCAAAGCATCAGTAACAACACAAAGGTAGCCTGGGCAATTCCTATCTCACTGGGTGACTCTCATCAAGGCTATCGAGTGATGGGCACAACCACTGACTATTTCACCCATTTCAGTTATGGCAATCAACGTCAACTTAGCTTCAGTCAAGGAAAACCCTTTGAGAAGATCTTTGATGTTGTGTTGGGCGCACAAGTGGCGAAAAAATTAAACTATTCACTGGGCGACGAAATTGTTTTAGCCCATGGCCTCGGCAAAACCAGCTTTAGTATGCATGACCAAAACCCATTTAAAGTGGTTGGCATCTTGGCCTCAACTGGCACACCAGTAGATCAAGCTGTCCATGTAAAATTACAAGGGCTGGAAGCCATTCATCTAGACTGGCAACAGGTGGCTAAAAAGTCTGGTGGTGCTGTCAACCAGCAATTACAAGACCTCAATCTTCAACCCAAGAACATCACAGCGTTTATGCTTGGCTTAAACTCTCGAATAGCAACATTTAGTGTGCAGCGAGATATTAACAACTACCGCAAAGAACCTCTCACCGCTATTCTGCCAGGTGTAGCCCTGTCCGAGCTCTGGCAAATGATGGGCTTTCTAGAAAATACCTTGCGTCTTATTTCCGGCTTAATACTTATCGCGGCTCTCTTAGGGCTAAGCGCAATGATGCTTGCTTCCATTAAAGAGCGGGAATATGAAATACACTTACTCAGAGTGATTGGAGCGCCAGCCTCTTTTTTATTTTTATTGATTGAGCTTGAGGCGCTATTGGTCAGCCTTGCCAGTATGGCGATAGGATCAGTGGTGTTATATCTCAGTTTGATCATTGCCCGTGATCCACTATCAACTGACTTTGGTTTGCATATCGGATTGAATATTTTGTCATTTAACAACATGATATTTTTAGCGTTAGTCGCGGGGTCGACGATAATTGCTGCGGCCATTCCGTCATTCACAGCCTATAAAAGTGCCAATAGAGGCCGGTAGATAACCCGCTTAAATATAACGCGGCGATCTCACTTTCAACTCACTGGGCATGCAAGGGTTTAGGCTATTATCTCCTCTTGCAGCAATCTAATATAGTCTTCTAACTCTATTACCAACTGCTCCACTGATCTGGTCACATCCATCGACAATACTGGCATGTCATCATCAAATGACTCCATATCTGCTATCTGACTGCTGAGTAGCTGTGGCGACATAAAGTGATTGCGCCGACGAATTAAACGCTCAGTAATCAGCTGCTCCTCAGCACCCAATAATACGCCGGCACTCCGCTTATATGCGCTAAAAATCACTTTTCTGTGCTCACGCTTGAGCCCCGAATAAGCAAGAATGCAATCCTTATTTGCAGACTGATAATCACAAAGTTGTTGATAAATACGCTGTATCCAAGGATCTCGCTGTTGATCATTTAGCGGTATACCTCGAGACATTTGATCAATAGCATCATCACTATGCAGAGTATCCGCATCTAGGAAGACAAACTCTGAACGCTCTGCGATTGTGCTCGCAAGCGTCGACTTACCAGTCCCTGATACGCCCATTACTACAACCAGCAGTGGCTGTGCCGTAGGTAGAAAGGCATTCTCTGATGATGACATGATGGGTTCCTATATAACAAGTGTTTGCGCAATCATATGCTGATTAAATACCACTGTCACACAAGGCCATATCAATCAAAAAAATGGCTTTATACAGGCAATGGTTGTAAAACGCGCTATTGTTACATAAAATGATTGCGCTACCAAGACTGCAGAAAAACAGGCGCAATATTAGCATCGGTATTAAAAATAGTGGTGCAATGGAAGATGATAAAGCGGTGCGAACAAAAACCACTTAGCTATACCATTGATAACAACGATTTTGCTTTATTAGATCGCCATATGCAGTCTGTCGTTGAGCCCTGTGAATTTGACGCTATTAGTGGCGGTCCTCCAACGGTCGGCATGGTTAATGTGCAAGGTTAAATATTCAATCGTATTTCCCTACAAGGATTAGATGTGCAGTTAAGTTTATTATTGGTTGCCGGCGCAGGTATCGCACTGTTACTTTTTTTGGTTATCGTTTGGCGAGTACCCGCGTTTTTAGCATTGCTAATCAGCAGTTTACTGGTTGGTCTCTGCTCTGGTTTAGAACCGGCACATGTTATCGACTCTATCAAACAGGGTATGGGTGGAACCTTAGGTTTCGTGGCCATAGTGGTCGGTTTGGGGGCAATCCTCGGACAAATACTAGAGAGCTCCGGTGGGATTAAACGTATAGCGGATAGCTTACTTCGCTCGTTTGGCCCAGAAAAAACCCAATGGAGCTTGGGCGCAACCGGCTTTATTGTTGCCATTCCAGTCTTTTTTGACGTGGCGTTTATTATCTTAGCTCCACTGCTATATGGATTAGCTAACCGCTCTGGCCGCTCATTATTATATTATGCGGTACCTTTGCTGGCGGGACTCGCAATCACCCATAGCTTTATCCCGCCAACACCAGGGCCCATTGCTGTAGCTGAATTGATCAAAGCAGATTTAGGCTGGGTTATCTTATTTGGCCTGTTAACGGGTATACCCGCGATGATTATCGCAGGTCCTTGGTTTGGCAGCTTTATTGCCAATAAAATATTTGTCGCCGTGCCCGAGGCATATCAAGAACAACACAGCGACTCAGACAATGTCTCTCCAAGCTTCACTTGGGTGGCCGCTATCATATTATTGCCCCTGTGCTTAATCATGTTAGCCACCACTGCGCCCTTTATAATGGCACAAAATAGTGGCTTACTCACGGCGATTAGTTTTCTCGGCCACCCCTTTGTCGCATTAACCATTGCCACTATTTTTGCCCTATTCATTGCTCATCATCAATGCAATCTTAGTACCCAGTCATTATTAACTATCGCCAACAAAGGATTGGAACCGGCCGGCGTTGTCATCTTAATTACTGGTGCGGGAGGCGCCTTTAAGCAAGTGCTAATTGATTCTGGCGTTGGTCAAATGCTGGCATCGGTATTCGTTGAGGCGCAGTTCTCTATTTTTATTCTTGGATTTTTAATTGCAGCCATTACTCGAATCGCTCAGGGTTCGGCCACCGTTGCCATGATCACTGGCGCTGGCTTAATCGCGCCTATCTTGGAATTACAGCCGATATCAGCAGCGAGCCTAGGGTTATTGGTAATTGCTATTTCCTCCGGTGCCACAATACTGTCACATGTGAATGATTCAGGGTTCTGGCTGGTCAGCCGTTATCTCGGCATGAACGAAAGAGATACATTAAAGACATGGACAGTGATGACAACAATAATCTCTTTGACTGGACTGGCCAGTTGTTTGATCATATCGCTGTTTTTGTAGTGTAACTGAGTCGTAATGCAGCAGTGATTTTGTGCTCATGATTTGTGTTAATTAAACAAACTATTTGTCCAACCACCATTCTATCGCTATGGATAAATTGCAATATCATAAACGCCTCACATTAAAAGACGTTGCCAAGCACGCAGGTGTCAGTCCAATGACCGTGTCTCGAGTAGTCAATAACTACCGAGGGGTGAAGAATAATGTGCGCAACAAAGTTGAGGCTGCCATTGCCGAGTTAGGCTATATACCTAATCGTTCAGCAAGTGTTTTGGCATCGTCAAAATCAAAAGTAATTGGCGTACTTATTCCCTCTCTATCAAATGTTGTATTTAATGATGTCTTGCGCGGCATTTATGACATTGCCAATCCTGCTAACTATCAAGTACTGCTGTTTAATACCCATTATTCTCCAATCGAGGAGGAACGTGCGATACGAACAATATTAGGGCAATCGCCCGAAGGGTTGATTATCACCGGTGGCGAGCAAACAGCCGCCGCCAGAGCGATGATCGAAGCCTCTGGTATTCCCATTGTTCAGATAATGGATAAAATTAATAATCCCATCGATTGTAATATTGGATTTTCACATTTTCAGGCTGGTGCCGCTGTCGCGCAATTATTGCTCGACAAGTCATATAGTAAAATTGGTTTTATTGGCGCGAGAATGGACCCCAGAACCTGTCGCAGACTGGCTGGCTTTGAGTCAACCCTCTCTACAGCTCATTGCTTAGATAAAAAACGGATAGTAACAACCCCCCAGCCCTCTTCCATCACTATGGGCTCTACTTTATTTCGGGAGCTAATGGCGATTACTGAGGGCGATTGTGATGCCGTATTCTGTTGTAACGACGACTTGGCTCTGGGCGTTTTACATGAAGCCAAAAAAATGCAGCTTAATGTGCCGCAGCAATTTGGCGTCTGTGGCTTCAATGATATTGAAATGGCCGCCTATGCCGAACCCGCATTAACCACCGTCAGTGTTAATCGATACAAAATGGGCAGTAAGGCAATGACACTTATTTTTGAAAAACTAAACCAAAAAGCTGATCAAAACTTAGAAACACCACATTATATCGAGACCGGCTTTGAACTTGTGATAAGGAAATCAACAGGATAATCTCGTCCACAAACTCCACAGTTAAAAGCACTTAATCATTTCGTTAACGGATAAATTGCCAAGCTACCTCTGTTGTTCAAACATCAAAATACCGCAATATGATAGGCGCTAAATGGCTAACATTATAGTTGTGTCAGACTTAGCGGTCTTTTTTTGTTCGCACAACGGTAGTTTCAAGCCTCCCTGCTTGCAGGCGTTTATCAATTTCTTCCATGGATAGATAATCCAAATCCCAATGATTGCAGATATCATTTCTATAGCGGGTATGATTTTTATCGGTCGAGTCAGACTTTTTGCGATTAAAATATTTAAGTAAACGATTGCTAATAGTCATAGTTTCTTCTGGTAAATCACCCTATTTGGTTGAAAAATGGCGCGATTAATAAGATTGTATACGGGCTGCAGAGTTATGTTTTCATCCGCCCATACTCAAGGGTCTTATCCCGCACCGCACTCAATCGCAAGCTAACAATATCCCATAGATAATTTTGATAAAGACGCCATGGTGACTTGCGACCCTGTTTAGGGAATTTATCAATAGCGCGCGCCACATAACCAGAGGCCAAGTCCAAAAAATCAACGCGCTGAAGCTCCGGATCATGATTGCGCGGTACGCAGTAATGGTAGCCTAATCTATCCATATGCTTAAGCAGACGACAGACATACTTACTGGTCAGATCGCACTTCAATGTCCATGAAGCATTGGTATAACCAGCAGCTAACGCAAAGTTAGGCACATCGCTCAGCATCATGCCACGATAGCCCAATGTATCCGGCAGAGATATATTTTTGCCATCTACCACAATATCCATGCCCCCCATCGCCAGCAATTCCAGACCAGTGGCGCTGACCACAATATCTGCTTTTAAAAAATCACCGGACGCTAACTTGATCCCTGTCTTCGTAAAGGTCTTAATATGGTCAGTGACAACACTGGACGAGCCTTCACGCAATGATTTAAACAAATCACTATCGGGCACTAGACATAAACGCTGATCCCAAGGCTTGTAGTTCGGATTAAAATGGATATCGACATCAACACTATTACGCAACTCCATGCGCGCCCAATTCATGAGATTCGCCTTCATCTGGGCTGGGCGTCGCCGACTCAGCTGAAAAATCAATGCCTGCATTGACACATTTTTCCAGCGGGTTATTAGGTAGGCTAGTTTTGATGGCAGATACTTGTTTAATGCCAGCGCGAACTTATCGCGGCTGGGGCGAGACACAACATAGGTAGGCGAGCGTTGTAACATAGTGACATGAGCCGCAGTATTAGCCATTGCGGGCACCAGCGTAATCGCTGTAGCACCACTGCCAATAACCACCACCCGCTTAGCGGTATAATCCAGCGCTTCGGGCCAATGCTGAGGGTGAATTATCTGCCCCTTAAACTGGTCAGCTCCGGGAAACTGCGGCAAGTAGCCTTGATCGTAACGGTAATATCCAGTGCAACTGTAAATAAAGCGACAGGTTATTTGACTGGCCCGCTTGCTAGGCTGTTTGATATGCACAGTCCAAGTGGCACTATCGCTATCCCAAGCAATTTTTGTTACCTGAGAATTGTATCTAATATGCTGATCAACTCGATAGTCCTGTGCGGTCTCACGGATATAATCCAGTATCGCCGGGCCATCGGCAATCGCCTGACGATGTTGCCACGGTTTAAAGCTATAGCCCAAGGTATGCATATCGGAATCGGACCTAATTCCGGGGTAGCGGAATAAGTCCCAAGTGCCACCCATGGCTGCACGACTTTCTAGAACAGCATAACTCTTGTTGGCATTATTGCGTTCTAGATGGCAAGCAGCACCTATTCCTGAGAGCCCAGCACCGATAATAACAACATCTACATGATCGTTGGGCATAGATAAAACGCCTTAACAGATTAGTATGCGTAATGGTACGCAACAAAGTAATAACTCGATGTCTCAGTAACATCGGGTTTAGAACAACCAGCCCCTGGTGGACTTATCTAACTTAGCACTACATTTTTGTAATTGTGCGCCATAGGTTTCAGCCTGGCGCTTGACCTTTTTTGCCACCGACAGCAACTTCGGCTTCTTATTAAATGAGCCTCGAGAATAACCACCCCAGCCTTCATGGTAAGCAAGGTATTGTTTATAGGGATCCCATTTGGAAATGCCGAGGCGCTTATTAGAGGTATTGGTATACCAACCGACAAAATTGATTGCATCGCCAAAGTCATCGCGATCATGGCTCCAGTTCCCTGTGGCTTTGCGATAATCATTCCATGCGGGATCCTGAGCCTGAGCATAGCCATAGGCAGACGATCGCCGCGGTAGCGGTATAAATAGAAATTTGGGGCGCTCAGGTCTTACATCCGCCCGGAAGCTCGACTCCTGGTTAATAATCGCCATCATCACACCGATGGGCGTACCCCAGCGCTTATTAGCTTTGCGAGCATCTTTATACCAGTCGGTTTCCCCCCAGAAAATACGACACACATCAGCGACTTGGTTGGGCTGATAGGTCGCACAACCACTCAGCAGCACAAGTGATACAAGCACTATAAAGCGATAATTTTTCATAGCACAATAATGCATCGCTTAGCGACGAATATCCAGATAGTTAGCAAACAATAATCCCAGCGCGCACATACGTAACAATAGCAATATGACCATCATTATGCTCATTTCACCTGTTATGGTGAAAACATAGGTCTCAAGGTCTGCCCATACCAGCGAATAAGCAACAATCAGCGCGATAACTGACATGGTACGAAAATACTTATTGGTCCAGAGGCAATAAACATAAACAGAGGCTGTAACCGCCAATAACACAGTGCGCACTAGAAGCACATTGGCACTGATATAGCTGTCGAGTACGTTGCCCTGTGAATCAGTCTGATTGAGCAACTCAGGAAACGAATAGACCACAATCCCCCTCAGCGTCATCAGAAAACCGACAATGCTGGTGCGAATAACAATACGTTTCTTTATCTGCCTGAAGCGGCTTTCCTCTATCTCATAAAAAGGCATTAACGCCCGCAGCTCTTCTTCAGTCACCGACTCATTAGTACTCATATTTAGCTAACTATAAAATAATTACGCTAAACAAAATCCTCGTACCTAACTCAAGCTATACCCACTATACACAGCTTTAAATGAAATCGTTTAATTTATCTGCAATTTAATATTGTAGTGATAGAACCTCTTCTCAAGCAAATACTCAGAATGAACGCTAGGACTCCAAGAATCATCTCCTCCAACGCCCATATGGAAGCCGTCAATGCGAACGTACAGGCATGGATCTTGATGCAGCTCATGATTATATCTGGCCCTGGCAATGGCACTCTGACTATAGCGACTGACAGAGAAATGAAATAAGCCGCTCACTTTAAACTGATCAACCAATAGTTCACGACAGTCACAACGCAAGCCATTTTCACTGGGGAAAATATAAGCGGTGTGAAGGTCTGATACCGACAGACTATAGCGTCCAATAGGCGCAGATAACACTCGATCAGGGTAATTCTCATGAGGTCCACGACCGAACCAATCAATAGGCTGATTCGGCTCAGCCAGCGCCAGTTCAATACCAATGCGAGGTAAGGCAGGTAACTGATCATCAATAGTAACCTCAATATCTAATTCAATACTTCCCTCAGCATCAATCCTGTAATGCCACTGACTCTCTATAACAGCACCCGACTGATTGTTATAACACTGCCGAGTCGATACCAAAACATAATTGGCCTCGGATCTAGCTACAACATCAAGCGATTGGCGCTGTAGTTGATCGATACCGGCTTGTTGCCAGCGATAGGCCCAAGACTGAGGGTCAATATTATCCGCCTCACTGGTACCAATATCATTATCCAGTGGTGGTCTAAAGAAGTTATCGACCGGTGGCCCTAGCAACTGCGACTGACCCTCGACTAGCCACTGCTGCAACAGCCCTGTACTTTTCTCGAAGCGGAAAAAAAAATTATCGCCACAAACATCATAGTATTGCTCAGAGTCTTTAAGCACTGGGCAACCGCTCAACATTGGACTTATTGGGGCTGGCTCCGAGGGCAATATAAATTGCTCTTGCGCAACAACATGATTTGCCGCAGACCACATTGTGCTACGTGGCTGGACGATGGCTATATCGAGAAAATATTCACAGCCAGATACTGCCGGTGGCATTCGCTCTAGCAACTGATACTGAGCTCTACCCTGCTGTTCAAGACTTAGCACAAACTGTCCATTAGCTAGCGTATAACCATCTTCTAAAAGACACCATATCAGCATTTCATTATCGGTTGCTCGAAACAACCATTCGCTACTGACCTCGATGGTTAGGGGCTGTTGCGACAACAGTTCAAATTGAAAAAATTGCTGCGCTTTTTTTGCTTCATATACTGTCGGGTGTGGACTGCGATCGGGGAACATCAAACCATTAATACAGAACTGGCGATCATTGACTGTATCACCAAATGCACCGCCATAGGCCCAGTAGCAACTGCCCTGCGTGTCGCTATTGGTCAAGCCCTGATCAACCCAATCCCAAATAAAGCCACCTTGTAACCGCGGAAATTGTCGAAACGCCTGCCAGTATTTATCGATACTACCAAGACTATTGCCCATGGCATGAGCATATTCACAGAGGATTAATGGTCGCGTCTCACCGACCACATCAAGCCACTTTTTAATGCCGTATTTATACCCCGTGGGATCATCGACATCTTCTTCGACTCTGGCATACATTGGGCACACAATATCAGTGACCTCAGTATTGGCACCTCCGCCCTCATACTGGATCGGCCGACTCGAATCAGTGCGCTTAAGCCATTGATATAAGGTTCGATGATTAACACCAAAACCGCTTTCATTACCCAGTGACCAAACAATAATACTGGGGTGATTTCTATCCCGCAGTACCATGCGGCTCAGCCGTGCCATGTAAGCAGGCTGCCACAGTGGATCATCTGATAATGCCGACATTGGTTGCACACCATGAGTTTCAATATTGGCCTCATCGACCACATACAATCCATAGCGGTCACAGAGCTGATAAAACGCGTGATGATTAGGGTAATGTGCCGTTCGCACGGCATTAAAATTGTGCTGCTTAAGCAGGCGAATATCCTCTTCCATATCCGCTAATGTTAAGGCATGACCATTATCTGGATGATGCTCATGGCGATTCACACCACGGATCAAAATAGGCTCACCATTGACACGTAATAGCCCTCCATCAATCGCCACCTGCCTAAAGCCGACATCATAGGCTTCACAGTCAACCAACTGCCCCTGACTATCTAATAAAGACACTATGAGTCTATAGAGACTGGGGACTTCTGCCGACCAAAGCTGAGGCTCGTCGATAGTCAATTGATAAGTCGACTGATCCTGTGCCTCTCCAGATGTCTCTGCAATCACTTGCTGTTGATAGCAAAGTCGCAATGACAACTTACTCGCCTGACCAACTAGCTGTGGACGAACCAGTAACTGACCCTGCCGGTAGTCACTGTGTAACTGAGTCTCGATGGCGATATCGGCAATATGATCTGCAGCCTTACTGAGCAGTTCAACATCGCGGAAAATACCACTTAACCACCACATATCTTGATCTTCTAAATAACTGCCATCGCACCAACGCAACACCATCACCGCAAGTTGATTAGCACCCTCGATAATAAAAGCAGATAAATCGAATTCGGCGGGCAAGCGGCTATCTTGGCTATAGCCAACCCATTGACCATTGCACCACAGGTGAAAGGCCGAGTTAACACCATGAAAAATAATGCGGGTACTGCGCCCCTGCCAATGAGTCGGCTGAACAAATGAAGTGCGATAACAACCGGTAGGATTTTCCTCAGGCACCAATGGTGGCTTACAGGGAAAAGGATACTTAATATTGGTGTAGATGGGCTTATCAAACCCCCGCAGTTGCCAGTTACTCGGCACCTGCATAATAGCCCAATCACCATCATCAAAACCAGTCTGAGGAAATGTTTCTGGTACCACTTGGGGTTGAGGATAGAGTGCGAAACGCCAATCACCATTAATCGACTGAGCATAGTCCGAGGGCTGTCCAAGCATCGCCGCCTCGGCACTGTGGTAAGCCGTAAGTGATGCATGAGCAGGTAAACGGTTACATTGAAAAATCTCTGGCCGTTGCCAGTCACGACGGGCAATAATCGCGTTAAAATCACCCATAGATTAATCCTAGCGCTGCACTGCCCTCAACTTCGCTGTTTGACCAAAGACAACACGATTGGCCAGCAATGCGACCGCCACGCAGAGTAATAGGGTGATTAGCATCATATGAATATAATGGATCGGCATCCACACAAAGGTAAAGAAGGCGTACAGAGAAGTCCCTAGCACCACGGCAATTATCGCCGCATTGGCCCTAACATTATCAAACAGCAGACCAACAATAAACACTGACAGAATCGGCATGCTTACCAGCCCCCAGAGTTCCTGAATAAGATTGATAATACTGTCAGCGCCCTGATATACCGGCACCATCAGAATTGAAATCAGTACCAGACATACAGTCACCAGGGCACTTAGCTTGCGCACATTGGGTTGACTATCAATATAATTTTCATGGATATCACAGACATACAGCGCCGCCGAAGAATTCAACAAGCTGTTGTAAGTGGTCAGCACAGCGGCTGCAATAGCCGCAGCAAAAACACCAGACAACCAACCGGGTAAAATATCACCAACAATGCGGCCATAGGCAGCATCACCAATATCGCCATAGAGCTTGTAGGCAACAATACCGGGTATCACAATAATCGAAGGCACAATTAACAGACGAATCACAGCCGCTGCATAGACACCTTTTTGTGCCTCGGCTAGTGTTTTCGACGCCATTGCGCGCTGTGTAATAGTTTGATTAGTACTCCAGTAAAATGTCTGAATAAAGATCATACCGGTCAACAATGTGTGCCAAGGCAGAGGCGACTCATCATCACCAATCAGCGTCAAGCGTTCAGCCGGTATACCAGATAAATCAAAGTCAACCGTGTCCAGCGCCAAATAAACCACCACCAGACTCATACCAAGCAGCAGAATACCGGAATAGGTATCCGACACCGCAACCGCACGCAGGCCACCAAACACAGCATAGGTTGCACCAACCAGAGCGAAGGCAACGACCAATAGCATTAGATTAATGTCCACCTGAAACATCGATTGCATAAATAATGCGCCGGTATAGATGACCGCTGGCAAAAAGATAAACATATTAGCGAGGAGAAATAGTACACTGATAACGGCGCGAATATTTTTATCGCCATAGCGTTTTTCCAGTAACTCGGTGGTGGTGGTGCAGTTATTTTTATAATAAACCGGCAAGAAAATCTTGGCTAAAATAAACAATCCGACAACGGCAGCCAACTCCCACCAAGCTAGCAGCGCCATTTGATTACCATTCATCCCCACTAATTGATCAGTACTTAGATTGGTAAGCGTAATTGAACCGGCCACAAACACCCATGACAGCCCGCCACCGGCGAGAAAATACTCTTTATTGGCATCTGTGGCCAATTGAGGTGCCGCTTTACACTTTATATAAGTTATACCACCGATCATGGCAGTTACAGCGAAAAAAACGCTTATTTGCAATAGTTCCAACTGCATTAGTAGCCCTCGTTAATAGAGTTATTATTGTTTTTAACTGGCCCACACTGGTATAAAGAAGGTGGCAGTTCGGCCATGGTTTTCTAGTACAGCAGACCTTAGGGTGCTGAGCATAATTCGTCAATCGTTTTCAGTTAGAGGAAGTCACTGAGCATCATGCAAGGTCAGTCTTATTATGTGCTTTCTAGCGCAGTCAGCCAATTAATCCTTGACTGCCGTGGGGCCACACCCAGCTTGCTGTATTGGGGCGCTAGGCTCAGCGAAGGAACAACAGCTGAAATGCTCAGTGCACTGGGTGTCAGACAAGAAGCACCCGCTTGCTGTGCTGAGGAGGCACCAATCTCCCTCAGCCCAATGGATGGTAGTGGCTTTTTAGGCCAGAGTGGATTCCGTGGCCATCGCGCGGGTGTTTATAAAGTACCTGATTGTCATATTGAAAAAATCAGCCAAACCGATGCACAGCATCTATTAATAATTACCCAAGACTATGCCAATAACCTACAGTTGACCCATAGACTGACAATGGATGAGCACAGCGGTATTGTGCAAGCCTCTACCGAGGTGACCAATAGTGGAGATACAGAGCTAAACCTCGACCGCTGCGATGCCCCCAGCCTTATTATCCCCTCAGCACTTGACCAACTAATCGCTTTTGAGGGTTGCTGGGCGGGTGAATTTCAGCTACAGCGCGTTTCTCGGCACAGCGGCATTTATAGTCGCGAAAATATCTGTGGCCGCACCTCGCATAATACCTTTCCCGGATTAATTATTACCGACCAGTCGACGAATGAATCTGTCGGTGAGGCCTATGGGCTACATTTAGGCTGGAGCGGCAACCATCGCATCAGCACAGAATTACTCGGTGATGGTAGGGGCTATGTGCAAATGGGTGAGCTATTGCTGTCAGGAGAAATTATTCTTCCCGCTGGTGACAGTTATCTCAGCCCAACGCTATATGCAGGGTATTCCAGCACAGGCTTCAATGGCCTATCGCATCAGTTTCATCACTTCTATCGCTCAGCAATAAGTTGCCAGCGCACCCATAATAAACCGAGACCGGTGCACTACAACAGCTGGGAAGCAGTGTATTTTGATCATCAACCAAAGCAACTGTTAAATCTTGCTGAGGAGGCCGCAAGTATAGGCGCAGAGCGATTTATTCTCGATGATGGTTGGTTTAAACAGCGACATAATGATAGCTCAGGGTTAGGTGACTGGGTTGTCGATAAGACCGTCTACCCACAAGGACTCGATCCCATAATCAAGCATATCAAATCGTTGGGTATGGAATTCGGTCTCTGGCTCGAACCAGAAATGGTTAACCCCAATAGCGACTTATTCCGAGAACATCCGGATTGGGTGCTCGGCGCAGGTGCCAATCAACCCATACTGGCACGCAATCAGCTGGTATTAAATCTTAGCCTCCCTGAGGTGCAGAGTTATCTATTGGGCTGTATTCAGACGCTACTAACAGACCATCAAATCAGCTATCTAAAATGGGATATGAACCGCGATATTCATCAGCCCATCACGAGTGATGGCAAGGCCATGGTGCATCAGCAAACTCATAATCTGTATAAATTATTGGCCAAAATAAGACGGCAGTTCCCCCATGTAGAAATAGAGAGTTGCGCGTCGGGAGGCGGCCGTGCCGATCTTGGTATTCTGCAGTTTACCGATCGCATTTGGGTCTCGGATAATAATGACGCACTGGACAGGTTAGCCATACAAAAGGGCTTTTCAATGTTCTTCCCTGCCGAGATTATGGGTGCGCATGTAGGTGCTGAAGACTGCCATATTACCGGTCGTAAAATTGATATCACCACCAGAGCAGGAGTAGCCCTGTTCGGCCATATGGGTGTCGAGACTGACCTAATGGCACTTAACCAAACTGAGCGCAGCTGTCTGCAAGCGGCGATAGCCTTACATAAACGCTATCGGCCATTAATCCATAGTGGTGATCTCTACCGGCTAGATACTGCCGACTATGCCCATAGTTTCGGTATTGTCGCTGCGGATAAATCGCTGGCCTTATTTTCTTACACCTTATTGACTAGACATAACAGCACATTGCCACAACCGATTCGTTTGGCGGGCTTAGAACCTGATACTATTTACACCATTAACACCGAATGGCCCAGTGACTGCGATCCAATCATGCCTCAGCACAGTAGAATCAGCGGTGCTGCACTGATGCATCAAGGCATACAATTGCCATTGCTAAAACCGCAAATGCTGGTGATATTCTCACTACAAAAAAACTAAAAGAGACCCTGTATATGCAAATCAATGATAGACACTCATTTCTGAGCCACCCCGCTCGGCTGGTAAAGCGCCTGGTGCGCAACCTAGCACTGTGCATTGGTATAGCTATTCTTTTGACTGGTTGTGACAACAGTCAACTCGAGCCCCAACAGCTCTACGATAAGACTCACAATAATATGCTGCCGGCATTGGCAACCGAGGGTCCCATGCCTGTTGGTGTTCGCACCATAGAAATTGTTAATCCCGATCAACTTAATATTGAAACACGGCAAATCGCAGATCGTCCCTTGCTTTTGGAGATATGGTATCCAGCGCGCAATATTGCATCAATGTCGCTGACTCAATACGACAATGAAACTCGCTTAGGGCAACCATTTTCACTACGAGCCAAAGCCTACCGCGATGCCGAAATCATATCCGGCAAAGAAAAGTTACCTCTAGTGGTAATATCCCATGGCCACACCGGCTATAGAACCTTAATGTTTTATCTCGCTGAACATCTGGCATCCCACGGCTATATTGTCGCCGCTATTGACCACACTGACTCGACCAATGCCGATGTCGATGTAGCCAATAATCCGCGCGGAGGGGCATCGAGCACTCTGTACAACCGCTCACGTGATCAACAGTTCACGTTGGATTATTTAACCTCTGAAAACAGTTTTGTAAGAAAGCATATCGACATCGAACGCGCGGGGCTGATCGGCTACAGTATGGGTGCCTACGGAGCGATTAATACCATTGGTGGTTGCTACAGTTTTAGCGAAGCTTTTATCGCTCAAGACAGTAGCACCTCTGATCCTAGCCAACTGGCCGCATTAAAAACCCTCTTTAATAGCTGTGCTGGCGGTCAATACACCGATATTGTGGTGGATAGCAAATGGCGTGCAGTCATGGCCTTCGCCCCTTGGGGCAATCAATTTGGCCTGTTCGATAAAGACGCGCTTGCTAAGATAACTGTACCGTTAATGTATGTTGCTGGAGAGTTTGACGACGTATCGATCTATTCGGCTATCGAAGATATGTTCCAGCATACTGGTGGTGACCATACTTATCTGCTCACCTACCTCAGCGCCCGCCATAATGTGGCGCCCCATCCGGCGCCAAAAATTGCCTATCAGCACCAAGAAGATCTCGGTCATTACTATGAGTCTGCCTGGGATACACAAAAGTTAAACCACAACAATAAGCACTTTGCACTGGCAATGATGAACTGCCATATCAAACAACTCGAGCAAGCCTGTGGCTATCTCAAACTGCATGGAGATTCTAATCAGGTACCTGCCGATGGTGTTTCGACCAAGCCTTGGCCGGGCTTTGCCGATCGCTATTCGGCTGGTATGCGCTGGGCGCATAAATAATTAGCAGATTTACACCTTATCAGTAGTCTGGCTAAGAACGCGATTGAATGATTGACCCAAGCACCAGGGTCCATAATCATAGCCTGGTGAAAAAAGGGTGAAGGCCGAGCCAAACTATCAGGCTTGGCCTATAATCGCACTTTTTCAATAACATCAGGCAATTGATATGACCACCATGCCCCAAGAGGCCAACAACTATATCTTCACCGGTACCTGTCGCGCAGGTAGCGGTGTGGTCGCTGCTGTGACCAGTTTTTTGGCCGACAGAGACTGCTATATATGTGCCCTTGAACAATTTGATGATGAGTCGACCGATAAATTCTTTATGCGCGCAGTGTTTCGTCGTCAAGATAAATCACCCTCTATTGAGACCATGAAAGACGCCTTTGCTGAGGTCTCTGGACAATTTGCTATGGACTGGCAGTTTCATGATCCATCAGTGGCGGTGAAAACCATTCTGATGGTATCCAAATACGATCACTGCCTTGATGATCTATTGTATCGCCGCCGCAAAGGTGAGTTTAATATGGAGGTCACCGCCGTGGTGTCTAACCATCAGGACTTGCGTCCTATGGTGGAGCGTGAAGGTATTCGTTTTATTCATCTGCCCGTCAACAAAGATAGTAAAGCACAGCAGGAACAGCGGCTTGTGGAAATCATCGAGGAAACCAATACCGAATTAGTGGTATTGGCGCGTTACATGCAAATTTTGTCTAACGAGCTAAGCGAGCAATTATCGGGCCGTTGCATCAATATCCACCATTCATTTTTGCCCGGCTTTAAGGGTGCCAAGCCCTATCATCAAGCCTATGATCGCGGTGTAAAAGTGATCGGTGCCACAGCGCACTATGTCACCTCTGATCTTGATGAAGGCCCAATTATTGAACAAATTTTGACCCGTGTTGATCACAACTACAGCCCCAACCATTTAGTAAGAGTGGGGCGCGATAATGAATGCATGGCTCTGGCAAAAGCCGTCAAATACCATATCGAACGCCGCGTGTTTTTGGATGGCAATAAAACTGTGGTGTTTTTAGGTAGTTAAAAGCTAATTCAGGGGGGGGGAGCTGTATGCCTTTTGGCCTATTAAAATATGGACTCAGTAGCGAGTACCCAGCCAAACATCATTTCACCCCCGCCACAAAACTCAATAAACATTATGATGTGGTAATTATTGGTGCCGGCGGTCACGGCACCGCCATCGCTTACAACCTTGCGAAATATCATGGTATTAGCAATATCGCCGTACTGGAAAAAAGCTATCTAGGCGGCGGTAATACGGCACGCAATACCGCGGTCATCCGCTCCAATTATCTGACCGAAGCCGGGGTTAATTTTTATCGCGAATCGGTCAAGCTGTACAACAACCTCAGCAATGAATTCAACTACAACGTGATGATGGAAAATCGCGGTCAGTTAACACTGGCGCATAGCGATGCCGCCATTCGTAGTTTTCGCTGGCGCGCTGAAGTCAATCAACATCTCGGCGTTCGCTCTGAACTTATCGATCGACAAACCATTGCCGATATGGTGCCCAATCTCAATATGTCTGAGGATGTGCGCTTTCCCATTATGGCCGGACTCTGGCATGCCGACGGTGCCACCGCTCGTCATGATGCCGTTGCTTGGGGCTATGCCAAAGGCGCCTGCGAACGCGGTGTCGAACTTCATCAACTCACCGAAGTAGAAGATATCGAAATTACCCGTGGCCGAGTAACTGCGGTACAGACTAATCGTGGCCGTATCGAATGTGGTGCAGTGGTGCAGGCTGTTGCCGGCGCGAGTTCTATCGTCGCTAAAAAAGCCGGTATTCCGCTACCGATTCATTGCTACCCTCTTCAAGCCATGGTCACCCAACCCTACAAACCTGTTCTAACACCCCATGTCAGTTCGCCCCATGTTCATGTCTACGTCCATCAAACCTCTCGAGGTGAGTTTGTCATCGGTGGTGGCTCTGATCCCTACCCTCTCTATCACACCAGAGCCACATTGGATCAACGGGAATCACTGAGTGCCGCTGCCATGGAACTTTTTCCATTTTTAGCGCAGGCCCGCCTGTTGCGACAATGGGCCGGCACCACCGATATGACGCCAGACTACAGCCCTATTATGGGCTTGAGTCCTGTGGAAAATTATTATCTCGACGCTGGGTGGGGTACCTGGGGCTTTAAAGCCACACCGATCTGCGGTGTCACCATGGCTGAACTGGTGGCGACGAAAAAAGTGCCTGACATTATCAAGCCCTTCGCGCTCGAGCGTTTTTATCAGTACGATCAAGTTAATGAAGCCGGCGCCACGGCCGCCAGTCATTAAGGGAGATATCAGATGAAACTATTAACCTGCCCCCTTAATGGCCCGCGCAATATTTCAGAGTTTACCTATGGTGGTGAATACCACCCCATGCCGGATCCGCGCAAGACTGATGCAAGACAATGGGCTGAATATGTTTTTTTTCATGATAACGCTGCCGGTATCGTTACTGAATGGTGGTGTCATACCGCCAGTGCCTTTTGGTTCTTGGCCCAACGCAATACCATTACCGACGAGGTGATACGCACCTTCGAGGCCAGCGAGATATTTCAGCAACGCATTGACTTTACCGACCCATCTGCGGAGCAACCATTGTGAAACGTCTACCCGCACCCTATGGATCGCTGATTGACCGAGATCAGTTGGTGAACTTTAGTTTTGAAAATAAAACTTTCCCTGGCTTCGCCGGCGACAGTATTGCCAGTGCCCTAGCCGCTAATAATCAATGGCTGCTCAGTCGCTCATTTAAGTATCATCGCCCCCGTGGAATTTTGACCATGGCCGGTCAAGATGCCAATACGTTAGTACAGCTACCCTCCAATCCCAACGCTCTCGCCGACCGCGAAGCCATTGCCGATAACCTTGCAGTGATGGGACAGAACTACAGCGGTAGTCTGCGCCATGATCGTGGTTCCCTACTGGGATTATTCTCCAGATTTCTACCCGTAGGCTTCTACTACAAAGCGTTCTTTAAACCCCGAGGTATATGGGAAAAATGGGCGCCATTGATCCGTAAAAAAGCCGGTCTTGGTGTGATTGACCAACAACTTAAGCCGGACTACTACGACAAACAGTACAAGTTTTTCGATATCGTCGTTGTCGGCGCCGGTCCAAGTGGATTGCAGGCCGCACTTACCGCCGCTGAAAGTAACTGCGAGGTGCTTCTAGTCGATGAAAACCCCTTATTAGGTGGCTCTCTCAATTACGCTCGCTTCGATGCCGCCGGTAATTTGGCTAACAGCGTCCGCGATCAGTTGGTACTTGAGGTCAATCGCCATAAAAATATTACCTGCATGAGCAACGCGGTGGTCAATGCCTGGTTTGCCGATAACTGGCTGCCTATAATCTGCGGTAAACGTCTGTATAAAGTGCGTGCCAAGCAGACCATTCTGTGCACAGGTGCATTGGAACAGCAGGCCGTTTTTCACAATAATGATATCCCCGGTGTAATGATGAGTAGTGCCGCCCAGCGCTTAATGCATCTCTATGCCGTTCGCCCCGGAAACGCCGCTGTTATTATCACTGGTAATGATGATGGCTACGCCAATGCATTAGATTTACTCGATGCCGGTGTCACTGTCAAAGCGATTATTGATCTGCGCCATAAACCCAATAGTAGCGCCCTGACTAAGGCCGTTGCCAAACGCGGGGTTAAAGTACAAAGTGGCTATGCCGTTTACAGCGCCAAACAGCGCAACAATCATCTTTGTAGCGTTGAAGTGCGACAGATTATCAAGCCCGGCATCTGTGCTGATGATGGCGAAATTATCGCTTGCGATTTGTTGTGTATGGCGGTGGGTTATACCCCCACCTACCAACTTGCCTGTCAGGCCGGCGGTCAGTTGAGCTACGACGATAAATCCGCCATGTTTACTTTGAGTAACCTACCCGAGGCACTGCAGGTAGCCGGCTCAGTCAATAGTCACTGGGATTTAGAGGCCTGCCTTGCCGAGGGTGTCAGAGCCGCAATCATTGCAACCAAAGCACTGGGACTAAACCAGCAAGCAATCCCAAGAGCTATCGCTCGACAAAAGCACAGTCCCAACCATCATTGGCCAATTTTTGCCCACCCCAAAGGCAAAGAGTTTGTTGATTTTGATGAAGACCTCACCATCGCCGACATTATTAATGCAACCGGCGATGGCTATGAGCATATTCAACTGGTTAAACGCTATTCCACCTGTGGTATGGGGCCCTCACAGGGGCGGCACTCGGCATTGGCGGCGGCGAGACTGGTGGCAGCAGCCACCCATCGCACGGTCGCCGATACCGGCGTTACCACAGCGCGGCCACCCTTTGCCCCAGAACATCTGGGCCATAGTGCGGGACGTAGTTTTTATCCGGCACGACGCAGTGCCATGCATTATCGCCATATCGAGGCTGGCGCCCAAATGCTTCAGGCCGGTGCCTGGTACCGACCGGCATTCTATGGCGCACCCGCAGAGCGCGATCAATGCATTAATAATGAGGTCAATAATGTACGCAAAAATGTCGGTGTAGTGGATGTCTCTACCCTTGGTGGCATCGAAGTGCGCGGCGCCGATGCTGGTGAGTTTCTCAATCGTTTCTACACCTTTGGCTTTATCAAGCAACCGGTGGGCAAAGCCCGTTATGCATTGCTCACCAATGAGGCCGGCGTGGTTATCGACGACGGTGTCGCCTGTCGCTTTAGCGAGCAGCATTACTATGTTACGGCCACTACAGGCGGCGTCGATCGCGTCTATCAGACCATGCTGAAATGGAATGCCCAATGGCGTCTAGATGTCGATATAGCCAATGTCACTGCGGCGTATTGCGGCGTTAATATCGCCGGCCCCAAGGCGCGCAAAGTACTGGCCAAACTATGCGACGATATTGATCTGTCGGCAGAAGCCTTTCCTTATATGGGCGTGCGCCAAGGCACTGTCGCCGGCATAGACGCGCGGATTATTCGCGTCGGCTTTGTCGGCGAGCTCGGCTATGAAGTGCATATCCCACACCAGTATGGCGAAGCACTGTGGGATGCCTTGCTTAACGCTGGTGAGGCCGACCATATTAAGCCTTTTGGCATTGAAGCCCAGCGCGTACTGCGCTTGGAAAAAGGCCATATTATTATTGGCCAAGATACCGACGCTATGTCCAACCCCATGGAAGTGCAAATGGGCTGGGCGGTGTCGCGCAAAAAACCTTTCTTTGTCGGTGGCAGAACACTGCAGGAATTAGCTGAGAAAACGCCGACACGAAGCCTGGTGGGATTTGTTATCAACAATCCCAAAGCGCCAATTCCTTTAGAAAGCCATCTGGTAATCGATGGTGATCAGATGACTGGACGCGTTACCTCCTGCAACTACTCGCCCACTTTGTCCAAGCCTATCGGCTTGGCCTATGTGCAACCAGATAAAGCCGAACCCGGCAACCTGATCACCATTCGCTCGACTGGCGGTGCAATGGTCGACGCCGAGGTTGTTGCCCTACCCTTTTATGATCCGCACACTGAGCGACAGGCGTTATAACCATGACCGAACTGACTGCAACCCAAAGTAATCGCCGTAGCCCCATCTACCGTCGTCACAGCCAACTGCAGGCACAATTTGAACAGCTGGCGGATGCCATTATTGTCAACCACTATGCCGACCCTGCAATGGAAGCGCTACTCGCCGCTCACTTAGGGCTGGTCGACTTATCAACGCTACCGCGCACTGGCTTTAAAGGTGCAAGTGCGCCGGACTGGGCGGCCAGCCAGGGGGTTAACCTGCCAGAGGCGCCCAACAAGGCTATACGACAAAGTGACCACAGCTTGGTGGCTAGACTGTCGCAACAAGAGCTTCTGATATTGGCCGATATTAACGGTAACTCAACCCTGACAAAGAGTCTTAATCAGCAACAGTTGCCCGCGCAGACCTATAGCCTGCCCCGCGCCGATAGCCATAGTTGGCTGGCGCTCACAGGTAGCACTGCGGCAGAAATGTTAGCCAAAATCTGCGCTATCGATCTGCGCCCTCAGCAGTTTGCTCAAGGACAAATCGCGCAAACCTCTGTGGCCAAAATCAATGCCGTGATTATCCGTCAAGATATAGGGAGTACCCTGTGTTTCCATATTCTCAGCGATATCGCCTCAACAGAATTTTTGTGGGATTGTTTGCTCGACGCCATGGCAGAGTATCAAGGTGTCGCGGTTGGTGTCGCAGCATTAAGAAGTCTTGCCGCAGCTGAGTAAGGCGCAACCGTATTCATCGCTTATACTCTAGCGCTATGAAAAACAGTAAAACTATTGAAATCTCTGCGCTGCGTATTTTTGCCGCAGTGACCGAGGCAGACACCCTGACTCAGGCCGCTGAGCGTCTAGGTATCACCCAATCGGCGGTATCCCAGACCATCAAGCAATTAGAAGCACAAACTGAGACACAGCTGGTTATCACCCGCTCGCGGCCAATAAAACTCACCCCCAGCGGGCAAGTACTCAAGGACTATGCTCAGCAGATGATCAATGATACACAGCGCATGTTGGCCGATGTGCGCCTATGTGCTGAAGGCGGTTTGCTACCGCTTAATATCGGTATGGTAGATTCATTTTGTGATGTTGCCGGTGTGGAGTTTATGCAGCAGATAAAACCCTTTGCATCAAAACTATCACTGCGAACTGGACTGGGTTCATCATTATCTCAGGACCTACTAAAGCGTGATCTCGATATCTTAGTTACCAGTGATCCCATTGATGAGCACCCTGAATTACAGCGCCACCCAGTGCTACGGGACCCCTTTGTTATGATAGTGCCAGATCACTATGCTCAGGAGGGTAAAGCGACAGCCGCATGGTTAGCCGAAAACGTCCCCTTTATTCATTACACCAAACAATCCAGACTGGGTGCTCTCACCGATCTCATCGCCCGCCGTCTAAATATACAACTGCAGACTGCCTATGAATTAGATAGCACCCAAACCCTGATGCGTTTTGTGCAATCGGGTCAGGGTTGGGCCATTACGACTGGCCTATGCATGGTGCGCTACCCGCAATTACTGAAAGGGTGCCA
Source organism: Porticoccaceae bacterium (assembly GCA_049631145.1). Lineage (GTDB taxonomy): Bacteria > Pseudomonadota > Gammaproteobacteria > Pseudomonadales > Porticoccaceae > HTCC2207. The sequence goes on from JBNAAJ010000018.1 coordinate 28,022, forward strand.
TGTGCTCAAACTCGCTAATGGCGCCAATGCCAGACACCTCACCATGCTGTGCCGCTACAATGAATTGGGCGCCCTGCCTGACCAAATTGCCCAGATCTGTCGCTCTATCTACACTGATGAAATCGTTCCACAATTGGTCAATATTGCGCCTTGGTTGGCGCAGCAAGCCTATGCTATTGACGAGATGCCAGCAATCTAATGGACAGAGCACAGCAACAAGCTTTCCGTGAGCGTCTGTGTCAACTGCGCGAAGAATTACTGGAGCTGGAAAAACTATCAGCCGATGCGGGTAAACCGGTGCAATTAGATCAAGCCATGGTCGGCAGACTGTCGCGCATTGACGCCATGCAAGGCGCACAGATGGCTCAGGAAGCCACCCGCCGCCGTCAGCGACAACTCAGCGGAATCGTAACAGCGCTAGCGCGCATCGACAGCGGTGACTATGGCTACTGCACATTATGTGATGAAGATATCGCCATCGGTAGGCTCGATATCGACCCAACTTACAGCCTCTGCATCCGCTGTGCTGAGCAGTCCATCTAGCTCAGGGACAGGTTCACCGAGGGTATCCGCTGGCAAATAGGTTTTTCCCCAGGCCAAACCGGCAATGCCCTGCGCTAACATTAGGTCTATTTGTGACTCGCTATAGCCCACTGTTGCCAAGATTTTTCTTGTTGAGTGGCCATGGGCCTCAGTTGGGCTTACGGCATCGATACGTGCATGAGTTGGTCTGATCGCATAGTGGTCAATCTGTGTTAGCTGATGGCCACTGGGATGATCTGGGTAAATTGAAAAGGCAAAACTACCTCGATCAATACCCACAGTGCCATCTGCGATGCGACTGTATTGCTCACGCAATGCCTCAATCGACACTGGCTGTGCCACTGCAATATCGACTGCCAACAAACGTTCGACCCATGTCTGTGACGCAGCCTGCTGCATAGCGACAGTTAAAAATACCTGAATATCCGCAGTATCGGTAATACCCTGCAAACCCTTAACATTGTCTAGAGTGGCTAAATCAGCCGACTCAGCATCGAGGAAAATCCAGTCATCTGCGGTTTGGTAGAAATGCGACAAGGCATGATTGCCCATAGCCTGACGACCAGAGGGCTCATTAAAATCCTCCAATCCCCTGTAATCAAAACAGAAAGGTAACTGAGCAAGATTGGTCACTGCCGACAGCGAGGTTCTGGCGCGGCTAACGGCACCAGTTTTCGCTTGGTGATAAAGTGCCACAGCCATGGCCAGACCACCGGCAAAGCCACAGTTAACATCGAGGGTACCTAAATGTGCATGCTCTTCTGGTGTCTCGGGACCACCAAAGCGGCTCATAATACCGCTATTCGCCTGAATTATATCGTCGTAGCCAATATAGTTAGTTTTATTTGCCGGCATAGGACCACCAAAGCAGTCTAAACGGCAGAATAGCACACCGGGATTGATCGCTTGTAGCGCCGCATGATCGAGCCCCAACGGTTGCATTTGTCTCTCAGGTGCATTGATCACCACCATATCAACCGAACGCACCAATCGATTAAACGCCTCTCGACCCTGCTCAGTATTGATATTAAGCAGTGCACTGCTTTTGCCCATATCTGCCTGAAAGGCAAATACTGTTCCAATCAACGGATCGTAAAGTGGCACTACCGGCTCGACCTTAATCACCTCAGCACCAAAACGTCCTAGAAATGCCGTGGAATGCGGGCCGGCAATCACATTAGTTAGATCCAATACTCGCAGACCATCCAACCAACCCTGACTGTGTGGCTGCGTCTGTTGCGTTGGCAGAGTGGGTGCAGGCACTAATGCCAACTCGGCCAGTGCCTGATCAAAAGAGACAAATCTGCGTGGCGAGGGGGCCACCATCTGATGTGCAGACTCTTCCAACCAGGCCACTGGACCGGGTTGTTTCATCAATCCATACTCTGGATCCTGCACTTGCACAATAAGACCGGCATCATCGCAGTGCGAGCTATTAACCCACTCTTTGGTGGTCCTATGGGGGGCCCCGGGAATCTGCCCTTCGCCAAAGATTACACCCCATTCGGACGATGTCTTGGTTAACATAACCAGCTTTATTTTCGCGGCAATAATCTCTGCCCAGCGTTTGGGCAATGGGTAGACACCCAAGGAACTTTCACCTTGCCACTCGCTGACTGGCAAGTGGAGATCTTCCACCTCGGGCATACCCTCAGCCATCACTTCCTCGTATAAGCCCAGCACCTCTAAACAGCGGCGCGCATGGTTGCGATGAGAGGGACAGACCACATAAAACATGCGGCCATCTGCGCATTCATAGGTACGATAAAAAGGATCTAAATACTCCTGAAGCGCCTCATAACTCAGATCACAATCGATATTAGCCTCACGGCGGCGCTCGATCTCTAGCTCACGCATGGTTTTGTAGCGTTCGGGTAGGTTTTCAACCTGATAAGAGTTGTAGGACAGTCCTTCCATCATTGCGGCGATTACTGGCACCTCTATATGGTCACCACAGCCGGTTTTTTGCCGAGCAAATAACGCCAGTACCACCGAACTCGCGGCCAGAGTCACGGTATAGGAGGACGCCAACGGCAGTGGTGAGAAACAGGGATTTAACCCCATCAATACGCGATTAAAGCCCATATCGGTAAAAGCACCAGCGGTAGCGGCAACCACCGCCTCGGTGGCTTTCCACTGACTGCGCAACTGATCATTGCTAGCAAATCCCGGTACCGATAGCGTAATAAGTTGCGGGCGTGTCTCACGCAGTTGGGCAAAGTCTATACCCAACCGTTGCATCACGCCGGGGCGAAATGACTCGATCACCACATCAGCCTGATCAATCAACTGCATGGCCTGATCAACGCCCTGCGCTGTTTTCAGATCCACCGATATGCAGCTTTTATTACGATTTAATATCGCATTGGCTTGATGCTTCCACTGCGGTCCAGTCGGCGGATCGATATGCACCACCGTAGCACCGAGATCAGCCAATACCATGGCCACGGCCGGGCCAGCAATTTGCTGACCAAAGTCGACAACACGAACCCCTTCGAGGGGTAATTGCTTATTATTTTGCACAGAACTTTGCATAGGAGCTTACACCGCTAACCTGTTATGGACGCGATAGTAAAAACCTACTGTGGGTGACGCCAGCAACAAAAAAGTTGCCTCAGGCGTGGTTTTTTTTATGGCTATAAAATCGCGACAAAATACCGCTAATTTAGCGCTTGCATCGGCTTTTTATATGAATAACAATATGTTTTGTATCGTTTTAAATAAAAATTACAATAATGATTTCTAGGGAATAATTATGTCTCAGCACAATTCAGGTTTTCTCAATGGCATTCACCCGATGATGGCGGTTGGTTCAGCGGGGTTGGTGGCTGCCTTTGTGCTGTTTACATTGATCAGCCCGCAAACAGCCGATGGGCTGTACAGCTCAGCGCGAGATTTTATCGCCGCTGAACTCAGTTGGTATTACATTTTATTGATGAATCTGTATATCGCATTGGCCTTAGTACTGATGTTCAGTCGCTATGGCACTATTCGATTGGGCGCTGACTCCGATAAACCCGAATTTGGCTATTTCGCCTGGTTCTCAATGCTATTTGGTGCCGGTATCGGTATCGGAATTCTATTCTGGAGCATTGCCGAGCCCATGTATTATTTGCAGGGCAACCCCTTTATTGACGCCGATCAAGCATTGACTGCCGACGCTGCTCAGGTGGCCATGCGTGTAACTATCTTTCACTGGGGTCTACATGGCTGGGCGCTCTATGCCATGCTGGGTCTGTGTTTTGCCTACTTCAGTTATCGCAAAGGCCTACCCCTTTCCATTCGCTCAGCGCTATACCCAATACTGGGTGAGCGTATCTACGGCCCGATTGGCTATATCGCTGACTTATTGGCAGTGCTGGGCACCGTATTCGGTATCGCCACGTCATTGGGCATGGGCGCCCAGCAGATGAATGCCGGTATCAGCTATTTGCTCGGTATCGATATCAGCACAGAAGCGCAGATAGTGCTGATTGCCATTATTTCTATTGTCGCCACTATTTCTGTATTAACTGGTGTTAACCGCGGTATTCGCATACTCAGTGTGCTTAATATGCGCCTGACCATGCTGATACTGGCACTGTTCTTTATTTTTGGCCCAACGGTTTATTTACTCAGCGCTATCGGCGCCAATACTCTCGACTACCTGACTAATGCACCCGCTCTTGGTGCCTGGTTGGCGCCCTCAGAGCACCGTCAATGGCAGAGTGATTGGACAATTTTCTACTGGGGTTGGTGGATCGCTTGGTCGCCGTTTACTGGCATTTTTATCGCCCGTATTTCCCGCGGGCGCACCATCAGAGAGTTTTTATTAGGCGTACTTGGCGCGCCGACAATACTAACGATTTTGTGGATCACCCTATTTGGTAATACCGCTATGTCTATTGAACTATTTGGTGATGGTGGCGTTGTTGCTGCGGTTAATGATGATCGCACCACCGCCTTATTTAAAACCATTGAACTCATGGATCTCGGTCTCTGGCTGACCGGTATTATGGCAACTATCTGCACGGTTATGTTGGTAACCTACTTTGTCACCTCCGCAGACAGTGCCACGCTAGTAATCTGTACCTTGGTCGCCATGGGTGATAATAATCCCCCCGCACGTCTGCGAATCTTCTGGGGTGTTGCTATCGCCGCGGTTGCCTCGGTGCTGTTATTTGCTGGGGGCTTACAGAGTTTACAAACCGCCTCGATAGCCGCGGCACTGCCATTTTCTGTGGTACTTGTGCTGGCAACCTACGGCCTACTCAAATCACTCTATATCGAGGGCCGCACAATAAATAGTAGGCAACAACAGGAGGGTTAACGATGTCGACACAAATCATCTTACCTCGCATCCTGCAAGTGGGTGCAGGTGCTAGTAATGAGGCCGGCACTATTCTCAATAGTCTCGGTTGTCAGCGCCCGCTGATTGTCACCGATAATATGATGGTGCAACTGGGTTATGTCAGTCGTCTTAAAGAGAGTCTTGAGGGCAGTGCAATCAGTGCGGATATTTTTGCTGACACCGTACCTGAACCAACCGTCAAGTCGATTCAAGCGGGTGTCGATAAAGTGCGTCAGGGTGACTATGACAGCATTATTGCCATTGGTGGCGGCAGCCCTATCGATAGCGCCAAGGCTATTGCCATATTGGGCAAATACGGCGGCGTGATGCGCGACTATAAATTTCCCCGCGTCGTCAATGAACCGGGGCTACCGATTATTGCCATTCCCACCACCGCCGGTACTGGGTCGGAATGCACCAAGGTCACCATTATTACCGATGAAACTACCGATGAAAAAATGCTCTGCGTTGGCATTGGTTTTATGCCCACAGCGGCATTGGTCGACTACAGCCTAACCTTAAGCCTGCCGCCCCGCACCACCGCGGATACCGGCATAGATGCCCTGACTCATGCGATGGAAGCCTATGTCAGTAAAAAAGCCAGTCTCTACAGTGATAGTCAGGCAATTGCCGCGATGAAACTACTGGCACCCAATCTGCGCACAGTATTTCATCAGGGCGATAATGCAACAGCGCGGGAGCAGATGATGCTCGGTGCAACCTTGGCTGGGGTGGCTTTTTCCAATGCCTCGGTGGCGCTGGTGCATGGTATGTCACGGCCTATTGGCGCGTTCTATCATGTGCCTCATGGACTGTCTAATGCCATGCTGTTACCGGCGGTGACCGAGTTCAGTATTCCCGCGGCAGCGCAGCGCTATGCCGACTGTGCCCGCGCGATGGGCGTGGCCGCTATTGATGACAGTGACGCGGTTGCCAATAGCAAACTGATGGATGAGCTCTATGCCATCAATGCAGAACTGCAGGTACCGAGCCCAGAACAATTCGGTATTGATCGCGATCACTTCTTTAACAACCTCGAGGTTATGGCTGAACAGGCTCTTGCTTCGGGATCACCGGGCAATAATCCACGCGTGCCCAGTGCTGATGAAATTATCCAAATCTATCGCCAGTTATGGCCATAACATTCTTTTTGTGAGGACAATACAATGACAGTCGTAGGACATTTAATTAACGGCCAAATCATCACCGATAGCGAACGCACCCAAGCGGTCTACAACCCATCCACTGGCGAGGTAAGCAAACAGGTTGCACTGGCATCAACAGCCACGGTTGAACAGGCGATTGCCGCCGCGCAAGCCGCCTACCCCGAATGGCGCAATACCCCAGCGATTAAGCGGGCGCGGGTGATGTTTAAATTTAAAGATTTGCTTGAGCAACATGCCGATACCATCTGTGCCTTGATCGGTGAAGAGCATGGCAAAATTAGTCATGATGCCGCTGGCGAACTGCAACGCGGTATTGAAAATGTGGAATACGCCTGTTGCGCACCCGAACTACTCAAGGGCGAGCACAGTAAAAACGTGGCGCCCAATATCGATTCGTGGAGTGAATTCCAACCCCTTGGTGTGGTCGCCGGTATCACGCCCTTTAACTTCCCTGCCATGGTGCCTCTGTGGATGTACCCGATGGCGATTGTCTGCGGTAACTGCTTTATTCTGAAACCCTCAGAGCGCGACCCCAGCTCAACTTTGTTTATCGCCGAGCTATTAAAGCAGGCGGGGCTACCCGACGGTGTAATGAATGTGGTCAATGGCGATAAACAAGCCGTCGATACCTTACTTAATGATGAGCGTATTAAAGCCGTTAGCTTTGTCGGTTCAACCCCTATTGCTGAGTCTATTTATCGCACAGCTAATGCCAATGGCAAACGTTGTCAGGCATTGGGCGGCGCCAAAAACCATGCCATTGTTATGCCCGATGCCGATATGGATAATGCTGTCGCCCAGTTATTAGGCGCCGCCTTTGGCTCTTCAGGAGAGCGCTGTATGGCGCTATCTGTGGCCGTGGCTGTTGGCGATGCAGCGGCCGATGCTCTGGTCAGTAAAATGCAAGCGGCGATGCAAGCGTTAAAAATCGGCCCCTGTCATGATGCCGATAATGACTTTGGCCCAGTGATCACTGAACAACATCAACAAAAAGTGTTTGGCTATATCGATAGCGCAGAACAGCAAGGTGCCGACATTGTGGTTGATGGTCGCAACCCCAGTATCGCCGGTTACGAGAATGGCTTTTATGTTGGCGGCACCCTAATCGATCGTGTTACTGCTGATATGGATAGCTATAAAGCAGAAATCTTTGGCCCCGTATTGCAGGTAGTGAGAGTCGATAGTATGCAGGCGGCAATGGACCTTATTGATAGCCATGAGTATGGCAATGGCACCTGCATCTTTACCCGCGACGGTGAGGCAGCGCGCTACTTTTCCGATCATATTCAGGTGGGTATGGTGGGCATCAATATCCCCTTACCAGTGCCTGTGGCCTACCATAGTTTTGGTGGCTGGAAACGCTCATTATTTGGCGATCTGCATGCCTATGGCCCAGATGCTGTGCGCTTTTATACCAAGCGAAAAACCATTACCCAACGCTGGCCCTCAGCTGGTGTTCGTGAGGGTGCACAATTTTCTATGCCAACCATGAGCTAAGCCAGACGATGAGTAGTCGAGAAAAAGGCTCTGCTATAAGTCGCGTAATGCAGATTATCGATGCGGTAGCTACGGCTGAACGACCGCTGTCACCGGCGGATCTCGCCTGTCAGTTAGCGATTCCCAAGCCGAGTATTCATCGTTTGTTAAATCAGTTGGAGAGCGATGGCTTTATCCAGACCAATATGCGCGGCATGATAGTTCCCAGCGCCAAAATGCATGGTATCGCCTGGGGTGTGCTACATAGCGATCGCTTCAGCACCTCGCGCCGCGCTATTTTACAGCGGCTTACCGAGGAGATTGGCGAAACCTGTGGCATTGCCATACCCAAGGGCACGGAGATGATTTATTACGATAGAGTGCAGACCGATTCACCACTGCAAATTAACTTGCAAGTGGGCAGTCATACTCCGATCTGGTGCACTGCCAGCGGCAAACTGTACCTTAGCTCGCTAGCCAAGGAGAAGCGTCAACGGCTAATTAATAATCTGTCACTAACCCGCTACACCCGCAATACCATTGTTGATGGCAACGCACTGGAAACCGCGTTACAACAGATAAAAATACGTCGCCTAGGCATAGACAACGAAGAGTTTGTCGATGGTATGGTGGCCTGCGCAGTACCGGTAAATAATAGCAATGGCACGCTGTGCGCCTGCCTATTTACCCATGCTCCGGTGATTCGTAAAAGCCTTGATAGTTTGCTTGGTTATACGGCACAACTGCAAAGTGCTGCGCAAGAACTGGGTTATCTTATTGATAATCCCGAGCAGTAAATAACCGCTTGCGGGGACCAGCTAATGAAGAAAAGACTACCGCCATTAAATTGGCTTCGTTCGTTTGAGGCCTCTGCTCGCCACCTAAACTTCACCTCGGCGGCAGCCGAATTACATATGACTCAGGCCGCGGTGAGCCAGCAAATCAAAGGCTTAGAAACCACATTGGGCTGCGCCCTATTTATCCGCCTACCCCGAGGTCTCGAACTGACCGATGCCGGTCGTGCCTATATCCCGGGTGTGCGCGAATCAATTGAAAAACTGGCACTGGTAACGGATGAAGTATTCGGCAAAGAACGTAGTCACACTTTGACTGTACGAGTGAATTTAGTGTTCTTTAATACTTGGCTTGCACCGCGGCTAGCGGACTTCCGCCGCCAGCATGCCGATATTGACCTGCGCTTTACCAGCAATATCTGGGTCGCTAACCAAGATAAAGAGGCCGATGTCGAAATACGCTATGGTAAAGGCACTTGGTCCGGTTTTAACTGCGATCGCCTGACCTGGGATGAGCTAATTCCCGTGTGTAGCCCAGAGTTGCTCGATGGCCAATTGCCACCGCAGCAACCCGAAGATCTCAGTGATTACACATTACTGCATGTTATTGGTTATGAAGAGGGTTGGGGCTATTGGCTCAACCAACTTGGCTATCACAGCATTGATGCCTCGCAGGGTATTCATTTTGATTCATTGATGACAGCCATGGAGATGGCCGCCCATGGCCATGGCGTCGCCCTGAGTCGCACCTCACTGATTAAGCCCATGTTAGATAATGGTCGTTTAATAACGCCCTTTGCCGACACTACCGGCACCTCTGAATCATTTTTCTTGGCCACACCTTCAGATAAGCCGGTGCGGCCTCATGTGCAGAAGTTTCAGCAATGGTTAATTGATCAGGCTGGTGCTAGTTGAAGTAACCTAGAAGCAACTTAGGAGCAACCTAGTCGCCTGCGCCCGCACGCGAGCTATCAGTGGATTCAACCAGCACTCTGGCAACTAGGTTATCTAACTCAGACCAAAACTGGTCATCGATTTCAATGCCCTGCTCCAACCTGTATTGGTAACTGTCACGCATAGCCTCAGTCGAAAAACGCCTGAGCTGAGCACCCACATTGAACTGTGATGAAAACTGTTGTTCTAGTGATACTAGATCGCTACCAGCATAAATAAACAGACTCTGGTTAGCCGCAGTATCAGCGGCGCTATGCTCTTGATGCTCTTGATACTTTGGTTGCTTAGCATAGGGCTCGATCATCACCTTAACGCCGGTGCTACCGTTAACCCAATAGGCTATTAGCGCAGTGCCCAACTGAGCGGCACTGACCAGAAGCTGGATAATAAATTTACGGTTATGACAGTTATCTAGCCGCACATGGCCGCTACCATGCTGACGAGCAATGGCACAGGCTAATCTCACTGTTTGACTGCCACAGAGCAATACCGAACTTTGTTGACCATCGAGCAGTGCCTGTTGATCCGTATCACTGATCAGTTTGGCATGCAGACAGGGGCAATTACTCAGAAAAGGCAGCGCCTGCTGCAACTGCTGTAGCCCATTGAATCCATGCATTTGTGACCAAACGACCATGGCCGCGGCATCTTCATAGTCACCCACCGAAAACCCCAACCCCTCAAACGCCTTCTTTAAGCAAGCCGTTAATTCATTGCGTGAGACTTTCATAATTTAGCGGCTGGGATCACTGCTTTTGTCTAGCCTGGGTTTGATAGGAAATTGCCAATCGTCGACAAAGGGCTTATCGAAATCACTGATAAGTGGTGCCCCTTGGAACATGGTATTACGTACCCACAGTCGCGAGCGCGGATCAAATTTACTGACACCAAAAAACGACAATTTGCAACGCAATAGATGAATCGGCAAGACATCGCGGTGAACAAGGTTTTCACGAATATCGCCATAATGACTCTGGGCCATGGTTTGAATGCGGCTAATAGCGCCACTGAAACTGGGTTGCTGAAGAATAAAATGGGCCACATCTTGCTGAGGACACTCTGCCATGTAGGCACAAATTTGGTGATAACAGTCTTGCACCATGCGGCCAATCGCTAGCGGCATTTGTTTATCCATACCCATATCAATATGGGTTTGTCCCAACCTTGGTTCCATCTTTTCTTGTGATCGATACCAAAACGATCCCTGAGCATCAGGATCAGTAAAATCAATGGCTAGGGCCCAGTCATATTTATCCTCGATAAGTCCCTTTAATTCGACTAACGGCATCTGCGGAATCAGATGCTGATCTTCATCTACCGCCATCAGCTCCTCTAACTCATCGACCAACTCCGGATACAGCTCTATTAACATCGTGTTAAGCACTTCCTGAGTTTCTACACGCCAACGCTGTTCAGCGTAGTCAATTAATTCTGCCCAGGTATAACCACTGGCGATAATATTGTCGCCTTCATCAATCAACCAGTTCGCCAATTCTCGCAGCTCTTCTCGCACCGCACTATTGGATAGATTTTGTTGCTCATCACCAGTGACAATTTCACCTAAATGCTGAATGACTCTAGCGGTGATAGTTTGTAGACCCGCCATTACAGTAGGGTTGATGCCATCGCTTCCCGCCATAACGGCTCTGGCTAAGGCCGTTTCACGTTGCTCTATCCACTGATTAATCAGTAATGGATGATTAATTAGAAATGGTGCCATACCTAAGCCGGTAGAGTTACCAATACCGAAATAGCGCTTGATATCGTCATCGAGCTTAACCGCGGTCTGCGGTGCGCGTTGAGCGGCAATGTAATCAGCATGCTGCAAACTAAAATGACGCAGCATAAAACAGGTAAACATCTCAGCGGCAAACGGACGGGCAAAATCGCGATGTTTTGTACGCACCTTTTCCCAATCAGCCATGCCCAATTTGCCACTACCATAGGCGGCAGTGGTGCGGTATAAGTACCCCACTTCAGCAATCACATCAATATCCGGTTGCCGACCATTGGCTAGTTCATTGACCACATAATCAAATGTGCGACCACTGCGATTGCCTCGAGATAATACAAATACTCGTGAATCAACACGTCCCGCTTCTTGTTTTGGCACATTATTGCGCAAAAACTCGAGCTGCTCTGCATCTACCGAACCCTCGCAAAGCGCCATGGTCAGATCCCATTGATTAGCGATCACCCGATCATTGCGGTTGGCGGGATCGAGGTAATGGGAAAACAACACAAAACTATAGCGGCCATATTTGGCATTCACTTCATAGACAGCCGTACCGTAACCCTCTTTATCCAGATCAAAGATAACGCTGTTTATTTGCCATTTCTCTTGCACCATTCGCCGTACCAACGTACGCATAAAACTTAAACGCGATTGATGAAAACTACCCAACCGCTCTAGCTGCATCACCTGACTGGCAGGACGCATTGGCAACACAGCACTATTAATATTGCCATGGCTAAGGTGATGCTTGCGAGTAGAATTATATTGCGAGCGCACAGGCGTTACCCCATTGGCTAGACAGAATGTAAGCCCCTGTTGACGGGCCGATTTTTCGCTATTGTAGGCGCAGTTTTTGCCTGTCACTTAATTAAAAGCGACATAGAAAACGCAGTTGCGACATTGTTTCTAGCGGCTATGCACAGCCCCATTTCTAGGTGTTTTTATTACTGATTGACGAGTGTTTTTTACGCTGATCCAGGAAATGATTGCTCAAAAAAGGATAACCAATTTTGCCCCATAATCTTTTCGATATCGGTATTATCAAAGCCTATATCTTCTAAGCCTTGCGCGACCGTCAACATATCTTTTGATCCACAAAACCAACTCGGCTGGCGCGGCCAAGAGGGATTGGCAGCCGAGCCCTCACCATGATCAATACCCAGCGTCCAGCGCCCGCTGCGCATCCACTCCAGAGTAGAGTAGTCCCAATTTTCGCACAGATCAGAGCCAATCCCTATGCGATCCACCCCGATCATCTCTGCGGTCTGTGCAATCATCTGGCAGAACTCTTGCAAGGTGCAATCAGAGCCATTTTTAAGATGGAAGGGGTACATACTAAACCCAAGCATGCCCTGCGACTCCCCAATAGCACGCAGAACCTTATCAGATTTATTGCGCAGTGCCGGATGGAAAAAACTCGGATTAGCATGAGTGATAGCAATCGGTCGCTGAGACAGTTCTATCGCTTCTAGGGTCGATTTTTCAGCACTGTGAGACATATCAATAATCATGCCGACGCGGTTCATTTCTTTGATCACCTCGCGGCCAAAGCGAGTGATACCACTATCTTGACCCTCGTAACAACCGGTGGCGAGCAAGCTCTGATTATTGTAACTGAGCTGCATAATGCGCACACCTAGTTGCTGCAGAATTTGCACCATTTTGATATCGTCTTCAATAGGCGAACAATTTTGGAAACCAAAGATAATACCCACTTTACCCAGACGCTTGGCCTCCACAATATCGGCCGCCCGATGCACTGGCATAATCAAATCAGCATGATGAACAAAATGTTGATTCCACTGGCCAATATTTTCCAGCGTCTCGCGAATATTTTCCCAGTAAGCAATCGTCACATGGATAGCACTTAAACCACTGCGCTGCGCCTTTTCAAATAAATCTCGATTCCAGTTAACATATTGCAGACCATCGACCAGTAGCATTTCTCTATTCATAGGATTGATTCTCGCCCCGCCTATCAGTAGGGCTTGCTGTAATTGGTTTTAATAATCGTGTAGAACTCTCTGGCGTATTGGCCTTGCTCGCGGGGACCATAGCTGGAGTTTTTACGCCCGCCAAAAGGCACATGGTAATCCGTACCCGCGGTGGGCAAATTAACCATAACGCATCCGGATTTTGAGTGGCGTTTAAAATGACCCGCATGGGCCAGACTATTGGTAATAATGCCCGAGGTGAGGCCAAAGTCTGAGTCATTAGAGACCTCAAGTGCCTGTTCATAACTATCCACTTTGATCACACAGGCAATAGGCCCGAACACTTCCTCACGATTAATACGCATCTGATTGTTGGTGTTGATAAACAGCGCTGGCGACATGTAATAACCCTCGGTATCTAGGGTTAAAGCCTCGCCACCTAGCACCAGCTCAGCGCCTTCGTCTTGCGCTATTTGCATATAATCGAGATTTTGCTGTAACTGACGGCCATCGACCACTGGGCCAATTTGTGAGTCCTCGGCAAGGGCATGACCCACCACTAGCTTGCTTACCGCCTCGGTCATTTTAGCGACAAACTGATCATGAATCCCCGACTGCACAATCAGTCTTGAGGACGCCGTACATTTTTGTCCAGTGCCAAAATAAGCCCCCGCTACAGCGCACTGGACCGCCACATCAATATCGGCATCATCCAACACCACTAAAGCGTTTTTACTGCCCATCTCTAACTGCACACGGGCCATATTATCTACCGCATTACGCGCAATATGACGCCCTACGCCGACTGACCCGGTGAAGGTCACTGCTTGGATATCTGGCGAGGTACATAGCGTTTCACCGACATCTCGACCCGCCCCCATCACCAAATTAAAGACGCCCTCAGGCAGACCACTGCGACTGATTATTTCGGCCAATATCCAGGCGCTAGCCGGCACCAATTCTGCCGGCTTTAGCACCACAGCATTGCCATAGGCCAATGCCGGCGCTACTTTCCATGCTGCCACCGCCATCGGAAAATTCCACGGCGTGACGATACCTATTACGCCAAGCGCCTCCCGATGAACTTCAACATCAACACCGGGACGCACAGACTGGGTATTCTCACCCATCAAACGTAATGCTTCGGCGCCGTAGTATTGAAAGAACTGCCCTGAGCGATACACTTCACCGACCCCTTCGGCGCGCGTCTTACCTTCTTCTCGAGCAAGAATCTCACCAATTTCACCACTGCGAGCAATCAGTTCAGCGCCAATAAAATCCAGTACCGTTTTGCGTTGCTCCAGAGCACTTTGTGACCAGCCATCAAAGGCAGTATTGGCCGCACTAATCGCATCGAGGCAATCTTGGTTTGAGGCCTTGGCATAGTGACCGATGCTATCGCTGATATCTGAGGGGTTTATATTATCGATAACCTCAGAGCTACCCACCCATTGGCCGTTAATATAATTCTTGTATAGATCCTGACTCATACTCTGTTCACCTGTAATTTTTTACGCTAACTAGCGTATTTGCGACGTAGTTTTATACTTAAACACCTATTAATCAAATCAAAACTTTATATCTATTTATAAATCTCATTAATTTATCTAGACTGCTGATCTAATGCTAAATAGATAGTATAAAAAAGAGGCTTTTATCAGCTACTTAAACGTTACCTTACGCCATTTGCGCACCTTTGTTACCGTCGCGGAAGAAGGTAGCTTTAATATTGCCGCAGAAAAACTATCGCGTACACAACCAGCTATCACATTAGCCGTTAAGCAGCTAGAGGAATTTATTGGCCTCAAGCTGTTGGAGCGCACTACCCGTCAGGTTAGCACTACTGCAGAGGGTGAGAACTTTATTCCCATCGCCCAGCGACTGGTGCGTGACTTTGACGCCGCTATCTATGACTTGCGCGCCACCGCGGAGCGCCGTAGTGGTCATGTCAGCATGGCCATCGTACCCTCAGTCGCCAGTAACTTGCTGCCCGATATTATTAAAGCATTTGCCGAGCAGTACCCGGGGATTCACCTGCATCTCGATGATGATAGCTCGCAGGGCGTGCAACGCAGAGTGGAGCGCAATGAAGTTGACTTTGGTATCGGTAGCCTGTGGAAGCCCAATAAACTACTGGAGTTTAAACCGCTATTTGCCGACAAGCTGGAGTTGGTCTG
>JBNAAJ010000019.1:0-39000 GCA_049631145.1 Porticoccaceae bacterium
AATTGCCTGTGAGCGAGCAAGAAAGCGCTATACAGCCGGGCTGCCGAGTTCTAGTGCCCTTTGGCCAGCGGCAGGTCACTGGGTTGATAATTGAACAGGCCGAGAGCAGCGACTTCCCTCTCGACAAACTCAAGCCCATCAGCCAGCTACTAGATCAACAGCCATTGCTACCGGCCTCGTTATTCAAATTATTTATCTGGGCAGCCAACTATTACCAACATCCAATTGGCGATGCATTATTTAGCACCTTACCTGTGTTATTGCGTAAAGGTGCGCCAATACCGCAGCAAGGCCAGCAATATTGGCAGATAACGCCTATGGGTAAAGGGCTGGGACCGGAATCGTTAAAGCAAGCGCGCAAACAGCGCGCCCTTATAGAGCTTTTACAGCTACGGGGCGAGGCGATTACAGAGAGCGAAATCTTAGCCTCCTTTTCTCGCGAGATCATTAAGCAGTTGCAACAAAAACAGCTGATTGAGAATATCTTTATAGAACAACACTCATCATTCGACGTGCCACCTAATTTACTCAAACAGGATCCGCTATCGCTGTATCAATCGCAGCAAACGGCAGTTGACGCGATTGATAGCCATGGCTTTACTACCTATCTACTCGACGGTGTTACCGGCAGTGGTAAAACAGAAATCTATCTACAGTGTATCGAAAAGGTACTGCGCTATGGCCGACAGGCGCTGGTATTAATCCCTGAGATCAGTCTGACACCACAAACCGAAAAACGCTTTCGCGATCGCTTTAATGTACCCATAGTCACCCTGCATTCTGGACTCAGTGATAAACAGCGGCTAGACGCTTGGGTGCAGGCTAAATCGGGGCAGGCTCGCATTGTGATGGGTACCAGATCGGCTATCTTCACGCCAATGCATACACCGGGGTTAATTGTGCTGGATGAGGAACATGATCAATCCTACAAACAGCAAGAGGGGTTTCGTTACTCAGCCCGCGACCTTGCCGTTATTCGCGCGCAGCAAGAGGCCATACCGGTGATTCTCGGCTCGGCCACCCCCTCGCTAGAATCATTAAATAACTGCCAGCAGCAGCGCTATCAACATCTGCAACTCAACACAAGAGTGGGCGAGGCGCAACAACCTGACTGGCATCTGATTGATCTCAGATCGCAGCAGACAGAATCAGGTATCGCCCACGCAACTTTGACCGCTATAGGGGCAGCGCTACAGCGTAACCAACAGGTACTGGTGTTTCTTAATCGCCGCGGTTTTGCACCGGCATTGGTCTGCCATCAATGTGGCTGGAGCGCAGACTGTCACCAATGTGATGCCAAACTTACTGTGCACCGAGCCCGCGGCCGCCTAATTTGCCATCACTGCGACTATCAACAATCAATACCGCGCCAATGCCCCAGCTGTCACACGGAGCAATTAATCGCTGCCGGTGAAGGTACCGAGCGCAGCGAAGCCTATCTACAACAGTGCTTCCCCAACAGCAAAGTATTGCGTGTAGATCGCGATAGCACCAGACGCAAAGGGGCCATGCAGGCGGTTTTTGATATCGCCAATAGCGGTGAACCCTGTATTCTGGTCGGCACGCAAATGCTGGCAAAAGGGCATCATTTTGCCAATATCAGTCTGGTCGCGGTACTCGACGCCGATAGCGGTCTGTTCAGTGCAGACTTTCGTGGCCACGAGCGGATGGGGCAACTGCTAACCCAAGTGGCTGGACGCAGTGGTCGCGGTAACAGTCGCGGCCAAGTATTGATCCAAACCCACCAACCAGATCACCCACTACTGGCGCTGTTAATGACCCAAGACTACCGCCATTTTGCACAACAGCTCCTAGCGCAACGTCAGATCAGCCAATTACCACCCTTTCAGCATATGGCGATACTACGTGCGGAATCAACGCGGGCCAATCAGGCCGAAGAGTTTCTGCGTATGGCGAGACAATTAGCCACCACTATCAAGCCCCCCAGTCCAGACTTACGTTATCTCGGGCCCCTACCGGCGATGATGGAAAAACGTGCCGGTCGTTTTCGCTACCTACTGCAATTGGAAGCCAGTCAACGTAGCGACCTGCAGCAGCTAATCACTCAACTGGCACCACAGCTTGAAAATCATCGAGGCAGTCGCGGGTTACGCTGGTCTATTGATATCGACCCACAGGAACTATAAAAGCAAAATAGTTGTGTTTATTTTGCCTAAAAGTTGTGATTTCACCTACAATCACGCTTCAACAAATATAGAGTACACAGCATGGCCCAAGGCTATTCAAAATCAACCGGCAACCGCCCAAGGCAAAAGCAGTCCGCACAATCAGGCTCGGCTTTTAAACCGTTTTTATTCGGTGTAGTAGTTGGCGTCATCGGCACGTACTTTGGGCCAACCGTACTCGAGCAAAAAGCGTTGAACACAACCGCGCAGCCAACTGCCACCGCGACCAAACAGCCACCAATCAACTTCACCTTTCCGGGCGTCTTTCAGGGGACAGAGGTAATTATACCCAAGGAAGAGTTGGCTAAAGGCAACCCTATCAAGGCAGGCGAGGCGTCTGATTATCTGCTACAAATTGGCTCATTCCGCAAAAAAGACGATGCTGAAAGTTTGCGAGGTCAGGTAACGTTATTAAATTTGCCCACTAGCATAGAGCCGTTTAAAGACAAACTCGGCGATCGCTGGCATCGCGTTCTGGTGGGTCCGTTTGCCAATAGCTCGAAAATGGCTGCGGCACAGGCTAGGCTCGCTGAAAACGATCTCAAAACACTGTTGGTTAAACGCAAAGACTAGAGATAGGCATCGTATTCAAGGGCTGTTACACGGCTATCGAATTCGTGTTTTTCCATGCGCTTACACAGGGAATAATTGCGCTGTAATTCCGCACCTAAATAGTCGCCAATAAAAGTCGATTGATCAAATGCTATCAGTGCGTCATTCCAGAAATGCGGCAACTCCGGTTTAACATCGCCAGCATCACCCTCTATTGGCGCAGGCGCAACCAGCTTATTTTCGATGCCATAGAGTGCACCAGCCAACATGCTGGCAACAGTCAAATAAATATTGGCGTCGGCACCGGCAACACGGTGCTCGATGCGCCGCGCTCGTCCATCGCCACCGGGAATGCGGATTGCCGTGGTGCGGTTTTCATAACCCCAATTAGGCGCCAATGGCGCATAACAGCCCGGCACCATACGTCGATAAGAATTAATATTAGGCGCGAAAATCGCCATACTATCGGCCATGGTCGCCAAGCAGCCTGCCACGGCTTGATTAAGTAATTCAGACCCCTGCTCTGTACCATCGTCGAATAGATTATTACCTTGCTTATCGAGCAAACTGAAATGCACATGCATGCCATTGCCCACCTGCTCGGCAAAAGGCTTGGCCATAAATGACGCCACTTTATCTTGACTGCGCGCCACACTGCGGATGGCGCGTTTTAGCATGCTTCCCTGATCACAGGCGCGCAGAGCGCAGTCTTGATGATAGAGGTTAATCTCAAATTGCGAGGGCCCAAACTCAGTGATCAATGTATCCACTGGCAGCTGCTGTTGCTCAGCGGCCTGCGCAATCGCATCCATCAATGGCGCGGTGTCGCGCATAGCATCAATACCATAGGTGTGGCCACCAATAGCAGGGCTTCCATCAAAGGCGCGTTGGCTATGCTGGGGGGCCCCAAATTGATCACGATCTAATTCAAATAAATGAAACTCCATTTCACTGGCCACAACAGGTGTCAAACCTAGTGCCTTATAGCGTTGCAACACAGTATCCAGCACCACCCTACAGTCACCGAGATAGGGCTTATCGCCATTGAAGCTGCCCATGGAAACGATCACCTGCGCTGTGGGCCTGTCAGCCCAAGGCACTCGGCACAGGGTATCTGCATGGGGCGTACAGACACCATCGGTATCGCCGGTTTCAGCGACTAATGCTTCAATATCTCGACCCCAGCTATCAAGGGAACAAGCGGTTTGCGGCATTTTGTAGCCACCATCAAAGAGCTTTTTAATCTGTTCTGTGGGCAACCACTTACCGCGATGATTACCATTAAGGTCATGAAGGATCACTTCAAAAATTTCAATATCGCTGTGATCAAGTAGAAATTGATCTAACTGTTGGCGAGGAGTCATAGGTCGTTCACTAAAAAATAATTATTCTATTATGGCACTATGGTTATGCATTCCACCACAGCCACTGACTACCCATTGAGGGTAGAAAGCGCACTTTAGGACGCAAAGGCTAGCATTTCACGCTCAACAACTATCGGCAAGATCGCCTAGTGCCGCTTTTAAGGGGCCGAGGTGCGCTTCAAAATTTTTCCAGTAGGCTACAGCAGAGCGGTAAATCGGTTGTCTTACTTGCTCCGAACTGGCGGTATTAACCGCCCGCTCGGTTTCATGAAAACGCAGACATTGCTGCTCCATTGGTAACTGGCAAAAATCGAGGAGTGCAGCGACATTATCTGCAAGGTTATCCACCACTTGTTCGTACTGCACCGAATACACTTTATCGGGAAATACGCTCTGCCAGTGATTCATCAGGCGATGATAATCACGGTAGTATCGCCCTAAATCCTCTAGATCATAGGTGAAGTGCTGACCTTCTGCCCATAGCTGTTTAAAGCACCCAAAGCAGTTGTCGACAGGGTGGCGTACGGTATTAATAATTTTGGCATTGGGCATAGCCAACAGTATCAACCCCACATAAATAAAGTTATTGGGTAATTTATCAATAAAAAAAGGCGTGCCGCTCTGTCTATGACGCTGGGCCTGGTGTAAAAACTGCTTACCAATAGCCTGCCAATGCTCTGCGGTGAGCTCGGGCACACCCAATGGGTAAGGCGCCGTCGCCATAATATTTGGCGGTCGATGCAGGCGATTGGCTAACCAACCGATATAGGGAAGCTCTCTGGTACCCTCAACCTGCGAGTGAGAGGCTAATATCTGTTCCTGTAATGTCGAACCGGAGCGCGGCAGACCGAGGATAAATAGTGCAGCGTCATCTTCAATACCACTATTCTGATTAGCTTTCACAAACGCCGGGTTAAACGTAGCGATAATATTATCGATGAGCTGAGAAAACTGATCAGCACTCCAATTGACCAAGCTTTTCTGCACGCTATTACCTGCCTGATAACAGGCAAACGCGGCATCCCAGTCCTTACTGTGCTCAAAGGCTTTACCCAGCGCATAATTAAAGTAGACAATATTTTTTTTACTCAGACTTTGATCGCGCAACACAGCTTGGAAATGCACGATCTCGTCCTGACTAAATTGATAGGTTTTTAGATTAGATAATGACCAAGCTGCTTCACCATATTGCGTATCTAACTGCATGCACTGTTGATAAATCGCTATGGCTTCCTGCTGTCGACCCAATGTCTTTAACGCCGTGGCCTTTTGCGATAGGGCAGACACTTTTTCTGGCGTCTTGAGTAGTACCAGATCATATTGCTCAAGGGCTTGTTCAAAGCGGTTATCTTTGGAATAAATATCCCCCAGTATCATCAGTGCCTCTGAATTTTCAGCATCAATTTGCAGCACATGCTGTACCGACTTTTCTGCCTCAATCAATTGGTCTTGTCGAGATAGCGCTACCGCCAACCGCAACCACCATGTTGCACGCTCGGGCATTTGGCGAATCAGCGATCGAGCTAGCGCCTCAGCCCAGCGGGCACGTCCCGTATCTAGCGCTCGCTGTATCATTAACTCTTTGGCACCAACATTATCGGCATCCTGGGCCAAAATATCATTGCATAGCGTTTCACAGGCATCCCAATCCTCTGCTTTTGCTAATGCTTTAGCCTCAAGTACCAACTTTTTAATGTCGTCACTCCGGCGATTAATCGCTTCGACATCCGCCAATTGCGCTTGGTTACCAAGCTGATGTAGCAACTTTTCTAGTAGCTTACTGGGGGCTTTTAATTTTGGGTCCAGAGACATCGCTCGGCGCAGAGATTTTTCACTGGCGGCGAATTGTTGCTGCGCCAGTTGCACCTTACCTAAATCAGACCAAGCATGGGCAAAATCCGGTGCAATTGTGATAGCTTGCTCAAAGCCTGCCGCTGCCTTTTGCAACTCTCCACGCCGCTCATATACCTGAGCTCGCAGACGCAAAGTATTCACCTCTCGTGGATTAAGGGCCAATAAGCGTTCACAGATCTGCTCACAGCGATCTAGATCATTATTGCGCAGAGCCTCCAGCGCTTGAAAAAATTGTTGCTGCGGATCCATAGTCTCAACCAGATAATTTTCCATAGTCTACAAAAAAGAGCCGACATTGTCGGCTCTTTTTCGGTTACAGCATTTTACTGGTAAACCCAGTGAATTAGAACTTCCAGCCTATATCAACACCGACTCTGCGCGGCTCGGAGAAGCCAAAGTAGTGGGCACCAATATTGCTGTCCGACCCAGCTACACCTTTGTAGTAAAACTCATCGGTGATGTTATTCACCCACAGCGTCATCGACCAATCCTCAGCACTGTCGTAACCAACGCGCAAATTAGTGGTCGTAAAACCATCGGCCATCAGTGGATCTTTATCAAAAATACCAAAGCCAGGGGCCTCGTCTTGGTGGAAAGTCTCCAGTGTTATTGCCAGATCACCATTATCCATCGGCACTGTATAGGTAGCTACCAAAGCACCACTAAAATCGACGGTGCCGGGGATCTGTGCACCCTTACAGTCGGCTGGCTCACAGAAGCCTGCATCAGGATTAGTCAACTCAGTGTCAGCCCAGGCCAAACCAAGATAAATATCTAAGTTATCCGTCGGTAACACCCGCACATCCACTTCTACACCTGATCCCTCTGCATCACCAATATTGGCCACACTGTAGCGAGAGCCAACATAGTATCCCGACTGCATACCATCAAACTCATAACTGTAAACACTGGCATTAACCTGCATCTGACCATCCCAGAACTGGCCTTTTAAACCTAGTTCAATATTGGTCACTTCCTCTTTATCAAAACTCTCTGGTGTACCACCTAATGCCACTGCATCATCGCCATCAATGTCATCAATATCAACGTCCTCAGGGAACACTACAAACAGTGTATTGAAACCACCGGCTTTATAGCCCGTTGAGTAACTTAGATAGGTCGACACATCATCGTTCAGCTCATAGCTCAGCGCTGCACGCACCGAGGTGTTGGTCCATTGACCATCGCCACGGATAAAATCGGAGGAGTAGAACGGGAATGAGTACCAGAAATAATTGCGCTCATCACCACCAAACTTTTGCCCAAAGTCACGATTATCCTCGGTATAACGAGCACCCAAACTTAAATCAACATCATCGGCAATATGCCAAGTCGCATCGCCATACACTCCCCAACCATCGTATTCAGCATCAATATCAACCGAGTCATTGCGCGTGCCAATTCCGGGACCATATTCCGACCCATAGCCGTTGTACTCATAATAAGTCGCACAATCAGTTACCTCCGAGGCAAAATACGCAGGATCAAACTCGTCACCATTTTCTGCCGCATAACCCGCCGCATAATAAGCACCGTATGTCACACATAGCGTGTCTTCGTCATAGGTTTGATTAAAGCGAGTTTCGATTTCTTCCTTATACCATGAGGCCCCAGCAAACCAGCTAACAGCATCAGTTTCCTTATCGAGGCGGAACTCCTGACTAAAGTAGTCTTGCTTTTGAGTCTGCTCATAGTTGAAGATAAACTGATCTTCACCATCAAAATCTTCCATATAATGGTAATTATGACCGCGTAATCCAGTGATGGAGGTGAGGCTATAACCATCTCCTAGATCAACCTCAACATTGAGGGTAACACCCCAGATATTACCTTCATCCACTAGCTGATCTGAGGGCACATCTGAGCTAAACTCTCGCTGCCCTGCATCGGTACTAAACCAAGGAAAGTCGGTATCATCGGCATCAAACACCTGATAAACCGTCGGCGGCCCTTGTCGGTCTTCATACTCCATCATCAACGTCGCTGCGACGTTATCGTTGTTATAGGCAAGTGTATAACGGGCGGCTAGATTATCGATTGCACCAACCTGCTTACCATCATTGATATTGGTTACCCAACCATCTTTTTGATGCATATAGACTGCCGCTCGACTGGTCCATTGATCATTAATCGGCAAATTCATCACACCGGTAAACTCGGCATAACCGTCTTCACCCAGACCAAAATCTAATGAACCGGATTGGTCATCGGTAGGCTTGGCCGTGGTGATTGAAATAGCGCCGGCAGACGCGTTGCGTCCAAACAAGGTACCTTGCGGGCCTTTAATCACTTCAACCATTTCTAGATCAAAGAAACTCGATAATGCGCCACCGGTGCGACCCAGATAAATACCATCCTGATACACACCAATCGATGCCTCAGCACCGACACCAAAGTCATTAGTGCTGATACCACGCACATTCATAGAATCCAGAAATGAATCATCAGTATCGCCAGACACCCCAGGCGTTAGCATGGCCATTGCTTTGGCATCGGAGATCTGCGCTTTTTCGATAAAACTCCCGCTAAAAGCAGATACCGAAATAGGCACATCCTGTAACGACTGCGCACGCTTTTGTGTGGTGACAATGATTTCTTCAATTTGCGCTGCTGCAACAACACCGGCATTGAGACTCGCCGCCGCTACTGCCACCGAGAGTAATGATTTTCGTACTATATTATGTGACTTCATAGTTCCCCCAGAATAACTAAAAAATGAACAACGTCGCCCTATCTCTTGACGACTTATTTTCAACATCCCTGTCTCTGGTATATCTCCGTGAAGTTTACCCCTACTAAAAAATTTTGCCTAACTCTTTTTAGGCAATTGCACCTTGTACTTTATTCACCCAATTAACAACCCATTTGGGTACATGACGGCGTGCTATTTATATGTTGAGATATTCAAGTAATCCGGCATATCAAAACATACCCTTTTAGGGGGACATACAAACGGTATAACCCGCGAACACCGCATACGCTCAGGACCTATTATGAACAGCACATTAACGACTCAGCAGTGGCAAAATCTCGATACACAAAAGCACCTGCACCCGTTTACTGATTTTAATGATTACGCCCGCAAGCCCGGTAGAATTATCAATCGAGCCGAGCATATCTATATATACGATACCGACGGTAATCAACTTCTCGACGCCATGTCAGGTCTGTGGTGCTGTAGCTTGGGCTATACTCAGCCGGAAATCGCTGATGCCGTAAACCGCCAGTTCAGTGAGTTACCCTACTACAATAACTTTTTCCAGTGCAGTAATGCGCCAGCGGTAGAACTGGCCGATCGTTTGGTCAGCATAGCGCCAAAACAGTTTAGTCATGTCTTTTTCACTGGCTCAGGCTCTGAGGCCAATGACACTAATATTCGACTGGTACGTCGCTACTGGGACCTCAAGGAACAGCCCAACAAGCGAATTATTTTGTCTCGCACCAACGCTTATCATGGCAGCACTATCGCCTCAGCAAGCCTCGGTGGCTTTGAGTTTGTTCACAAGCAATTCGAGACACTGCCCTACGTAGAGCATATTCCCGACCCCAACTGGTACTGCAGAGGAGAGCAACTGACGCCAGAAGAGTTTGGTGTGCAAGCGGCGCGCGAACTTGAAAAACGAATTGATGAATTGGGTGAAGACAATATTGCCGCCTTTATCGCTGAGCCGATTCAGGGTGCCGGTGGTGTTATTGTGCCACCCGATAGCTATTGGCCAGAGGTCAGCCGCATTCTCAAGGAGCGCGATATATTATTTATTAGTGATGAAGTGATCTGTGGATTTGGTCGCACCGGCAACCTATTCGGCTGCCAAACCTTTAATACTGAACCTGACTTAATCACCTTTGCCAAGGCTGTCACCAACGGATTTCAGCCACTCGGCGGGGTAATGGTTAGCGAAAAAGTGGCCGATGTGGTTACCGCGTCCGGTGGTGAATTTGGCCACGGCTTTACCTATTCGGGTCACCCCATCGCCTGTGCCGCGGCACTGGCGACGATCAATATTATTACCCGCGACAATATGGTCGATGTTGTCGCCAATGATATTGGCCCCTACTTGCAAAGCAAATGGACAGCGCTTGCCGAGCATCCTATTGTTGGCCATGTGCGCGGTGTCGGTATGCTCGGCTCGATTGAACTGGTACGCAACAAACAGACCCGTGAGCGTCTAGAGCCAGAGCAAAAATCCGGTGCAGTTTGCCGCGAGTTCTGTATCGCCAACGGTTTAGTGATGCGTGCAGTCGGTGACTCAATGATTATTTCACCTCCCTTTGTCAGCAGCCATGCCGAGATTGATCTATTGATTGAACGTGCAACCCGTGCGCTGGACGCCACCGCACAGCATTATCAAATAAAGGGGTCATAACATGGCAGGTGACTGGGCAAAATTTAACTGGCAAGACCCCTTTAATCTGGATGGCCAACTCAGTGATGAAGAGCGGCTGGTGCGGGATACCGCAGCCGGCTATGCACAACAACATCTGGCTCCTAGAGTGCGCGATGCATTTAGAAAT
Organism: Porticoccaceae bacterium; assembly: GCA_049631145.1. GTDB lineage: Bacteria > Pseudomonadota > Gammaproteobacteria > Pseudomonadales > Porticoccaceae > HTCC2207. Next base: position 10,472 of record JBNAAJ010000019.1, read on the forward strand.
GAAGCCACTGATCGCGCTATTTTTAACGAGATGGGCGAACTGGGCCTGCTCGGCTCCATGATTGATGGCTACGGCTGCCCCGGAGTCAACTATGTCTGTTATGGTCTGGTCGCCAGAGAAGTTGAACGAGTAGACTCCGGTTATCGCTCAATGATGAGCGTGCAGTCGAGCCTAGTGATGTACCCTATTTACACCTTCGGTACCGAACAACAGCGGGAGAAATACCTGCCCAAACTGGCCACCGGCGAATGGGTTGGCTGTTTCGGTCTCACCGAGCCCGATGCCGGTTCAGATCCCAGCAGTATGAAAACCCGCGCTAAAACAGTCGATGGTGGCTACCTGCTGTCTGGAAGCAAAATGTGGATCAGCAACTCCCCCATTGCCGATGTGTTTGTAGTCTGGGCCAAGACCGACGACGGAGTTATCCGTGGCTTTATCCTCGATAAGGGGATGAAAGGTTTATCGGCGCCAAAAATTGACGGCAAGCTGGCACTGCGTGCGTCAATCACCGGTGAAATTGTTATGGATGAAGTATTTGTGCCGGAAGATCAATTGATGCCCAATGTACAGGGGCTTAAAGGACCATTTGGTTGTTTAAACTCGGCCCGCTACGGCATTAGTTGGGGGGCAATGGGTGCTGCCGAGGACTGTTGGCACGCCGCTCGTCAATACTGTATGGATCGCACCCAGTTTGACCGGCCTCTGGCCGCTACTCAGTTGATTCAAATGAAACTGGCCAATATGCAGACCGAAATTAGCCTTGGTCTCCAGGGTTCACTGCGTGCCGGACGACTGCGTGATCAAGGGCAGCTGGCACCAGAATTAATTTCACTGATGAAACGTAACAATTGCAGTAAGGCGTTGGATATTGCCCGTATGGCGCGCGATATGCACGGTGGCAATGGTATCTCCGATGAGTACCCCGTCATGCGTCATATGCTAAATCTGGAGGTAGTTAATACCTATGAGGGCACCGCCGATGTACACGCTCTGATTCTGGGCCGATCCCAAACCAATATCCCCGCTTTCGGTTAGCCATCATGTCTGGACCTCTTACGGGTTACAAAGTACTGGATATGAGCCGTATTTTGGCCGGTCCTTGGGCCGGTCAGATGCTCGCCGACCTCGGCGCCGAAGTGATCAAAATCGAACGGCCCAAGGCCGGTGACGATACACGCCACTGGGGGCCTCCCTACCTCAAGGATAAGCAAGGTAATAATACTCAAGATGCCGCCTATTTCTTTTGTGCCAATCGCGGTAAGCAATCTGTCACTGTAGATATCACTCAACCTGAGGGTCAGGAAATTATCCGCCAACTCGCCGGCCAGTGCGATGTGCTGATCGAAAACTATAAGGTGGGCGGATTGGCCAAATACGGCCTCGACTACGCCAGCCTTAGCCATCTAAATCCACGACTGGTGTATTGTTCAATTACTGGCTTTGGCCAAACCGGCCCCTACGCTGAGCGGCCGGGATATGACTTTTTAATTCAGGGCATGGCGGGGCTAATGAGCCTAACCGGCGAACCGGATGAACAGGGTGGCAGTCCGGTAAAAGTTGGCGTCGCGGTGACTGATTTACTGACCGGTCTGTATGCCGCCAATGCCATACAGGGGGCACTGCTGGAACGACATCAATCCGGTCTTGGACAGTACATCGATCTAGCCCTGTTAGATGTTCAGGCCGCCGCACTGGCCAATCAGGCGAGTAATTATCTTATCGGAGGAGAAATTCCTCAGCGCTTGGGCAATGCCCACCCCAATATCGTGCCCTATCAAGCCTTTGCCACAGCTGATGGCCATATTATTCTGGCAGTCGGCAACCAGACGCAATTTGAACGTCTGTGCAGTGTATTAGAACAACCGGACTGGCTTGAAGATAAGCGCTACAGTAGCAATTCGGCGCGAGTAGAAAATCGTCAAACCCTCTGCGCCGAAATCAGTCAACTGTTGCAACAGCGCGATAGTCAAGATTGGCTGACCTTATTTGAACAGCAGCAGATACCCTGCGGCCCAATAAACAACCTTGAGCAGGTATTTAGCAATGCACAACTGCAGGCACGCAATATGCTGGTCAATATTAAGGAACCGCGCAGTGGCGAGATACAATTGCCGGCTAATCCAATTAACTACAGTCGCACGCCCATCCGCTACTCAAGCCCGCCAGCGCAACTGGGCAATGACACCGAATCAATATTGAGCCAGTATCTCGAGTACTCGGCGATAGATATCGCCGAGCTACGCGAGAAAACCATTATCTAGTGGCGCGTTAGTCCACCATAAGCAAAATGGGTGCGGGAAAGCCATTAAAATCACAGGCGCAGGTGGTGCAGTAAGCGCCTAGATTGGGCATATAAACAAAATCACCAGCGGCACTATTGGTCGGCAACTGGTGGCGACCCATCACATCAATCGAATCACAGGTCGGCCCCGCCAATGTCCACAGCCCTAAATCGCCGGTGCGCTCACTGACTAAACTGAGAGGGAAATCCATCGTTAACTCCATCAACCCGCCATAAACACCTGTGTCTAGATAGACCCAGCGCGCATCATCGCGGGTGGCCACTCCCACGATCTGCGACACCAAACAGCCAGCAGAACCGACTAAATAGCGACCCGGTTCAGCCATCACCTGAACAGACTGCGGAATATCCTCAAGTTCTCGATTAATCGCCTCACCGATCTGCTCAATGACCGGCTCATCGCCATTGAACTGCAATGGATAGCCTCCGCCCAAATTGAGTAAATGTGGCATAAAGCCATGGCTGATCAGTTTGGCAAAAAGCTGTTTTGCCGCGCGAATACCTGCCACCCAGTTATCGATATTGCAACACTGAGAACCGACATGAAAGGTTACGCCACAGATTTGCATATTAAACTGTTTGGCAGCGGCAATAATCGCCTCAACTGCCGCCGGCCCAGCGCCAAATTTACCCGCCAACGGCCAGCTTGACCCCTCATTGCTCACGGCAATACGCAGATAGAGTTTTGCCTGGGGATTAATCATGGCAATTTTTTCCACTTCTTCATGCGTATCGACGCAGTACCAGATCACCCCATGATCTGTCGCATGCTTGATAGACTGGGGAGATTTTATTGGATTGGAATAAAATACCGTGTCCATATCTGCACCCAATTCCACCATGGCATCTAACTCAGCAATCGACGCTATTTCAAAACAGGTGCCTTCATCTTTAAAAATCCGCAAAATTTCTTTATCAGGATTAGCCTTCACGGCAAAATGTGGTCGAACTCTTGGCATTGCCGCTATAAAACGACGTGCATTAGCGCGCAATCGCTGCCTGGACATCACTAACACTGGCTGATCATAATCCACTGTCTGTCCAGCGCTAAGTGCCATCTGTTCACGAAAATCATTTTCTACCTCTAACCGCACCAGTGTTTGGTTATTGTTATCCATCTTTATTGCTGTAGCCTGAGCCATATCACACCTGTTTAAAAACGTTATTGATAGGGTCATATTAGGTGTCTAGACTGTCAATTTGTATTGCTAAACTTAACAAATTGTTTAAAATTAACTATCACTTTGAATTAAATCTCGACATTTTGATATGAAAAACGAATCACAGCTTCTTCGGCTACTGCAGGAAAACAGTCGTCGTACCATCTCAGATCTAGCCAGCGAATTGGGTCTTAGCCGCGCTACCGTGCAGCAGACCATGGAGAGGCTCGAACGCAAAGGGGTTATTCAGGGTTATACCATTAAAATCAACCCACATTACCAGCAGCAACAGGTCAGCGCCTATATTATGATTTCTGTGGTGCCAAAAAAGACCGCAGATATTATCCGTCAGATACATAAGCATCCTCAGCTTGATATGCTCTGTACTATCAGCGGTCAATACGATCTTATCGCCAAAGTAACAGAGGCGACGACCGAAGCCCTCGATAAAAGCATTGATGATATAGCCACCCTAGATGGGGTAGAACAGACATTAAGCCATATTGTTCTGTCCAAAAAGGTAGATAGATAGCCATGACACTGGTAACTTAGCCGGCCTCGACAAAACTAACCTAAAAAATAACAACAGCTGTCGTTCTTATGAGTGAAACAATTAAAAAACCCAGTCTTCTTGATGCTCTTATTCCAGTCATCGTTTTAATCGGTATGCTAGCTGGTACCGTCTATGTCTTTGGCTTAGATTCCTTCGGCCCCAATCAGGTGGCCATGATTATGGCCGCCGCCGTCGCCGCTATGATTGGTATTAAAAATGGTCATCGCTGGGCTGATATTGAGCGGGGTATGATTGAAACCATCAGCTTATCTATGCAATCGATTTTGATTCTGCTGATGGTTGGCTCGCTTATTGGTAGTTGGATCTTGGCCGGCACTGTACCCAGCATGATTTATTATGGTGTCGAATTGATGTCGCCGGATTACTTCTATCTTAGCGCCTGTATAGTCTGCGCACTGCTGGGCTTCAGTATCGGAAGTTCTTGGACTGTGGCCGGCACCTTGGGTATCGGACTGATGGGCATTGCTGCTGCACTCAATCTATCACTGCCTATCAGTGCCGGTGCTATTATTTCTGGCGCTTATTTTGGTGACAAACTGTCACCCTTATCGGAGACCACCAATCTCGCCGCAGCGGTCACCAGTAACAATCTATTTGAGCATATTCAGCATATGCTGTGGACGACGATTCCCGGCTTTGCTGTCACCCTAATTTTGTTTTTTATTCTCGGTATTGGTAGTGGCTCCAATGTGGTCATTAGCGAAATTGTCGCTCTGCAGGAATCGATGCAACAAACATTTACTATCAATATCTTTATGCTGATTCCAATGGTCTTGTTACTCACTATGGCAGTGAAAAAACTGCCGGCACTCTCGACATTGATCTGCGGTACTGTTGTCGGCTGTTTATTTGCCACCGCGTTCCAATGGGATGTGGTTATCGCGCTGGCCGATGATCAGAATCTCGCCCCGATCGCCGCAGTATTTAAAGGCTTGTTCACTTCAATGTACCAAGGCTATACCTCGATTACCGGTAACGAAGCGATGGATACTTTGCTCTCTAAGGGTGGTATGGCCAATATGCTGACCACCATTGGACTGGTTATTAATGCTATGGCCTTTGGCGGCGCCATGGCCAAAACCGGCCTGCTTGAACGCCTAGTAGAGGCGGCACTCAGCCGCGTCAAAACTGCCGGAGGCTTGATCACATCGACCGTTGGCACCTGCTTTGGCACCAATATACTGGCCGCCGATCAGTACCTTGCAGTTGTTATTCCCGGTCAGATGTTTGTTAAATCCTACCAACAGCGCAATCTTAAGACGCTCAATCTATCACGTACCCTTGAGGACTCGGGCACATTGACTTCGGCACTAATCCCGTGGAATACCTGCGGCGCCTATATGTCGGCAACCCTCGGGGTAAGTACATTTCTCTACGCGCCATTTGCCTTTTTTAATATACTCTGCCCCATCATCGCCATTATTTACGGCTACGCGCAAATAGGGCTGGGGAAAACTGAGGAACACGCGGATAATGCCCGAGAGCACTAGGCAATGCATAGACTAGCATTCGTGCTCTTAATCGGCTGTTGCTTGTCGAAACCAGCAACAGCAGAGCCTCCGGCCTTTGATGGTCAGCTTGCTCTCCAGCATATTGCCAATCAACTCGCCTATGGCCCGCGCACACCAGAACACCAAAACGCTAAACAGCAGACGCTGAAGTATATTCAACAGCACCTTGCGCCACTCAGTAACAGCCTGGTCACACAATCATTTTCTGCCTACGATCTGCAGGGCACTAACCTATGGGCAAGCTTTAATGGCAATAGAGATGCTGCCCAGCGCCTAATATTCGGCGCTCATTGGGATAGTCGTCTCCACGCTGATCAGGATCCTGAGGTTAACCATCGTCACAAACCTGTACTGGGTGCCAATGATGGCGCGTCTGGTGTCGCTGTACTACTTGAACTGGCGCGAATTCTGGCAATAAGCTCACCCCCTGTGACCGTCGATTTAGTATTTTTTGACTTGGAAGATATGGGCGATATTGATGGCCGCCCCTATGCCATTGGCGCTAGCCAGTTTGTCCTTAAAAACCCCAACTACAGACCGCAAGCCGGCATTATCGTTGATATGGTATGCGATAAAAACCTGACTATACCGAGAGAGCTTTACTCGCAAACTCGCGCTCGATCACTGATGGATAAGCTCTGGAATATCGCTAAACAACAACGGGCGACAGCCTTTAAAAACCGGCCTGGGCAATATATCTTAGATGATCATCTGCCGTTTCTAGACGCCGGTCTTAAGGTAGTTGATTTTATTCACTACCCATTTCCCGATTACTGGCATACCACTGCGGATACAATCGACAAATGCAGTGCCTCTAGCTTGCAACAGGTGGGTGATGTACTCTCTGCATTTACTTATTCCTATTATTAAAAAATAGCTCAAGCAGTGCGGGAATTACCATGTCCAGATATCCAGCGTTTATCCGTGCAACAATAATGTCTCAATCATTTGCTCATCTTGTTGCAGCCGTGATGCTATCGATCACAGCACTATCGCCCACCCTACAGGCAAGCGAGCTACTGCAATCTATTGAGGCTGACTATCAGGATCGCTTAGAAGATTTCTTTATTGATTTTCATGCCAACCCAGAGTTGAGTACCGTCGAGCATAGAACCGCTAAAAAGCTCGCCGAGGCCCTGCGCGCCACTGGCTTTGATGTCACCGAAGGAGTGGGTGGCACCGGTATTGTCGCCTTACTAAAAAATGGTTCTGGACCACTGGTTATGATGCGTGGTGATATTGATGGACTGCCGATACAAGAGCAAAGTGGCCTGCCCTATGCCTCCAAAGTGACACAGAGAGACCCTTTTTCAGGCAAAGAAGTACCAGTAATGCATGCCTGTGGACACGATGTACATATCACCAGCCTGATCGGTATTGCCAAGCAAATGGCCGAGCGCCGCGATAGCTGGTCGGGCACATTGATGCTGATTGGCCAGCCCGCAGAGGAGCGCATAATAGGAGCCAGACTAATGGTCGAGGACAACCTATGGCAGCGTTTTGGTCAGCCGGACTACGCCATGGCATTTCATGTTGCTGCCTCATTACCCGCAGGTTTGGTCAATGTACAACGGGGGAGCCCGATGGCAGGCTCTGATAGTCTCGATATTATTATTCACGGTGTTGGTACTCATGGCGCGTCACCACATGCAGGCAAAGACCCAATTGTGCTAGGCAGTCAGATTGTACTGGCCCTGCAAACCTTAGTGTCTCGCGAATTGGCTCCACGACAGCCTGGTGTAATAACCGTGGGTTCATTTCATAGCGGCAGTAAGCACAATATTATCTCTGACCGCGCTGTACTGCAGCTAACCGTACGCAATACCAACCTGCAAACTCGACAACTGTTACTCGATGGTATCGCGCGTATCGCTGAGAACCTCGGCCGCGCCGCCGGCCTGCCCGAAGATAAGCTTCCAGAGGTGATTTACACTGAGGAGTCAACGCCTCCCACCGTCAATGATGATGCGCTAGTAGAACGACTAAAGGCACTTTGGCAGACGCAACTTGGACAGCAGAGAGTGGTCTCGATAGGCTCACAGGGTATGGGCGCCGAAGACTTTCCCTTCTTTACTACCGATCCGCCGATCCCCAGCGTTTACTTTGCTGTTGGCGGCACTAGCATGAAAGCTATCCAAGCTGCCATGGAGGGTACGGGACCGGCTATCCCCTCACATCACAGCCCACTATTTAAAATAGAACCGCAACCGGCAATTACCACCGGCATCCACGCCACGGTTTTAGCCCTGCTAGATCTACTGCAATAAAACCCTAGAGCACTGCCTTAAGGGAGCTGAGGCAGTAATCCACATTTTTAGCGTTGCTGGCATGGCCCATCAGGCCGATACGCCATACTTTACCTGCTAATGCACCAAGACCAGCGCCAATTTCAAGACCAAACTCATTTAACAGGCGCGTGCGTACCTCTGCATCATCGACGCCATCGGGAATATAAACGGTATTCAGTTGCGGTAGACGATCCTGTTCCGCTACCAGAAAACCAATACCCATTTGCTTTAATCCATCACGCAAAGCTTGATGATTGCGCTGATGCCGAGCCCAAGCATTATCGAGCCCCTCTTCCTGCACCATTACCAAAGACTCGTGTAAGCCGTACAGACAGTTGACCGGTGCCGTGTGGTGGTAGGCGCGCTTGCCTTCGCCACCCCAGTAACCCATAACCAAATTTAAATCGAGAAACCAGCTCTGTACTCGGCCCTGACGATTGCGGATTTTTTCAGCCGCGCGGGCATTAAAACTGACCGGTGATAGCCCCGGCGGTGCCGATAGACATTTTTGTGAACCTGAATAAATCGCATCGATATCCCATTCATCCACTTTGAGCGGAGTACCCGCTAAACTCGTCACCGCATCAACAATAGTTAAACAATCATAGCGATGCGCCAACTCAACTAAGGTCTTGGCATCGGATTGAGCACCAGTAGAGGTCTCTGCATGAACAAAGGCAACCACAACGGCATCAGGATGTGCTTGCAGTGCCGCTTCAAGTTTGTCCGGATCAACAGCTGATCCCCAACTATCCTCAACCATAATAGCGGTGCCACCACAGCGCTCGACATTTTCCTTCATACGCCCGCCAAATACACCATTTTGACAAACAATTACCTTGTCGCCACATTCCACCAAGTTGGCGAAACAGCATTCCATACCCGCAGAACCGGGCGCAGACACAGCAAAAGTCAGTTCGTTGTTAGTTTGGAATACCTGCTGAAGAAGGATTTTTACCTCATCCATCATACCGACAAAACTGGGATCTAAATGCCCAACGGTAGGTCTGGCCATTGCCTGTAATACACGGTCACTAACATCAGAGGGGCCGGGGCCCATAAGGATCCGCTGCGGTGGTTGAAATGAACTAATCGTCATAATCGTCTCTCTATGGAAGCCATGTTAATTGGCCACAATTCCAGCACTTTTTAGCTCAGCGATATGCGCGGAATCTAGCCCTAAACTCTGGAGTACCTCATCAGTATGTGACCCAACAGCAGGTCCGGCCCATTCAGTCCCCCCAGGAGTGCCCTGTAACTTGGGCATCAGTGCAGGAATTTTGAGGGATTCACCGTTAATTTCAACCGCCTCAAATAATTCTCGGTATTTGAAATGCGCATCTTGCATCATATCCTCGACATTGTAGACCGGCCCGCAGGGCACACGGTACTCCTCAAGTACTGCCATAGCATCAGCTAAACTCATAGACGCACACCAATTGGCCAGCACTAGATCAATATCGGCCTCATAGATAACCCGATCGGCATTAGTCATATATTTCTTGTCAGTCGACATATCTTCGCGGCCAACGGCCATCATAAGACGGGTAAAAATTGAGTCGCCATTGCCGCCAATAACCAAGAATTTATCATCCGCACATTTGTAGGTGTTGGTAGGCACAATGCCTGTCACCGTGGTACCCGATGGCTGACGAATCACTCCGGCACCATCATATTCCGGCACCACCGCTTCCAACAGATTAAACATCGACTCATAGAGAGCCACATCAACCACCTGACCGCCCTGCTGATTATCCTTTGCCGCCTCATCTCGAGCGCGCAAGGCCATTAAGATACCGATAACGGCATGTAACCCAGAGATGGTATCACCAATACTCAGATTGGGACGCACGGGTGCTTCACCGGGGTAGCCATTAACGAATCGAAAGCCACTAATGGCCTCACAAGCAGAGGCAAAACCCGGTTTTTTTGCATAGGGCCCGGTCTGACCATAACCGGAAATTCGCGCATAGATCAGATCAGGGTTATCGGCTCGCATGCTCTCCGGATCCAGCCCCCAATCCTCAAGCACACCGGGACGAAAATTTTCCACCACAATATCGGCACTTTTGAGTAACTGTCGAACCAAGTCGCGCCCCCCATCGGTTTTCAAATCCAATGAGATACACTTTTTATTGCGCCCCAGACTGCGCCACCACAGCGAAGTGCCCTCTTTGACTTCCCGCCAATTACGGATCGGGTCACCACCGGGGGGCTCCACTTTGATCACCTCAGCGCCAAAATAGCCCAACATGCAACCAGCAAAGGGACCAGCTAATAACTGCCCCAGCTCAATCACGCGTAATCCTTGCAATGGTTTATTCATTATTCTGCGTTCCACTTATGAAAACGGTTAAGATTTTACCAGCTAAAAGTGTAAACTAGACTCGGTTAGAAAATAAAATAATGACAATATTTGCATAAGATTGATGTTTTTGGAGTCGAACCACGTAATAACTATTGCACTAGACTTATTCTAATAAGCAATATTTGCAGCCAGGGAAGCGGCTTTAGATTGAAGACTCTACTGAATTTAATCAAGGGGTTGAATATGCCGACAGCAATAGCCAACACCATTGGATCCCGCTCTGTAAAACACTGGGTTGTGCGTTTTTTTATATGTATTCTAGCGGCTCTTTTAATGGGCCCTGTGGCGATTAAAAGTCACAGCCAATCCAATGCTCAACAACCACCGTCGGACTCAGCAGAGGACTATCTTGATGCCATTGATCGTGTTGAGGCAGATGATAGCGCTTATTCGACACAACTAGCAGACCTCTATTTAGGTCTGGGCAGGTCATTACTGACCAAGGAAGAATACCAAAAAGCCCGACAAGCATTTCAGCGCGGCATGCAGATTGAGCGCATCAATTATGGTTTGAACAGCTTGTCACAGGGCCCCTACCTGCTGTCCATCGCTGATACAGAAAGCTATATGGGCAATTGGGATCAATCGCAAAAAGCACTGGAAAATCTCTACAGCATTAATCGTCAAGCCTACGGCGCCGATGACCCGCGCTTGCTACCGACCCTCAATCAAATACTCAACTGGTACATAGATAGCTATCCACAGCGCTCCACTAGAGGTGGCTACACCAATCTAGTGATATCAGAACGCATTGCCATGCGCATCTATGACATTATGGTTCAAACAATGCCGTTAAATGATCCACAGGCACCCGATAGTTTTCGTCGCATCGGTCACTTGCAATATTTTATTGCCAACCATATCAGACAGCATGGTGAACCCACAGAATCGGGATTTACCATGAGTACTGGTGGATCCACTAACCTCAGTAGTAAAAAAACTTTGTCACATATGCATTTTCGTCGTGGAAAAGCTGCACTGCAGAAAGTCATTGAATCAACCGTACATCAAGAAAATACCAGCAAAAAAGATCAGGCAACCGCTGTCGCGGAGTTGGGTGACTGGTACTTGGTGTTCGGTCAGCGCACATCGGCAGGACAGACCTATCAACTGGCCTATGACATTATCGATAAGACTGAAACACCGGAACAGCTAAAATCAGAGTTATTCGACAAGCCCAAGCTAATCAGCTTTCCGTTGGCCGAGGCTGAAGCAAACCAGACTGAACAAAAGCAAATTGAAGTAAGCCTAACCGTCACCGCCAATGGCGTGCCGAAAAATATTCAGCTGGTAGATACCAATGCCGACGCAACTGAACAACAACTTAAAACCTTGCGCCGAAAATTGGGCAGTCAACGATTTAGACCGAGAATCCAAGGTGGTGAGACTGAAGAATCTGCCCATCAATTGTTCTACCCACTGCCAGCGCCTAAGAGTTAAATCACCTGTCAGATAAGAGCCTAAAGGCAATCCTATGATCGCAAACAGCCAACCCCACCGAGGACCCTTTCAATGGAGTGCCACAGCATTCCTCAGTTTGGTGCTAGCCGCCTGCCAGATGCCCTCCACTATGCCACCCACAGGCTCATCAGCACCATCGACAAGCAGTGGCGGCGCTTCTGGTGGCGGGCTACCTCCAACCTCAAGTGAGAGTGGCGGTGGAAATACTGGTTCCAGTGCGCCCTCAGCCGACGGCAACCAAGGGAGCAATAATGGTGGCATGCCCTCTTCTAGTGGCAGTCAGCAAGGTGGTGCAACCGGTGGCTCTACGGGTCAATCCTTGGAAGACCTCGATCAGGCGCTGGATGACTCTCTTGAAGGCTTTGATGATACAGTCGGCAGTCAGGGGGCAACTGGTGCAGAGATTGATATCCTCAGCCCCACTGGTGGTGGCGGTGGTATGCAGGTCGATAGCGATACACCGCTGTTTGAGGAAGGTGGCATTGGCACTATGGCTGAAGCCAACGCAGAAATAGAGAGTCGTGCTGCCGAAGGTCCGCAGTCAGAGGCCAGTGAACCTGGTGCTAGCGATGCTACCGCCGTCGAGGGCGGGCCGGTCGGCGCTACCACTGCAGGTTCTGAGAGCGGTGATATGGTGCCAATTCCAGAGGATATTGGCGATGGACAGGGCGATGATATTGTCTTGCGACAAATACGTAATGCTGCAATGAACGAAAGCGATCCGGTATTGCGAGAAAAGCTGTGGGATGAGTACCGACGAATGAAAAATCAATAGACCAGGTTAATACAGACCCAATTATGGACAACAATCGAATTAACAATAAGCCTCTTTTGGGGTTAATAACCCTTGCTATCGCGCTTGCGCAGTTGGTTGTTGTGCCAAGTGCCATCGGCGCGGTAGACAAAATCACATCGTCAACCGCACTAGTATTAAAAACCCCTTCTCAGCCAATTGCCGAGCAAGCCCTATTGGATGTGGGTATCCCTGTATTAAATGATGGACTGTATCTTACAGATGATGAAGACACCGTATTTCCCGAAGTGCGCTATGCCGAGGCTATCTATTTCTCTAACCAACTGGCAAAAGTACTAGAGAAAAGCGGTGCTTGGGGTGCTATTCGCGTCACACCAAGCGACGATGTAATCATGGATCTGTATATCACCGGTACTATTTTACAATCCGACGGTGAAACTATGGACCTAGAAATACAGGTTAAAGACAGCAGTGGTAAACAGTGGTTTAGCAAAAACTATAAACAGACCATTGGCAAATACGCCTACGATCGCCGCTTAAAAAGCTTGGGCGATCCATTTCAAAATCTATTTGTGCGCATTGCCAATGACTTGCTTAGCTACCGTGAAAAACTCAGTAGTCAGCGAGCCATTGAACTGCGTACGATTTCGGAGTTGCGCTTTGCCAAAACATTTTCTGCCGAGGCATTTGACAGTTATATCAGTGAGAAACCTGATGGCACCTTGGCTATCGATAAACTCCCTGCCGACAATGACAGTATTCTTGTGCGCGTGCGCAAAATCCGTGAGCGAGATTATCTCTATATCGATACCATGCAAGATTATTACGATGGTTTCACCCAGCAAATGCACCTCGCCTATCAGGATTTTCGTCGCGCCTCCTACGACTCCGTAGTTAAAGCACGACAGCTAGATAGACAGGGGTCGCGCCGTATTGTCGCGGGCATTGGTGCAATTCTCGCGGGCATCTATGGTCGCTCCGAGGCCGATACGCGCATTGCCAGAGATGCCGGGACAGCCACTGCGGCTGTGGGCGGTTTTGTGCTTAAATCTGGGCTTGAAAAGAAACAGCAATCCTCGGCTTACAATGAATCGGTTGCCGAAATGGGTTCCTCTTTGGAAGCTGAGATTGCACCGCAAGTGATTGAATTGGAAGATCGCACCGTGACGCTGACCGGAACGGTGCAGGCACAGTATCAACAGTGGCAGGAGCTACTGCAAAAGATCTACCAACAAGAACGGGGAACATTATAAGTATGTCCGACCAGAGCTCTCCGCCCGCTCGACAGAGACTTATTATTGTTGGTCTGCTATTACTGGTTGCCGTGGTTGTGTTGCTACTACCGCATTGGGTTACCGAGCCATGGATCGCAGAATCTAATAATGACCGCCCAAGCACCGCCGCCATCACCACAGTGAGTCCATCCACAGCCGCTGAAAAAACCCAATATAGGCAAAATTCGCAGCAGCTACTAGCAAAGATCATCGTAAAGCGCGACAAACTTAACAGCCAGTCTGTTCAAGACTGGGGCGGGTTTGAGTTTGACCGTGCTCTGGAACTAATTGCAGCGGGAGATGAACAATACAGCTATGGTAATTACAGCCAGTCACTCACCAGTTTCGAGCAAGCTCTTAAGCAACTGGAGCAGCTGCATAAACTAGGACAAGAAAAATATACTGAAGCACTGGAGGCTGGCACCACCGCGATCGAAAATGCGATGCCAGCCGACCTGGCCACTGCCACCACAGCCGCGCAATTAGCCATGGCCATCGCTCCCGAGGACAGCCGATCTTTGGCCTTAAAACAGCGTGCTGAGCCCCTCCCACAGCTTATTGAGACGCTTGAGAATGGACGCCAGATGCACGCACAAGGTCAGTTGCAATCGGCCAAGCGCTTTTATCAGCAGGCGCTAAAGATCGACAATCAACATAACAAAGCCGCGCAGGCACTGGATCAGGTAAATCAGGACATTACCGAGCGGGACTTTCGCCGCGCCATGAGTCAGGGCTTCTCAGCTTTGGAGGACAATCGGTTTACTCAGGCGACTACAGCCTTTCAGCGTGCTAGCGAAATATACCCGCAAAATCAGGCCGTGGCTCAGGCATTAGCGCAGCTTGAAACACAGCAGTCTCAGCTATTAGTGAGTCAGCAAATGCAACAGGCCGCAGAACTCGAACAACAAGAGCAATGGCAACAGGCGCTGGCAATTTATCAATCACTGCTGCAAATTGACCCCTCACTAACCCAAGCCAAAGTTAAAACCATTCCCGTATCAGTGCGAGCAACACTGCATCAACAACTTCAGGATAGTCTTGCCGACCCATTAAAATTATCCAATACCACCAGTTACAATCAGGCACAACGTCTGCTGGCAGATGCCAAGGGTATTGGCAATCCGGGTCCTGTGTTATCCCAGCAGATAGGCGCTCTTGACCGCGCGCTAAGCCAATCGACCACCGCAGTCGATGTGGTTCTGCAATCCGATAATCTCACAGATGTCACCCTGTTCCGTGTTGCCAAATTGGGACTGTTTAATCAAACCACCGTGCAACTCAGGCCGGGGCGTTATATCGCTGCGGGCTCCAGAATGGGTTACAGAGATGTTCGAGTCGAGTTCACTATCACCGGTGAACCTCTGGCGCAGCCGATCCTAGTGCGCTGTAGCGAACAGATTTAAGTGGCCACAGAGCACTAACACTCGAAAAATATTTAGCTTATGATCAAGTAATGGAGATAGCACAGACAAACAATGCCGGAAAATAATAACCAGCCACTATCTGCGACTGATTTTACCCCTTTGGGCAGTGCCGAAAGCAAGCGCAAACTACCCCTTTCGCCGCGGGCGGTAATCCTGCTGGCCCTGACTGTTTGCGCTATGCTAATCATGCTATATCTGACCATTGCCCGCGCTGTTATCTTTCAGTCGGAGCCGACTAACGTCGATATTGCCATCGACGGTTTATCATTTAATTTAGGGGACAACTATCTGCTTCTCTCCGGTGATTACAAGATCACTGCCAGTGCCTCCGGCTACTATCCTCTTACCCAGACTATTGAGGTTACCGAGCAGGATACGCAGAGGGTTGTATTGCAACTGCAACCTCTGCCGGGCAACCTCGATGTCAGTGCTGACTTAACGGATATCAGTACCCATATCGATGGCCAGCCCACAGCCAATGTGCCGGGCATTATCGAAGGTATTAGTCGCGGCGTTCATCAAATCGAATTTAGTAAATACCGGTATTTCCCACTGCAACAACAGGTCGATATCGTTGGGCTCGGTACCACGCAATCATTGGATATCAGTTTGCGTCCCGCTTGGGGGCAGATGCAGTTTGACTCGCAACCTCAGGGGGCTGATCTTTATATTGATAACCGTCTAATTGGAAAGACGCCATTAACAACTGAAGTATTGGAGACCGGTAGCGCACTGCGCTTGGCACTTAAAGGCTATAAAACCATCGAGCAACAAGTCAGCGTTAAAGCCGGCACTAGTGAGCAATATCCACCCATTCAATTAGTAGTCTCCGATGGCATCCTCGATATTAACAGCACCCCCGCAGGCGCCAATGTCACCATCGATAACCAATTTCAGGGCACCACACCTGTGCAACTGTCGATGGCACCCTTTAAGCAATACCGTATCGAACTGTTTCTCGAGGGTTATCTAAAAGCCACTAGAAAAATAATACTAGAGCCAGAAATCCGTTCCGACGTCGCCGTGGCGTTGCGACCCAATATCGGTCGCATCAAATTATCAGTCAGTCCCGCTGATGCACAGGTGCTGGTCGATAATCAACTGCGAGGCGCGGGTGATCAAACCTTATCACTCAGTGCCAAACCTCACCGCGTCACTGTGCAAAAAGCAGGCTTCCAATCGCAAACCCTTACCCTTACACCACGTCCGGACCACCAGCAGGCACTCAGCATCAAGTTGCTCACATTGGAACAAGCCTACTGGGCATCTAGACCGCCAAATATCACTAGTCCAGTGGGCTCGGCATTAAAATTATTTCGCCCGCAGCAAGCATTTACCTTGGGAGCACCGCGGCGACAGCCAGGCCGTCGCGCCAATGAGGCCGAGCGCAAGGTGAAACTGCAGCGCCCCTTTTATCTCGGTACACAGGAGATCAGTAATAAGCAATTTCGGCGCTGGCGTGAACATAGCTCCGGTGCAATCAAAGGTCGTTCCTTGGATATGGATAATCAACCGGTAAGCAAAGTATCTTGGGAGCAGGCGGCACTGTTTTGTAATTGGTTAAGCCGTCAGGAAGGACTACCGCCCTTCTATAAGAGCGACGGCGGTGTGATCAGCGGCTTTGATTGGACGTCTCATGGCTATCGACTGCCCACCGAGGCGGAATGGGCTTGGGCGGCCAAAATAGACAGCAATGGCAAAACAAGCGTATTTCCCTGGGCTAATGACTTATATCCACCGAGCACATTGACCGATAACTACGCCGATCAAAGTGCCGCCAGATTTTTGAGCTTCACCTTAACTAACTACAATGACAACTATCCTGTCGCGGCAAATATTGGTAGTTTTAATGCTAATGACAAAGGTCTGTTTAATCTGAGTGGCAATGTTTCGGAATGGGTCAATGACTTTTATGATGTGCGCCCTCACCGCGGTGAACCCATTATCGACCCAACCGGTCCTGAATCCAGTAATCGTCACGTTATTCGCGGTGCTAGCTGGGCACTCGGATCTCGCACCGAGTTGCGGCACAGTTACCGCGACGCTGGTGTCGATGCGCGCTTAGATGTAGGCTTTAGAATCGCCCGGTATGTGGACAGCCCTGGTAGTCAGCCATGAGATGTTATTTCGCAATTTTACTGCTGCCAATCATGGCGCTAGCACAGGACTCTGTCGACTCAACGGAAGAACAAAAAGCACCGGCTACAACAGCGCAGGAGCAGCAAGAAACGCAACCAGAGGACAGGGACTTTAAGCCCAGCGAGGAGATTTCGGAAGACTTTCCCGTGCCTCTGCCATCAGATATATAAGCACAACAGGAATAGCACTATGAACAGTCCAACCCATCGCGCAACCAATGAAATGTTCTTCCAGTTAGTCGCGCTATTGCTATCAATTATTATTGTCCACACGCTGTTTGTCACCGTGGTGCGCCCCAATGCTGAAAATACAATTCGCCACCATGCCGAGATGGCCGCGGCTGGCGAGGAGTATGAGGTACCGCGCTCATTTTTTATTGTGATTAAAGATCTTGAGCAGGAAGCCTGTTTTATTCTGATGTTCTGGGCACTGGCAATAATGGGCTATAAGGCCCGCATCGGTCTGCGCGAGAAAAGCATGCTCGAACGCTCCTTAATCTCAGTAGCCGAGGGCTCTAGGATACTGCCAGAAGATGCTGGGCAGCTTGCCCGTCCACTACAATCGCTGCCAGACGAGCAGCGCAGTTACCTATTGCCGCGGGCACTGCAAACGGCACTGTCCAGATTTGAAGTCACCAACAGTGTGCAATTTGCCACTGAGGCGGTCAATGATGTCTGTGATACCGAAAATGATCGCCTTGACTCCGAGCTATCCATGGTGCGCTATATCACTTGGGCTATTCCCTCAATTGGCTTTATTGGCACCGTGCGCGGTATCGGCGCGGCATTGGGTCAAGCTCATGAGGCTATGCAGGGGAATATCGCCGGCGTAACCAGTAGCCTTGGCGTGGCCTTTAACTCTACCTTTATTGCACTATTGATCAGTATGGTGGTGATGTTTTTTATGCATCAACTACAACTGATTCAGGAACGCTTGGTACTGGATTCTCACGCCTATTGTGAACATAAACTATTACGCTTTTTAAAAGCACCAAAATAGCGACAAAATCATGTCTCTCGCTGTCGTAGAACTCAATGACCAAAATCTGTTAATTCAAACAGATCAGGGATTGTTATATGGCGAGCCCGGTTTTGCCCACCTGACCAAAACAGGTATCGCCACCGGCGACACTGCAAAAGCCACTGCCTGGCAACAGCCTCAACATAGCTACAATCAGTATTGGCGGCAACTTAATCAACAACCTCTGCCCAGCCGACAACCATGCGCACGCCATCATGCCGATATTGCCTTTGCGCAATTTAAGCAACTACTGCAAGCCGCAGGCTCACCAGACGAGATTATTATTGCCGTTCCCGGGACTGTCTCCGACGAGCAATTATCACTACTGCTCGGTTTGGCCAGCGCGATACCAGTGCAAGTGAATGCCGTAATCGATAGTGCACTGGCTATCTGTGCGCAACAGACAGAGTCAACCCTACTGGTAGAGATGCAACTACACCAAACACAGGTCAGCCTGATTGATTGCAGTGCTGGCACTAGTAGCCTGAGTCAGCAGGAAACACTTCCTGATATCGGCATCATGCAACTCTATAATGCCGTCGCCCGCCATATCAGTGACCGACTAGTAGCAGACTACCGCTATGACCCGTTACACAGTTCAGAGACTGAGCAAGCGCTGTTCGATCAACTGCCTGAGTGGCTTATGCAATTGGGTCAGCTAGATAAACTATCTATTGACTTACCCTCACCCCAAGGTGATCTCCAGCTATTACTAGAGAGACATAAAGTCGCTGAGATATTTGAACAACGACTCAGTGGCCTGATTGCGCTAAGACAAAAATACCGCGACGCAAAACTCTGTTTTTCTCACGGGGCTCGTCTTGTACCCATATTGCTCAAGTTATTTGCCGAAGCCCCTATTAGCCCTGAATCTATAGGCCTGGAAAACTGCCACAGGCTAGAGCAAACTCTCAGCGACCAGCCACTGCAACGCATACAGCAGATACAGCTATCGACGACACCAACAAACGCCACCAACAACGCCCGTCGAGCCACTCATGTGCTTTACGACAATAAAGCCTATCCACTGCATCAACCGCTCAGTATAAAGAGGGAAAATAAGCAACTCAGGCTAGCCAATAAGCATGATACCGAGGCAGCATTGGTGATCATTGTGGAAAACCAACAGCTGAAAATTCTTCATCAGCACAACAATCTGGAAATTAAACTGCCGCGTCGTTGCGAGCCCGGAGCACAGCTTCAGATAGCCGATCACTGCCTATCTCTAATTGAGGTGCGCAATGCCTAGAAAGCGCCGTAATATAGCGTTTAGCCTATCATTTCTGGATATTATGGCCTGCGGTTTCGGTGCCGTAACACTGCTATTTCTGATTTTGCGTCATAACGCAGTGGAGATAATCATCCCAGATAGCCAATTGGCTGCTGAGGTCGATCTGCTACAAATGGATATTCGTCAGGCTGAGGAAGACAGAACCCAACTGCTCAATAGCTTAGAAAAGATTCAACTCGAACTGGTGGAAGCACAGGGCCTGTCCGAACGAGTGATCACCGAACTGCAAGAGCAGGAAAAAAGTATTCAGGCTGATCCAAACGACCTCGACAAGCTACGTCGACAAGTGGAACAGCTTGAGCAAGAAACCGCACAGATGGAGGAGGTCGAATTTGGCGATAAAGTGCGTGAGTTTATCGGCGATGGTAATCGCCAGTATCTCACTGGGCTTAAACTAGGCGGCGAGCGCGTGCTCATACTGGTCGATGGATCGGCCAGTATGCTGGCCGACACTGTGGTCAATGCGATACGCCGACGCAATATGCCCGAGGAGCAAAAAAAACAGTCGCCAAAATGGCAGTGGACATTGCGTACAGTTGAGTGGCTGTTAGCACAGTTACCGCCCAGTAGCCGCTTTCAAATCTATTTGTTCAATACTGAAGCAAGCGTCGCTATTGCAGGGACCGAGGGCGAATGGCTTGATGCCGCAGATTCACTAGCGCTGGAGCAGGCAGTGGATGCTGTTAAACAGTTTAATCCGGGCGCCGGTACCAGTCTGAGTAATGCCTTTGCCGCGATTGCCGATTTTGACAGTCGCCCAGATAACCTATTTTTGCTTACCGATGGCCTGCCTACGCAAGGCAAACAACCACCAAAAAAGTTTATGGTCAGTGGTGCTCAGCGACGCCAATATTTCACCGCCGCTATGGCTGAATTTCCCCGCGGCATTCCCATTAATACTATTTTATTCCCAATGGAGGGTGATCCGGAGGCAGCAGGGCTATTCTGGCAAACAGCCCTCAATACCAAAGGTGCATTTATTGCTCCGTCGAGGGACTGGCCATGAAAAAACAGCGTCGAGCATTGCAAGAGGCAAGTATCTCATTTCTCGATGTGATCAGCTGTGGCTTCGGTGCCATTGTATTACTACTGGTGATCGCCAAGGTGGGCGACCCAGCGGCGTTGGAAGAAGCCGAAAAGCAATTATTAGGGTCAGTCAAAGACTATCAACAAAGACTCTTCGATATTCGCGGTGAGTCAGTCATCCTCGATGAGCGACTTAAATCACGACAGCAGCAGCTATCCGAATTATCGGACCGTATCGCCCGCCTTAAAGCCAAGCTGGCCAGTGTGGCTAAACAGTCCAACCAGCTATCGCAATCACAGTCTCGCGAAAAAGAGCAGTTACAGCTGGTGCTACAGGTGTTATCGGAAGAAATGGAACGCTTACTGGGGCCAGAATTTCAGCAAAAAAACCAGCTGATAGGCGGTATTCCCGCCGATAGCGACTATATTATTTTCGTTATCGATACCTCTGGCAGTATGCAGGCAGCCGCTTGGCAAAAAGTACAAAAAGAGATGCTCAATATTCTCGATATTTACCCTGAAGTAAAAGGTCTGCAAGTCCTTAATGATATGGGCCAATATATGTTTGCAGCAGAAAAAGGCCAATGGATCGCAGATAGCCCTTCCATGCGTACAAACATTATAAACAAACTATCGACTTGGGCACCTTTCAGCAACTCGAGCCCAGTAGAGGGCATTAATGCTGCTATTCAAACATTTTATCGGCCAGGCCGTAAAATTAGCATCTACACCTTGGGCGATGATTTTCAAGGGCGCTCTATACGCAATGTGGTCAAAGCGATTGATAATCTTAACAAGGCTCATCGCGGCGCCAATCGCTTGGTGCGGGTTCACGCCATTGGATTTCCGGTACATTTCCCTCCCGGCGGCACTCCCAGCACCTCAGCGATTAAATTTGCCGCGCTTATGCGCGAACTGAGCTACAACAATGGAGGAACCTTTATTGGCTTAAATAGCCTTAATTAAGGGGTAAAAAATGATGATTAGAAAAACAGCACATCAAACGACCAGTCACTCGGCGACTAAGTTATTACTGGCATTAATCACTTTGCTGATACTGGCCGGCTGTAGTTCCTCCGCCTCGGTACAAATCAACCGTAGCTTTCCCAGCGTATTGGCCGAACCAAAACCTATTGCCGCCAGCATTGTGTTAACAGAGGAGTTCTCTAACTACGTTGCCCAACCCAATGATAAAACAGTAATTGATATAGGATCAGCCCAAGTAAAGGTTATGAAGAACGCTTTCTCCGGCCTGTTTACTGAGGTTAATTTTTTCTCCAACACTGACCAGATAACCGCTGATAACGGCCTAATTATTACGCCCTCAGTACGTGAGGTGCAGGTATCCACACCCTCAGATAACTATCTGAATGTGTTTGAGGTATGGATTAAATACAATCTTGATATTGCAGACAGTAGCGGTGAACCGATTGTCAGTTGGTTTATGCCAGCCTACGGTAAAACACCCGATGCCTTTATGGCCTCCAAATCCAAAGCTATCGAAGAGGCCTCAATAATCGCCCTGCGCGACTCGGGCGCCAAACTTATGTTGGATTTCTATCGTATTCCCGCGATCTATGGTTGGCTTCGAGAGCAACAAAGACTGGAGGAATCACCATGAATCGGTTCCACACTATGTTGTTGGGCGGCCTGTTGCTTATGTTGTTAGCCGGTTGTTCCGCAACGACCACGATCGATGAATATCGGCCTACGGCTGAACCCATCGAACTCGGTACCGATGAACAAATAGTGGTATTAGGGCGTCGCGATGCCGGTCATTATGAAACCGATCCCGAGTTTATCGACTGTGTCGCCAAGCATATGCGAGGCTCGGCTATCAGTGTATTGCCTGAGGCGCAATTTATCGATGCTATCTACCCTTGGTTTGAGCCGCGCACAGCGCCCAAAGGCCTGCCTCGATTGAAAAAGTTAATGCAGAATCCTCTGATTAAGACCGTGGTAAACCAACAGTCGGTACGCTATTTAGTCTGGTTAGACGGCTCCACAGAAACCGTGGAAAAAGGCGGCTCCATAAGCTGTGCCGTTGGCCCCGGCGGCGGTGGCTGCTTTGGTTTTGCACAATGGGATAAACTGTCAGTCTACGAGGCCATAGTCTGGGATCTCGAGGAGCTACAAGAGATGGGGCGCCTGCGCGTTGACTCAGAGGGCACCTCTTACTTAATTGGTGCGGTGGCGCCTATTCCACTACTGACACCAGTTAAAAGTAATGCCTGTTCCGGCCTAGGTAAACAACTGAAAACCTTTTTTACCGCGAGCGAATAACGATTTATAGGGTCCCATTATGCTGACCACATCAATACGTTCACTACTGTTTATAAGTCTTCTTCTATCGCCTTTGACTCAGGGTGCCACCACGGGGGCCGATATCTACAAAGAGGTGCTGGAGAGCACAGCCATTTATCAGGATGAGGAGTTACAGGCCTATATTGAAAAACTGGGTAACGAGATCGTGGCCCAATCAGAGATGGCCGGAGAAAAGTTCACTTTTACCTTGCTCGATAGCCCAGAACTCAATGCCTTTGCCACTAGAGATAACTATGTCTACGTTAATCGCGGCCTATTAAATTATGTGCGCAACGAAGCCGAATTGGTATCGGTGTTAGCTCATGAGGTTGGGCACATCACTCGTGATCATGTTACCGGCCAGGAGGGGCAGGCTGCAGGGGCTCAGATTCTGTCCGCGATTGCCGCGGTGTTATCCGGTAGTAATGAGGTCTATGAGGCCGGTATGGCCTATGCCAATTCCATTATTCGTGGTCATGGTCGCCGCAATGAACTGGAGGCCGATGAGGCTGGCGCTGAATATATGGCCAAACTCGGCTACTCCCCCAGTGAAATGATTAGTATGTTGTCGATGATGAAAGACTATGAATCACTGCAAAAAAAGCGCGCTGCATCCAAAGGCGCGGCCAAACAAACCTATCATGGTATCTTCTCAACCCATCCCCGCAATGATAGCCGACTGCGAACGGTGGTCAGCAAAGCGGAGGTCTTTAAAGCGGAGGTCAGCAGAGATAACGGTGCCGACACCTACCGCCGTTATACCGAGGGGCTTATCTGGGGAGAAAATTTTCTCGCCAAAGAGCAGAAACCAGAGCGTTTTTCCAATATGCGTTTGCGCGTGCGGTTTGACTTTCCCAAGGGCTGGGTACAAAACCAACCCAATAGCCCGCTTCTCGCCAGTGCCCAATCACCAGATAGTAGTGCCTCATTATCTTTGCAGGCCATGGCGCGAACTGCCCAAGGTCCAGAGGAATTCCTCTATAACTACCTTAATGTGGCGCAACTTCGCGAGGGTAAAACTATTGCGCCAGCAAGATTAAAGGGTTTTACCGGTATATTGCCCGGTACCAATGGCGCCGCAGACAGCCGTATCGCATTGGTATACTACAAACTTAACGCCTATCTCTTTACCGGTGAAGTAACACAGCAGGCTGACTTTGCTGAAGCTGACAAATTATTTATCAACGCAATAAACAGTTTCCGGCCTATTTCCAATCGCGAGATACAGGGGCAGAAGCCACAAACTGTCCATTATGTAAAAGCTACTACTGCCACCACGTTTGAAGGTTTGGCTAAAGCCTTAAAACTGAGCGGCACAGATATCGATGATCTGCGTATAATCAACGGTTACTACCCTAGCGGTGAACCCAAAGCCGGTGAGTGGATAAAAATTTTTCGACGCTAAGACAATGACAACATTCCGCTCTATTGCAACAATACTATTGGCGCTCACACTGATTATTGCGGTGACGCTAAGTCTTTATTGGTATAGGGAAAACCAATATAGCGACCAACGCGACTGGGACGCCAACCGTCAAAATCTGCCCGATATTGAAGTGTTGCAGCAACGTATTCAAAACAGTCTATTTAGTGATAACAGTGCCTCATTAGACGCTGTAGGGACCGACACGGACCAGATTATGGATCCCCAAGCAATGGAGGCCAAACTGGCGGGACTGACTAAAAATGTTACAACCTTGCGTCAGCCCTCAGAACAAGAGCTGTTTGATTATTACCGCGAACATCAAGCTGAGTACAGAGAATTTTCGCTATTCAGCTTCCGCCACCTATTCTTTAGCTCGGCCAAATACGGCGGCAGTGCCTACCAACAGGCGGAACAGTACTTACAGCAGCTAAATAATGGTATTGAACCGACCAATGTAGCAGTATTTCAGGCGGCATCAGATCAGATAGAAGCCACTTTTGGTCGTAGCTTTGCCGATAAATTATTAATAATAGCGACACAGCCACCGTCGCAATCGCGGTCACAGTCTTGCTGGACAGGGCCGATTGCCTCCAGACTCGGAGTACATATTGTCTGTATTGATAATGCTGTTGTTGGTGAGATACCTAGCTTGGATGAGGTGCGTTCTCAGGTTATCAATGACTGGCGCTTTGCCAATGCCGGCGAAGGATAGCCCCGCTAGGCCATTAACTCGGCAAAGAAATCGCGTAGCCCTTGTGCCCCAGACTGCTCCCAGGTTTTAAGCGCCGCAGTACCAATAATGGCCAGATCCGCAGACCCTCTTAAAAAGTCCATATCCGCCTTACTGCTAATACCAAAACCAACACCAATAGGCACATTGGTGTGCTGGCGACAGCGTTCGATTAGGGCGATAACATCATCACCCATATCGGTTTTAGACCCGGTAACCCCCTTGCGGGCCACTGCATAGACCATACCGCGACTAGCGGCACCCAATTGGGCCAAGCGTGTATCACTACTGGTCGGGGTCATTAAAATAATCGGCTCAATACCAGCTTCTGCTGATAATGTATGTAAATGTGTCGCTTCCTCTACGGGCAGGTCGGGCAGGATATAGCCAACACCACCAGCGTCTTTTAAACGTTGAACAAAGATATCTTCACCCATCTTAAACACGGTGTTGTAATAACCCATCATTAACACCTTAAAGGGGAATCGCGCACTGACCTGTCGCATAAAATCAAAACACTGGTCAACGGTAGTACCGGCTTTTAACGATTGCTCATTGGCGCGCACAAATAGCGGACCATCGGCACTGGGCTCAGAAAAAGGGAACTGCAATTCGACCAGATCCACCCCCGCCTCAGCCATAATCTCCAGCTCTTGGAGATTCTCTTCAAAACTGGGATAGCCACAAACCACATGGGCCATAACCAACAGATCTTTGCTCTGTTTGCGCTCGGCAATAAAAGCTTCTAGGCCCATTATTTGTTCTCCGCACGGTACTGATCGGCTTTACCGCCAATAAACGACTTCCATTTAGCATCATCTAGGGCATCGGCAATGGTAAAGATATCTTTATCGCCGCGGCCCGACATATTGACCAGTACTATTTCATCCTTGGCCATGCTGCGCGCTTCTTTTAACGCCACAACAAAACCATGGGTGCTCTCCAACGCTGGAATTAAACCCTCGGTGCGCATGGTCAGTTTAAGTGTCTCTTTAACCTCAGCGTCCGTCGCTGCCTCAAAGCGCACCTTGCCCTGATCATGCAGATGAGCAAAGATCGGATTAACACCAATATAATCGAGACCCGCGGCAACCGAATGAGTCTCATTCATATTGCCTTCATCATTTTGCAGGAAGTAGGTTTTATACCCCTGAGCCACACCAACACTGGCATCATCATAGGCCAACCGCGCCGAGTGCATATAGGAGCCAACACCCTCACCCCCAGCCTCACAGCCAATCAACTCAACATCATCATCGAAAAAGCCCTGAAATAACCCCATGGCATTGGAACCACCACCCACACAGGCATAGACGCGATTGGGCAAACGCCCGGTTTGCGCCATAATCTGCTCACGGGCTTCAAGACCAATAATTGATTGGAACCAACTGACCATTTCCGGAAACGGATGGGGGCCACAGGCGGTACCGAGAATATAATGGGTATCAGCCATATTGGTTACCCAATCACGCATACATTCATTTACAGCATCTTTGAGTGTCTTCTGGCCATCTTCTACCGCGACTACCTCGGCACCCAGATTTTCCATCCAGAATACATTGGGACGCTGACGGGCAACATCCACCGCACCCATATAAATTTTGCAGTCAAAACCAAACTTGGCCGCCATAGTCGCAGTAGCAAAACCATGCTGCCCCGCGCCAGTCTCAGCAATAACACGCTTCTTGCCCAATCTCTGAGTCAGCAGCCCCTGCCCCATCACATTATTGACCTTATGAGAACCGGTGTGATTAAGGTCATCACGCTTAACATAGATCTGCGCACCAGCCAGCTCACGGCTAAGATTCTCCAGATAGGTCACAGGCGTGGGTCGGCCAGAGTAATTTTGTAGTAGTGCGACATAGTCTTGCCAGAACTTGGGGTCTGCCTTGCATTCGCGGAAGCACTCAAGGAGCTCCTCAATGGTGGCATGTAAAATTTCAGGCAGAAAAACACCGCCATACTCTCCATAGTAGCCCTCGCGACCATTGGAGAAGTCAAAAATATCCATGAGATGCCTCATCAGAACGCAAATAAGTCGTATAGCGACTTGCTTGCGGGTGATTATAGAAAGTCGGCCATTTTATATAACTCACTTGGTGGGTACAACTTTAACCACATCTACCTCACAACCCAATGATGGCCCAGCAATTATTGTTATGTTGATCTATTTCCTTATACGAGGGCATAACATGACCGGTTTAGCCACAATGGTCAGACTTTTTTGTCAGCCCAATATCTGCGCGGGACAGCGGCTTTTATCCACAGTTTTTACCCCTACTTACAAACCTTTTATAGGCAAACAGTGAAAAAAAACACAATATATAGTGGATTAATACTTGCATGACACAAAATGTAGGATACACTCGTACTCGGTTTCAAGAATGAATAAAGAGCAAAAAGTAGCGTCTGACGTAACAATAATAAGCTCTATTTATCATCAATGGTGCACCAACATGGAGCATCTTTTCGAAGGTGTCGCGGATCGCGTGTCGGCGAAATAAGGCGAAATAAATAGTAGTCAAAAACGAATTAATTAAAAGGTCATGTAATGAGCGCAACGAGACTTAAAACTGTAAAACCAACTGAAGCAAGTCAAGATATCGCAATGCAAGATGCGTCACTGGATATCTGGGACAAAAAATATCGCCTAAAAGACAAACAAGAGCAGCCTGTTGATAAAGATATCAACGCCACCTATATGCGTGTGGCCAAGGCACTGGCGGGTGTTGAAAGCAAAGATAAACGTAAAGAGTGGCAAGAGAAGTTTGTCTGGGCATTGCAACAGGGCGCGATACCCGCTGGGCGTATTATCTCTAACGCTGGTGCGCAGGCCTATAAGCCCGCTACCTCCACTATCAACTGCACCGTGTCTGGTATTGTGCCCGACTCCATGCAAGGTATTCTTGAACGCAACCTCGAAGCTGGCCTTACGCTCAAAGCTGGCTGTGGTATTGGTTACGAATTCTCCACCTTGCGACCCAAAGGTGCCTATGTTTCTGGTGCTGGAGCCTACACCTCTGGTCCGCTGTCATTTATGGATATCTATGACAAGATGTGTTTTACCGTGTCTTCAGCCGGTGGTCGCCGCGGTGCGCAGATGGCAACCTTTGATGTCAGCCACCCCGATGTGTTTGATTTTGTTCGCGCCAAACGCGAAGACGGACGCCTGCGTCAGTTTAATCTATCACTGCTGATTACCGAGGAGTTTATTGAGGCCGTTCGCGCGGATGGCCCATGGGATTTAACCTTCCCTGTCAGTGCCAAAGAAATCGAAGGTGGTTTGGATCTGAAGGGTAATGATATTGTATGGAAACCTTTCCCCACCACAGAAAACTATATTAGTAATGATGAAGGTCTAGTCGCTTGCCGTATCTATGAGACTATCCGTGCTCAGAAGCTGTGGAATGCCATTATGTCGTCCACCTATGACTACGCAGAACCTGGCTTTATTCTAATCGATCAGGTCAATAAGAA